>NZ_CP020469.1:1200921-1801382 GCF_003031405.1 Halomonas sp. 'Soap Lake #6'
CGGCAAAAGGTGTGACCATTGTGGATGATGCCACATTGTTAGATGGCCGTGGTTCGCTCAGCGTTGATGATGAAGGAACGCTAGGACAAAATACACCGCTCATCGAAGATGGTATTTTAACCGGCTATATGCAAGACAAGCTTAACGCTCGGTTAATGAATATGACCCCCACCGGTAACGCGCGACGAGAATCGTTCGCTCACTTGCCTATGCCGCGAATGACCAATACCGTCATGCTTGCCGGCCAAGACGAGCCTGGCGACATTATTAAAAGCGTTAAGCGCGGTCTCTATGCGGTGAGTTTTGGCGGTGGGCAGGTAGATATTACTTCTGGCAAGTTTGTCTTTTCAGCCAGCGAAGCGTATCTCATCGAAGATGGCAAGATCACTGCGCCTGTCAAAGGGGCTACCTTGATTGGCAATGGGCCAGAGGCAATGGGCCGTGTGTCTATGATTGGTCACGATATGGAAATGGACACAGGTATTGGGGTGTGTGGCAAAGAGGGGCAGGGCGTGCCTGTAGGAGTGGGTCAGCCCACTTTGAAGCTAGATGAGCTGACCGTAGGGGGTACCCAGTCCTCTTAGCCTGAACCTTAGAGGATTCTCAGGAGCTAGAAGCAGGGTCTAAAAGCAGGGCCTAAAAGCTTAGAGAGCCAATGTCTCGCGCAGGTGCTTAAACAGCTTGCGCGAGCTGGTTGGTGGCTTTCCTTGCTCGCGCTCCTTGCGTGCATTACGCACTAGCTGGCGCAGTGTTTGGCGGTCGCCGGTGGGGTATTCCGCCAGAAACAGGTCAACGCCATCATCGCCTTCGTCAATTAAGCGGTCGCGCCACTTCTCTAGGCGATGGAAAGCATGGTCACGTTGCTCTTTCTCCTGCTCAATGCCATCAAACACCCCTTGAATAGCGACGAGGTCCTCTTTGCGAATTAGTTTCCCTACGTACTGCATGTGGCGGCGGCGCCCTTCATGGGAGCGGATGCGGGAGGTCTCCTCAATGGCACGCAGCATGTCATCTGAAAGAGGAAAGCGAGCCAGCTCCGCAGGCTTCATGGCAATAAGGGTCTCGCCAAGCGCCTGTAGTGCATGCATTTCTCGCTTGAGCTGAGATTTGCTTGGACGCTCTTCCTGTTCATCAATATCGAAGGGTTCGGGGCGTTGCTTAGGCATACTAGAACTCACTGATCAGATTCGTTTGCAGCATTATATCAGCTGTGACAACAACATTGATTCGCCAATGCAATTCTGGCGAAAAGGAGGCCATATGGCACAGGCATTTGACGCAACCTCACAGCAGGCGCTGTTAACCACCCGTGCTGAAGAAGCGCTGGCACTTGCTAAGCAACTCGGTGCAGATGCAGCTGAGGTCGGCGCCAGCGTTGACCAGGGGATTGGAATCAGCGTGCGCTTAGGGGAAGTGGAAACGGTCGAGCTGTCTAGAGACCAAGGGATTGCCGTTACTCTGTACGTAGGCCAGCGCAAAGGTAGTGCTTCTTCCTCGGATGCGAGTAGCGCCTCTATCAAAGCGACGGTGGAAAAAGCGCTGGCGATTGCCCGCTACACGGGAGAAGACCCGGCTGCTGGCTTGGCGGACGCCGCTCTAATGGCAACCCATCTGCCAGACTTGAAAGTACACTACCCATGGTCGCTGTCCACCGATGAGGCTATTGCGCTTGCACTAAGCTGCGAACAGGCTGGTCGCGATGTGGCGGGTATTCACCAATCTGAAGGGGCATCACTGTCAAGTGGCGAGGGTGTTCGTGTGTATGCCAACAGCCATGGTTTTTTGGGCACCCAAAAGGGCAGTAGCCACTCACTCTCCTGCATGTTAATCGCACAAGATGAAAACGGTATGCAGCGGGACTACGACTATACGTCGGCTCGAAACCCGAACGAACTGCGCGATCCTGAGAGTGTCGGGCGAGAGGCAGCTGCCCGAACGCTAAGACGCTTAGGTGCGAAGCGCCCCCCGACAGGGACTTTTCCGGTACTCTTTGACCCGACGCTCGCCAGCGGATTAATCGGTCACCTAATGAGCGCATTAGCAGGTGGTGCTCTTTATCGTCAGGCCTCTTTTTTGTGTGACCGATTAGGTACGCCACTGTTTCCCAACTGGTTTAGTTTAGAAGAGCGGCCCATGGAAGTGGGGGCCACTGCGAGCTCACCCTTTGATGGTGAGGGCGTGCAAACACGGGATAACCGTTTTATCGATCAAGGCAGTATCGCAAGCTATATGCTCTCTTCCTATAGCGCCCGTCGCCTAGGTATGCAAACTACCGGTAATGCTGGTGGCGCGCGTAATATTCGGCTGATAAGCCCTCAGACCTCCCGAGATGCGCTATTGAAAGAGATGGGTACGGGCATTTGGGTCACAGAACTAATGGGGCAGGGTGTTAATGGCGTTACAGGTGACTACTCAAGAGGGGCGGCGGGGTTCTGGGTTGAAAATGGTGAAGTGCAATACCCTATTGAAGAGTTCACCATTGCTGGGAATCTAACCGCGATGTTCGCGGGGTTGGTCGGAATTGCCGATGACATTGACACCCGCGGTAGCATTCATACCGGCAGTTGGCTCATCGATGCGATGACCGTGGCCGGAAGTTAGGAGTTGGTCGCAGGTCTAAGTAAGCAGGTCTAAGTAAGCAGCTCTAAGTAAAAAAAGCAGCTCATAGTAGAAGGTTAATCGTCACTGTTAAAGAAGAGCAATGTTGGTGGCTATTGCTCTTCATCAAATCGTGCATCGAACAGGTTTTGGATCGCCTCTAGGGCTTGTTCGGCATCATCACCCTCTGCAACAACCTTTAATACAGTACCGCAGGGCGCTGCGAGCATCAGTAGGGACATGATATTGGCAGCGTCGGCTATTTGCTGCTGCTTATGAACATAGATGTTGGCCGAAAATTGTTGCCCGCATTTGACTAACTTTGTAGCCGCACGCGCATGTAAGCCACGCTGATTGGTGAGAGTTAAGGTTCTTTCTGGCACCCTGGTTCCTTTTTGCCGAGTGGTGTCGTCTATGATGGGTAGGTACGTTTTAGGCGTTATGCCTACTCAGGTTTGACTGATGCTGAGGATAGTGGTTGCGTTTGTCGCTCACTGAGGGAGTATTGAAGCCCCAGTTCACGGTGCCGTAGCTGCACTTCCCCTGTATGTTTTATAAGCTGCTGCGCCAGCTGTTCAGCCATGTAAACAGAACGGTGCTGGCCGCCGGTGCAGCCAATGGCGATTGTCATATAGCTTCTTTGGCTGTTTTGGTAAGCAGGCAACCATTTCTCCAGCCAGCCGTAGATGTCGCTGCGCATGGCGTCTACGATCGGATAACTACTGAGAAAAGCCACAATATTGGCATCTCTTCCGTTATACGGGCGCAACGTCGGATCCCAGTAAGGGTTCGGTAAACAGCGCACATCAAATACAATGTCGGCATCCATCGGTACGCCGCGCTTATAGCCAAATGATTCCAGCGTAAGGGTCAATTGATCACTACGCTGGTGAGCAACTTGATCGGTAATACGTCGGCGCAAGTCGTGTACGGAAAGCCGTGATGTATCGATCATTAAATCGGCAAGTTCGCGTATCTCAAGCAGCGTTTCTTCTTCTTTATCAATTGCCTCTTCTAAGGTCATATCACTATCACGAGTTAACGGGTGTCGGCGCCGCGTAGCAGAGTAGCGTTCCAACAGAATCCGCGCATCGGTGGTCAGGTAAATTACCTGAAAGAGGATATGACGCTGCTTGAGCTCTTCAAGCAGTGTGGGTAACTGTTCAAGAGCAGCTGGTAAATTACGGGCGTCGATGCTTACCGCAAGATGGGTGCGCCCACCTTGCTCACGTAGTTCATCCACCAGGGCGCCAAGCAGCATGGCGGGTAAGTTGTCGATGGCGTAATAGCCAAGATCTTCTAACGCTTGTAAGGCGATAGATTTACCGGACCCTGAACGGCCGCTAATGATCACCAGTTGCATAGAGTTTCTCTTGGCCTGCCAAGGCATAAGTAAAATCTAAAGAAGAATTGCAGTGAGATGTGTTACGACAGATGTTTTAAGATGCTGATTTTTCACGAATCTTAGAGGTTATTAGCTCTAATAGTTCACGCTGGCTAGCGCTTTTGCGCAGTTGCTGTCGCGTGTCTGCCTCACTCATAATAGTGGCAACCTGCCCAAGTAGGGCTAAGTGAGTGTCGTCAGCTTCTTCTGGTACCAACAAAACAAACACAAGATCCACCGGGTCGCCATCTATGGCGTCAAAATCAACCGGCTCGGCAAGTTTTAAAAAACCTGCGATAGGCGCACTACAGTGGGGGCTGCGCGCATGAGGAATGGCAACACCATTGCCGATTCCTGTGCTTCCCAAGCGTTCGCGACCAATCAGACGGCTAAAAACTTCCTGGCTATCCAGGCTGGGTGTGTTTTGAGCAATAAAGGTGCTGAAAAACTCCAGCACCCTTTTTTTGCTGCCCCCGGGAACGTCGTATAACACGCGTTCCGGGGGGAGTATGGTTTCCAACGTCATTGAATTAACGCACGCCTGCGCCCTGGGCGCGAGCTTGTGCTTTTTCCTTGTGCTTAACGAGTTGACGGTCGATTTTGTCTGCTAATGCATCAATGGCAGCATACATATCGTTATCTAGTGCTTCGGCATGAAGGTCAGCCCCTGCCGCATGCAGAGTACAGGCGGCTTGTTGGCGCTCTTTTTCTACAGATAAGGTCACTTGGACTGTCGTAATGTTGTCGTAGTGACGCTCTACGCGTTCTAGCTTCTCATTAACATAGTCACGCAAGGCGTCAGTCAGTTCTACATGATGACCAGTGATGTTTACTTGCATTGACGTGCTCCTTATCCATGGGACTGTACTTCGATTGTAACCCTTTTTACGCTGTTGCAAAGCCCTGTAGCGGTGTTTCCTTTGTAACTAGCGTAAACGACGCCGCTCACTAGAGGAAGGAATGCCCATTGATTCCCGATATTTGGCTACTGTGCGCCTTGCAACGTTGATTCCGCCTTCCTCCAAGAGAGTGACTAATCGGCTATCGGACAAGGGTTTGCCGGGAGGTTCTTCTTGAATTAGTTTTTTCAGCCGGGCGCGGATAGCCGTGCTTGAGTGGCTGTCGCCGCCATCTTGGCCGCTTACCTGGCTGGAGAAAAAATATTTAAGCTCAAAGACGCCGCGGGGCGTATGAATATACTTCTGGGTGGTGACTCGTGAAATAGTTGACTCGTGCATCTCAACGGCTTCGGCGATATCGGCCAAAATCAACGGTTTCATAGCTTCTTCGCCGTGCTCTAGAAAGCCTATTTGACGGGCAATGATTTCACGGCCAACGCGCAGCAAGGTGTCATTGCGGCTTGAAAGGCTCTTAATCAGCCAGCGGGCTTCCTGGAGATGCTCTTTCAAAAATTGATTATCCTGACTCTTATCCGCACGCTTTATGAGGCTTGCATAGTCGGGTTGAATCCGCAGCCGAGGCAGTGCCTCTGGATTGAGTTCAAGGTGCCAACCTTCATTGTCATGCCGGACAACCAGGTCAGGGGTAATGTAGCTATCGTCGGTAACTCCATAGGCGCTACCGGGGCGTGGGTCTAAGCTACGTATTAGGCGAATGACATCATCGAGCTGCTCTTCATTAAGGCTTAATCGCCGTTTTAGAAGGCGCATGTCGTCTTTGCCAAGTGCTTCAAGAAATTGGCGCACAAGCCGTTTTGCAGGCATCAGAAGCGGAGTGTCTTCAGGGAGTGTGGCGAGCTGAAGCATTAGGCACTCTCGCAAATCCCGGGCGAAAACACCGGTTGGTTCAAACTGTTGCAGGCGTAAAAGGGTGTTTTCCACTTCACGCTGGCTTAGGCCATCCAGGCCTTGGGCCTTTAAACCCTCACGGATATCGTTAAGCGGTTGGGTAAGGTAGCCATTGGCATCAAGGGCGTCGATCAGGCTTTCGGCAATGGCGTGTTCACGCAGGGAGAAGTCGGTCATTGCAAGTTGCCAAAGCAGGTGTCCGTGTAGACTCTGTCCTGCTGCCTGGCGCTCGAAATCCGGTCCTTCACTGCTGCCAGCTGAACTGCCCATATCCTGGTAGGTGTCTGACCAATCGCTATCAACAGAAAGCTCGTTGGGGATACTTTCAGACCATTCTGCTTCCGGTGTCTCGCTGACCGCCTGTTCACCGAACTCATCTTCCTGTTCCAGCATCGGGTTAGCATCTAGCGCTTGCTGAATTTCTTGACGCAGGTCGAGTGTGGAGAGCTGTAGCAGTGCAATCGCCTGCTGCAGCTGAGGTGTCATGGTCAGCTGGGTACCGATACGCAGTTGAAGAGAAGCTTTCATGACCATCTGAGAACCACTCGTTAATCAGAAAGCTCCACCCTAGTGCGAGTTATGCCTGGGTGCAAGTGCAATAAGCATGCCACCAGAAGTAAATAGCGTGTGAGTGCTTGTTTATAAGCGAAAATCAGCCCCAAGATAAACTTCTCGGACCCGCTGGTTATCGAGGATTGACTGCGGGTCGCCGCTCGCAATGATTTGTCCATCGCCGACGATATAGGCGATATCGCAGATGTCCAACGTGTCGCGCACATTATGGTCGGTGATTAGCACGCCGATATGGCGCTGTTTTAGCGCGCGGATGATTGTTTTGATATCACCAACCGAGATAGGGTCTACGCCTGCAAATGGCTCATCTAGCAAGATAAACGCTGGCTCTGTTGCCAGTGAACGAGCAATTTCCACGCGTCTGCGCTCGCCACCGGAGAGGCTCATGCCTAAGTTGTCACGGATATGGGTGATATGAAAGTCTTCAAGTAGCGACTCAAGGCGCTGCTCACGCGCACTCCGATCAAGCTCTTTGCGTGTTTCCAGTATTGCCATTATGTTATCGGCTACTGAAAGTTTACGAAAAATAGAGGCTTCTTGAGGCAGATAGCCAATGCCTGCAATAGCTCTCTCGTGCATGGGGGCGCGGGTTAAATCCAGGTCATCAATGGACACTTTGCCAGCATCAGATTTAACAAGCCCAACGATCATATAAAAAGAGGTGGTTTTACCTGCACCATTAGGGCCAAGTAACCCCACTACGCTACCTTGGGTGATTTCCAAGCTAATATCTTTGACCACCCGGCGACGCTTGTAGCTTTTGGCCAAGTGGTTAGCGTATAGCGTTTTAAGTGGAGCGGCTTCATTTGTTGCTGTGCTGTGAGGGGTTGTCACAAATGAGCTCCCTATTGCGCGGGCTGTAGGGTCATGCGAATACGCTGTGGCTCGCTTCCACTGACGTCAGAGCGCGCCTGCACGACCTCTCGGTCAATGAAGTACTCTAAGCGTCCTCCCTGGAAGCGGTCGCCACGCTGGGAGAGCTCTGCTTGGTCAATGAGCTCTATCCGCCGTTCAGATACGTGGTAGATGATACGCCGTGCCCAGCCTTCCATCATATCCTCGCCTTCTAGTTGGTTGCGCAGGTAGGCGCGCTCCCCAATTGCGGTAGCCCGTGAGAGTTCGCCGGCATCGTTACGCTGGATTTCAATGCGTTCGCCACGCAACTGCATGTTGCCCTGACGAATATTTACATTGCCGGTATACACTGCTGTACCTGCGCGCTGATCAAGATCTAGACGATCTGCTTCAACTTCTACAGGGGCTTGCGTCGTTTGGGCAGCCGCTGAGAGAGGCACCGCTAGAACCAACAGCGCAGTGCAGAGAAATGCTTTCATGGCGACTCCTAAGGCGTTTGAGTGGCGGGTGGGTGTATGCCGCGCACATTATCGGTTAAGCGCACCTGGCTATCATCAAGCCATACATCCATACGGGAAGCGCTCATCTGTTGTGGCGGCTGCTGAAACAGTGCTGGTGCCTCACTCCAAGCGTGGCGCACTAAGCCGTCATAGTGTAATAGCTCTGTATCTAACTGCCAGCCTTCGTCTGGTGCAAGCAATCTTGCTGAACCGCTGAGTGTCAGTGCATGAGTCTCGGTGTTTAGCATTCCCTGGTTGGCGGTTGCCAGCCACTGTCGTTGTTCACGATCAAACAGCGTTGCTCGAGGCGACGTAACTTCTGTCATCGCCCTTTGAGGGGTATGAACCAGGTAGGGGGCGACTAGAGATTGTTTGATCGCGCCAGTTTCACCAAATAAAGTTATTTCGGCATTCTCTAATACATGTCCTGGCTCTTGGGCTTGAGCTGCAGGGTCTGGAGCGATCTCTTGTGGGCCGCGTGGGTCTATCCACACCAGCAGAGCGCCCAGGCTAACAACAAGCCCTACAAGCCAGATACGTTGTTTTACCCACCTGAACATCACGGGCGCCTGTGTAGGTACGTATCTAAGACAGCGTCCCAATGGCCCTGTGACATGAGCAGCGTGTCGCAAATTTCACGCACCGCGCCGTGACCACCAAGGCGGTCCGTGATCCAGTCTGCATGGGTATGCATGTAATCAGGTGCGTTGGGTACGGTAATGCCTACCCCTGAGCGTTTAATGGGTGCTAAGTCAGGAAGATCGTCACCGCAGTAGGCGACTTGCTCTAACGTAATACCGAGACGCTGGCAAAGTGCTTTCAGCGTGGCGAGTTTATCCTCACAACCTTGATAGACATGGGTAATGCCCAGTGAAGCTGCACGCTGGCTCACCATGGTCGAGTCTCTGCCAGTAATCAATGCAACATGGATGCCGACTCGCTTTAATAGTTTTAGGCCATGCCCATCCTGGGTATGAAATGCCTTAATCTCTATGCCATCGGCTTGGAAGTAGAGGCGCCCATCGGTCAGGATGCCATCTACATCAAGGGCTAAGAGGCGTACACGGCGAATACTGTCAAGTAGAGCATCAGGTAGGGCCATAAAGCCTCCATTGTGTTAGGGGGAGTATTATTAGATAACACCGCTGACTAAAAGGTCATGCATATGCAGGGCGCCAATTGGGCGCTGCTGCTCATCAACAACGGCGAGGGCGGTAATGCGGCTATCTTCCATGATGCGAACAGCTTCTGCGGCCAATACCTCTGGCCCAATGCGTTTGCCGGGCCGAGTCATCACATCATCTACACGCACTTCGCGTAGATCATGAAACTGGTCTAAGGTGCGGCGTAGGTCGCCATCGGTATACACGCCCGCTAAACGTCCCTCACTATCGACGACACAGGTGAAGCCCAGCCCTTGCCGAGTAATTTCCAGTAGCGCATCCCTCAGCGGGCTGCCCAGTGCTACTTGGGGCAGGCGGGTGCCTTCATGCATCAAGTCTTTAACTCGTAGCAGTAAGCGTTTTCCTAAGCTGCCACCAGGGTGAGATAGCGCAAAATCCTCCGCTGTAAAGCCTCGTGCTTCTAGTAACGCGACAGCGAGCGCATCGCCGAGTGCAAGGGCGGCAGTAGTTGAACTGGTCGGGGCAAGGTCAAGGGGGCAAGCTTCTCGCTCGACGCCGCTGTCAAGGTGGGCGTCTGCATGCTTTGCCAGTGTTGATCCGGGGCGCCCAGTCATGCTCACTAAGGGGGTGCCGAGCCTTTTAAGCAGCGGAAGAAGTGCTGTTACCTCTGCGGTTTCACCGGAGTTAGATAGTGCTAATACCACATCCGCACGGGTGATCATGCCAAGGTCACCGTGGCTGGCTTCTCCAGGGTGAACAAAGAAGGCCGGTGTTCCTGTGCTGGCAAGTGTGGCAGCCAGCTTACCAGCAATATGGCCGGATTTTCCCATGCCGGTAACGACTACCCGGCCCTGGCAGGCAAGAATTAATTGACAGGCATGATCAAAGCTTTCGTCAAGTTTTCCCTGCAAGCCTCCGATAGCAGCTTGCTCTATTTGCAGGGTGCGCAGCGCACTTTCACGCAGCTGGCTGGGTGTAGAAGTTGGCTGGCGCATGATTTTCTCGTTCTCATTAGCGGACAAAGTGAATAAGTAAGAATAACATCTCGTTGCGCTTTGTTGGTAAAGCGCTTGCTGGTAAATCGCCTCAAAATCTGAGAATGCTGGTGTTGTGCATAATGGTGACCATCATTGATGCTGCTATTACTGCTAACTGTTACTACAAGTAGTGTTAGGATACGATGTTCGATAACATTTACAAAACACTGTTTTTTTAACGATGAATTCCAATTGATTTCAACTGCGTAGTGAGCGCTGGTGGTGTGTACGCGTGCTTCTGCGAGATGACGATGAAGGTCAATCAGCCTATGACAGATGTTCCCTTCATAGAAATTGAAGACTTGCACTTCTCTAGGGGAGAGCACGATATTTTTCGCGGTGTCAATATGACGATTCCTCGCGGAAAAGTGACGGCTATTATGGGCCCCAGCGGCACCGGCAAGACAACACTGCTTAAACTGATAGGCGGCCAGTTGACGCCAGACCGAGGCAGGGTGCTGATTGATGGGCTGGATGTGCACCGCCTGTCGCGTAAGGCGCTGTTTGCGCTACGCAAACGGATGGGCATGCTGTTTCAGAGTGGCGCGCTGTTTTCTGATCTGGACGTGTTTGAAAATGTCGCATTCCCGTTGCGAGTTCACACGGACTTGCCGGATGCCATGATTCGCGACCTGGTGTTGTTAAAGCTACAGGCTGTGGGGTTGCGCGGTGCCCGTGCCCTAACGCCCGCTGAGCTTTCGGGGGGGATGGCGCGGCGAGTGGCGCTGGCGCGGGCGGTGGCGCTAGATCCTGAGCTAATTCTCTATGATGAGCCGTTTGTGGGGCAGGATCCCATCTCCATGGGGGTGTTGGTACAGCTAATCAAGCGGCTAAATCAGGCGTTATCACTAACTTCTGTGGTGGTCTCCCATGATATTAAAGAGACGCTGAGTATTGCAGACCACCTGTATCTGATTGCTGATGGGCAGGTGGTTGCCCACGGTACGCCACAGACGCTTGACGCTAACCAAGATCCACGGGTGAGCCAGTTTATTCATGGTGAGCCAGATGGTCCGGTGCCATTTCATTATCCCGCTGAAAGTTTCTACCGCGATATTCTCGGGCACGCTTCGGTAACGAGGGCAGGATAAATGCAGTCAAAACTCAAGCAAGGCGCCGCTTATATCACTCGCCTAGGTCGTAAAGGGTGCGAGGCTATGGAGGCGCTAGGGCGAGCAGGCGTTTTTTTAGCGCAGTCCGCTGTTGGTATTCCCTCTAAAGAGGGGTGGACCCTATGGTTAAAACAGCTGCATTTTGTGGGTGTGCTATCCCTCGCTATCGTGTTGGTATCTGGCTTATTCATTGGCATGGTGCTGGCGTTACAGGGTTATACCATCTTGGTCGATTTTGGTGCTGAGCAAGCCTTAGGCCAGATGGTGGCACTCTCTTTGTTACGTGAGTTGGCTCCGGTGGTAGCTGCATTGCTTTTTGCTGGGCGTGCAGGGTCTGCATTAACGGCTGAAATAGGGCTAATGAAAGCGACAGAGCAGTTGACCAGTATGGAAATGATTGGCGTTGACCCATTACGCCGCGTGGTGGCACCGCGACTATGGGCGGGATTTGTAGCGCTACCTGTCCTTACGGTTGGATTTAGCGTTGTGGGGATTTGGGGTGGCTACTTAGTTGGGGTCGAGTGGCTTGGGGTCTTTGAGGGCTCTTACTGGGGCAATATGCAGTCCAGCGTGTCATTTATAAACGACGTTGGTAACGGCATGATTAAAAGTCTGGTATTTGCCGTGGTTGTTACCTGGATTGCGGTATTCCAAGGCTATGACCTTGTGCCTACCTCTGAAGGCATTTCACGTGCCACCACGCGCACCGTTGTGTATTCCTCGCTAGCCGTCCTGGGGCTTGACTTTGTACTCACCGCCGTCATGTTCGGCGGCCTTTCATAGGTGGAGCAGTTTCATGAAGCGCACTAAAACTATGGAGTTTGGCGTTGGCCTATTTATGCTGGCGGGTATCTTGGGGCTCGTGTTCCTTGGTATGCGGGTTAGCGGCCTCACTCTTTCAACACCGTCTGATACATTCCGGCTTGAGGCTAATTTTTCCAATATAGGTGGTTTAAAACCGCGCGCACGAGTCACGATGGCTGGGGTCACTGTGGGGCGTGTAGAGGCGATAGAGCTGGACACCGAATGGTATGATGCTCGCGTTATATTAAGCCTAAATAGTGAATTGGAAGGGCAGCTATCTCGAGATACAACAGCTGCTATTCTGACGGCAGGTTTGCTTGGGGAACAGTATATTGGGCTAAGTGTGGGAGGGGACCCTGATGTGTTGCACGAAGGAGATATTATACATGACACCCAATCTGCCTTGGTATTAGAAGAACTAATCCAGCAATTTGTATCCAATATGGTTAGTAACTAGCTAGGCGAACTGACGTGTTGATGAGCACAGTGCTGGCGAGAATGGCAGTGGTCACCGCCCCAAGCATGGCTTGGGACATCGCCCTGATTGACATCGCCCTGATTGACATAGCCCTGATTGATATAGTCCTGATTTAAGTACTCAGAACGATGAGGTAAAGATTATGCAGAAGTTAAATAAAATGCCGACCCGTTGGCTGTATGCGTTAGTGATGGCAGTAGCCATGGGGGGGATGTCACTCACTGCTCAGGCTCAGAGTCAGACTCCTGAGGCGCTAGTGCGTGAAAATGTCAGCTCTTTCATGGCTCAGCTTAAAGGGAGAGAGGATTACTACGCTCAAAACCTCGATGAGCTGAAAGTATTGGTTAACGATAACCTTGAGGAAGTAGCGGACTTTCGTTATATAGGCGCCAGCGTAATGGGCAGCTATTTCCGTAATGCGACGCCTGAGCAGCGTAGCCGATTTGCCAATGTGTTTCGGCAAACGCTTATTGATACCTACACCCGTGGGCTAGTGACCTTCGATTATGATGAACTACGTGTGTTGGATAGCCAGCGCGGGCAGCGTCACGATGATCAGGCCAGTGTCGATATGGAAGTTGTCGCGAATAATGGCCAGATTTACCCTGTGAGCTACAGCCTTAGGCTCTCCGATGGTGAGTGGCGCGTAGTGAATGTGATTGTTAATGGCATTAACCTGGGTTTAACGTTCCGCAACCAGTTTGATCAGGCCATGCGGGAGAATAACCGCGACTACGATGCGGTGATTCGTGGTTGGTCTCCTGAGATTGGCGTTGAAGAGTTGGAGCGGGGGGGCGATGCGTGACGCTGCTGTTGTCACGGCCCAGTGTTGCGCTTGAAGCGCAGGGGCATACGCTAAAGGTAAGTGGAGATGTAGATGTAAACGCAGCGGCCGAGTTGGCCGCTGTGGGCATGAAATGGCTAAAAGGCAGTGGCTTGAAGAAAGCGGCATTTGATTTTACAGGCGTTGCTGTGGCCAGTAGCGTTGCAATCAGCATCCTATTCGAGTGGATGCGTACCTGTAATAGCCAGCAAATCGCCATAGAATCCATTCTGCTATCGACACCACTAAATCGGCTCGCTTCCTTGGCTGAGCTGGATGAGCTAATCGCGCACCCTGGTGCGGTGCTCTAAGCGTGTAGACCAACATCGCCAAGCGAGCCGCTTTTCTTTATCATGTTTGCCTATTTTCAATTATCCAAATGGCCCCCAAGGAGTTTCCTGTCTCATGCAACCCAATGAAGTAAAAGCACTGCTTGTATCCCGCATCGAAGGATGTGACTTTCATATCCAGGGGGAAGGCTGTAATTTTCAGGTGATTGCGGTTGGCGAAGCCTTTGATGGTCTCTCTCCTGTTAAGCGTCAGCAGCTTGTTTATGCAGCGTTGAGCGACGAGATCGCTTCCGGCGCGCTTCATGCTATTAGCATCAAAACGTTTACTCCGGCGCAGTGGCAAACTGCTCCGGAGAACGCCCAGTAACGGGCGGCCTTATGGATAAATTAATTATTACCGGAAACGGATCAGTTGATGGCGAAGTGTGGGCCAGTGGCGCTAAAAATGCAGCGCTACCCATTCTATGCGCTAGTTTGCTAGCCGATGGCCCTGTGGTTATTGGTAATTTGCCCCACCTGCAGGATATTACGACGACCCTTGAGCTACTTGGACGAATGGGCGTTGAGCCGGTGATGGGAGAGAAGCTAAGTATTCAGCTAGACGGCTCTCAAGTGACCCAGTGCCATGCGCCCTATGAGCTGGTCAAGAAAATGCGGGCATCTATTTTGGTGCTTGGCCCTCTGCTTGCG
Source organism: Halomonas sp. 'Soap Lake #6' (assembly GCF_003031405.1). Lineage (NCBI taxonomy): Bacteria > Pseudomonadati > Pseudomonadota > Gammaproteobacteria > Oceanospirillales > Halomonadaceae > Halomonas > Halomonas sp. 'Soap Lake #6'. The sequence continues at coordinate 1,214,998 of NZ_CP020469.1, forward strand.
CATTTTGGCAAGGCTGATGTGTCGCTGCCAGGTGGCTGCGCCATTGGTTCTCGCCCGGTTGATTTGCATATCCGTGGCTTGGAAGCAATGGGGGCGGATATTCATGTCGAAAGCGGTTACATTCGAGCTAGGGTGGATGGGCGTTTAAAGGGCGCCACTATCTATTTTGATACGGTGACGGTGACGGGTACTGAAAACCTGCTGATGGCTGCAACCCTTGCTGATGGTAAAACCATTCTTGAAAATGCGGCTCGTGAACCGGAAGTGGTTGACCTTGCTGAATGCTTGATCAAGATGGGGGCCAACATCCGTGGGCATGGTACCGACACAATCATTATCGAAGGTGTTGAGTCGTTGCATGGCTGCGAGCATGACGTTATGCCTGACCGTATCGAGACTGGCACGTTTTTAGTGGCGGCCGCGATGACGGGTGGCCGAGTCAAGGTAAAGCGTACCCGAGCTGATATCTTAGAGGCTGTGCTTGCCAAGTTAGAAGAGGCTGGCGCTGAGATTACCACTGGAGATGACTGGATTGCCTTGGATATGCATGGCAAACGGCCTACGGCGGTTAATATCCGTACGGCACCTTATCCGGCTTTCCCAACTGATATGCAGGCGCAGTTTGTTGCCATGAATGCGGTAGCTGAAGGTGACTCGCGGGTAGTGGAGACGATCTTCGAAAACCGCTTTATGCACGTGCAAGAACTTAATCGCATGGGAGCCAATATTGTTCTTGAAGGCAATGCGGCCCTAATTAAGGGTGTCGACAAGCTTTCGGGGGCGCCGGTCATGGCGACGGATCTTCGGGCCTCTGCATCGTTAGTGATTGCGGCGATGATGGCGGAAGGTGAGACCCTTGTTGACCGCATCTATCACATTGACCGTGGTTACGAGTGCATCGAAGAGAAATTACAACTGCTGGGTGCGAAAATTCGCCGTATACCTGGCTAAGCCATGCTATTAACCATTGGCCGATACAATGAGTAAGCAACTGATTTTAGCCCTCTCCAAAGGGCGTATTTTGGATGAAACATTGCCGCTTTTAGCGGATGCAGGCATTACCCCCGTAGAGGATTTGAGCAAGAGCCGTAAGTTGTTGTTCGATACTAACCTACCTGATGTAAAGCTAGTGATAATCCGCGCGACCGATGTGCCTACCTATGTTCAATTAGGTGCAGCGGACTTGGGTGTTGCGGGTAAAGATGTACTGCTTGAGCATGGTGCGGAAGGACTGTACGAGCCCTTAGACCTTGAGATTGCTCGCTGTAAGCTGATGACCGCAGGTGTGACAGGGCTGCTTCCTGCTCATGCTCGCCGTCGGGTTGCCACCAAGTTCGTTAACGTGGCGCGCCGTTATTACGCGGAGCAGGGGATACAGGCGGAAGTCATCAAGCTTTATGGTGCGATGGAATTGGCCCCGCTCATGAATCTGGCTGATGAAATCGTTGATATCGTTGATACGGGTAACACTCTGCGTGCCAACGGTATGGAGCCCCGTGAGCTGATCGCTCATATCAGCACGCGTCTTGTGGTGAATAAAGCATCCATGACCATGAAGCATGACCGAATTAAGCCATTACTGGCCCGTTTGGATAGTGCCGTTAAGCAGCGTCAGACACAGCCGACTGAATGATACGAGGTTTGCCATGCGTGATAAGTCCATAGCCACGATAGCTAGACTCTCAACGGCGGATGCGGCGTTTCATCAGCGCCTTGATGCGTTGTTAGACTGGGAAGGCGTATCTGATAAAGCAGTGCAGGCGCGGGTCGATGACATACTTGCCGATGTCAAACAGCGTGGTGATGCCGCTGTTATTGAGGCGACGAATCGCTTTGATCGTATGGATGTTGCCCATATGGATCAGCTGCGTCTTTCTGCTCAGCAGCTGCAGGCGGCATTTGATGGTCTTCCTTATCATCAGAGAGACGCCTTAGCTGTTGCAGCTGAGCGTATCAAGCGTTACCACGAGCGCCAAAAGCCTAATTCTTGGCAGTATGAAGAGGCTGATGGCACAGTGTTGGGTCAAAAGGTGACGCCGCTTGATCGTGCCGGTATTTATGTGCCTGGTGGAAAGGCAGCTTACCCTTCATCGGTATTGATGAATGCTATTCCTGCTCATGTTGCGGGCGTGCGTGAAATCGTTATGGTGGTGCCTACCCCGGACGGGGTGGTCAATAACCTTGTGCTGGCGGCGGCCCATTTGGCGGGTGTAGACCATGTGTTTACCATTGGCGGTGCCCAGGCGATAGCTGCTCTTGCTTATGGTACTCAAAGCGTGCCGCGCGTTGATAAAATAGTAGGCCCCGGCAATATTTATGTGGCAACGGCAAAGCGGGCGGTATTTGGTCAAGTCGGTATCGATATGATTGCAGGGCCATCAGAAATTATGGTGGTTTCTGATGGCAAGACCGATCCGGACTGGTTGGCAATGGATCTGTTTTCCCAAGCGGAGCACGATGAAGATGCTCAGGCAATCCTGGTTGGTTGGGATGCTGAGCACCTTGATGCCGTTGGGGCTGCTATTGATCGGCTGCTACCGACACTTGAGCGTGAAACGATTGCCCGTGCTTCGCTTAGTCGCCGTGGGGCGTTGATCCTCTGCAAGGATCAGGCTGAGGCGGTTGAGCTGATTAATCGGGTTGCGCCCGAGCATCTTGAGCTATCGGTGGCGACGCCGGAAGCATGGCTTGATGATATCCGCCATGCTGGTGCTATCTTTATGGGGCGCCATACCTCAGAAGCGTTGGGCGACTACTGTGCAGGCCCTAACCACGTACTGCCTACATCAGGTACTGCAAGGTTTTCATCGCCGTTGGGAGTGTATGATTTTCAAAAGCGCTCTTCGATCATTCACTGTTCAGCGGAAGGGGCATCTGAATTAGGTAAAGTTGCCTCAGTGCTGGCGAGAGGCGAATCGCTGACCGCCCATGCGCGGTCAGCAGAGTATCGGATAAGTCACGAATAGCATCGGATAAGTCACGAATAGCGATGTATGTGAGCTAGCTGTCCTCAGTAACTGCTGAGTCACCGGTGTAATGGCGTCAGAGTGGGTTTAAGAGCCACTCTGACGCTCGCTTAATGTTGCGCCATCAGGCACCGGTCGCTCACCCACCTTTAGCGTCATTTCCATGCGCTCCCCGCTACGTACAATTGTCAGTGGTAAGGAAGTCCCTGGTGGGATAGAAGCGATTTCGCTCATCGTTGCACGTGCATCCAAAATTGCTTGCCCATCGATTGATAGCAATACATCACCAGGCTGTAAGCCTGCCTCGTCGGCAGGTCCTTCACTGACTACCCCGGCCACGATGACTCCCTGGGGAGTACGCAAACCAAAGGATGCCGCAAGCTCGCGCGAAAGAGCCTGGGCCTCAATGCCCAGCCAGCCACGAATAACCCTTCCTTGAGTAACTAGCTCATTTAGAATGCTATGGGCAAGATTGGCAGGAATTGCAAAGCCTATACCCTGAGACCCTCCGGAGCGTGAAAATATAGCGGTATTAATGCCCACTAATGCGCCATCGGGATTCACCAGCGCCCCCCCGGAATTGCCAGGATTGATAGCGGCGTCGGTTTGAATAAAGTCCTCATAAGCATTAAGCCCTAGATGGCTTCGGCCGGTGGCACTAATAATCCCCATAGTGACGGTTTGCCCGACGCCAAACGGGTTGCCGATGGCTAACGCAACATCGCCTACAGCTACATCTTCAGAGTTGGTTAGCTCAATAACGGGTAGGTTGTCGAGGTTAATACGCAGTACGGCGAGGTCGCTCTCTGGGTCGGTGCCGACGACTTCAGCAAGGGTTTCCCGGCCATCGCGTAGGGCGACCTGTATTTGGTCAGCGCCATTGATGACGTGATGGTTGGTTAATACGTAGCCATCCTGGCTTACGATAACGCCAGAGCCGAGGCTGGAGAGCATACGTTGGTGAGTAGTGGCATCGTCACCGCTGAAAAATTGCTGAAAGAACGGGTCTGACATTAGTGGGTGTTGGTCACGCGCAACAATGCGCGATGAATATATGTTAACCACCGCTGGGGCGGCTTGGTTAACGGCGCTTGAGTAGCTTGTTGGCCCTTGGCTGCGCGATAGTGGTGCGGCCTGACGAATCTCAGGGGGAGGCCGGTTTGTCAATAGCTCATCACTGGTGGTTACCAGTGATGGAGTGGTTTCGACCTTCGGTGGGGGCTGCTGCTGAAAAGGGTTTGGCAGTTTTTCTGGAAAGGCGAGAAGTGCCAGGGCAGCAATTAATAGCCCGGTTAAAATTGGCCATAAATAAGGCAGCACAAAACGGTGCATGCGTAAATTCCTCAGCGGGTGGCGGTCTCAACAGTCGCGAGGTTCGCGCAAGCGCGAAGCGAGCTTTACAATGGTCTTATGGTAACACTTTATCGCTTCGTGCCTCAGGGTCGCTAATAAAACAGTTAAGGAGTCAGAGTGATTTACCGAGATCAAATAGTCGCCGCATGCGACCATCAATTACGCGTTTCGCAATTTAAAGACTTTACCGTTAATGGCCTTCAGGTTCAGGGGCGTGACACGGTCAGTCGCGTTATGTCTGGCGTTACGGCGTGTCAGTCCCTTCTCGATGAAGCTGTGGCTTGGAAGGCTGATTTAGTACTGGTGCACCATGGCTATTTCTGGAAGAACGAGCCAGTCGCCATTACCGGTATGAAGCAGAGACGCATTAAAACGCTGTTAGATAACGAGATTAATCTTTTGGCATATCATCTGCCTCTCGATGCTCATGCTGAGCTGGGCAATAATGCCGAGTTGGCTAGGCGCTTGGGCTGGAAAGTAGAGGGTTGCCTTGATGGGGAGTTGGGCGAAGGCATGCTCTGGTCAGGGCGGTTGAGTGAGCCGCAGTCCATTACTGTGCTGGCCCAACAAATGGCTGCAGTGCTCCAGCGTACTCCGCTAGTTGTGGAGGCCCCTGGTGTCGACGTGGTAGATCGAATCGTATGGTGTACAGGGGGAGCGCAGGACATGATTACGGCGGCTTTTGAGGCCGGTGCGCAGGCGTTTGTGTCGGGTGAAATATCCGAGCGTACTACCCACTTGGCTCGAGAGATGGGAATTCACTATATCGCTGCTGGTCACCATGCAACTGAACGCTACGGAGTGCAGGCGTTAGGCGAGTGGTTGGCGAGTGAGTATGGAGTCGAGCACCGCTTTGTAGATATTGATAATCCCGCATAGTACTTTATCGCTCAGGTTTCATAACCTGCTGTAGCTTGGCGTTTTTTAGCGGGCTTGGTTCTTTAGGCGGCGGCATCACTGTATCGATGCCGCCACTGTGGGATGTGAAATTAACTATAGTAGTGGATTAGCGTGGTTTTCTTAATAGCGGGGTGGCTGTGAGGTTACGGTCTCTTGCTCTTTGGTGCTTTCTTTTAGGCCGAAGTCTTCAGAAAGTGTGCCGCTCTTACCGTCTGCGTAGTCCCTTGGTGTGTCGAGCGCCTCATCAGTGTCAGTAAAGCTCGTCGATGGCGCGCCTGTGGCGGCGGGTTTGCTCAGCTTCCATTGAGCTGCGCCGTCGTCAAGCTGCTGCTCTAGTAGATCGGCTTCTATGCGAATGTTTTCAAGACGCTGGCGGACATCCGAGCTGATACTGCCCATGGCTTTCTTAAGTTCGGCGATATAGTGCTCACGCTCCAATAGTGCTTGCCGAAGAGCGGCACTTTCCCGCTGGCCTTTGCTGAGCAGGCGATAGCTCGCCAAGCCGACAATAAAGCCGATGATAATGCCAATAATTGCGAAGGTGAATGGCGAGCTTGCTTCCACGGTGTTCTCCCTGAAACTTGAGGCGCTCCGGCTGGGCTTTTGCCTATAGTGCGCCAACGAAACAAAGCCCATTATAGGCGTCTGCGGGCCGGTTAGGTCAATCTGCTCATGCGCTTAGCTACTGAGCAGCGTATAATTAGCCTCTTTTCGTGGGGCGGGCCGTGTGGTTGTTGCAGGCTGCATGGGCTGTGTTTAACGCTGAGGGAGGCAATTTAGATGCCATCATTATCTGCACAGCTGGTGTCGGATCAGGCTCAGCGGCTTACGCCGATGGAGCGTTATCGCAATGACTTAAGCCGCGACGACTTCCAGTATGACCCCGCGCAAGAGGCGGCTGTAAAGCACCTTCAGCGGCTTTACGATGAGTTAGTAGCTTCACCAGCAGCGGTACCCAAAACTGTGGTAGCCAGTAAAGGTCTTAAGGCCAAAATGGCTGGGTTGATGGGTAAGAAGAAAACCCCTGGCAAGCGGTCAGTGCCGTCGGTGCGTGGCCTCTATTTTTGGGGAGGGGTAGGGCGCGGAAAAACATATTTAGTTGATACATTTTATGAGGCGCTGCCCTTTCCTGAGAAAATGCGAACTCACTTTCATCGCTTTATGCAACGGGTGCATAACGAGTTAACCCACTATAAGGGAGAAAAGAATCCATTAACCCTTATTGCAGGAAAATTTGCCACTGAGGCTCGAGTGATCTGCTTTGATGAGTTTTTCGTCAAGGATATTACCGACGCAATGATCTTGGCTAATTTGCTTGAGGCTCTGTTTGAGCGCGGTGTTGTGCTGGTGGCCACTTCTAACATTGTTCCGGATGAGTTGTACAAAGATGGCTTGCAGCGTGCGCGGTTTATTCCCGCCATCGATCTTGTAAACCAGCATTGTGAAGTGGTCAACGTAGACTCGGGGGTGGATTACCGTTTGCGTGCCCTTGAGCGGGCTGAGATTTTTCATGCGCCTCTTGATGATGTGGCTGAGCAGGAGTTGGCACGTAGCTTCCGTGAGATCGCTGGGCATCCTGGTGAGGATAATGCGCCGTTAGAAGTTAATCATCGTGTCTTGAAAACGCGCCGGTTGCATGATGACGTTGCGTGGTTTGAGTTTATTGAGCTCTGTGACGGGCCACGCAGCCAAAACGACTATATTGAGCTTGCCCGAGAGTTCCACACGGTCTTGGTGTCAAATGTGACGCAGATGAACGCCAAAACGGATGACCAGGCGCGGCGCTTTATTAATATGGTCGATGAGTTCTACGATCGGGGTGTAAAGCTGTTGATGTCAGCCGAAGTGCCGGTGGAGTTACTTTATACCGACGGCAAATTAACGTTTGAATTTCAGCGTACGCTGTCACGCCTGCAAGAGATGCAGTCCCAAGAATATCTTGCTCTGCCTCACAAGCCTTAAGGGTTAGAGGCTGTTGGTGTTCCATCGTGCGCTGCGTTGCTGTGTGAGCAGGGGGATTGCAATTAGTAGTGATAAAAATAGCGTTGGTACTTAACTTGCCAGAAGCCTTGCTGTAGAATGCCGCCTCGCTACATGTTGCTTGCTAGGCATGCAACCAAAAAGAATAGGGATGGTGCTTCACCGTGCAACGGTGTAAGTCACCCAATACATTTAATCTGGTGATTTCATCCATGAAGACGTTCAGTGCTAAGCCGCAGTCCGTCCAGCGCGACTGGTATGTAGTCGACGCTACGGACAAAACGCTCGGTCGTCTGGCAACCGAGATTGCTCGCCGCCTACGTGGCAAGCATAAGCCCGAATTTACCCCTCACGTTGATACTGGCGATTACATTGTTGTAATCAACGCAGAGAAAGTTCATGTGACCGGCAATAAGGCGAAGGCTAAAACCTATTATCGCCACACTGGTTACCCGGGCGGCCTGCGTTCCATGACTTTTGACAAGATGCTTGATCACGCTCCTGAGCGTATCATCGAGTTTGCTGTTAAAGGCATGCTGCCGAAAGGTCCGTTAGGTCGTGCCATGTACTCCAAGTTAAAAGTGTACGCCGGTGCCGAGCATCCGCATGCTGCCCAACAGCCGCTTGAACTGAACATCTGAGGAAATCTTCGCCATGACACAGCAGTATTACGGTACCGGGCGCCGCAAGACTTCCACCGCTCGCGTGTTTATGAAGCCGGGCTCTGGCAAAATTACTGTCAACAGCCAGGATCTTGATCTCTACTTCGGTCGTGTTACAGGCCGTATGGTTGTGCGCCAGCCACTTGAGTTGACCGAAACACTTAACCAGTTTGATATCATGGTTACAGTGGCCGGTGGTGGTAACTCCTCCCAGGCAGGTGCTATCCGTCACGGTATCACTCGTGCACTTATGAACTACAATGAAGATCTGCGTCCCACGTTGCGTGCTGCTGGCTACGTAACCCGTGACGCGCGTCAAGTCGAGCGTAAGAAAGTCGGCCTGCGTAAAGCACGTCGTCGTCCGCAGTTCTCTAAGCGTTAAGTTACGCTATGCGGCAAAAGCGCCCGGGTCGTCGACCTGGGCGTTTTTTATTGAAAAATCAAAAAATTATAATGCTCCTACCACCATGGTCACGGGTGGTTGTTCTTGTGTCGAGCGCTTTGTTTTTTTAACATAGAGCGTATTTGATATTCGTCGTCGCAAGACGCCTTTGCGACGGAACGGGTAAGCTGATGGGAGAAACCAGAAATGGCAGATAACGGCGTAAACAAAGGCCGGCGCCGTTTCCTCGTGGGCGCCACCTCCGTTGTGGGGGCGGTGGGCGCTGTCGGGGTTGCGGTTCCCTTTGTGGCTTCATGGCAGCCTAGTGCCAGAGCGTTGGCGGCCGGTGCGCCGGTTCGAGCTAATTTTTCTAAGCTCGAACCGGGGCAGCGTGTCACCATCGAATGGCGTGGTCGTCCGGTGTGGATTATTAACCGAACGCCTGAAATGAATGAGCGTACTGAGAATCTTGATCCAAGTCGTCTTGCCGATCCGGATTCAAGTGAGCAGCAGCAGCCGAGCTACATCACGGGTCCGTTGCGGTCTATACGTCCTGAGGTGGGTGTAATCGTGGGCGTATGTACCCACTTGGGTTGCTCTCCGCTATATCGTCCGGAGCCTGAGGCAGCGGTAACGGATGACTGGCCTGGTGGTTTTTTCTGTCCATGTCACGGATCATATTTCGATCTGGCTGGTCGTGTGTTCCGCAACGTACCTGCGCCTACCAATCTTGAGGTGCCTCCCTATCGTTTTGAGGGTGAGGACATCATAGTGGGTGAAGATGAGGAGGCTGCCTAATGGGTAATCCAAATAAAGCGAAAGCTGAAAGCGGTATCATGCGCTGGATTGATGACCGCTTCCCAGCAACCCAGATGGTACAGGAGCACCTGACCCAATATTACGCTCCGAAGAACTTCAATTTCTTCTACATATTTGGCGTACTGGCACTTTTAGTCTTGGTGAACCAGATTTTGACGGGGGTATGGCTGACCATGAGCTATAACCCGTCAGCGGAAGGAGCTTTTCGCTCTGTTGAATACATTATGCGGGATGTTGAGTACGGTTGGCTCATTCGCTATATGCATTCAACAGGTGCTTCTGCCTTCTTTGTCGTCATTTATCTGCATATGTTCCGTGCTTTGATGTATGGATCATACAAAGCGCCGCGCGAGCTGGTGTGGATCTTTGGTATGGCTATTTATCTGCTGCTCATGGCGGAAGCTTTCATGGGCTACCTGCTACCGTGGGGTCAGATGTCATACTGGGGGGCGCAGGTTATTATTTCCTTGTTTGCCACTATTCCTGGTATTGGTCCTGATCTTGCTCAGTGGATTCGCGGTGACTTCCTGATTTCTGGTATTACCCTCAATCGTTTCTTTGCGCTGCACGTAGTGGCATTGCCTATCGTTATTCTGGCGCTGGTCGTGCTGCACATTATTGCGCTGCATGAGGTTGGTTCGAACAATCCAGACGGTATCGAGATCAAAGAGAAGAAAGATGAGGCAGGTAAGCCGCTTGATGGCATTCCTTTCCATCCTTACTACACGGTGAAAGATCTCGTCGGTATTGCGGTGTTCTTGTTTGTGTTTGCTGTGGTGTTGTTCTACTTCCCGGAAGGGGGTGGTTACTTCCTGGAGCGGCCTAACTTTGAGCCAGCTAACCCGATGGTGACGCCTGATCATATTGCGCCGGTATGGTACTTCACGCCGTTCTATGCCATCTTGCGGGCAATCACCTTTGACTTCCTGGGCCTGCGTGCCGAGTTCCTGGGTGTACTGGCAATGGGGGGCGCGATCGCGATTCTATTTGTGTTGCCATGGCTTGACCGAAGCGCTGTTAAGTCCATGCGATACAAAGGTTGGTTGTCACGTATTGCGCTCGTGATTTTCTCAATCAGCTTCGTGATTTTAGGGATTTTAGGTGCGATTCCTGCAACGCCAATGCGTACGCTGGTTGCGCAAATCTGCACGCTGCTCTACTTCGCCTTCTTCATCCTAATGCCTATCTACACGAGCATTGAGAAGACTAAACCCGTTCCGGAAAGGGTGACTGGCTAATGAAAAAGCAACTGTTCGCACTGCTATTCGCGCTGGTGCCTTTTATGGCTATCGCGGCGCCAGGGCCAGACGTGCCTCATTCAATGACGCCTGACTTGCAGGATAAAGAGTCACTACAGCGTGGTATGCAGCTGTACGTGAACTACTGCATGGGTTGTCACTCTCTTGAGCATCAACGCTTTGCACGGGCGGCTGCAGACTTCGATATTCCCCAAGATTTGGTCGAAGAGAATTTAATCTTTTCTTCCTCCCTTGCGTATAACGACTTGATGCAGATTTCCATGCAGCGTGAAGACGGTGACAACTGGTTTGGTGCCGCTGCGCCTGACCTCTCTCTGCATGGTCGCCTACGTGGTACGGATTGGATTTACTCCTACCTGTTGGGTTTCTATCGTGACCCCAGTCGTCCTACTGGTGTAAACAACACTGTGTATGAACTGGTGGCGATGCCAAATGTGCTGGAGCCGCTGCAGGGTGTGCAGGAAATGGTTTGTTCTGAAACAGATCAGCCTGTACGTGGTCAATCCCCAGACCCGCTATCAGGTAAATATCAGTCCTGCGACGTGCTGCAGGTAACCCAACCTGGTTCTATGGAGCCTGCTGAGTTTGAGGAAGCGGTTTATGATTTAACCAACTTCCTGGCTTATGTTGGTGAGCCTTCTAAGCTGCAGGCTCAAGCATTGGCGCCTAAGGTTCTGATTTTTATCTTTATTTTTGGTGTTATTGCCTACTTGTTGAAGCGTGAATACTGGCGGGATATTCACTAATCAATAGTTGTTGATTGGCAAGTTAGGCGCACGGTGAAAGCCGTGCGCCTTTTGTGTGTCTGTTCAATTGTTGTGCGAAGCAGGCTGCCTTCCCATAAGGTGGTGCTGGCGTGTTATTATTGGAAATTGTTTTGATGCGAGGATGCTTTCATGGGTGTTGTGGCCAAGCGGTCGTCAATGATCTTTTACTCAGGTGGTGATGATCATTTCAGTCATCGTGTGCGCATTGTTCTGGCTGAGAAGGGGGTGGCTGTCGATATTGTTGAAGTTGTCGACGAGCAGCCTCCAGAAGAGTTAGCAGACCTCAACCCGTACAACAGTGTGCCCACACTGTTAGACCGTGATTTAGTACTCTATGAGTCAAAAGTCATGATGGAGTACTTGGATGAGCGCTTCCCGCATCCACCACTGCTGCCTGTTTATCCCGTGGCACGTGCTCAAAGCCGCCTCTGGATGCATCGTATAGAGCGGGAATGGTGCCCAATGCTTGAGCAGGTCCGCAGTGGTGGGAAAAAAGAGGCTGACAAAGCGCGTAAAGAGCTGCGCGAAAGCTTAATTGGTATCTCGCCGATTTTTGAAGATATGCCTTACTTCATGAGCGAAGAGTTTACCCTGGTAGATTGCTGCTTAGCGCCTATTTTGTGGAGGTTGCCTGAGTTAAATATCGAGCTGCCTGAAAAGCAGGTAAAGCCGCTTTTAAGCTATATGTCGCGGGTATTCGAGCGTGAGGCGTTTAAGGCATCTTTAAGTGAGCGTGAAAAAGAGATGCGCGCTTGAATTCATATGGTCCCTTCACTTTACTAGTGAGGGACCTTACTTGTTAGGAGGAGGGGGTCTTATGAAGTCGAGTCGTCCCTATCTCGCCCGTGCCCTTTATGAGTGGCTGTTGGATAACGAGCTAACGCCTTACTTGGTTGTTGATGCAACGCAGCCAGGAGTGGAGATTCCGCGCCAGTTTGTCCAGAACGGCCAGATAGTACTGAATGTGGCCCCAACAGCTGTGCGTGATCTGTTTATGGAGAATCAGGCGATTGGCTTTAGCGCACGTTTTGGTGGGCAGCCAATGCAAGTGATGATTCCTACACCGGCATTGATCGCTATTTATGCGCGTGAAAACGGTGCCGGAATGGTATTCGGGCATGAGCCTGAGCTTGGTTCTGCAGGATTTGATGATGTAGAGCTTGATGACACAGAGCTTGACGAGAATGCTTCAGGGGGCGTGGCTGAGGCTTCCAAGCCTGAGCTCACTGTCGCTGAGCCTTCTGCTGCGCAAGAAGGTGATCACTCTGAATCAGATCAAAAGAAGCCAAAGAGAAAGCCAACGCTTCGTGTGGTGAAGTAAGCTTTTTGTTAGAAGCTTGGTGGCAAAAGCCTCACACATCTGTGTGAGGCTTTTTTAATGCATATGCTGCTAGCATCAGTCTATGTAGTCGAATACTTTTACAATGCGCTGGATTCCGCCAACCGCAGAGGCTGCATTAACAATCCGGTCTGCTTCTTCGCGAGTTACCATGCCCATTAAGTAAACGCTGGCATTCTCAGTCGTTACTTTCAGCTTGGATGAATCGATACGGTCATTAGTCGCTAAATGGCTAATGACATTGGTGGTTATCCATGTATCGGTCAGGCGCTGGCTGGCAGGGAGGCGTGCAGCAATTGCCAGTTCGTTGTGGACTTCGTTTACGCCGCGTAGTGAGCTGGCAACATCTCCTGCTTTTGAGCGTAGCTCTTCGCTGGGTACTTGGCCTACTAGTAATAAGGCGCCATTGTAACTATGTGCGCGAATGCGTGCATCACCAAGCCGTGCATCGGCGCGGGCAAGAGCGCGCTCAGCTTCACGCTCGATAGTGGCGTCTACGGCTTCGACATCATTGCTGCGCTGGCCATAGTTTGAGGGATTTGATGCTGTGTTGTTAGCGCAGCCACTTAGCAATACTGCGCTACATACAGCGGCAAGAATGAGTTTGCGAGAAGAGCAGCCCAAGGCCATCGTGATGACTCCTTTAAATAGTAAAAGATAAGCTTTGAATAAACGCTAGAGCTGTTTAATCAGTGCCACCAAATAGCTGTTCATCGATTAAATCACATAAGCAATGAATAACCAGTAAATGAACTTCTTGGATGCGTGCAGTTGAGGTGGCGGGAACTCGGATTTCACAGTCGTCCTGCCCTAAAAGCGAAGCCATGTCGCCGCCATCGCGTCCAGTGAGTGCAACAACTGTCATATCTCGATCATGGGCTGCTTGAATGGCCTGAACCACATTGGCCGAGTTACCGCTAGTTGATATTGCTAGCAACACGTCACCAGGTTGTCCGAGCGCCCTAATTTGTTTTGAAAAAACTTCGTTATAGCTGTAGTCGTTAGCAATCGAGGTAAGTGTGGATGTGTCAGTTGTTAGGGCTAGCGCGGGCAGGCTTGGGCGCTCGCGTTCAAAACGGTTGAGGAGTTCTGCAGAGAAATGTTGGCTGTCTCCTGCGCTCCCGCCATTGCCGCAAGCCAGGATTTTTCCTTCATTTACTAAGCACTGCACCATCATTTGGCTAGCCACTTCGATAAAAGGTGGTAGTACCTCGCTGGCATAGGTTTTAGTGTCAATGCTGGCATTAAAATGATTGAGAATGCGGGATTGAAAGTCCATTAGGGCTTCCTAGTCAAAAGAGTCAATACGCATCGAAGGCTGCTTTTTCCCACTCAAATACGAGTGAGGGTGGCGTGCCTGTGATCGCTAGAATATCAAAGCGGCAGGGGCTGGAGATAGCATGCCGGGCTATGTATAGTTTGGCTGCGCGGATTAGGCGATACTGTTTTTGTGCAGTGACTGTTTCCAGTGGATGACCATAGCGTGTTGTGGTGCGATGTTTGACCTCTACAAAGACCAAAATATCCTGATCAAGCATAACAAGGTCTAGTTCGCCCCCTTTAACATGATGGTTGCTGGTTACCAGTCTCAAGCCCTGCTGCTGCAGCCATTGAGCAGCAAGCTGCTCAATGGCTGCGCCGCGATGTCTGGCAGTTCGGGCGTTATTGGTCATTTCCAAACAAGCCAGGAATCAGAATTGGTGATGGTGTGCCGTTCTGAAATCTCGCCCAAGGCAGTTCGCGATATATGCGACCATCATTAGCGATGTATAGAGTGCCAGTGCTGCCGCTCATGCCTTCCAGGGTGGAAAGGTCGGACATGCGCGTGGCAATCTCAAGGGCGTCTACTCCCATTGCCATTAACCGAAACATGGAGGCGTCTGACTCATCGCGAAGGCGCTGGTAGGTGCCATAAAAGGGTAGAACTTCCTCGCCGCCTACTGCTGCATCAGGAATTTGCCAAGGAATATCCATAAACATTACATCATTAAGATCTTGATCTAGGCGTATTTGGCGACGCCCTTCATGTAGGTGTGATGTGGCGTAAACTGGCAAGTTTGGTGCGTAGTAATAATCCATTGTGGGTGGGACTTGGCGTGCATAGTCGGGGAGTGCTAAAAGAAAGAGGGCGTCAATGTTGCCAAGGCGCGCGCGCTCACCACTTACATTGAGTGCGGTTTGTACGGCATTCGATACCGAACTGCTTGGGTTGTAGCGTACTGCGTTGGTTACCTCGCCCCCTTGGCGCTGGAACTCATTCCAGAAGGCCTCGCCTACGCGGCGGCCCCAGTCGTTATCGGGCACCATGACAGCCATTTGACGGTGACCATCCTGGTGGGCGCGGCGAGCTGCTTGGCGAGCTTCATCTTCTGCTGATAAACCGTATTGAAGTAGTCGAGAGGCTCGGCTGCGTTCGCTGTTGCCATAATTAAGCGCTAACGTAGGCAGTGGTACGCTGTCTCGCTGTTCTAATTCGGTGACTTGGCTTTTATCAAGTGGCCCTATCATCAGCTGTGCATTCATCTGCTCGGCACGGCTATACATTTCATCGAGTGAGTATTGCGATGCATTTAAAAAGCTGAGCTGTACGTTGCCGCCACGAACTTCATTATGGCTACGCATGGCCGAGGCAATAGTGTTGGCTACGCTGCTCAATGGGCCTGACTCCGGGAGGGCGACAGCAATACGCTGAATGTTGACGCCTTCAAGCTCGGGTATTGCAACCATCCCTTCTCCTGGCTGATCCAGAGCTTCTCTTGCCCATTGGCGGCGTTCAGCAAGCGTTTCCCGTTGGTTGGCTTGCATCGGTAGTTCATCGTCAAGTACTTGGGTTGCACGTAGAGCAGCGCGGGGGTTGTTGAGGGCGCGGGCAAGTTCAGAGTAAAGCATTGCCCAGCGCACACGATCAGTTTCGGAGAGCAAGCCTTCGTCAATTGAGTCAGCTGCTTCAAAAGCGTTTTCACGCTGCCCTTGCTGGGCAAGAATGTTAGCCGCCTCTAATCTCGTCTTTGCCGCTTGCTCAGGGGCCTGTTGTTCAGCTTGGCTTAGCAAGCGGTTGGCATCCTGGTCTGGCACGCGGTCAACCACGCTTGGGGGTTGCATGGCGCACCCTGTGACGAGAAGTGCCACGAAGGCAGTGGCAAGTAAACCACGTAGTGACTGTTTCATGTATCCTTCCTTAGTTTCCATTTGCGCTGCCGCTGCTTGGCGAGCAGATAAATGAGTCGTTGCAACAGCATAACGCACTGGCAGGGCAAGCCATTAACAAATCGGGAGTCACAATGACACACCAACATCCGGGTACATTGTACGTGGTTGCTACCCCAATTGGGAATTTGGAAGACTTAACGCCACGTGCTGCCCGGGTTTTAGCGCAGGTATCGCGGATTGCTGCTGAGGATACGCGCCACAGTGGTCGCTTATTGGCCCACCTGGGGATTAATAAGCCGATGCTTTCGCTGCATGATCATAATGAGGCGCGCCGTGTAGATACGCTGGACGCTTATCTTGAGGCGGGCGAAGATCTGGCCTTGATTAGCGATGCAGGCACGCCGCTAATCAGTGACCCAGGTTTTGTATTGGTCAGAGAGCTGCGTGCAAGGGGGCGTAAAATAGTGCCCTTGCCTGGTGCTTGTGCGCTGGTTACCGCGCTCTCTGGCGCTGGGTTGCCAACAGACCGATTTACCTTTGGCGGCTTTTTGCCTGCAAAACCTGGTGCGCGCCGCCAAGCGTTGGAGCAGTGGGAGGCACGTGAAGAAACGCTAGTGTTCTACGAGTCCCCCCACCGTATTCTGCATACTCTGGAGGCATTACGTGAACAAATGCCAACGAGAAATGTAGTGCTGGCACGGGAGTTAACCAAGACATTCGAGACATTCCTGCATGGCTCTCCGGATGAATTAATCAACTGTTTGACCAATGATGTGAATCAGGCGCGGGGAGAGTTTGTGGTGATTATCTCCGGTGCGCCTGCTGTTGTGCAGGAAGATCATCAGTCTATTCATGCAGACGAATTATTGAAATCCTTGCTGGCAGAAGGTGTGGGTGTCAAGCAAGGAGCGGCTGTTGCAGCCAGAATGTTAGGTGGAAGAAAGCAGGAATGGTATGCAAGATTGCAAGCAATTAAAGGTGAGCATTGAGGCAAACGCAGGGCGCTGGTATGCTTGCCGCCGGAGTTGGCCAGACAGTCGCCGCTAACATGCCAGTAATGGCTGCTTAGGGGAGGAAAGTCCGGGCTCCATAGGGCAGAGTGCCAGGTAACTCCTGGGCGGCGTAAGCCGACGGAAAGTGCAGCAGAGAGTAGACCGCCTAAGCCTTTCGGGGCCGGTAAGGGTGAAAGGGTGCGGTAAGAGCGCACCGCGCGCCTGGTAACAGTGCGTGGCAAGGTAAACCCCACTCGGAGCAAGACCAAATAGGGACCCAATGGCGTGGCCCGCGCTGGGTCCGGGTAGGTTGCTTGAGCGCTGTGGTGACGCAGCGCCTAGAGGAATGACTGTCCACGACAGAACCCGGCTTATCGGCCGACTCCCCATTTCAATGAAGGGTGTGCTCAGCACACCCTCCCAAATTTTGTGTGAGAGTAAAATGCCTTCTGCTGACGCTGACCAGGTCGCTTCCCACTATCGCCATACCAGCGTTTTATTGGAGGGGGCGGTAGATGCGCTAGTGCATGATCCCGATGGTACTTACCTGGATGGTACTTTCGGCCGTGGAGGGCACTCCCGACTTATCCTTTCGCGTTTAGGTGAGCAAGGCCGCTTGATGGCCATGGACCGAGACCCTCAAGCCATCGCTGCAGCAGCTGAGATTGAGGATGCGCGCTTTCAAATCACCCAGCGTGAGTTTGCACATTTAGCCGAGTATGCCAAGGAGCATGGGCTTTATGGCAAACTTTCAGGTGTGCTGTTGGATATTGGAGTGTCGTCTCCCCAGTTGGATGATCCTGAGCGTGGCTTTAGTTTTATGCGTAACGGGCCTCTGGATATGCGCATGGACCCTACGCAGGGTGAGAGTGCAGCTGATTTTTTAGCGCGTGCGCGTGAGGCAGATATTGCCAATGTGTTTAAAACATTTGGCGAGGAGCGCTATGCAAAGCGTTTGGCCCGGGCGGTTGTTACTCGGCGAGCTGACAAACCGTTTACCCACACCGTAGACTTGGCTGAAGTGCTTAAGGCGGCTCATCCAGCATGGGAGAAGGGGAGGCATCCAGCCACCAAGGCTTTCCAAGGGCTACGCATTTACCTTAATGGCGAATTAGAACAGCTTGATGCTGCTTTAGAGGCGGCTCTTGAAGCGCTAGCTCCAGGCGGGCATCTGGTAGTGATAAGCTTTCACTCCCTGGAGGATCGTCGCGTAAAGCGCTTTATCCGCCATCATGTGCGGGGAGATACTCACTTGCCCCGTGGTGTTCCCATTCGAGATGATCAGTTAAATCGTCGTCTTGAAGCACTGGGTAAAGGAATGCGGCCAAGTGACGACGAGGTGGATGTTAACCCTCGAGCACGTAGTGCTGTGATGCGAGCCGCCCGCAAACGAATGTGATCACGGATGCAACCATGAGTATGGATCGGATTGAACGTTGGGTCGCGATATTGCGTGCTGAGTGGCCGTTTAAGCTGCGTATACGTTTGTGGCCGTTAGTAATTAGCGTTTTATTCTTGCTCTGCATGGTGACGGGCCTAGCCGTTGTCACTACCACGCATATGACCAGAATGCAGTTTGCTCAGTTGCAGCAGCTAGAGCAGGAAAAAAATCAGCTGCAAACCGAGTGGGGGCAGCTGTTGCTTGAAGAGGGCGCTTGGTCAACCCCGGCGCGGATCGAACAAATTGCCACGGAACGGCTGGATATGCGTATTCCTGATGTGAATGATGTCGAGGTCATTCGGCCATGAGTCAGCAGCGACGGGGTGGAATGTCCCGGCAACTGCCAGTTGCGCCTCCGCTAGCAGGTGGGCGTTTTCTATTTATTTTGATTCTCGTGATCCTGGCGTCGAGTATTTTGATAGGGCGAATTACGCTCCTGCAAGTAATTGATCGCCCTTTTCTTCAGAGTCAGGGGGATGCGCGAACCCTGCGTCACGAAGCAATCCCTGCGCACCGGGGCATGATTACTGACCGTAATGGCGAGCCCTTGGCAATATCGACGCCTGTTGTCACTCTTTGGGCAAACCCCCAAGAGTTGCCCGATGATGGTATCCAGCGCTTTATGCTGGCCCAGGCGCTAGGCATGACGATTGATGACTTTGAGTCCCGGGTAGCACGCTTCAGCAGTCGGGAGTTTATGTATTTGCGCCGCCAGATGACACCAGAAGCGGCACAGCGCATTCTTGATTTGCGCACCCCAGGTGTTTATCCCCAGCGTGAGTACAAGCGCTACTATCCCGCTGGTGAAGTAGCCGCCCAACTGTTGGGTGTGACGAATGTAGATGACGTTGGCCAAGAGGGTTTGGAGCTTGCGTACCAGCCCTATTTGGCGGGGCACCCAGGTCAGCGTCGAGTTATTAAAGACCGCCGTGGGCGGCTAGTGCGTGAGCTTGGGGTGATTCGTGATGCCCAGCCTGGTGGTGAATTAACACTCGCTATTGATCAGCGCATTCAATATATGGCGTATCGAGAGTTGCGGGCAGCAGTGGCTGAACATGAAGCTGATGGTGGCTCACTGGTGATGCTCGATGCACGTACCGGCGAAGTATTGGCGATAGCCAATTTGCCCTCCTATAACCCTAATAATCGTGCTGGGTTAGATCCCCGTGGGTTGCGTAATCAAGCGTTGGTTGATGTATTTGAACCAGGCTCAGTTATGAAACCTTTAGCAATGGCTGCGATTCTTGAAAGTGGGGTTGTTGATCGGGATGTCGTGGTAGATACCTCGCCAGGTTGGATGCGGGTCGACCAGTTCACTATTCGTGATTTTCGTAATTACGGCGCGCTTGATTTGGCTGGCATTCTGGAGAAGTCATCCAATATCGGGATGTCTCGGCTGGCACTACGGCTAAGCGATACCGCTATCTGGGAAAAATATAATCAGTTGGGGCTGGGGTATAGCCCGGGTACTGGCTTTCCCGGTGAGTCAGCGGGTAGTTTGCCAGCACCGGTACGCTGGTCGCGTAGTGAGCGAGCAGCGCTGTCATATGGCTACGGGCTTTCAGTATCTGCACTGCAGCTAGCCAGTGCTTACACTGCTTTGGCTAACGGCGGTGAGCGCTTGCCTCCCTCTCTGTTAAGGCTGTCAGAGCCGCCTCAGGGAATTCCTGCGATCTCTCCAAGCGTGGCCAATGATCTTTTAGATGTTTTGGAAACCTCCGTTGGGGCCTACTCAGGCGGTCGTCGTGCGCGCGTTGAGGGGTATCGCGTAGGGGGTAAGACTGGCACCGTGCGTAAAACTGGTCAGCAGGGTTATATGGCCGATGCTTACCGCAGTGTTTTTGCGGGTATAGCGCCGATTTCAGATCCGCGTATTGTTACTGTTGTCATGATTGATCACCCCAAAGCAGGCCAGTTTTATGGTGGGGCAGTGGCTGCACCCGTGTTTTCAAGTGTGACAGGCAATGCGTTACGGTTGCTAGATGTGCCGCCGGACCATGGGGTCGATTAGCGTGAAGGAGATTGCATGACGTTGCACCCTAGCAGTTTGTTACAAGCGTTAAGGCAAGTATGGCCAAATGCTTTATTACCTGATGAATTACTTGGTTTGCCTGCAGAGCTCCGTTTAATAACCGATACCCGCAAGTTAAGCGCTGGCGATGTGTTTATTGCTGTGCCGGGTAGCCAGCAGGATGGACGGGCGTTTATTGAGCGTGCGTTAGAGTTGGGTGCTTCTTTCGTATTGGCACATACCAAGCAGAGTAAGGCCACCCTGGAAGGACAGGTGCTTTATTTACCGCACTTGTCCTTGCGCCTTGGTGAGTTAGGCAGGGCGTTGTTCGACGTTCCCAATGACTTGCAAGTGATCGCGGTTACCGGAACCAACGGTAAAAGCTCGGTAACCCACTATATTGCCGCTTTAAGTGAACTGTTAGGAACGCCTGCTGGAGTTGTGGGTACTTTAGGCACAGGTCGCCCGGGGCAGCTGTTAGATAGTGGCCTAACTACTCCAGGGCCGCTAGCACTTCAGCAAGCCTTGGGAGATTTGGCTCGCCAGGGGGTAAAGCGTGTTGCTCTTGAGGCATCCTCTCACGCCTTGGATCAGCACCGATTAGAAGCTGTTGACGTTAACGTTGGTGTTTTTACCAATTTAAGTCGTGATCATCTTGATTATCACGGCAGTATGGCGGCTTACGCCGCTGCTAAGGCTAAGCTCTTTCGCCGCACTGAGTTAACGCATGCGGTAGTGAATGCAGACGACCCATTAACGCGCTTGATGTTGGCTGGTTGCGACAGCAATGTTCGGGTGCTTGCTACTGGTTGTGACGATGCTGTGACGCTGCGCGTACTTGACTGGCATCCTCATAAGGAGGGCCAGCAGGCACTTATTGCTACGCCTGAGGGCGAAAAAGCGCTCGATCTGAGTCTGATGGGGCGCTTTAACTTAGATAACGTATTGCTGGCGATAACTGTGCTTTATGGGGTGGGAGAAACGCTCGATCGCCTGTTTGATGCAGCATCGGCGCTCACGCCGGTGCCTGGGCGCATGGCGCTTTATCGTGCAGCTAGTGGCCCTAGTGTGGTGGTCGATTATGCCCACACGCCGGATGCTCTAGACAATGCGCTAGGCGCACTTAAGGCGCACTTAGGTAGCAGCGAAGGCAAGCTGTGGTGCCTTTTTGGCTGTGGTGGTGAGCGCGATACGGGGAAGCGTGCGGAGATGGCTGCGGTGGCCGAGCGTCTGGCGGACCATGTGGTGATTACGGATGATAATCCCCGTTTTGAGTCTGCCGAGCAGATACGCAAGGAGATTATTGCCGGCCTCTCGCCGGATACCCCCTTTATGGAGCTGGGTGATCGCCGCCAAGCTATTGCCTATGTAGTTCAGCAAGCAGGCCAGAATGATGTCGTGCTGGTGGCAGGGAAAGGGCACGAAGCTTACCAAGAAATAGCTGGTGTCCGTCACGCCTATCAAGATGATGAGCAGGTTGTAAAAGCCTTGGCACTAAAGGATTCAGGGCAATGAGTTGGACGCTTGGAGGAGTCGCTGCTGCGCTTAATCTCCTGCCTCCAGCACTACCTCAACTGCCGTTAACAGCGGTGGTGACTGATACTCGCAAGATTGTGCCGGGTTGTTTGTTTGTTGCGCTCAAAGGGCCGCGCTTTGATGGTCATGACTTTCTTGAAAAAGCGCGAGAGCAGGGCGCTAGTGCAGCGCTGGTGGAGCAGCCGAACGACAGCACTTTGCCTCAGCTAGTATGTGCTGATACCCGCTTAGGGCTGGGTCTTTTGGCAAGGGAGTGGCGCTATCGTCATAAGCTACCTATCGTTGCGGTAACCGGTAATAGTGGTAAAACCACAGTCAAAGAGATGACTGCTGCTCTGTTAGCCCCACTGGGTGATGTGCTAGCGACAGAGGGTAACCTGAATAACGACTTCGGTGTGCCGCTTACCCTGCTACGGCTTACCGAGTGTCATCAGGCGGCGGTTGTGGAGCTTGGGGCAAACCATCTAGGCGAAATTGCCTGGACCAGTCAGTTAGCTTCTCCTGATGTTGCCATTATTACTAATGTGACCGGTGCCCATGTGGGTGAGTTTGGGGGGATGGGGCAGATTGCCCAGGCTAAAAGCGAAATTCTATCAGGCCTAAGTGCCAGCGGCGTAGCTGTGCTGAATAGGGAAGACCGTTATTTTGCTTTTTGGTCAGCCTGCGCTGCACCACGCCGGATAGTAAGCTATGGCTGGGATAACCAATCAGATGTCTATGCAGCAGCCCTTTCCTGTGATCAACAGGGGCGGTATGCTTTTACGCTGATCTATCAGGGGCAGGCGCTTGGTGATGTTCGCCTTCCGCTTATCGGTAAGCACAATGTTAGTAATGCCTTAGCTGCTGCTGCAGCGGCCTTGGTGGTTGGGTTGGCACCCGAACGAGTAGTGGCAGGTCTGTCTCTTTTGCCGAGCTTGCCAGGGCGTTTAAGTAGTGTGCCGGGGATACGCAATGCCACGTTGCTGGATGATACCTACAACGCGAACCCTGGTGCGATGAAGGCCGCCTTAGAAACCCTAGCAAATTTTCCCGCCCCGCGCTGGTGTGCTCTTGGGGCAATGGGGGAGTTGGGGCAGGAGTCTGAAGCACTGCATGCTGAGATTGGCCGCTTTGCTGCCTCGCTTGGTATCGATACACTGCTGACTTTCGGCGATGCCGCACGTTCAGCCAGTGAAGCCTTTGGTCGCGGGCAGCACTTTGACGACCACGAGACGCTTGTGCGTCATATCATTAATACGTTGCCGCCTGACACCACGCTGTTGGTGAAGGGGTCACGTAGTGCGGGCATGGAGCATGTCATCGCCGCGCTACGCTCGGATGAAATAAGGTAAACGCCGTTCATGTTACTTCACCTGGCGAATTTTTTAGCCCAATATCAATCGGCCTTTCAGGTTTTCAATTATCTCACGTTGCGCGTTATTTTAGCGGCTTTAACGGCACTAATGCTTTGTCTATGGCTAGGGCCGTGGGTGATTCGTCGGCTGGTCGAAGGTCAAATTGGTCAAGCCGTTCGTGACGATGGCCCCCAGTCACATCTTTCCAAAGCAGGTACGCCGACGATGGGCGGCGCCATGATTTTGCTGGCGATCGCAATCAGTACCCTGGCATGGGGAGATTTAACCAATCATTACGTCTGGATAGTGCTAGCCGTGACGCTCGGTTTCGGTGCTATTGGCTGGGTAGATGACTACCGAAAAGTGGTTGAGAAAAATCCAAGAGGCTTACCTGCACGTTGGAAGTATTTTTGGCAGTCGGTAGTAGGTTTAGGGGCGGCGATAGTGCTGTACGTAACGGCCTCCACACCTGTTGAGACGAGCCTGTTAGTGCCGTTATTTAAAGATGTTGCACTTCCTCTAGGCGTGTTCTACATCGTACTAACGTATTTTGTGATTGTGGGTAGCTCTAATGCGGTTAACTTAACCGATGGGCTTGATGGGCTTGCCATTATGCCGACTGTATTGGTGGCCATGGGATTATCTGTGTTTGCTTATGCAAGTGGCAACGCGGTATTTGCTAACTATCTACACATCCCCTTTATTAATGGAACCGGTGAGCTGGCGATATTTTGTGCCACCATTGCGGGTGCGGGACTAGGTTTTTTGTGGTTTAACACTTACCCAGCCCAAGTCTTTATGGGTGATGTTGGGGCGCTTGCTCTTGGTGCGGCGTTAGGTGTGGTGGCAGTGATTGTCCGGCAGGAAATTGTTCTGTTTATTATGGGTGGGATTTTCGTACTTGAAACGGTGTCGGTCATTCTCCAGGTAGGCTCTTACAAAATGACGGGTCGGCGTATTTTCCGTATGGCGCCCTTGCATCACCATTACGAACTTAAAGGATGGCCGGAACCACGGGTTATTGTGCGTTTTTGGATTATCACTGTTGTGCTGGTACTACTAGGCCTAGCCACGCTCAAAGTTCGTTAATTAGCCGAGTGTTAGCGACGCAGCGCCGCCACTGCCGTGACGCATAAAGGAGCCAGAACAATGGTGCAAGTACCACAGGGAATGACCGTCGTGGTTGGCCTGGGAATATCGGGGCAGGCAATTTGTCGCCATTTATCGCGCAACAACATCCCCTTTATGGTGGCTGATACGCGTGAAAAGCCTCCAGGTCTAGAGGCTTTTCACGCGGCTCACCCTAATGTCACTGTTCACTGTGGCCCTTTAGCCGCTCTCGACTTTACTTATGCCCATGAGGTGGTAATAAGCCCTGGTGTTGATCCCTCTTCACCTGGGCTTAATGGGCTTTTGTCACGCCGTAATGAAGTAACTGGGGAGCCAGTGCTCATCGGCGAGATTGCGCTGTTTGTCAGGGCGGTTAACACTCCTATTGCAGCCATTACTGGCTCTAACGCGAAATCGACAGTCACTACGCTGCTTGGGGAAATGGCGGCTGCCTCAGAGGTCTACGCAGCAGTTGGTGGTAATTTAGGTACGCCCGCTTTGGATCTGCTGGCGGAGCACCCGAATGCAGATCTATATATTTTGGAGCTCTCCAGTTTTCAGCTGGAGACTACACCCTATTTAGGTGCTGCTTCGGTAGCGTTTTTAAATCTTTGTGAGGATCACTTGGATCGTCATGGTGACATAGCAGGTTATCAGACAGCTAAGCAGCGTATCTTTCTAGGCGCTCAGCACGCTATCGTTAATGCTGATGACCCGCTCACCTGGCCCATAGACATAGACACAGTGCCCGCGCTTGAACGTTTCACCCAAGCCCAGCCCATGGGTGAGGAGTGGGGGCTGGTTAACGCCGGGGGCGAAGTGGTACTCGTTCATGGGAGTGACCCCTGGGTGAGTGCTAAAGAGCTTGCAATGGCAGGTCAGCATAATTATGTAAATGCTCTGGCGGCGCTAGCGATGGGAAGAGCGCTTGGCTTTTCCAAGCAATCAATGTGTGAAGCGCTTCGTGCGTTTAAAGGGTTAGCGCACCGTAGTGAGGTTGTTGCTCAGATTAACGGGGTGACATGGGTAAATGATTCAAAAGGCACTAACGTAGGCGCAACCCTTGCTGCCATTAACGGCATCAGTGCAACACTTACTGGAAAGCTCATTTTGTTGGCAGGTGGGGTTGGTAAAGGCGCCGATTTTACACCGCTGGCAGCGCCGTTAGCAGAGTGTGCCAGAGGAGTGTTGCTATTCGGAGCGGATGCACCGCGCTTGTCAGCGGCACTGTCTCCATCGAACAAGGTTCACCGCGTGGAAGATTTATATCAGGCCCTGGCAGTTGCTTGGCAAATGGCAGAGCCGGGAGATTGCGTGCTTCTTTCCCCAGCTTGCGCGAGTCTTGATCAGTTTGCGAACTATCAGGCTAGGGGGGAAGCGTTTAGGGAATGGGTGGTCAATAAGCAGACTGGAGTTAACCTATGAGTCGTTTCGAACGTCTGCGTGAAGTGTTAACAACACGCCACTTGCCCTGCGATATCTGGCTGATTGTATCGGTAGTTGCGCTAGCGGGTTTAGGCTGGGTCATGGTTAGCTCTGCCTCTATAGGTTTGCTCGAGAATAGCTATTACTACTCTCGGCAGCATGGGGTTTTTTTTGGTGATGGCTATCCTGGCATGCCTGTTTATGCTTTGTGTGCCACTTGAGGTCTGGCGCCAAAACGCGGCGCTGATTTTGTTATTCAGTATTTTTATGCTCGTTATGGTGCTCATCATCGGTCAAGAGATAAACGGGAGTAGACGCTGGATTGCATTGCCCGGTCCTTTACCAAGCTTGCAGGTCTCCGAGTTTGCCAAGCTTGGTTTGATCTTTTATATGGCGGCCTTCATGTCGCGCTTTGCTTATGATCTTCGGCGTCGTGCCTTTAGCATGTGGCGCCCGTTAGCGGTATTGGCGATCCCTGCTGGTCTACTGTTTTTGGCGCCTGACTTTGGTGGAATGGTCGTCTACTCCGTCTGTGTGATAGGCATGCTGATGATGAGTGGCGCCTCGCTCACACTGTTATTTGGCAGTGGCGGAGTGTTGGCATCAGGTGCCGTGATGATGGTGGTGATGGAGCCTTATCGTTTGGCCCGTTGGACGAGCTTTTTAGATCCATGGGCCGACCAGTTTGCCACTGGCTATCAGTTAACCCAGGCACTCATTGCGTTTGGCCGTGGGCATGTAACGGGCACAGGGTTGGGCAATAGTGTTCAAAAGCTGCACTATCTGCCGGAGGCGCATACTGACTTTATCTTTGCTGTGGTTGCAGAAGAGCTAGGGATGGTCGGCGCTATTATTGTTGTGCTGTTATTTACGATTTTCATCGCCCGGGCTATGTGGATTGCCCGTCGCGCTGAACTATCGGGACATATGTTTGGGGCGTATGTTAGCTACGGCATCGGCTTTATTATCGCTGCTCAAGCCTTTATTAATATGGCGGTTAGTGCGGGGTTGCTGCCCACCAAAGGTTTAACACTGCCGCTGATTAGCTATGGTGGTTCAAGCTTGTTAGTTACCGGCATGATGGTGGGGCTGCTACTGCGTGTTGATGCAGAAACACGCCACCGTCCACGCCGCACGCCTACGCCCTACAAGCCTCGTCATGAACCGCGGTTATCGTAATTATTCAAGGAGTCGTTTGTGACAACGCACGCACGTCGGCGCATTTTAATTATGGCCGGAGGGACGGGGGGGCATGTTATACCCGCACTCTCATTGGCGCGCGCTTTACAAGCGCATGATGTCGAGATTGAGTGGTTAGGCAGCCCTCGTGGGATTGAGAATCGTCTGGTTCCTGAGGCAGATATTCGGCTGCACACCATTGCTATTAGCGGGTTGCGTGGCAATGGGGTTGGTGGGTGGTTCAAAGCACCGCTTAACCTTAGTCGCGCTGTATTGCAGGCACGTCAAATTATTAGCTCGTTTAAGCCTCACGTAGTGGTGGGGCTGGGTGGCTTTGCAAGTGGCCCTGGTGGCCTTGCTGCGTGGCTGTCTCGCGTACCTCTGGTGATTCATGAGCAAAATGCTGTTGCTGGTTTAACTAATCGAGTACTTTCGCGCTTAGCTACCCATACCTATGCGGCTTTTTATGAAGCATTTGGTTCCAGGGGGGAAGTGATTGGTAACCCGGTACGAGATGATATTGCCGTATTGGGAGAGCAGGCTCGTGATACTGCTACGATGAGCGCACGACCGCTGCGTCTACTTGTGGTAGGGGGCTCCTTAGGTGCTGTAGCGCTCAACGAGCGTTTGCCGCCGGCGTTGGCCGCATTACCCCCAGAGCAGCGGCCGGAAGTACGTCACCAAGCGGGTAAGGAGCGCGATGAGTCGACGGCAGCACTGTATGCTGAGCATGCTATTACAGCCGAGGTAAGTTCATTTATTGACGATATGGCTGCCGCCTATGAGTGGGCTGACCTTGTGGTTTGCCGGGCTGGCGCACTTACAGTGGCAGAGCTTGCAGCGGCAGCGAAGCCTGCGTTGCTGGTACCGTTTCCTTTTGCTGTTGATGATCACCAGCGAGCAAATGCAGAGGTTCTGGTGAAGGCAGGGGCTGCTGTGTGTGTGGTGCAGTCTGAGCTTACCCCAGAGCGCTTGACTCACTATTTAAATGAATTATTAGCTCCAGAGAGGCTAGCAGATATGGCCTCTAAAGCGCGTCAAGCTGCCTATTTGGATGCCACGCAGCGTTTAACGGATGGCTGTCTAGGGTTAATAAAGAAAGGAGAATCTGCGTGACCGATTTAGTCAATAATATGTCTTTACAAGATGTGTGCCCAAGCGGCCCAGGCATGCGCCGTATTAAGCGTTTGCATTTTGTGGGCATCGGTGGCGCAGGCATGTGTGGTATTGCGGAAGTTTTGGCTAATCAAGGCTATAGCGTCAGCGGCAGCGACATGAGAGCGTCAACTGTATTGGAGCGTTTGCGCCAGTGCGGTGTGGCTATTTCCATCGGGCATGCAGAAGATAATGTTAAAGGCGCAGATGTTGTCGTGGTGTCTAGCGCAATAGACGAAACTAACCCTGAAATACGCTGGGCACATGAGCATCGTGTGCCTGTCGTTCGCCGAGCAGAAATGCTGGCTGAGCTGATGCGTTTTCGTCATGGTATTGCAGTGGCGGGCACACACGGGAAAACCACCACAACGAGCCTCACTGCTACGTTATTAGCAGAAGGTGGTTTGGATCCTACCTTCGTTATCGGTGGGAAGCTAACCAGCGCAGGGGCTAATGCGCGTCTGGGTGAGGGTGATTACCTGGTGGCCGAGGCCGATGAATCGGACGCATCTTTTTTGCACCTGCAGCCGATGGTCTCGATTGTTACCAATATTGACGCTGACCACATGGCTACCTATGGCGGTGACTTCGAACGGCTTAAAAATACCTTCATTGAGTTTTTGCACAATTTGCCATTTTATGGCTTAGCTGTTCTGTGCATTGATGACCCCCATGTTCGTGGGCTATGTGAGCGGGTGAAGCGCCAATTTGTGACCTACGGTTTTGATGCGGATGCAGATTACCGCATTACCGATTTCAACCAGCAGGCCGGTGAGGTGTCCTTCACTGCCCTAAGGCCGGGGGGGGCGGCACCATTAGCCGTTCGTTTAGCAATGCCAGGGCGGCATAACGCGCTCAATGCTATGGCCGCTATTGTAGTGGCAACCGATGCTGGGGTTAGCGATGAGGCCATCCAGCGTGGCTTGGCTAGCTTTGCCGGTGTAGGTAGACGCTTCCAGGTTCATGGCGATTTCCAGGCGCCTAAAGCCAGCGGCAGCATCATGTTGGTCGACGACTATGGCCACCATCCCCGTGAAGTGGATATGATCATTCAGGCTGTGCGTGCAGGCTGGCCAGAGCGGCGTTTGGTTATGTTGTATCAGCCACACCGCTACAGCCGAACACGTGATCTTTATGAAGATTTTGTCAAAGTGCTGTCGCAAGTAGATACGCTTATATTGCTTGATGTATACAGCGCTGGAGAGACCGTCATTCCTGGCGCTGAAGGGCGTACTCTGGCTGGATCCATTCGTCAGCGTGGTGAAGTCGATCCGATTTTTGTAGAGCATAAACAGGAACTGCCAGCGCTGCTGGGCAATGTGCTGCGTCCAGGCGATATTTTAATTACCCAAGGTGCGGGCGATGTGGGCGGAATATCGCTACGTTTAGCGCAGGCCAAACTGGTATTGGACGAGGTTGAGCTATGAGTACTGAAGTATCTCAAGCGGATCACTTAGCGCGAGTAGTGGTTGTCTACGGAGGAGCTTCTGCTGAGCGAGAAGTATCGTTAAAGAGTGGCGCTGCTATTTTGGAGGCCTTGCAGCGTCAAGGGATTCAGGCAAGTGGCTATGATTTACGCGACAACGGTTTGACTGGGCTGGAGCAATTGGCGCCAACTGCTGTATTTGTTGCTCTGCATGGTCGAGGCGGAGAGGATGGTACTCTGCAGGGGGGCTTGGAGCTTCTAAACATACCTTACACGGGGAGCGGTGTTTTAGCCTCAGCGTTAGCCATGGATAAACAACGAACCAAGCAAATATGGCAAGCCGTAGGTTTGCCAACACCTGAAAGCATCATGCTAACAGCTGAGTCGGAATGGGAAAGTGTTGTTTCCCAGCTAGGGTTGCCCATGATGGTCAAGCCAGTGCATGAAGGCTCTACGTTAGGTATCAGTATCGTTAAAAGCCAGCAAGCATTGGAAGCTGCTTACCATGAAGCGGCAAAGTACGACGCGCGAGTAATGGCCGAGCGGTTTATTGTTGGGGAAGAGTATACGGTCGCATTGCTGAACGGCGAGGTTTTGCCAGCGATTCGTGTTGAAGTGCCGGGAGGCTTTTACGATTACGAAGCTAAGTACATCACTAATACGACGCAGTACCACCTTCCCTGTGGTTTAGAGGCGCATGATGAACAGGCGTTAGCGACGCTTTGTAAACAAGCGTTTGCTGCCGTAGGCGGAGAAGGGTGGGGGCGTATTGATGTCATGCGTGATGCTGATGGAAAGTTCTGGCTGATTGAGGTCAATACGGTTCCTGGAATGACTGACCATAGCTTGGTACCACAGGCGGCTGCCCATGCGGGCATTGGTTTTGATCAACTTGTCTTGCAGATACTGCAAACGGCAGGCAAGCAGAGTTCATTATGAAGAGTGCCTTATGAAAAGGCGTAATGCGTGGTTAGGTATCATTCTGCTAGGACTATTGCTGGGTGCTGGTGGTCGCGCTCTGTGGTTATGGTTGGACCGGCCTATCGAGCGGGTCTCAATCCGTGGGGAGTGGGACTACGTAAGTGCTGATTATCTGCGCACTCAGTTAGCGCCGCTTGTTGTGGATGCGGCATGGTTGTCTGTTGATTTAGGAGAGCTTCGCAATCGAGCGCTGGATATTGGCTGGCTGAATGAGGTTCGCATTTCGCGGGAATGGCCCAATGCGTTGGTATTTGAGCTTGTTGAGCAAGTACCTGTAGCCCGTTGGAATGATGATTTTCTGCTTAATTCTCAAGGGGAACCATTTGCTTTTGCTCCTTTGCCTGCTCCTTCAGGGCTTCCCGATTTGGCCGGGCCTGCTGGCAGTAGTGAAGAAGTGCTGGACTTTTATCATCGCTTGAATCCTTATTTTGCCAATCTATCTCTGTCGCTTTCTCAACTTCGTTTAGAGCCTCGTGGAGCATGGCGGCTGCAGTTAAATAACGGTGCCTGGGTAATGTTAGGTCGTCGCCAACATGAAGTGCGTTTGGCTCGTTTATCGGCATCTTGGCAGCGTGAGTTATCTCGGCTTGGTGAGCATATTCGTTATATTGACTTGCGTTACCCCAATGGAGTTGCCGTAGCTTGGCATGGGGAAAGCGATTTCGATGATAGTGAAGAGTAAATAATGCTTACAATGTGCAAAAACTGGGTAAATGTAAGTGGTCGCCAACGCTGAAAACCCTATCAATGGGGTTTAAATTGCCCTCTAAGCCTATTATCGTTAGTGCGGACTAGTCGTATTACGGCTATTGTTTCTATACTATGTATCTATCGATAACTTTATGGGTTTTATTTACTCCATCAAGACTTGAGCTATATTTTATCGATAATTGTTAATTTTGTTTTGGTTGACGTTTGTTTGAGCTTCTTACTACGCCAACGTTATCCATCACTATGACGACTTTTTAAAATGACGATAAGGAGATTTTCCGACTCATGGCAGGCTCACCCAACGCATCCAATATGGTTGTCGGGCTGGACATTGGAACGTCCAAGGTCGTCGCGATAGTCGGTCAACCCACCGATGATGGCGGGATCGAAATTGCGGGAATCGGTTCTCATCCATCCCGTGGTATGAAGCGCGGCGTAGTGATTAATATCGAATCAACCGTCCAGTCTATTCAGCGGGCCGTTGAAGAAGCTGAATTGATGGCTGGTTGTGATATTCACTCTGTGTATGTAGGCGTCGCTGGTAGCCATATTAGTTCAATGAACTCTGATGGTGTGGTGGCTATAAAAGAGCGTGAAGTAACACCATCAGATATTGACCGTGTGATTGATTCAGCTCGCGCCAGAGCTATCTCAGAAGGGCAGCGAGTGCTACATGTGCTGCCCCAAGAGTTTTCAATAGACGCCCAGGGGGGGATTCGTGAGCCGCTTGGTATGTCAGGTGTACGCTTAGAAGCGCAGGTTCACCTTGTTACCGCAGCATTAAATGCGGTGCAGAATATTGAAAAATGCGTTCGTCGCTGTGGATTAGACGTTGATGCCATTATTTTGGAGCAGTTGGCGTCTAGCATGGCGGTGCTTACAGAAGATGAGCGCGAGCTGGGTGTCTGCATGGTGGATATCGGCGGCGGCACAACAGATATGGCGATTTTTACCGAAGGGGCTATTCGCCATACAGCTGTTATTCCGATTGCTGGCGACCAGGTGACCAATGATATTGCTATGGCGTTACGTACGCCGACGCAGCATGCTGAAGAGATTAAGGTCAAATACGCCTGCGCACTGACTCATCTCGCCGCAAGTGATGAGATGATTAAAGTACCCAGCGTTGGGGATCGACCCGCTAGGGATCTATCGCGTCAGGCATTAGCTGAAGTGGTAGAGCCGCGTTACGAAGAGCTCTTTACGCTGGTTAGGGATGAGTTGCGTCGCAGTGGCTATGAGGACATGGTTGCTGCTGGTGTTGTGTTGACGGGTGGCACCTCGCGAATGGAAGGTGTTAGTGAGCTGGCAGAAGAGATTTTTCATATGCCTGTTCGCATTGCCTGTCCGCAGAACGTTAGAGGGCTGGCAGATGTAGTACGTAATCCTATTTATGCAACGGGTGTTGGCTTGCTGCATTATGCCTTGCAGGAAATGCGCCATGGTCAAGGCCTGGAAAGCCACGGGGGAGTAGTTGCTGCCCACAAAGGTCGCAACGAACTTGCCCGGCGTGAGAGCAAGGAAAGCCATTCAGCGCTGGCGAAAATTAAAGGCTGGTTCAAAGGAAATTTCTGACAGGGCCGCAAGCGCGGTTCAGGAGACGGGGCTTATGTTCGAATTGGTAGATAACGCACCCTCGAGCAGTGCGGTCATCAAAGTAGTCGGTGTAGGCGGCGGCGGCGGTAATGCGGTCAACCACATGGTCGAAAGCAATATTGAAGGCGTAGAGTTTATTTGCGCCAACACCGACGCCCAGGCGCTCAAGCGCGTATCCGCAAAAACTGTTTTGCAGTTAGGCAGCGAAATTACCAAAGGGTTAGGGGCAGGAGCCAACCCTGAGGTAGGGCGACAAGCGGCCATGGAAGATCGCGACCGTATCGCTGAATTGCTAAATGGCGCTGATATGGTGTTTATCACTGCTGGAATGGGCGGCGGCACAGGGACTGGGGGAGCGCCGGTGGTTGCTCAGGTCGCCAAAGAGTTGGGCATTTTAACGGTGGCCGTAGTGACTCGCCCCTTCCCTTTTGAAGGTCCTAAGCGTATGCGCGCGGCAGAAGAGGGCATGAAAGAGCTCTCTGAGCACGTCGACTCACTTATCACCATTCCGAATGAAAAGCTGCTGTCGGTGCTTGGTAAAAATGCCACTCTGCTCACTGCATTCAGTGCCGCTAATGACGTGCTGTTAGGGGCGGTTCAAGGTATTGCAGAGCTCATTACTAGTCCCGGTATCATTAACGTCGACTTTGCTGACGTACGAACTGTCATGTCCGAAATGGGCATGGCAATGATGGGGACTGGTGGTGCAACGGGTGAAAACCGTGCTCGTGAGGCTGCTGAGAAGGCTATTCGTAGCCCGCTGCTAGAAGATATCGATCTTCATGGAGCTCGCGGTATTCTGGTGAATATTACTGCTGGCCCCGACTTGTCGATTGGTGAATTCAACGATGTAGGGGCTACTGTTCAAGAGTTTGCTTCTCAAGAAGCAACAATTGTTGTGGGTACCTCTATCGACATGGAAATGTCTGATGAGCTGCGAGTAACGGTTGTTGCTGCGGGCCTTGATGGCAGTAAAGCGAAGGCGGCTGCCCGTGAGCCTGCCCGTCGTTCAGTGGCTGACTCTTCCTCAGATTATCGGAAGCTGCAGCAACCAACTGTCATGCGTCAGCAGGCGACGGCACGTTCTGAAGCACCCGAGCCGGCAGCTAAACCGCGTCCAGAGAAGCGTCGCGCCTCAGATGCTGACGACTATCTTGATATCCCCGCTTTTTTACGCCGCCAAGCTGATTAAGCGGCGCTATCAGTCTCATTGAGACAGCAAACGAGAGTTTTATTGGTTAAAGCGCTCGTTTGCTGTTAAAGTGAACACTGTTTGATAACTTTCTTTCCTGCGCTATCCGCAAGCTGTACTGCTGGTAGCCCCGTCCTTAGAGTTCGACCACTGCCCATGATCAAACAACGCACACTACAAAACGTCATTCGCGCCACTGGAGTGGGTCTGCATTCCGGTAAAAAAGTCCACTTGGCTTTGCGTCCGGCGCCGGCAAACACCGGAATTGTGTTCGTTAGAACCGACTTGGATCCGGTGGTATATGTTCCAGCTCGTGCTGAATTAGTTGAAGATACGATGCTCTGCACTGCGCTTTCTAGCGAAGGTGTCAAAGTGGCAACTGTTGAACACTTAATGGCTGCCTTTGCAGGGTTGGGGATTGATAACGCTTATGTTGATGTTAGTGCAGCAGAAGTGCCGATTATGGATGGCAGCGCTAGCCCCTTTGTGTTCTTAATTCAGTCTGCGGGTATTCTCGAACAAGATGCGCCTAAGAAATTTATTCGCATCAAGCGTCGCGTCGCGGTTAGCGATGGTGACAAAGAAGCAGTCTTTCTGCCGCATCAGGGGTTTAAAGTTTCGTTTGCGATCGACTTTGACCACCCAGTGTTTGAGCAGCAGAAGCAGACCGCACTAATTGATTTTTCGACCACATCCTTTGTAAAGGAAGTCTCTAGGGCACGTACCTTTGGCTTTATGCGTGATCTTGAGTTTCTGCGCTCTAATAACCTAGCGCTTGGCGGCAGTCTTGATAATGCCATCGTGGTAGATGACTACCGTGTCGTCAATGAAGGTGGTTTGCGCTATGACGATGAGTTCGTCAAGCATAAGGTGCTTGATGCTATTGGCGATCTTTATCAATTGGGATGTAGCCTGATAGGCGAGTTCCGTGGTGTAAAATCAGGTCACGCACTTAACAACCGGTTGTGTCGTGAGCTAATGGCCCAGCCAGATGCATATGAGATTGTGACATTTGAAGAAGATAAAGCCATTGCACCTATCTCTTATGCTGCACCTGCCATGGCCTAGTCTGCCTAGTCTATAGGAGTCGCCTATAGAAATGGCCTATAGGCATTGTCGACCTAGTTGAAAAAAACGTTTTGACCCCCACTTTATAAAGCACCGCTTAAGCGGTGCTTTATGCTATTAGGGGCGCCATTTTATAGGGGCGCCATTTTAATTCTCAGTTTTAGAGTGGTGGGGGGCGTGGGATGCCAAGCGCTCCAGTGCTTTTTTTAATGCCGGGTTGTCAGTGTCTTTAGCGCATTCAGCTAGTGTTTTGCTGGCGTCATCGGATAGTGTTCTTGTATAGCGTTTAGGGCTTTCAACTGGCCGCACCGGGCGGACTTTTAGTGTAAAGGCACTAACGCTTTCAAATCCTGGTAACTGATGAAGCAGGGTAAGTAGGCGCTGCTGCTCGTAGCGTAACCAAGTTAGCCAGCTGGCTTGGCTGCTGATAAGCGTTAGCCGCCCATCACGGAACCCGCCTACGAAAATGTGCTCGCGCATTTCTTCGGGTAGGTGGGCACGTAGATGCCGCTGTGCTTGGTCAATTAAGCGA
This sequence comes from Halomonas sp. 'Soap Lake #6', assembly GCF_003031405.1. Taxonomy (NCBI): domain Bacteria; kingdom Pseudomonadati; phylum Pseudomonadota; class Gammaproteobacteria; order Oceanospirillales; family Halomonadaceae; genus Halomonas; species Halomonas sp. 'Soap Lake #6'. Next base: position 1,250,264 of record NZ_CP020469.1, read on the forward strand.
GACTGGCGCATCAATTGTCCAACATCGCCAGACTTAGACAGCAGTTGGGCGATGGGCTGTGCGTGAGATCGCTTAACCTTTATACTCATACGCTTAATTTCCGATATCTCTTAATACAAACCTTTGGCGGCCCAGAGTGGGCGACCACCGATAGTCTACTTGGTCGAGCGCCAATCAGAAGAGCCTAACACGCTCAGGAGCCAGTCCACAGCATGTCGTCAACGCCAGATGTCTTAACCGCTTCGCCACGGCGTCAGCGCCGTCATGGCCTAGCGCGTTGGTGGCTTGCTGGGCTTCTGGTAAGTTGTTTATTGCCCGCTAGTTTACACTCATCGGATGCGTTTCGCGGTAGTGATCGCGGTGTCAGTATCTGTTTTTGGGTGCCTGCTATTTTGCGTGCGCAGTCTCAGTGGATTGCCAAAAAACGTCGTGCGCTACGTTACTTGGTCCGCCCTCTGAGACGCCAGCTGATGCGTCGGCCCTCTCATGTCCGTTTATTGCCCCTGGTTAAGCGTCGTCTTGTGGCTGCAAGAGATGTACTGACCCAGCGTGGACCACCTGTTTTGGCCCTCCAGCAGTAGAACCAATTTATTTGCCTTATATAAAAAAGGGTGTCCCAGCATAGGGCACTCATGATGATTTGGAAAATTCATGATTAATAATCTGTTACGTAAAGTTGTTGGCTCTAAGAACGATCGCGAAGTAAAGCGCATGCAGAAAAATGTGCTCAACATCACTAAGTTAGAGCCGGAGCTGGAAGGGTTAAGTGACGCTGAGTTACAGGGTAAAACAGCGCTGCTGCGTCAACGGTTAAGCAGTGGTGAAGCACTTGACAGCCTGCTGCCTGAAGCATTTGCCGTGGTGCGCGAAGCCAGTAAGCGTGTTATGGGCATGCGCCACTTTGATGTGCAAATGGTCGGTGGTATGACGTTACACCGGGGCCGCATTGCAGAAATGAAAACCGGTGAGGGTAAAACGCTAGTAGCAACGTTGGCGGTCTATCTGAATGCCTTGCCTGGCAAGGGCGTCCATGTTGTTACCGTGAACGACTACTTAGCACGCCGCGACGCCGAGTGGATGCGCCCGCTCTATGAATTTTTGGGTTTGTCCATAGGAGTGATTTTTGCTGGCCAAAGCGGCGAAGAGAAACGCCATGCGTACCAGTGTGATATCACCTATGGTACCAACAATGAGTTCGGCTTTGATTACCTGCGCGATAATATGGCGTTCTCGCTTGAAGAGAAAGTGCAGCGTGGCCTGCATTACGCCATTGTCGATGAAGTAGACTCTATTCTCATTGACGAAGCGCGTACACCGCTAATTATTTCTGGTGCAGTCGACGAAAATACCGATCTCTATGGTGTGGTGAACCGCCTTGCCCAACAGCTGGAAAAAGGCGAGGTATCCGAAGATGAAGACGCTGCAATAACTGGCGACTTCTTGCTAGATGAGAAGCAAAAACAGGTAGAGCTCACCGAGCAAGGACATAATAAAGTAGAAGAGTTAATGCGTGGCGAGGGGCTGCTTGGCGAAGGGGATTCACTCTACGCTGCGCAAAACCTCAACCTTTTGCAGCATATGCACTCTGCGCTACGTGCCCGCCACCTTTATCATCCCGATGTCGACTATATCGTCGCTGACAACCAGGTGGTTATCGTAGATGAGCATACTGGGCGGACAATGCCCGGTCGTCGCTGGTCTGAGGGACTTCACCAGGCCGTTGAGGCTAAAGAGGGTGTGACTGTTCAACGTGAGAGCCAAACGCTGGCCTCTACTACTTTCCAGAACTACTTCCGGCTTTATGAAAAATTGGCGGGTATGACGGGTACTGCCGATACGGAAGCCTTTGAATTCCGTCAGATCTATGGCCTAGACGTGATAGTGATTCCCACTAACCGCGTGTTAGCCCGTAAAGATCTTAATGATTTGGTCTTCCTTAGTGCAGAAGAGAAGTACGAAGCAATCATTAAAGATGTTAAAGCCGAAACCGAAGCTGGTCGGCCCGTACTGGTAGGTACCGCTTCGATTGAAACCTCAGAGTATCTTGCCCGCTTAATGCGTGAGGCTGGGCTGAAGTTTAATGTCTTGAATGCTAAACAGCACCAGAGCGAGGCGGAGATTATCGCTCAGGCAGGGCGCCCAGGGGCGATTACCATTGCTACCAACATGGCCGGTCGTGGTACCGATATTATGTTGGGGGGAAACTGGGAGGCGGAAGCAGCGAAGCTGCAAAGCCCTACCCAGGAACAAATCGATGCCCTTAAAGCCGAGTGGCAGCAGCGCCACGATGGCGTCTTGCAAGCAGGCGGTTTGCACGTCATAGGTTCAGAGCGTCACGAATCACGGCGTATTGATAATCAGCTGCGTGGCCGTGCTGGGCGTCAGGGTGACCCAGGTTCAACCCGTTTCTTCCTCTCCTTGGAAGATAGTTTGATGCGCCTGTTTGGCTCTGATCGGGTTAAGCGTTTAATGCAGGCGCTTGGGTTAGAGCGTGGCGAAGCCATAGAGCATAAAATGGTTTCCAACGCCGTTGAGCGTGCACAGAAGAAAGTTGAAGGGCGTAACTTCGATGTGCGTAAGCAACTGCTTGAATACGATGATGTGGCCAACGACCAGCGACGGGTTATTTACGAGCAGCGCAATGAAATTCTGGCCTCTGAAGATATCTCTGAAGCAGTCCTGGGCATTCGTGAAGAGGTCATGGAAGAGGCTATCAGCGGCTTCGTGCCGCCGCAAAGCTTGGTGGAACAGTGGGATCTGCCAGGTTTGGAAGCACACCTGAAAACTGAGTTTAATTTAGATGTGCCGGTTGTACAGTGGTCTGCAGAAGATGAGCGGTTTAGTGAAGAGAAGCTTCGTGAGCGCCTTCAAGCGATGCACCGCGAGGCTTACGAGGCTAAAGTTGAGGCGGCTGGCGCTGCACTGATTCGTCGTTTTGAGAAGCAGGTAATGCTGCAGGTGTTGGACACTCGCTGGAAAGAGCATCTACAGTCGATGGATCATCTGCGTCGCGGTATCCATCTGCGCGGTTACGCCCAGAAGAACCCCAAGCAGGAATACAAGCGTGAATCCTTTGAACTGTTCCAGCACCTGCTAACCAATATAAAAGCAGACGTTACGCGTATTCTTAGCCATGTTCAGGTACGCCAGCCCGAAGAGGTTGATGCACTTGAGCAGAAGCGCCGTGAAGAGCTGGCACGGGAAAAGGCCTCCGCAGCTAGTCGCCATGACGAGCCAGCTGCACAAAGTAGTGAGCGCGCCCAGGAGCTTCCTGGAGCTGACGGTCGCCCGCTACGCCGGGAAGGGCCAAAAGTGGGCCGCAACGATCCTTGTAGCTGTGGTTCAGGCAAAAAATATAAGCAGTGCTGCGGTAAGTTAAGCTAATCGCTCAGCTCCCTTGAGCTAACGTGAAGGAGAATCAAATGGCGGTGGGAAACGTTCCCTTTCCTGAGCTGCCCCCTGTGGAGGGGGTACGCCTAGGTACTGCAATGGCAGGTATTAAGAAACCCGACCGCCGTGACACGGTGGTGATTGAGCTGCCTGATACCGCTACTGTTGCTGGGGTTTTCACCCAGAATGCGTTCTGCGCAGCACCTGTAGCAGTGGCCAAAGCGCATATGGAGCGCTGCTTAAGTGAGGGCTTAGTGCCTCGCTATTGGCTAATCAATACCGGTAATGCCAATGCGGGTACAGGTGAAACGGGCATGCGGGATGCGTTGGCCAGCTGTGCCGCATTAGCTGCACATATGGGTGTGGTGGAAAGCCAGGTGCTGCCTTTCTCGACGGGAGTGATTGGTGAGCCGTTACCCATGGAGCGCTTATTAGCGGGTTTGCCCAAGGCCGTTAGCTCGCTTGCTGATTCCAGCCAGGCTTGGCAGCATGCAGGAGAAGGGATTCTCACTACGGACACCCGTCCCAAAGGGGCTACGGTGACCGTTGCTATTGGTGATCAGCAAGTCACGATTAACGGTATTACCAAGGGCTCTGGCATGATCAAGCCCAATATGGCCACCATGTTGGGTTTTGTCGTTACCGATGCAGCAGTAGAGCAGTCGCTTCTCGAAACATTACTGCGAGAAACTGTCGATCGTTCGTTTAACTGTATTACTGTCGATAGTGACACGTCGACTAACGATGCCTGCATGTTAGCGGCGACGGGTAGCGGTGCGCGAATCGAAAGTGCCGAGCAGGTTGCGGTATTTCGTAATGCACTACAGCGGGTGATGACTGAGCTTGCCCAGGCGATTATTCGCGACGGAGAAGGGGCGACAAAGTTTATTACGCTGCAAGTCAACGATGCAGCTACTCGCCAAGAGGCGTTAGATGTGGCATTTACAGTGGCACACTCGCCGCTGGTGAAAACCGCACTGTATGCCTCTGACGCCAATTGGGGGCGGATCTTGGCAGCGGTGGGACGTGCGCCCGTCGAAGCATTTGATGTCAACCGAGTCGTTATCGACCTGGGAGACGTGCGGTTGGTTGAGAATGGTGGTCGTGCCGCCAGCTACACAGAGGCTGCGGGTAGTGCTGTGATGGCGCAGGAAGAAATTACTATTCGGATCAACTTAGGGCGCGGTGAAGAGAGTGCCACTGTATGGACCTCGGATCTCTCCCATGAGTATGTGACCATCAACGCAGATTACCGCAGCTAGCCTCAGCAGTAAGGTGCTAATGCAGCGATACAGCGCCACCTCTGAACCGGTGGCGCGCACAAAGTGGATAAAGACGTAATGAGTGTAATGGTAAAACGACGTGTTCATGTCGCGGCGGCTGCAATGATCAGCGCCGATCAAAAGCAAGTGCTAATTGCGCGTCGGCCTTCAAACGTCGATCACGGCGGTCTCTGGGAATTTCCCGGTGGCAAGCTAGCCCCCTACGAAACGGGGCTGGAAGGGCTTAAGCGTGAACTACACGAAGAGTTAGGTGTTGAAATTGTACGCGCCCGGCCGCTGATTCGTGTTCACCACGAGTACCCCGACAAGCATATCCTACTGGATGTTTGGCAGGTACAGGAGTTTGCTGGCGAACCGTTTGGGCGTGAAGGGCAGGCGGTACGCTGGGTACCCATGGAGGAACTGGCCAACTATCCCTTCCCTGCGGCCAATCTGCCGATTTTGCGTGCGGTAATGCTACCCACTGATTACCTGATTACTGGTGAAGAGGCGGACGAAGAGCGCTTTGAGGCACTTTTAGAGCGGGCTCTACGTGAGGATGGGGTACGGCTTGTGCAGCTGCGTGCCAAAGGGCTGGATAAATCAGCTTACTTAGCCCGGGCTGAGCGAGCTCTAGTGCTATGCCGTCAATACGGTGCGCGCTTGCTGCTGAATGCTGAGCCGGCGTTACTGGATGAAATAGATGCTGATGGCATTCACCTAACCAGTGAGCGCTTAATGAATCTGGATCGCCGCCCTATAGCCGAGAACAAATGGCTGTCTGCATCTACCCACGATCAGGTGCAGCTCTCAAAAGCGGCAGTGTTGGGCTGTGATTTCGTAACTCTTTCACCGCTGCGCACTACTCCGTCGCATCCTGAAGTGGCACCCTTGGGGTGGCATGATTTTCAGCAGTTGGTAGAGCGTGCCGGGATGCCCGTGTTTGCACTGGGTGGAATGACCCGCTTTGATGCCGACCATGCCCGTGCTGTGGGGGCTCAGGGCATTGCTTCAATTCGTGATTTCTGGAAATAAGCCGACTACTCGGCCTGCGTAGCTAGACAAAGCGCCTGCTTCGTTTCCGGAGCGGGCGCTTTTTTTGAAGCTGGGTTATACCTGTTTTGTTAATCGCGGTAGCGGCGGGTTAAATCGCCGTAGGCATCTACTCGACGGTCACGTAGGTAGGGCCAAATGCGGCGGGTATTTTCGCTGCGTGCCATATCGATGTTGACCACCAGTTGCTGCGACGCTTCACCCGCGTGGGCTAGCAGTTCGCCCTGGGGGCCGCATACAAAGCTGCCACCCCAAAACGCAATGCCGTCTCCAACGCCTGACTGGTCTGCTTCAAAGCCCACCCGATTAGCAACTAATACCGGCAACCCATTGGCTACGCCGTGAGCCCTCTGAATAATCGTCCAGGCATCTTTTTGGCGGGCTTTTTCTGCTTCGTCATCGTTAGGGTCCCAGCCAATCGCGGTGGGGTAGAGCAACAGGTCCGCACCTGCCAGTGCCATTAAGCGAGCGGCTTCTGGGTACCATTGATCCCAGCAAACTAAAATGCCCAGCCGTCCAACCGAGGTATCGATGGGGGTAAAGCCCTCACCGCGAGCATCGTCCACATCGCCTGGGGTGAAATAGAATTTTTCATAAAATGCTGGATCATCGGGTATATGCATCTTGCGATACTGGCCTACGCGGCCCTGGGCGCGGTCGTATACCACCGCTGTATTGTGGTAAAGCCCAGCTGCCCGTTTCTCAAATAGTGAACCCACTAGCACGATATCCAGCTCTCTGGCCAGCTTTGCCAGATACTGGCCAGTAGGCCCATCCAGCGGCTCGGCTAGGTCAAATAGTGCAGGATCTTCGTATTGGCAAAAATAGTGGGTAGCGTGAAGCTCTTGTAACAGTACTAGCTTGGCGCCTTGCTTAACGGCGTCACGGATACCCGCTTCGCTAGCAGCTAGGCTGCGTGCTTTATCAGGCCAGGCTTGCTGTTGTACGACACCAACAGTCAATGTGTGCGTCATGATGGCTCCTTACGATTCAATGGGGGTAGGAGTAAGGGTGCCTTTCGGCAGTTGCATGGTTAAACAGTGTAGGCTGCCATGCTGGCGAATTACGCTTACGCACTCAATCGGTATCAGCGTGTGCTCAGGAAAGGCCTGTGCCAGAGCCTGCAGTGCAACCATGTCGGCGGGGTCACCGTAAGTGGGTACTAATACAGCCTGATTAATGATTAAAAAGTTGGCGTAGGTGGCGGGTAAACGATGGCCGTCATCTGGGTCAAAGCATGCTTGCGGCCAGGGCAAAGGAATAAGCCGATAGGGTTCGCCGTCACGTTGACGAAATGCCTTCAACTCCTGCTCCATTGTCTTGAGTGCAGCGTAGTGTGGGTCGTTAGGGTTGTCACATGCCACATAAGCAATGGTGGATGGGTCACAGAAGCGCGCTAGGGTATCAATGTGGCTATCAGTGTCATCGCCCTCTAGGTGCCCATTGGCCAGCCATAGCACGCGGTCTACACCAAAATCCTTTGCCAGTATTGCTTCAATATCATCACGTGAGTGCGCAGGGTTTCGGTTTGGGTTAAGCAGGCAAGCCTCGGTGGTTAATAGCGTGCCTTCACCATCCGTTTCAATACCACCACCTTCAAGGATCAACTCTCGTGATGCAACTGGACAAGCCCACACGCCTGCGTCTGCTAGCCACTGGGTCAGCTGATTATCGCGCTCTGCAGGGAACTTACCGCCCCAGCCAGTAAAGGTGTAATCCAACAGCAATGGTTGATTTTTTTCATCCACCACGGTAATTGGGCCGTGGTCCCGCGCCCAGGTGTCATCGGTGGGTGCGACAATAAGCAGCAGTTGGTGCTCGTTAATGCCATAGGCAGCAAATGTGGCTGCTAGGCGGTCACGTGTTGAGTCGTCGGGAACACTGATTAGCACACGCTGGTAGCGCACGGTAGCAATTACAATGCGCTCAAGTGTTGCTTCAATTCGTGATAATAAAGGCGCCCAATCACCGTCTGGGCGGGGCCAGGTAAGCTGTAGGCCGTCTTGAGGGTGCCATTCCGGCAGCAGGCGATGAGTCTTGGTAGCCAACGTCGCAGATGCTCTTAAAAGAAGTAAAAAGACTTACCCTAAGGGCAAGAGGAACCGGCGCAATGTAGGGGCTTACCCCGAAACATGCAAGCCTTACCTTACCGTAGGGAACGGCTTTGTCTGATCCCGCTCTAACGCTGCGTTTGCACATGCAGCCCTGCTAAAAAAACCGTACCATGGGCGCTTATTACTAAGGAATACTGCCATGCTTGATCGTTTGCCTTTTCTGGTGGGGCTGCGCTACGTGCGCGCTAAACGCCGGAACCATTTTATTTCGTTCATATCCCTAACCTCAATGCTGGGGCTCATGCTTGGTGTGGCGGTACTTATTCTGGTGCTGTCGGTAATGAACGGCTTTGATCATGAGTTGCGAACGCGCATTTTGGGGATGGTGCCCCACACCAAAATTGAGGCACAGGAAGGTCTAGTGGAGTGGGAAGCGCTTGCCGAGAGATTAATCGAGCGTGAGCGGGTAATCGGTGTGGCCCCCTTCGTTGAGCAGCAGGGTATGTTTTCTGCCGGGGGGCGTAATCAAGGCGCCATGGTGAACGGTATCCACCCTGACTGGGAGGGACAGGTATCAATCATTGGTCAGCATATGCGTCAAGGCGAGTTGGCTGATCTGGCGCCCGGTGAGTGGAACGTGGTGCTGGGCTCAATGTTGGCGCGGCGTTTAGGTGTTGGCGTTGGTGATCGGGTTACGCTTTTAGTGCCTGAGGCATCGATTACGCCAGCGGGGGTTTTTCCACGCTTGAAGCGTTTTACGGTCAGTGGGATTTTTAGTGTTGGCGCTGATTTAGATGCCAATCTGGCGTATGCCAATATTTATGACATGCAGACGCTGGCGCGGTTGGGTGACTCAATAGGGGGGCTGCGTCTTGAGCTTGATGATCTGTTCCTCGCTGGAAGTGAGACCCAGGCGATTGTGAATGAGCTAGGGGCGGGGTATCGCGGTACTGATTGGACGTTCTCCCATGGCAGCCTGTTTCAGGCGATCCAGATGGAAAAGCGTATGATTGCGCTGCTACTCACTGTGATTATCGCCGTTGCTGCGTTTAATATTGTATCCACGCTTGTCATGGTGGTGACCGATAAGCGGGCGGATATAGCGATTTTGCGCACGATCGGTGCGACACCTCGCTCGATTATGGGCATTTTTATTGTTCAAGGTTTGGCGATCGGCCTGATTGGAATTGCGGTGGGTGTTGCGGTGGGTGTGCTACTGGCCCTGACGATCTCAGATTTAATTGGTTGGTTTGAAAGTGCGCTGGGTATCAAGTTCTTGGATGCTGGTGTTTACTTTATCAGTGATTTGCCTTCTCGCTTACAGTGGGCAGATGTTCGGAATATCGTATTGGCTGCATTTGGCCTGACGTTCCTTTCAACGCTCTATCCTGCCTGGCGGGCTGCGCGTGTTCAGCCTGCGGACGTATTGCGCTATGAATAAGGATGCTTTGATGACCTCACCGACACCGCAGCCAGGGGCGATTATGTTGCAGTGCCAAGGTTTAACACGAGTCTACAGCGAGGGTCCTCAGGACCTTACTGTGCTTGACCAGCTTGATTTACAGGTGCGAGCGGGCGAGCGGGTCGCTATTGTGGGCAGTTCGGGTTCAGGGAAGACAACCCTGCTAAACTTGCTTGGTGGCCTTGATCGTCCAAGTGAGGGCAGCGTGGTAATTGCTGGTGAGCCGCTCTCAGGTCTCAATGAGGCTGCTCTGGGCAAGTTTCGTAACCGCTATATTGGTTTTGTCTACCAGTTTCACCACCTGTTGGCCGAGTTTAGCGCGGTTGAAAACGCCGCGCTGCCGCTGATTATCCGCGGTCAGTCCAAAAAAGTGGCGGAGCAGCGGGCCATGCAACTGCTGGAGCGGGTAGGCATGAAGGCTAGGGCTGACCATAAGCCAGGGGAGCTTTCTGGCGGTGAGCGCCAGCGGGTAGCTATTGCCCGGGCGCTGGTGACCGACCCAAGCCTTGTTTTAATGGATGAGCCTACTGGTAATCTTGATCAAACGACTGCAAGCACGATCTTGGCGCTAATGGATGAGCTTGCCAAAGAGAGCGCTTGTGCTTTTGTCATTGTGACCCACGATGTGGCGCTTGCGGCCCATCAAGATCGTGTTTTGAAGCTTGATGGTGGTCGGTTGGTGGAGCAGGCCGACGATTAAGCTGCGCACTATTGAGTCTTAACGCTAAACTGAGCTTTAAAAGCTAATCGTCAAATTCTGACTCAATACGAGCCCGACGCCGTCGCCTATCTAGGCGACGGCGTTTCCAGTTATGGGAAACATGCCAGCGCCAAATCAAACGAATGCCAATGTTGGCGATAATCGCCAGTGCAACAGCCGTTAGCAATGAACCAACCATTAACGGCGGCATAATGTCGTGCATCTGCTCGGCAATCCAACGGGTAGAGATACGTGATGGTGCCTCACGCACTGGGGCGCCTAGTATAAATGTGCCAACGCGGTAGTTAAAATAGAATATCAACGGCATGGTAAGCGGGTTGGTTATCCACACCAAGCCAACGGAGAGTGCTAAGTTGCAGCGGCTAAGGCGCGCGCCCAAAGCTGCCACCACCATTTGAAATGGGATGGGCAGCATGGCGCAAAAAAGCCCCACGCTAAATGCATTGGCAACGCTTCGTCGAGTTAAAAGCCATAACCCAGGGTCGGCGATTAGTGGCGCTATAAAACGTAACGATCGCTGGCGTCTTAGCGTGTCTGGTTTAGGCATGTAGCGCTGCAGGAAACGGCGCGGCATCTCATGTACTCTTGCGATTGATGCGGCCTATTATCCATATAGCGAAGTGCTTCGGCTATGCCAAGGCGTTAATGATCTAGCACCAAGGAGAGGTGATGCGATTAGGCGTTGCGGTACCCGCTGCTTTTGCGACCCTTGGCGGTGTTCTGTTAGCGGGGTGGAGTGGCCCAGAAGGGCGTCAGTTCCCGCTTCTGGCGGTCCTCGCGATAGTACCCCTTTGTCTGGTTTTTCTGCGACCTAAGCTATTGATATGGTTTTTAATTAGCAGCTTGGCATTTGTTAGTGTGCAGCAGGAGTGGGGGCGCCGTTTGCCTGCGGGGTTAAGCGGAGAGGATGTCTCTATGCAAGCGCGCATAGTGAGCGTGCAGGATGAAATTGGCTCATGGCGTTTATTGCTAGCGGTAGAGAAATGTCAGGCGCCTGAGCACCTTCCAAGCTGTACGGCACTGCGTAATGTGCGCGTTAGTGCTTACGGTGAACACTCCTTTCAAGTTGGTGAACGCTGGCAAATGACATTGCGGTTACGCCCACCCAGAGGGTTTGCCAATCCCGATGCGTTTAACTTTGAGCAGTGGCTATGGCGAGAGGGTATACATGCCACGGGCTATATGCGCCAGGAGCCAGCCCCAGAACGGGTCGCCGCTGCAGCCTTTAGTCCTCGTCAAAAGGCGCTCGATCTATTATTGCGTCAGCCGCTTGAATTACGCACCCAGCGGTGGCTGGCAGCGCTTACTTTGGGCGATAGCGGTCAGCTAACACAAGAGGATTGGGCGCTGCTAAATGCAACGGGCACTACCCATCTGGTGGTTATTTCTGGCTTGCACGTGGGCTTGGTGGCGTCGTTTACACTGTTGTTGGCTCGTCTGGTGGCGCGGCTAATATCACCTACCAACTGGCGGCTGCGCGCGTGGCCTTGGTGGTTGGCTGGGGGCGCAGCAGTAGGCTATGCCGCGTTAGCGGGGCTTGCGCCGCCAGCGATGCGTGCCATGGTGATGACGCTTCTGGGGTTATGGGTGCTCAGTGGGCGCCACTCGCCAGGTGCATGGCAGGCGTGGTGGTTGGCGTTGGCGCTGATTCTAATAGTTGACCCGTTATCTTTCTGGCGTCCTGGGTTATGGCTATCGTTTGTCGCTGTCGGCTGGTTAATTATTATCTGGCAGGGAAGGCAGCGCCCGACTGGGGTAAAAGGGTGGTGCTGGGCTCTGTTACGTTCACAGTTATTGTTAGCACCGTTAATGGCCGCGGCGGTGTTGTTGGCATTCGGGCGTATTGCACCAGCCGCCCCCCTGATTAATTTGGTTGCTGTGCCTTGGGTTAGTTCGGTGATGGTGCCCAGCGCGTTGCTGGGGTGGCTGCTTTCACCACTGCCGGGTTTAGGGCTATTAATGTGGTGGGGGTTTGAACAGGCGCTTGCTGTTTTCCATCAATTGCTAGTGATAGCGGTTCGATATGCGCCACTTTGGGAGCCTGCGTCAGCATTAGTTTACCCGCTTGCAGCTGTCCTGTTACTACTCGCATTATGCTGGGGGTTACCCAGCGTTCCCCAATGGCTGCGCATTGGCGTAACGCTGCTTGCCGTTGGCTTGCCCTGGGCGCCACAGAAACAAATGTTGCCCGCCGGAGTACTACAGGTGACTGTCTATGATGTGGGGCAGGGGCAGTTGATTGAATTGCGTAGCGCCACTCATCGCATGCTTTACGATACGGGGCCGCGCTTTCGCAGCGGCTTTATGCCGTTGCAAACGCTTTGGCCGCCGGGGCAGCAGTTTGATCAGGTAATGGTCAGTCATGCTGATATGGATCACGCAGGTGGAGTAAACAGCCTGTTACAAGACCATGTGGTTAGCCAGTGGCTTGCACCACAAGGAGAAGTGTTACCGGTTAACGCCCTTGCTTGTGTACGTGGCCAGCAGTGGCAGCGAGATGGTATTGCCTATCGTGTACTTTGGCCTCCAGAGGGTGAAAATACACTATCTGCCAATGACCGCTCGTGTGTCTTGGAAGTCAGTATAGGAGAGCAGCGCTTGTTAATTACAGGCGATGTGGGGCGTGATATCGAACGGCGCTTTGTAGCTGATTTGACGCCCCCCATCAGTGTGCTGGTTGCAGGGCATCATGGCAGCCACACCAGTTCAGGCGTACAGTTTGTGCGCATAAGCCGCCCGCTACATGTGATATTCAGTGCTGGGCGAGATAATGCGTTTAATCATCCTGTGGATGATGTAGTGCGCCGGTTCCGCCAACAAGAGAGCTGCCTGTGGAATACTGCCCATGATGGAGCGCTTAGCTTTACGCTGCAGGCGACCCAGCCTGTAGAGGTTATTCCCTGGCGAACAAGACCAGGTGCGCGTAAGCGGTGTTGATGCGCCTCGCCATAAGGTAGAATTCTGCGCACTGCACACTTTTGCCAGGAGCGCGTGTGACTGATTCAGGTTGGGTTCTCTATAAACGGTTATTAAGCTACGTAAAACCTCATTGGCGCGCATTTGCGCTAGCGATTGTAGGTTTTGTGATTTATGCCGCTTCAAGTACTGCGCTAGCAGAGATGATGAAGCGTTTGATTGACGGTATTCAGCACCCTGATGCGGCCTTCAGGCTTTTTCTGCCGCTATTCGTCATACTGATGTTTGCCTCGCGTGGCGTGGGCACTTTTCTGAGCACTTATTTTATGGCGTATGTGGGTAGGTATGTCGTTCATACGCTGCGCTGCAATGTGTTCAATCACTTGCTGCATTTGCCAGGGCGCTTTTTTGATCATCACTCAAGTGGTCATCTGGTTTCCCGTGTTACTTACCATGTAGAGCAAGTTGCGGGTGCTGCAACTAATGCGGTTACTATTATTCTTCGCGAAGGCTTGTTCGTCGTAGGTCTGATTGGTTATCTGTTCTGGACGAACTGGATGCTAACGCTACTGTTTTTGGGGGTCACTCCTCTTATTGCTGCAGTAGTCAGCTATGTTAGCAAGCGTTTTAGGCGCATTTCTAAGCGCATCCAACACTCCATGGGGGATGTCACACATGTGGCTTCTGAGGCGCTGTCGGGGTATCGCGTGGTGCGGACCCATGGCGCTGAGTCCTATGAGAAGCAACGCTTTGAAAAGGTCAGTGAGGAGAATCGCCGACAAAGTATGAAAGAGGCGATGACCCGTGCTGTCAGTTCACCCGTTATCTTGATGCTAGTGGCCATTTCTATGGCGTTGTTAGTGTGGCTAGCTATGGCACCTGCACTGATGGCAGACATGACGCCAGGCGAGTTTGTAGCTTTTATCACTGCTGCAGCACTGATGATTAAACCCGTGCGTCAGCTCACCGAAGTTAACGGTGAGATCCAAAAAGGCATTGCAGCAGCATCTGAGTTATTTGGCTTGCTGGATTTAGCGCCGGAGCAGGATGAGGGCAAGAGAATCCCTCAGCAGCTAACCGGTGACGTGGTGATCGACAATGTCAGCTTCCGCTACGCTGATGAACAGCCCAACGTGCTGCATAGTATTAATCTCAAAGTAGCCCCGGGTGAGTTAGTAGCGATAGTAGGGCGTTCCGGTAGTGGTAAATCGACGCTAGTAAGCTTATTGCCGCGCTTTTACCACCCAAGTGAAGGGCGCATTTTAATCGATGGTGTTGATGCTAAGGAGTACGCTTTAGGGCCGCTTCGGCAACATATTGCCTTAGTGTCTCAGCAAGTGACCCTGTTTAACACGAGCATTGCCGACAATATTGCTTACGGGGTCCCTAATCCTGACCCCGCAGCGGTTGAAGCAGCGGCGCAAGCGGCTTATGCCAGCGAGTTTATTGAAAAACTACCCCAAGGCTACGCCACCGAGGTGGGTGAAAACGGTGTCATGCTCTCTGGTGGGCAGCGCCAGCGTTTAGCCATCGCCCGGGCGATTTTTAAAGACGCGCCTATCCTTATTTTGGATGAAGCAACTTCAGCCCTGGATACTGAGTCAGAGCGCTACATCCAGAAAGCCCTGGAGCGGGTGTGCGAAGGGCGTACAACGCTGGTGATTGCTCACCGTCTCTCTACCATTGAGCGTGCTGATCGCATCCTGGTAATGGACCAGGGGCGCATTATTGAGGAGGGGACCCATCAGGCATTGCTAGAGGCTGAGGGGGCTTATTCAGCGCTGCATCAGCTACAGTTTCAGGAGAGTGAATGAGCCTGGCACAGCGCTGGCTAAAAGCCGCTTATGGTTCAAGTCCGTGGCTTGCACCACTCTATCCACTTGGTAGCTTATACCGTTATCTTATGATGCGCCGCGAAGCCAGCTACCATAATGGGCAAAAAGAGAGTGGCCAGAAAGATAGTAGAAAGAAAGGTAGTGCAAAGAAAGGTAATGGAAAGAACAAGGTTTGGCAGGCGCCTGTGCCAGTTATTGTGGTGGGCAATATCACCTTGGGCGGTACAGGAAAGTCACCTTTGGTGGCGTGGCTTGCGCGCTGGTTGGTTAGTCAGGGCTGGTCACCAGGGATTGTCACTCGAGGTTATGGGGGCAAGGCTGAATATTACCCTTTACTAGTAACGCCTGAGACGCAGCCTTCACATAGCGGTGATGAGCCATTGATGCTTGCTCAGCAAACTGGCTTGCCCGTTGTTGCTGACCCTCAGCGCGCTCGGGGTGGGAAAGCGCTGGTAGAGATGGGGTGCGATATATTGCTCAGTGACGATGGCTTGCAACACTTAGCGTTAGGTCGTGATATTGAACTTGTTGTGGTGGATGGGGAGCGGGGCTTGGGGAATGGACGCTGCCTGCCCGCAGGCCCGTTGCGTGAGTCCCCAAGTCGTTTAGAGCGAGTGGATGCGGTGATTGTGAATGGCAAGCTGGTCCATCCGCTACCAATTCGCACAATCCCGATGCAACTGGCAGCTAGGCGCTGGCGACGCTTAAAAGATGGCCAGTACCGAACGCTAGTCCCGCTGCCGTTTAGCCTGCCTGTACATGCCATTGCAGGGATTGGTAACCCTGAGCGGTTTTTTAACACCCTGTACAGCTTGGGTGTCACCGGAGAAATGCACCCGTTGGAGGATCATCAGCGCTTTAATGCCGATGCACTTGAGTTTGGCGACCAGCGCCCCGTCGTAATGACCGCTAAGGATGCGGTCAAATGCCAAGCGATAGCGCCGCCCGATAGCTGGGTTTTAGAGGTGGAAGCTGAACTTCCGCTACAGTTTGAACACTGGCTGACAGCCAAGCTGTCAGCGCTTTCCGAAAGGGGATGCACCAATGGATAAGGAACTGCTGGCGATGCTGGTTTGCCCGCTCTGTAACGGTAAACTTAAGTATGATCGAGAGGCCCAAGAGTTGCTCTGCTACTACGATGGCCTTGCTTATCCCATTCAGGATGGGATTCCGGTCATGCTGCCGGAAGAGGCGCGGGTTATGGATGCCGATGAAAAACTAAATACCTCCCCAGGCCGAACAGGGGAAGCATAATGGCCTCTCTAGCGCCAGATTTTGTCGCCGTTGTGCCTGCTCGATATGGTTCGACTCGGTTGCCTGGTAAGCCTCTATTGGATATTGCTGGCGAGCCCATGGTTGCTCATGTATGGCGGCGCGCCTGCCAAAGCCATGCTAGCCGTGTAGTGGTTGCTACGGATGATGAGCGTATTCGTGATGCTATGGCATCTTATGGCGCAGAAGTGGTGATGACTCGGGCTGACCACCCATCAGGCACGGATCGGTTGGCAGAAGTAGCCGAGCAGCTAGCCCTTGATGGTGATGAGCTAGTGGTTAATGTTCAAGGCGATGAGCCGCTTATTCCTCCTGAATTGATTAACCAAGTGGCGCTACGTTTGGCAGACGACCCAGAGGCGGCCATTGCAACGCTTGCTGAGCCAATTAGTGATGTGGAAACCCTGTTTAACCCTAACGTGGTAAAAGTGGTTCGTTCGCTTCAGGGGAGGGCGCTCTATTTTTCTCGTGCCCCAATTCCATGGGATCGCGAGCACTTCCAGGCTCAGCCTGCGCTGCTTGCGACTGATGCATGGCTGCGCCATATCGGTATTTATGCTTACCGGGTTAGCTTCTTAACTGCATACCGTGAACTTCCCTCCTCCAGTCTGGAGCAACTTGAGCAGTTAGAGCAGCTGCGCGCGTTGCAGCATGGTTATGCGATCCAGGTTGCACTCGCCAGTGCTATTAACCCTCCTGGTGTCGATACTGCTGAGGATCTTGCTAGAGTTAGAGCATTGTTAGCGCAGCAGGGTGAGGGGAAGATATGAAGCGTGTACTGTTTGTTTGTTTGGGTAATATATGCCGCTCGCCCACAGCCGAGGGTGTTTTTCAGCATGCGTTAGACGAAGCCGGGCTGCATGGTCTAGTGGGTGTCGATTCTTGTGGCGTGAGTGATTGGCATGTCGGCAAGGCGCCGGATGAGCGTGCCCAGCAGGCGGCTAAGCGCCGGGGGGTCGATATCAGCCATCTACGTGCTCGCCAATTGACTGCTAGTGATTTTCTGGACTTCGACTATGTGCTGGCAATGGACCACGCCAATCTTCAAGCAATGCGAGCGCTGCAGCCTGAGGAGAGTCGTGCTCATGTGGGGCTTTTTTTAGCCTTTGCAGGCAGCCCTGATGCCGAAGTGCCAGACCCTTACTATGGCGGTGATGAGGGCTTTGAAGGCGTCCTGGATATGGTTGAGGCTGCTTCAGCAGGGCTGATTGCTGAGCTGAAGGGCGAGCGATAGAGGCATGGTGGATATTCAACAACGTGTGGATTTAACTGCCGCCAATACGCTGCGCCTACCATGTTATGTTGAACGGTTTGCGATCCCTCGAACGCTAGGTGACTTACAGGCAGTATTGCGTCTAGCCGTCAGTCAGAGATGGCCAATAACACTATTGGGAGGGGGGAGTAATGTGTTGCTACCGCCTCTCTTGAGCGGCATTGTTGTTCGCCCTGCACTCCAGCAATGGTGGTTGGAAAGCCAGGGTGACGAAGTGATGGTCTACGCAGGCGCTGGGGTCAACTGGCATTCGTTGGTGATGGCGTTGGCGGCGAGAGGACTTTGGGGGATTGAAAATTTAGCGCTTATTCCTGGGCACTGCGGTGCGGCGCCGGTGCAGAACATCGGGGCATATGGCGTTGAGCTAAAAGATGTCCTGCAGGGTGTGCAAGTGGTAGAAGTTGCTTCTGGTAACCTGTACTGGCTTAACACAGCAGAGTGCGAGTTTGGCTACCGTGATAGTGTTTTTAAAAATGCTTTGGCGGGTAAGGTGGTGATTACACAGCTGGCGCTGCGTCTTTCAAGGCAGTCAGCTCCTAAGCTTCATTACGGTGATTTAGCATCACGTTTGCCAGCATTGCCAAGCCCTCTAGCTGTTGCCGAAGCGGTGTGCGAAATTCGCCAGGCAAAGCTCCCAGACCCTGACGTGTTGGCAAATGCGGGCAGCTTTTTTAAAAACCCGTTAGTTAGTCAGGCGCATGCCGAGCGTTTACTTCAACAGTACCCCGCTATGCCTCACTTTCCCCAGCCTGGTGGGTGGAGCAAGCTGGCTGCGGGGTGGTTAATTGATCAGTGTGGCTTAAAAGGGATGCGTGAAGGGGCGTTTGGTGTCCATGCGCATCAGGCCTTGGTGTTGGTGCACTTTGGAGGTGGTGACCGCGCTGGATTGATGGCCCTTGCTAACTGTATTGTTCAAACGGTGAGGGCGCATTTTGGTGTTGAGCTTGAGCCGGAGCCTCGCATGGTATAGGTCTAAAAGATATGGGGCTAAAAGATATGGGTCTAAAAAATATAGGTCTAAAAAAGCGTAAAAAAAACCCCGCCGTAGCGGGGTTTTTCGGCGCTAACCATTTACTCTTGGTTAGCGTTCTGTGCTTCTTGCTGCTTACGCAGCTCCCTTGGGTCGTTGTGCGCGCGGCTGCGGCGTCGACGGCTTGGTTTAGGCGCTGCTTCTGCGAGGGCTTCCTTCGCTGCTTCAGGCTCTTTGGAAGCCGCGGTGGTCGATGCCTCTGTGGTCAATGATTGAACAGCCTCTTCTACTGAAGTGCTCTCTTGAGCTTCGCTGTCTGCCTCTGGTGTTGCTTTAGGCGAACTGTCGACAAGTGGCTCGGCACTCAGTTCAGCGCTCTGCTCAGGATCCTGCTCGGTTAGGGATGGTGCTGCATTAAATTGTGTTTTCTCCCTATCTGGTGAAGCTGTAGCTGCTGGTGTTTCGGGAGTAGACGCTACGGTTGCAGGTGCATCCTCAGTAGAACTCTCTGAAGGAGTGGCTTTAGCTGCTACTTCCACAGGCTCTGCATTGGCTACAGGCTCCGCATCGGCGATGTGCTCTTCCACTGATACTGCTGCAGAAGCAGGAGCGTCAGCAGTAGGGCTTGCCTCTTTGGATTGTTCAACAGGCCGCTCCTCTTGCACATCACTAGGTGCTTCGGTAGCTGCTGCCAGAGTGTCGGTCAGCAGAGGTTCGCTCACTGGCTCGCTGGCTGCGCGTTGCTGTGTCTCAGGTTGCGTGTGCACGTCAGCTTGCTGGGGCGTTGCTTGGCGATCACCGTCTGTAGAGCCTGCTTGTGCTGGCTGTTCTGCTTGGGGCTGGCGACGCTGGTGCGTTGCTTTGCGTGCCTTGTCTGCTGAGGCTGCTGGCTGCTCTGCGGTTGTCTCACCACCACTTGGTGCGGTCGGCGCTTGAGTGGCCAGAGCCTCTTGAGCGTCTAACGGGGTATGAGTTAGCGCTCGGGGCGTTGCTTGCGGCGCAGGTGCTGCTTGCTGACTCTCAGTGCTTGGCGCAGCCGGTGCGCTCACACCTTCAGCATCATCAGCTGTGTTGACAACTTCTGATTGCAGTTTTAACTGTTCCGCTTCGGACTGAGGGTTTATTGCCTGTGTGCGTGAGCGGTTGCGCGGGTTATTACGTGTCCGTTTCGGCTTGCCGTCATCCAGCGCGGGAGCTGATTGCCTGCTTTCTTGCTTGGCTTCATTGCTCCCATTAGCGTCCCCATTAGTGCTGCGTAACTCATCGCCTTTGGCTTTATCATCGCGCAGCCTGTTGTCCCGTGATCTGTTGTCACGGGGCTTGTCACGGTTGCGGTTATCAGGCTGAGCTGAAGTGTTAGCAGTATCGTTTTGTGCAGTGCTATTCGGTGTCGGCTCTTTCAGATTCTGGCGGTTGTTCTTGCTGCCGCTATCCTGAGCTTTCGCCTCTTCCTGTTGCGGGTGACGACGACGATTGCGGGTGCGGCTAGGGCCGCTACGCTTGTCGTTGGCATCATCGCCAGCAGTGGTGTTGCGGGATTGATTGTTGCCGCGCTGCTCGTTTCTCCCAGCGTTCTCCTGGTTGTCACGAATACTGTTGTCACGAGCATTGCTGTCGCGAGCGCTGTTGTCACGAGTATTGCTATCACGAGCACTGCTTTCACGGGCTTGCTTGGGCCTGTTGTCAGCGTTACGGGTACTTTTTTGTGAGTTACGCTCGGCCGACGACTTACGCTGGGTGGGTGGCTCTGTGGCCGATGGCTGAGTGCTGCTGTCTTCGCCACCCAACAACTTGGCGAAACCACGAATGAAGCGGCCAATCACGCTGGGTTGCTCATCGGTGACGGGGGCTGGTGCTGCCGGTGCTTGTGTAGGTGCTTCTTCTGTCTGTAGAGAAACCGGTGCAGGGGCGTTATGGGTTACGCTCTTTACGGCAGCTTCAGCCCGCTGGGCGGGCGGCGTAAAACTTGGGGCGGGCTCTTTGCCTACTTCAGTATCTGTTGAGATCTCAAAGCTGGAAAGCGTATGGCTGTCATCTTCGTCTAAGTGGTCATCCCGAAGCCGCTGAACATCGTAATGGGGCGTGTCCATATCTGGATTCGGCAGCAGTACCACCCGTACGCCCTGGCGAGACTCTATGTCAGCTAATACACTGCGCTTTTCGTTCAGCAGGTAAGTTGCCACCGGCACTGGAAGAATGGCGCGGATCTGCGCGCTGCGCTCTTTCATCGCCTCTTCTTCGATAAGGCGCATAATGGATAGCGACAACGAGCGAACGTCGCGTATTGTGCCTTGGCCGTTGCAGCGAGGGCATACTACGCCGCTGGTCTCGCCCAAAGAAGGACGCAGGCGCTGGCGCGACATCTCCATTAAGCCAAAACGCGATATGCGGCCAATTTGAACGCGTGCGCGGTCAAGCTTCAGCGCATCACGCATGCGGTTTTCGACTTCCCGCTGGTTACGTGCAGGACCCATGTCAATAAAGTCGATGACCACCAGGCCACCAATATCCCGCAGGCGCAACTGGCGGGCAATCTCGTCAGCGGCTTCGGAGTTGGTTTGCAAGGCGGTCTCTTCGATATCGCTGCCGCGTGTGGCGCGAGCAGAGTTGATATCGATGGATACCAGGGCTTCAGTATGGTCAATAACAATTGAGCCGCCGGAAGGCAGTTTAACTTCGCGCTGATAGGCGGTTTCGATCTGAGACTCAATCTGGAAGCGCGAAAACAGCGGTACCTCATCAACGTAAAGCTTAATTTTCTGCTGATAAGAGGGCATTACCTGGCGGATAAAACCGAGGGCTTCCGCGTGAATCTCGGGGCTGTCGATCAGTACTTCGCCAATATCCTGGCGCAGGTAGTCGCGCATGGCACGAATGATGACATTGGACTCACGGTAAATCAGGAACGGAGCGGAGCGTTTACCTGCTTCAGTGGTGATCGACTCCCAAACTTGCACCAGGTAGTCCAGGTCCCACTGTAGCTCCTCCGAGCTGCGGCCAATACCCGCTGTGCGCACAATCAGACCCATCTTGTCGGGCACTGTTAGCTGGCCCATGGCGTCTTTTAATTGGCTGCGGTCGTCGCCCTCAATACGGCGTGAAATGCCACCCGCACGAGGATTGTTGGGCATAAGGACTAAGAAGCGGCCCGCTAAGCTGATGAACGTTGTGAGGGCTGCGCCTTTGTTGCCGCGCTCCTCTTTGTCCACCTGGACAATGACCTCCTGACCCTCTTTGAGTACTTCTTTAATGCTAGGGCGGCCAGATACGTCTTTAATAAAGTATTCGCGTGAGATCTCTTTTAGCGGCAAAAAACCGTGGCGTTCAGCGCCAAAATCGACAAAGGCGGCTTCAAGAGAGGGTTCGACGCGGGTTATTTTGCCACGATAAATATTGGCTTTTTTCTGTTCGCGGGCGCCTGATTCGATATCTAAATCGTAAAGGCGTTGTCCATCTACCAGTGCAACCCGCAGCTCTTCTGGCTGGGTTGCGTTAATCAGCATCCGTTTCATAGTGTCTCGCATAGCATTGCTTGCCGACGAACCGTCTAGGCTTGGCGTAGACGAATCGCTGGGTGCTGCGTGCTTGTGCTCGGCGCATAGCTATGCTGACGCATTAAACCGGGAAGGCAGCATTGCCGACCCGGTTGAAAGGGCGTTGAGTACGTGGCGGAGGCAAGACATGTTTCGGTGGCTGTCACGTCCATCCGGCCTTGCTGACACCGCCAACACCTGGCATTCATCGATTCGCCAACGCCGGCTGTCAGCACAGCGTTGATCATTGCACTCCGAGAAGCGCCCTTTTATGACGTGTAGGGCGTTGCAGGGAGTGTCACGTTTGTTTAAACAAGCCTGCCATTGCGGGCGAGGCTTTAGCGTATCTGCCGCAAAAGCTACGGGCGACAGAGTGACTGTTTTTCAGTACGTTATTTCAGCATGTGCTTTCAATACGTTAGGAGGTGGGTAATGCGTACACTAACCAAACACCTCATGCTCTGACCTGCGTGTTAGTCGGGCAGGTGCTTGGGTAAATCGTGGAAGTCGGCTTGTAATAATACGGTTATCTACAAGTTGTCCACGCTAAACCGATGAGCGTTTTGGAATATAACAGTAAAGACAACTACCAGCAATTGACGCAATGCCCATTGGTCTACGTTAGAATGCCGTTTTTAGCCTGACGTTAGAAAAACATACCAGGAGTGCGCGGCAATGGCCGAAGGGCGCGAAGTACAGTGGGTGGAAATCGCCCCGGAGCAGGCGGGTCAGCGAATCGACAATTTTTTGATGACACGATTGAAAGGAGCACCGCGTGCGCTGATCTATCGTATCGTGCGTAAAGGTGAGGTAAGGGTTAATAAAAAGCGCGTTAAAGTAGATTACCGCATACAGGCAGGTGATCTGGTGCGTGTGCCTCCGCTGCGCCTCGCCCCGAGAGAAGCGGTGAAAGAGGTGAGCGATAATTTGCGTGACCTGCTGATTGGTAGTGTGATTATGGAAGGCCCTGATTGGATGGTGCTCAATAAGCCTTCAGGTTTAGCAGTGCACGGCGGCAGTGGCGTTAAAATTGGCCTGATCGAAGCGCTTCGACAAGTCCGCGATGATCTGACCTTCTTAGAGTTGGTACACCGTTTAGATCGCGATACGTCTGGGTGCCTGCTGTTGGCTAAATCCCGGGATGCGTTAGTGACGCTGAATGAGTCACTAAAGAAGCATGCAATGGACAAGCGCTACCTGGCGCTGGTGAGTGGGCGCTGGCCGGCCCGTAAGACCTATGTTGGCGCTCGGTTAGACCGTTTTGATGCCGGTAACGGTGAGCGGCGGGTGCGAGTCGACCCAAATGGCAAAGTGTCTCGTACTCTGTTCTCTGTCGTCGAGACATTTGAAAAGGCCACTCTTGTCGAAGCTGAGCCCGTGACGGGGCGTACGCATCAGATTCGTGTGCATGCTGCGCACGCAGGTCATGCGCTGCTGGGCGACGATAAATATTCAACCCGCGAAAGCGCTCACATGACCCAGCAACTGAAAGTGGAGCGGCTCTTTCTACATGCGCGCGCTTTAACCTTTCCTGAGCCAGGTAATGGCCGGCCTGTGACGGTAAAGGCGCCGCTGCCGGAAGCGCTAGACGCCGTGCTGCAGCGGGCTCGACGGTAAGGAACCACGATGCGCTACGAGCTGATTATTTTTGATTGGGATGGCACTTTGATGAATTCGGTGCCGAAAATTGTCGCCTGCATGCAGGCGGCTGCTTTAGATGCGGAGTGGGGAGCACTCAGTGTCAGCGCGATCGAGGATATTGTAGGTCTGGGGCTACCCGAAGCAATTGCTAAGCTTTGTCATGGTATCCAGCCGGTCCAGGCGGAGCTGCTACGCCAGCGCTATGCCCACCATTTTGTGTATGCAGACACTACCCCGATGCCATTTTTTGAAGGTGTAGAGGCTCAGATGGTGCGTTTGCGGCAGCGTGAGCAGCAGCGGTTAGCTGTTGCCACGGGGAAGAGTCGTCGCGGGCTTGATCGTGTTTTTGCCGAGACCGGTAGTGGTGAGTGGTTTCACGCTAGTCGAACGGCGGATGAAACACGCTCGAAGCCCCATCCGCAAATGCTCAGCGAGTTGTTGGAAGAGTTGGCGATACCCGTGGAGCGAGCGGTGATGGTGGGGGATAGCGAATACGATATGGAAATGGCCAGGGCGATTGGTATGGATCGTGTGGCAGTGACCTATGGTGTTCACGCGCCATCCCGTTTAGCAGCAAGCCAGCCCTGCTGGGTAGCACATACCACGAGTGAACTTTTTGACTGGTTATACGGCTAACCTCACTCTGCCGCAGTTAAGGCTGGTTGGTGAGAAATGTTTATGAGAAATGTTTATGAGAAGTTTTTGTGAGAAATATTTATGAAAATATTCATGAGAGATGCTTATGAGCGATGAGCAGCGGCGTGGCGGCGAATCGCCAGAGATACCAGGTGAGCAGCCCGAGGCAGTGAAGGATCGGTGGACACAAGGGCCTGATGTCTCGCAGTGCGCTAATGATGGAGCTGTTTCAGCGGGAGGTGCTGGCAATAGTGTTGGCGATGATGCTGAAACACTACGCGAGCGTCAGCGGTTGGCGCAGTTGGAAATGATGGATCGATGGATTGGTGGTGTGTTAACCGAGCAGCGCCGAACACGGCGCTGGAAGCTATTTTTCCGCCTAATGTTCCTCACTATAGTGCTTGTGTCGTTAACTACCACGGTTTATCAGGTGTGGTGGGCAGAGTCCGTGGCCACCGCGCCAGCACAGCCCCATTTAGGGCTTGTGGAAGTGCACGGTGTTATTGCCAGTGATGCGCCTGCCAACGCAGAGCGTATTATTCGTGGGTTGAATCGTGCCTGGTCGTCCGATAATGCTGCGGCGGTGGTGCTGCATATCGATAGTCCTGGGGGGAGCCCTGTACAGTCCCAGCGTATTTATGCAGAAATTATGCGACTGCGTGAACAGGGTAATAAGCCTATTTATGCAGTGATCGAAGACATTGGTGCCAGTGGTGCTTATTACATCGCCTCTGCTGCTGATGAAATTATGGCTTCGCCTGCCAGCTTAGTAGGATCTATTGGCGTGATATATGCGGGCTTTGGTTTCCAGGAGGCAATCAATAAGCTTGGTGTTGAGCGGCGGGTAGTCACGGCGGGTGAGAATAAGGCGTTTCTTGACCCCTTTCAGCCGCTGGATGAGAACGTAGAGGAGTTCTGGCAGAGCGTGCTTAACCAAACGCATACGCAGTTTATCAATGATGTGCGCGCTGGACGCGGCGATCGGTTAGCCGATAGCCCTGAGGTGTTTTCAGGGTTGGTGTGGAGTGGAGAGCAGGCGCTGGCGCTTGGGTTAGTGGATGAGTTGGCCAGCTTAGAGCAGCTAGCACGTGCCGAGGTGGGAGGGGCTCGCTGGGAAGACTATACGCCGCGCCTTGATCCCTTTGAGCGGCTAACACGCCGCTTCACTCAAGCGGCAGCAGAGGTGCTGGGTATGTCATCGTCTAGCTCTCCGCTGCGCTTCGAGTCGCCCTAGTACTGGACGCTCTGGCTGCTGTTATTGGTTAAGCTTCGCCAAGGGGGTTCATGCCTGCTTGGCGGAGCATGTCGCACAGCGCTATTAGTGGAAGGCCGATGAGTGCGTTGGGATCTCGGCCTTCTAACTTTTCAAATAGCGCAATACCAAGCCCCTCCATGCGAAAGCTGCCTGCACTATCCAGCGGTTGTTCTAGTGCTACGTAGTGTTCAATCTCCTGTTGGCTCAGGGAGCGGAATACTACATCAAAATGCTCAATGTGCACTTGGTGGCGCTGGTGGCGTGTGTCAAGCACTGCTAATCCAGTTAAGAAAGTGACGCGTTGGCCGGAAAAGCGCGCAAGATTGGCGCAGGCACGTTCTGCTGTATGCGGTTTGCCGAGAATGTCTCCTTCAAATAGCGCGATTTGATCCGAGCCAATAATACAGTGGTGGGGAAAATGGGCCGCAACAGCATTAGCTTTGCTCAGTGCAAGGCGATGCACCAGGGCGCTTGGCGACTCACCCTGCTGGGGTGTTTCATCGATGTCTGGCGAGCAGCACTGGTAGGGTAGTTGGAGTCTATCCAATAGGGCTCGACGAAAGCGTGAGCTAGAGGCGAGCACTAATGATGCATTATCCACTTGTGGCACTTAGGCCTCCTTGGTAAAGAACTTATCGTCTTTTTGCGTGGGTAGAAGTGTAGCGAAACCGAAAGAGCGTGCCTATTTGCACTGCTTGAGGAGAGAAACTATTAAGAAATGCGCCGACAGCTTTGACAGCGGAGGGGGGAGTGCCTATCATTGCGCGCCTATGTTGACCTCACAAATCCCCAGCCGGGTTGAGCCTTATAAGCTCGCAGCCCGCCGCGAACGACTCGAAGGCATAGTGGCACTTGATAAGCTGCCTCGTCTTGCTGAAGAAGCAGGAGACCAAACTGGCGACTGTCATGTCGTGCTTGAGTTTGGTATTGATGCCCAGGGTCGTCGTGAAATTCGTGGCCAATTGCAAGCGACCCTAGCGTTGCCTTGTCGTCGCTGTTTGGTGCCGCTAAGTCAAGATGTGTCGAGCGAATTCCTACTTGGAATGGTCTCGGACGAAGCCTTGGCTGCCGAGTTACCTGCCAGCCATGAGCCGGTACTGGTGGAAAATGAGCAGCTGGACTTGCTGGCGGTAGTGGAGGATGAGCTTATTCTCAGCTTGCCGCAGGTGGTCTATCACGATGAGGCCGAATGCCATGTCTCGGCGGAGCAGTTGGTTAGCAAGACCGAAGGCGCGACGGCAGAGTCCACATCAACTACGAACCCTTTCGCGGTGCTGAATGCGTTGAAAAGCAGCGGCGCTCTGAAAGGCAAGAAGTAAGCATCACTTACCCTACATACCTTGGAGTAAACACCCATGGCAGTTCAAAAGAACCGTAAAACTCGTTCTAAGCGCGGCATGCGTCGTAGCCACGATGCGCTGAGCGGCCCGACTCTGTCTCAAGATCAAGAGACAGGCACTACTCACCTGCGCCACCACGTTTCTTCGGATGGTTTCTACCGTGGTCGTAAGGTGGTTGAGGTTTAAGCCTTAACGCTTACATGAAGGGCGAAACAGGGTGGGTGCTGCGTGCGCCTAGCGATTGATGTAATGGGGGGTGACCAAGGCCCCCGTGCCATTGTCGAAGGCTCCGCCAGGGCGGTCATAGAGCGCCCTGATCTAACGCTAACGCTGTTTGGCCCGTATCAGCAGATTCATGCTGAGATTATGCGCTTGCCGCGGCCTTTGGCTGCGGCAATGTCACGTTTAGTGGCAAGCGATGCGCCAGATAGCGTCTCCTCGGAGGCAACTGCTTCTTGGGCGTTGCGGCGCGGGCAGTCCACAAGTATGGCGCGGATGCTGCACAGCCTTGCACAGGGGGAAGCCGCGGCAGGAGTGAGTGCGGGAAATACGGGGGCGTTGGTTGCCCTTGCCAGGCGTGAGCTGGGCATGCTTTATGGTATCTCCAGACCGGCGATTAGCACCGCTATTCCGGCTCGAGGAGGACGTCGTTGTTATTTGCTCGACTTGGGGGCAAATGTAGACTCTCCAGCCCATCGGTTGTTTGATTTTGCCATGATGGGATCGGCTATGGCGCAGTGTGTTGATGGTGTTGAGCGCCCCAGGGTTGCATTGCTAAATGTAGGCTCTGAAGCAACCAAGGGGAGTGCTAATGTACGTGAGGCGGACCGCCTGTTGCGCGGCTGTGTTGGTGATCTAGGGTTCGCGTACCATGGTTTTGCAGAGGGTGGTGATATTTTTCAGGGTGAGCTGGACGTGGTGGTCTGCGACGGCTTCGTGGGTAATGTTACCCTGAAGGCAAGTGAAGGTTTGACTCGTATGTTGGTAGAGCGTGTTCAAATGGGCTTTGAGTCAAGCCTAAGTGGACGTTTAGCAAGCCTACTGGCCAAACCTGTACTTAAGCGCCTTAAGCAGGAATTAGACCCGGTGCGCTATAATGGCGCTAGCCTATTGGGGTTGAAAGGGATTGTAGTTAAAAGCCACGGCAGTACCCGTGCGGATGGTTTCTACTATGCTATCCAGCGCGCATTACAAGAAGTGGAGCATAATCTACCTGAGCGTATTGGAGAGCGCTTGCTGCGGCCTTAATGCGCTGTAGGTAGGAGATAACAAACTGCAGATATTTTTTGCGGGTTATTGGTGGTAGCAGGATGTACCGGCATCGCCGTAAGGCGAGACCAATAACTACGCTTTTCGCTCAAATGAGCAAATGCCTACAAGAGCAAAGGTGAACGACATGTCTCAACCCCTTGCCCTCATTTTTCCCGGGCAAGGCTCTCAGCAGCTGGGAATGCTGCGAGAGCTGGCCGAGCGCTACAGTGTGGTGGGAACGACATTTGAGGAAGCGTCAGAAGCTCTGGGCTATGACTTATGGAAAGTCGTCCAGGAAGGCCCTGAGGAGGCACTTAACGCGACGGCATGCACGCAGCCCGCATTGCTTTCGTCCAGTATTGCTATTTGGCGGATTTGGCAGGAGTTAGAGGGGCCTCGTCCGCATGTTATGGCAGGCCATAGCTTGGGTGAATATAGTGCTATGGTTTGTGCTGGCGTGATGGGCTTTGCTGAGGGTGTGAAGTTAGTGCGCCTACGCGGTGAGGCAATGCAGCAGGCTGTGCCTGCCGGGGAGGGCGGCATGGCTGCTATTCTTGGGCTGGATGATAGTGCAGTAGAAGCTGCCTGTGCCAGCGCTGCTCAAGGTGAAGTGGTTTCGGCTGTGAACTACAATTCGCCAGGCCAAGTGGTGATCGCTGGCGGTAAAAGTGCTGTTGAGCGCGCTATTTTGGCTTGTCAGGAAGCTGGCGCCAAGCGTGCAATGGCGTTGCCGGTTTCAGTTCCTTCTCACTGTGCGCTGATGCGACCCGCTGCAGAACGTCTTGAGCAAGCAATGCAGGATATTGAGCTGCGTGCCCCTCGCTACACCGTCATTCAGAATGTTGACGCGCAAGCACATGCCGATATTGAAACTTTGCGCACCCGTCTCATTGAGCAGCTTTACCAGCCGGTTCGCTGGTCATCCTGTGTTGAGGCGATGGTTGAGCAAGGTGTTAATGTATTTGTTGAGTGTGGTCCTGGTAAGGTGCTCACTGGATTAAATAAACGCATTGTACGGGGCGCGAAAGGCTTGGCAGTCAACGATCCTGATAGCTTGGATGCAGCGCTTGAATTGGCTCGTGAAACGTTGGCTGACGGCGTGTGATATGCGACAGTTTTTCGCTATCCTTGCTTATTCACATGGTTAAAGGCAGAACGTTATGACGCAAGAACGTAGAGTCGCGTTAATTACCGGCGCCAGTCGAGGCATTGGGCGTGCTATTGCTCATGAGCTTGGGCGTCAGGGGCGTATTGTGGTGGGTACCGCGACCAGTGAGTCGGGTGCAGAAAGAATTGATGCTGACTTGAAAGAGCATGGTATTGAAGGTGCTGGCATGTGCCTTAATGTCACTGATCAGGCAAGCATTGATGGTGTGCTTAAAGCGATTGGTGAGCGCTTCGGTGCGCCTACTATTCTCGTTAACAATGCCGGTATTACACGCGATAACCTACTCATGCGCATGAAAGAGGATGAGTGGGATTCTGTGGTGGATACTAATCTTAAATCTGTCTATCGCGTTAGCAAAGCATGTTTGCGCGGTATGACAAAAGCACGTTTTGGGCGTATCGTGTCGATTAGTTCAGTCGTGGCCACCATGGGTAATTTAGGCCAGACTAACTACGCTGCAGCGAAAGCGGGTATGGAAGGCTTTAGTCGAGCACTGGCGAGGGAAGTGGCATCGCGAGCTATTACGGTTAATGCCGTCGCGCCTGGTTTCATTGCCACTGACATGACAGAAGCGCTACCTGAAGCGCAGCACGAAATGCTACTAAAGCAGATTCCCCTGGCACGTCTTGGTGGGCCTGAGGAAATTGCAGCCGCAGTCGGCTTTTTGACAAGTGATGCGGCGGGTTATATTACTGGTGAAACGCTGCACGTTAATGGCGGCATGAATATGCGTTGATGGCCTTGAGCTTGGCGGTTGCGTCGACTCAAGGGCGTCTATAAACTACACCGCAGCTTTTGGCTTGCGGTTTCCAAATGGCTGGTTATTGATAACGGCTAATGTGAACGACTGGAGTACGTTGATGAGTACTATTGAAGAGCGCGTGAAGAAAGTTGTGGCAGAGCGCCTGAACGTTAAAGAAGAAGATATCCAGAATAGCTCTTCTTTTACTGAAGACTTAGGTGCTGACTCACTTGACACCGTTGAGTTGGTAATGGCTTTAGAAGAGGAATTTGATACTGAAATTCCTGACGAAGAAGCTGAGAAAATTACTACGGTTCAAGAAGCTATCGACTACGTAAACGCCCATCAGTAAGGGTTAAGTCGACGCATTGAGCGAGGGTGGATTGCTATCACCCAGTTAAAAAAAGCCGTCCTGACACAGGACGGCTTTTTTGCTTTACGGTCACACTGAATATAACGTTCAATCTCCGTTATACTAGTCACCAAATTTCTGCAGCAATTGACCCAGATGGGTCGTGTCACCATGGATGCCTGGAGGAAAGCTGATGGCGCGTAGAAGGGTAGTGGTAACTGGGTTAGGCCTGGTGACCCCGGTGGGCAATAACGTACATGAATCGTGGGCGAACATTGTCGCGGGTAAAAGCGGCGTGGCGCCGATTGAGCATTTTGACACCAGTGGCTTCAATACGCGTTTTGGTGGTTCGGTAAAGAATTTTGATATTAGCCCTTACCTGAACCCCAAAGACGCTCGCAAAATGGATTTGTTTATCCAGTATGGTATGGCCGCCGGAGCCCAGGCGATCCAAGATTCAGGGCTTGAGTGCACTGAAGAAAATGCAGAGCGTATTGGTGTGGCGATTGGTTCTGGAATCGGGGGGCTGCCGATGATTGAACACAATCACAATGCGCTAAACAAAGGAGGCGCTCGTCGCGTCTCACCGTTTTTCGTGCCTGGATCAATCATCAATATGATCTCGGGTAACATGGCGATTCAGCATGGCTTTAAAGGCCCAAACATCGCTATTACCACTGCTTGTACCTCTGGTACTCATAATATCGGATACAGTGCCCGTACGATTGCCTACGGCGATGCTGACGTGATGATTTGCGGTGGAGCTGAGATGGCCACTACGCCGCTAGGCTTGGGTGGATTCTCGGCTGCCAGGGCGCTTTCAACCCGCAATGATAACCCCGAGGCTGCAAGCCGCCCTTGGGATGCTGATCGAGACGGCTTTGTGCTGTCAGATGGTGCGGGAGTTCTCGTGCTTGAAGAGCTCGAGCATGCCAAAGCGCGTGGCGCGAATATTTATGCGGAGTTGGCAGGTTTTGGGATGAGCGATGACGCCTATCACATGACGGCACCGCCTGAAGATGGTCGTGGCGCAGCGCTGTCAATGAGTAACGCTATCAAAGATGCCCAAATGGTGCCTTCTGAAGTGCACTACATCAATGCGCACGGTACCTCTACTGCAGCGGGTGATTTGGCAGAAAGCCGTGCCATTGAACACGTTCTGGGCAGTGCTGCCCAGCAGGTAGCGGTAAGCTCTACGAAATCTATGATTGGTCACCTATTGGGAGCGGCAGGGGCGGTCGAGGCTATTTTTAGTATTCTGGCTATTCGCGATCAGGTAGCTCCGCCTACTATCAACCTTGATAACCCTCAAGAGGGCTGTAATCTCGATTATGTGCCGCATACCGCCCGGGAAATGCGTATTGATGTAGCGTTATCCAATTCGTTTGGTTTTGGTGGCACCA
The DNA here is from genome assembly GCF_003031405.1 of Halomonas sp. 'Soap Lake #6'. Classification (NCBI taxonomy): domain Bacteria; kingdom Pseudomonadati; phylum Pseudomonadota; class Gammaproteobacteria; order Oceanospirillales; family Halomonadaceae; genus Halomonas; species Halomonas sp. 'Soap Lake #6'. Next base: position 1,281,793 of record NZ_CP020469.1, read on the forward strand.
ACGGCTCGTTACTGTTCAAAAAGGTGTAACGGGGTATGTCGATGCCCCAGGTGCCATTTGATGACCGCGGGCTAGCGTATGGTGACGGGATATTTGAAACAGTGCTAATGCGTGCTGGTCAGCCGGTGCTCTGGCCTTATCACTATGCTCGCTTGGCGCGAGGTTGTGCGCGTTTAAATATCCCGTTGCCCTCACATGAACAGCTTCAAGAAGCGTGGCAGGACAAACCTGCTTCCGAGTTGGAAGTGCTGAAGCTGATTCTAACTCGAGGAAGCGGTGGGCGCGGTTACGCATTGCCTGATGCAGTGGCACCCCGGTTGCTTAGTCGCCGTACGCCTTTTGTGGTTGATCCTGAGCGCTGGCAGCAAGGCGTTGGTGTACGCATCTGCCAGTTGCGTCTTGGCCATCAGCCCCTGTTGGCGGGCATTAAACACCTCAATCGTTTAGAAAACGTACTAGCGCGCCAAGAGTGGCAAGAGAGTGCGATTGCGGAAGGCTTGCTGGCCGACACCGATGGGAACGTGATAGAAGCCACTAGCATGAATGTTTTTTGGCAGCAGGCAGGGGAACTGTTTACTCCCTGTCTAGCGCGATGCGGAGTGGCGGGCACTCTGCGCGCTGCCCTCCTGGATCAAGGTGTGGTGCGCGAAGCCACTCTACAGCTAAACGCTTTGTTGAATGTTGAGCGTTTGTGGGTGGGCAACTCCGTACAAGGCATCTGGCCAGTAAGTGTGCTAATTAATGAATCGGGCAGTGTGCTTCAGTCTTGGCCGCAGGCTGCCCATGATCCGTTGCAAACGATAGGACATCGCTTGCTTGGCTATTTGTCCTCGCCCAGTCAGGCAGGAACTTAAAAGAGTTGTTGAGGTGTCATGGTGAAACGGTTACTAGCCGCAGTAGGAATGATGGTGGTGCTTGGTGCAGTTGTTGTGGCAGGTGGGTACGCCTATTGGCAAAGCCGTTTAGAAGCCCCGCTGGCGCTTGAAGAACCTACGCTTTACCAAGTGCCTGCGGGTGCTGGTTTTAACCAAGTGGTTGTTCAGCTGGAAGAGCGGGGAATTATTAGTGATGCGTGGGCTTTTCAGTTGATGGCGCGTATGGAGCCTGAGCGAGTGCCGCGGCTGCGGGTGGGGGAGTATCAGCTAATGCCCGGAATGAGTGGCCTAGAGATGATCGCTCTATTGGGCAGCAACAACGTGGTAACGTATCCACTTACCATTCCTGAGGGCTGGACATTTCGCCAGATGCGCGAATTGCTCAGTGTGGCGCCTAAGCTGGAACAGCTTACGGCCGAGTTAAGTGATGAAGAAGTCATGTCGCTACTGGGGCGTGAAGGTACATTTCCTGAGGGGTGGTTTTTCCCCGATACCTATCGCTACCATCTAGGGATGAGCGATGTCGATATTTTGCGCCAGTCTCTCGTCCGTATGGAGCGTATCTTGGAGGAGGTGTGGGAAGGGCGTGATGATGATCTCACCATTGATACGCCTTATGAGGCACTTATTATGGCATCGCTGATAGAGCGTGAAACAGGTGCCCCTGAGGAGCGGCGTGAAATCGCAGGCGTATTTAAGCGCCGCATGGAGCAAGGCATGCGACTGCAGACTGATCCAACGGTTATCTATGGGATGGGGGAGCGCTACGACGGCCGTATTACTCGGGCTGACTTACGCGAAGCCACGCCTTATAACACTTATGTGATTAATGGAATGCCACCAACGCCGATTGCCATGCCAGGGCGTGCTTCATTGGAAGCGGCGGTCAGCCCTTTGCCAGGTGACACACTCTACTTTGTCTCCCGGGGTGATGGCACCCATCACTTCTCGCGTACATTGCGGGAGCATAATAACGCTGTTAATCGTTATATCCGTAACCGTTAATGTAACGTTTTTACTGAATATTTCATGCTGTATACCGTTAGTAAGGGGCTTTAATGAGCAAGCGCGGACGCTTCATCACGTTAGAGGGCGGTGAAGGGGTGGGTAAGTCTACCAATGTGGCGTTTGTAGAGGCTTGGCTTAAGCAGCAAGGGGTCGAAGTGATACTGACCCGAGAGCCAGGAGGAACGCCAAGGGCTGAGGCGATTCGTGCACTGCTGCTTGACCCTTCGCAAACAGAGCCGCTTGATTGCGACGCAGAGTTGCTATTGATGTTTGCTGCTCGGGCCCAGCATCTGGCACAAAAAATTGTGCCAGCGCTTGAGCGAGGTGCATGGGTAGTATGCGACCGCTTTACTGACGCAACATTTGCCTATCAAGGTGGAGGTCGTGGCATTGATCCAGCGCGGATTGCCCAGCTTGAGCAATTTGTGCAAAAGGGGCTGATGCCAGATCTAACGCTGTTGTTGGATATGTCCCCAGTGGCTGCAAGGGCGCGTTTAGAAGGGCGGCTACGTGATCAGCAAACCCAGCTAGACCGTTTTGAACAAGAGCAGGACGGCTTTTTTCAAGCGGTGCGTCAAGCATACCTGAGTCGTGCAGCAGCAGCGCCAGAACGATTTGCACTGATAAACGCTGAACAGCCCCTTAAAGATGTGCAAGCGACATTGGCAAATACGCTGGAAGAGCGGATAGCGCTATGGCGCTAACAGAAGCGCTGCCTTGGCACAGTGCCACCTGGCAGCAGTTGGTACGTTTGGCGAATGAGGGGCGCATGCCCCATGCGCTGCTGATCAGTGGTGCCCATGGGGTTGGTAAGCAGCAACTGGCAGATGCGCTAGTTGCCAGAACGCTATGTGCAAAGCCTGCAGATCAAGCCTGTGGCCATTGCCACAGCTGCACCATGCTTGCTTCGGGCTATCACCCAGACTTATTGCGTATCTCTCCTGAAGAGGGAAAGCGGCAAATTCGCATCGATCCGATACGTGAAGTTAACCGTTTTGTATCACAAACCGCCCAGCAGGGTGGGTATCGGGTCATTGTGGTTTCACCTGCTGAAGCGATGAATACCGCAGCGGCGAATGCGCTGTTAAAAAGCCTTGAAGAACCAGGCGATAAAACGTTGTTTATTCTGCTGGCTGATGTGCCTTCTCGGACACTGCCGACCATTCGTTCTCGTTGTCAGCAGTGGCCGCTTGCAAGCGTTTCTTTTGAGGCTTGTCGAGGCTGGTTAACCGAAAAACTGGGCAGTGATGAAGCATATTTTTGGTGGCAGGTATCGGGTGGTCTGCCGTTGCTGGCAGTGGAGCTGGCAACGCCCGATGAGCGTGCACTACGCCATCAAATCCACGATTGCTTTGAGCAACTGGTACGAGGAGCGGAGCCCGTTTCAGAAGCTGCCAGGCTTGATCGCCAAGCGATAGATGGCATCTTGTGGTACGGTATTGCATGGCTTGAGGACCTGATTCGTCTGGGATTGTCGGGGGACACAAGCGCACTTCACAACCCAGATTTAGAGCCGCTGTACCGTCAGGCAGTTAAAAATGCCCGGGCTCAGGATTGGTTTCGGCTATTGGATTACGCCCGAGAGCAGCGCCGTCTGCTTGCCATCGGGGCTAACCCCAATCCACAACTGGTGTTGGAAGCGTGGTTGGTACGCTGGTCTGCACTGCTACGCTCGTAATCAATTAGCCGCTGGGTGAGGTCGTTATGGCTGCTCAAAAAATTCTCTCTTTAGCGTTGCCCGATGTGCCGACACTGTTATCAGCTTATATGCCTTTTCTTGATAGGGGCGGCATTTTCGTTCCTACCAAAACCCCGTATGCCCTTGGCCAAGACGCATTCTTATTACTGACCCTGCCTGGGGAAAGTGAGCGGCTTTCAGTGACGGGGACGGTGGTTTGGGTATCACCAGAAGGCGTTAGTGGGCGTCGAATGCCGGGTATAGGTGTTCACTTTAGCCAACAGGATTACTCGGTGCGTGATCGTATTGAAACACTGCTGGCAGGCCAGTTGGATAAAGCACCCCCTTCGTTCACCCTGTAATTTACCTAAGCACTACTTTTTTATTTAAGGCGAGCTTGCATGTTTGTTGACTCACACTGTCACCTGGACCGCTTATCTGAGCATACCCATGGCGGGGATGTTGCGGCTACCCTTGCAGCGGCTCGTGCTGCCAATGTCAGCCAGTTTCTTGCCATTGCAGTGACGTTGGAGGATGTACCCGGTTTAGCCGCTATGGCGAAAGCTCATCAGGATGTCGCCATCTCTGCTGGCTTGCATCCCCTGCACACTGCGACTAATGAGCCAAGCGTTAACGATATTGTTGAAATTGCTGATCAATATGGTGCGGTGGCGATAGGCGAAACAGGGCTTGATTACCACTATCAAGACAGTGTGCCGATTGATACTCAGCATGAGCGCTTTACGCGTCATCTGTTGGCGGCCCGCGAGCTGGAATTGCCGGTTATTGTCCACACTCGTGAGGCTAAGCAAGAAACCCTTAGCCTGTTGCGCAAATACGCTGATCCCAAGCTGGGAGGCGTATTGCACTGCTTTACGGAAGATATAGAAATGGCGCGTGAGGCGGTGCGCTTAGGCTTTTATATCTCGTTATCTGGAATTATCACTTTCCGTAATGCTGAATCGCTTCGAGAGTTAGCGCGGCAACTACCACTAGATCGTCTGTTAATCGAGACTGATAGCCCTTATTTGGCGCCGGTTCCACATCGTGGTAAGCCAAACGAACCGGCTTGGGTGGTTGAGGTCGCAGAGTGTATCGCCCAGGCGCGGGGAGTCAGTGTAGATGAAGTGGCCATGCAAACAACGGCGAATTTTTATCACTTGTTCCGTGCCGCTGTACCGGATGCGCCAGAAAGTGTTAAGCAAGCATTAGCGCAATCTGGGCTGTTGGTATAACACTTGACGACATACTGAGGGGCGGATAATGAATATTGACCGGTTGCTACAGCATCAGCAAGGCTCGGCATCTATTCCGCCCGTAGATGAGTGGCAGCCAGCGCTATCTGGCGATATTGATATCTTGATTCAGGCCGATGGCGTCTGGCTGCATCAAGGACAGCCCTTTGGTCGCCCCGCAATCCCGCGGCTATTGGCAAGCCTGCTGCGGCACGATGACGATGGTTACTGCCTGGTAACTCCTGTGGAGCGCTGGCGGCTAAGCGTTGAAGATCGTCCGTTTATCGCGGTAGAAGCTGATTTTCATAGTGATGCTTGGTGGTTTACCACTCAATTTGATGATGTGGTAAGGCTAGATGAGCAGCATCCCATGGCGCTTACGGCGATAGCTGGTGGTGAGAGGATGCCTGAGGTTGCTGTGCGTTTTGGTCTGGGTGCCCGTCTACATCGTAATGTTTATTACCGCTTGGTCGAACAAGCCATTCCCCATGATATTGAAGGGGGTGGTTCCCAGTTACGACTCTACAGCGCTGGAAGCTGGCATTTGCTGGGTGAGCTAAGTGCTGGTGATGGCGCGAGTGTTGACGATGACTTAAGTGCCGGCGATGCAGGAAATACCGACGCTATAGTAAGTTCTGAGGGTATAGCAGATGGTATGGATAGTGAGGCGCCGTGAAGTTAACAGCTGAACAGCAAGCAGTGGTTGCCCACAGCAAAGGGCACGCTAGAGTTGCCGCTGTCGCAGGGGCGGGTAAAACCACCACAATGGCAGCCCGTGTGCTGCACTTGCTGGCCAACGACGTACCTCCAAAGCGTATTCTGGTGTTGATGTTCAACCGTTCTGCCCGAGACGACTTTCAGCGCCGCCTTTCGAGTATGGCCCCGGCGGGGCAGGCGTTGCCAGATGTTCGTACCTTCCACTCCTTAGGGCATCGGCTTACTCAGAGTCTTTGCCGGTGGGGTGCGCTGGCACCCCGTCGGCTACTTTCTGCTGAGTGGCAGCTAGAGCGTCTGCTGCGTCAAGCAAGCCTGAATGTGCTCAATGATGCGGTAGAGCGCCGCGACGCGGCACTAGAGGGTGATCGCCTGGAGGCCTTGGCCCACTTTTGCGGTTTGGTCAAGGCGGAGATGCAGTCAGCCAAGGAGCTTTACGAGCGTCTTAGTTACGAACCGGATACTGACTATTTTCCAGCGGCATTTGATGAGGCTGAGAGGTTGCTTCAGGCTGAAGGGGTGATGACCTATGCTGACCTGCTATATCGGCCGCTTCAGACGCTCGAAGCGGATAGCGCTTTGCGCCGCCGGGTAGAAGGTTTTCTTGACCATGTGATTATTGATGAGTATCAGGATATTAATACTGCCCAGCAGCGCTTGTTGGCAGTGTTAGCCGGGCAAAGTGCTGATGTAATGGCTGTAGGTGACGCCAATCAGTGTATTTATGAGTGGCGTGGCGCACGTCCTGATACCATGCTGGAAAACTTCACCGTTACCTTTGGCCAAGCTACTGATTACCCGCTATCTACCACTTTCCGGCATGGTCATGCGCTGGCGCTAACTGCCAATCACGCGATTATGTCTAATCAGCGTCGCCCTGATCAGCTTTGTCTGGCGGACTCAAATAACCCAGAAACGCGCATATCGGTTGGGCAGGGTAGCAGGCTGTTACTGGATGCTTTGATGGACTGGCGGGCTCAGGGGCGCGCACTAAGTGATGCTAGCCTGTTGGTGCGTAGCTGGGCTCTCTCAGTGCCCTTTCAGCTAGCCTTGTTGCAGGCTGGTATTCCATTTCGTTTACTGCGGGAAGATCGTTTTGTGTTTCGGCTGCCGTTGGTGCAAGCACTGGCGGGCTATTTAAAGTTATCTCGCCGCCCAGAGTTGCTGCATGACCCAGAGCAGCTGTTGCTGTTACTTTCGCAGCCAACGCCATTTGTCGCCCGTGAGCGGTTGCAGCAACTCGCCTATCAGCTTGCCCGTGACCAGCGTTGGCCTGAGCGCCATGAGCCGGTACTTGCAGCACTCAAACCACTTCAGCGCCGCACATTAAAGAAACGCTGGATGCTTCTGTGTGAACTTCCCAAGCTTAGCGCATGGCCCCCTGCTAGACTGCTCAGTCATGTGGTAGAAACAATTGAAGCGGAAAAAACCCTCAAGCGTGCGGCCGCAAGGCGGGACAAAGGTGAGGAAGATGTGCGCTTGCTAGATGTGTTGATTGAGCAGGCCGAGAATGTGCAAGACCCCGATGCGTTTATTGAGTTGCTAGAGCGGCCGGTGGAAAACCAGGCGGGTGGCATACTGATTAGTACGGTACATGGGGCCAAGGGGCTTGAGTGGCCGCTAGTGGCGGTGGCAGGTGCCAATGAGGAGGACTTCCCCCACTACAGTCGAGACAATCCGCTTAATGATGAGCGCTTGGAGGAGGAGCGACGGCTTTTCTACGTGGCAATCACCCGTGCTCAGGAGCAGTTGCTAATACTCCACGATGGCGGTGCTCACCGGCCCAGCCGATTTATTGCTGAAAGTGCTTGGCAGGATAGTCTGCGGGTGGCTGGCTGCTTGACGACGGATCTACCACCAGAAGAGGCATTGCAGGTCTCCTCACCTAGTTTAGTTAAGCGCTATTTAGCGCGCCTAGGTAGAGAAGATATTGAGTTGGCGGCCCCTCAAGTCCACGAGGCGCGTGCTGACTATCAAGCGGAAATGCATTATTACCCAGGTCAACGTCTGCTGCATGCGGTATTTGGTGAGGGCGAAGTGGCAGCAGTAGAGGGGAATCCCTCGGATCCGGTTATTGATGTACGCTTTGCCCAGGCTGGCCGGCGTCGGCTAATTGCTAGGCGGGCTCCCATTGAGTGCTTAGAGCCACCAGCACAGCCAGCATAACTGGCTGTGCCGTCTTGCTGTCTATCCTTACTTACTAATCAGTCAGCCTTACATATTGGGGTAGTTTGGGCCGCCGCCACCTTCAGGGGCTACCCAGGTGATGTTTTGGGCGGGGTCTTTGATATCACAGGTTTTGCAGTGCACACAGTTCTGGAAGTTGATCTGGAAGTGCGGCTCACCTTGTGCATCCTCTACCACCTCATAAACGCCTGCTGGGCAGTAGCGCTGGGCGGGCTCGGCATATTCGGGTAAGTTTTTCCGAATCGGTAACTCTGGATCAGCTAAGCGCAGGTGGCAAGGCTGATCTTCCTCATGGTTGGTGTTGGAAAGAAACACGGACGTTAGTTTATCGAACGAGAGTTTACCGTCAGGCTTCGGATAATTGATTTTTTCGAACTCGGAGGCTGGCTTTAGCGCGCCATGGTCGGTGTCGGTATCGTGAACATTGGGTAGCTTATTGCCCAGTAACTGATTCACGAAATTGTAGGCGCCACCACCCACCGTGCCATATTTATGCATGGCTGGGCTAAAGCTCGCAGTCTCTTTTAGCTCTTCATAGGCCCAGCTGGCTTCCCACATAGTAGTGAAGCTGTTCAGCTCTTGTGCGCCTTCATCGCCGTCTTTAATAGCTTCAAATACACTCTCCGCTGCCACCATGCCGGATTTCATGGCCGTGTGCAGACCCTTGATTTTGGCAGAGTTAAGCGTGCCTGCATCACAACCAATCAGCAGGCCCCCTGGGAACGTCATTTTTGGTAAGCTGTTCAAACCGCCTTTGGTCAATGCGCGTGCACCGTAGGCTACCCGTTTACCGCCTTTGAGATACTGGCTAAGCACCGGGTGATGCTTCATACGCTGAAATTCATCGAAGGGGGAGAGCCAGGGGTTCTTGTAGCCAAGATCCATAATAAGACCGACTACGACCTGATGGTTTTCCGCATGATAGAGAAACCAGCCGCCGTGGGTGTTTTTGCCCAGTGGCCAGCCGGAACCGTGGAGCACAAGCCCTGGTTCGTGCTGTTCAGCAGGAATATCCCACAGCTCCTTAAGGCCGATGCCGTAGTGCTGCGGGTCGCGATCTGCATCCAGTGAGAACTCTTTGATCAAACGCTTGCCTAGATGGCCTCGGGCGCCTTCAGCAAACAGTGTATATTTTGCGCGTAGCTCCATGCCGGGCATATGGCCATCTTTAGCAGTGCCATCGGCGCCAATACCCATGTCACCGATCAAGATGCCACGTACGGCATTATCTTCAATAATCACGTCCTGAGCAGCAAAGCCGGGGAAAATTTCAACACCAAGCGATTCGGCTTGCTCGGCTAGCCAGCGGCATAGGTTGCCTGCACTGATGACGTAGTTGGTTAGCTCCCCACCAGTGTTGTGCATGCTTTTAGGTACGAGAATATTGGGAATTTTTTGTGCTTTTTCAGCATCTTTTAGCAGGTAAACATCGTCACGGATGGCAGGGGTGTTGAGCGGTGCGCCACGCTCTTTCCAGTCCGGGAACAGTTCGGCTAAGGCACGCGGCTCAAAAACTGCACCTGAAAGAATATGGGCGCCAACTTCAGAACCTTTCTCCACGACACAGACTGTCAGCTCTTGCTGTGCCTCGTTAGCTTGCTGCATCAGACGGCAGGCAGCAGACAACCCAGAGGGGCCTGCGCCAACGATCACTACATCGAAATCCATGACATCGCGTTCAACGGTTTCCACTTGGTTTCTCCTTATTCTATTAAGTGCCATCTGTTACAAAAGCTACGGGAGTAAGCTTATAAAAGATTGGCCTTAATTTAAAACGGTCGTTTGCTTCTGGTTATGCCCCATGATATGCATAATACCCCTGTCAGGTCACCTCTACGATGTCAAAAGCAGCATTTATCAAGTGAATGTAAGCTCAACTACGACCAAGGCCTTAGACGTTGAGTATTGTTGCTTGTAGGTAGATTGTGGCAAATTGGTCTGGTTTTTCATTTTCAGACCTATCAAACGCTTGAATGAATTTTTTAGGCGGTAAATACTATTCTGTGCCGCTCCTATTTTTCATCGGCACCTTGCAAAGGTGTCTGGTCAGGTTAACGGCTTTCACTAAAAGCCAAGCGAGGAAACTATGAAAGTACTCGTCGCGGTTAAACGCGTCATCGACTACAACGTCAAAATCCGTGTCAAAGCGGATAACTCTGACGTCGACCTCACTAACGTCAAAATGGCCATGAACCCCTTCTGTGAGATTGCCGTAGAAGAAGCGGTACGCCTTAAGGAGAAGGGCGTTGCCACGGAAGTGGTTGCCGTGACCGTAGGGCCGAAAGCCGCCCAAGAGCAGCTGCGCACCGCGCTGGCGCTGGGTGCGGATCGCGCCATTCATATCGAAACCGACGAGCGGGTTGAGTCGCTAGCGGTCGCCAAGCTACTGGCCAAGGTCGTTGATGAAGAACAGCCTGGTCTAGTGGTGCTTGGCAAGCAGGCGATCGATACAGACAACAACCAGACCGGACAAATGCTTGCCGCACTATCTGGCCTGCCGCAGGGCACATTTGCTTCAGAGGTTGTCGTTGACGGCGATAAGGTTAACGTAACGAGAGAAATTGACGGCGGTCTACAAACTATCACGCTTTCATTGCCGGCTATCATTACTGCCGACTTGCGTCTAAACGAGCCGCGCTATGCCAAGCTGCCAGACATCATGAAGGCTAAGAAAAAGCCGCTAGATGTTAAAACCCCTGGCGACTACGGCGTCGAGGTGGCCTCCAAGGTTAGTCTGCTGAAAGTAGAATCTCCGGCAGAGCGCCAAGGCGGCGTCAAAGTAGCCTCGGTAGACGAGCTGATCGACAAACTGAAAAACGAAGCCAAAGTGCTTTAAGAGGAGCGGATCGCATGAGCATTCTGGTACTTGCCGACCTACATGAAGGCCAGCTAGGGGGCGCGACTGCCCACGTCGTTGCCGCAGCGAACGCTATCGGTGGTGATGTCCACGTTCTCGTCGCCGGGGAAGGTGTTCAGGCCGCAGCCGATGCCGCAGCTAAACTTGACGGTGTGAGTAAGGTGCGCATCGCGGATAACGCTGTTTACGCCCATCAGCTTGCTGAGCCAATGGGCGCGCTGCTGGTTGAGTTGTCTGGCGACTACACGCACGTACTAGCCAGTGCCTCCACTACTGGTAAAAACGTATTGCCGCGTTTGGCTGCCTTGAAAGATGTCAGCCAGCTATCTGATGTAATTGCCGTGGAGAGCGCCGATACCTTCAAGCGCCCAATCTACGCCGGTAATGCCATCGCCACAGTGAAAAGTGATGACGCGCTGAAAGTTATTACTGTACGCCCCACTGGCTTCGATGCGGTAGGAAGCAACGGCAATGCTGTGGTTGAAGCAGTGAGTGTGGTGGTTGAAAATGGCCAGTCCAGCTTTGTTAAGCAGGAGTTGGCACAGTCGGATCGCCCTGAACTTGGTGGCGCCAAAGTAGTAGTATCCGGTGGCCGCGGTATGGGTAACGGCGAAAACTTTAAGTTGCTTGATGGCATCGCCGATAAGTTGGGCGCCGCTATTGGTGCCTCGCGGGCTGCGGTTGATGCAGGCTTTGTGCCTAACGATATGCAGGTGGGCCAAACCGGTAAAATCGTGGCGCCAGAGCTCTATATTGCCGTGGGGATCTCCGGTGCTATCCAACACTTGGCCGGCATGAAGGATTCTAAGGTAATCGTTGCGATCAACAAAGATGAAGAAGCGCCGATCTTCCAGGTGGCTGATTATGGTTTGGTAGGCGACCTCTTTGAGATTCTGCCGGAGCTTGAAAGTAAGCTGTAAGCTACTGAGTTTTAGGTAGCCAGCAAGCCGGCTTCTTTTGAAGCCGGCTTTTTTATTGGCGATGGATTAGATAAACTGATAATAGTTGACTAAGGTACTGGGGAATAAAAGTTCACTGTGCATGGCAATTAAATTGCCATGCTGGTTGAAAAGGGTGGAGTAAGACCACACTTAGTGAGATGAACGCAACAAAAGCCACTTAAGGAGAAGTTAGCATGGCACATACACTTCCTGAACTGCCCTACGCCTATGACGCGCTTGAGCCGAATATCGATGCGATGACAATGGAAATTCACCACTCTCGTCATCACCAAACCTACATTAATAATTTGAATGCAGCGCTTGAAGGCACTGGCCTGGAAGACGTTGCTGTTGAAGAGCTCGTTGCCAACCTGGACCGTGTTCCTGAAGAAAAACGTCAAGCAGTAATTAACAATGGCGGTGGTCATGCTAACCACTCCATGTTCTGGCAAATGATGTCGCCCAACGGTGGTGGTCAGCCTCAGGGTGATGTTGCAAAAGCCATTGATGCTGAGCTTGGTGGTTTAGAAGCGTTCAAAGACGCTTTCCAAAAAGCTGCTGTTGGTCGTTTTGGTAGTGGTTGGGCATGGCTTTCCATTACCCCTGAGAAAAAATTGGTAGTAGAAAACACTCTGAACCAAGACAGCCCGCTAATGCATGGCAACACGCCGTTGTTAGGTCTGGATGTGTGGGAGCACGCTTACTACCTGAAGTACCAGAACAAGCGTCCTGACTATATTGCTGCATTCTTCAATGTAGTGAACTGGGAAGATGTAGAGCGTCGCTATCAGGCTGCGATTGCTTAAATTGTGATGCTGCATGGCAAGTGGCTCTAGCCGCTTGCAGCGTTGAAAAACCGCCCCCTACTGGGGGCGGTTTTTGTATTTATGGGTATGAAGCTGGGTATTGTCTGTCAATAACCTGTGGATGAAAAATACCATATATGCTTGAATTGATTTTTCTGTGGTCTATATATAGTATGTCTTGTATCTTTTTAGGCGGGCGAGTACTAGATATGCCCTACCTGAAAAACAGCGCTATGAAAAGGAGAAATAGCCATGGGAATTCAAATTTATAGCAAGCCAGCCTGTGTTCAGTGTACTGCCACCTACCGTGCATTAGATAAGCAGGGGATTGAGTACACCGTTATCGATATTACGGCTGAAGCTGGCGCTCAGCAGAAAGTAGAAGCGCTTGGGTACCGCCAACTACCCGTTGTAGTTGCTGGTGAAGACCACTGGTCCGGTTTTCGCCCTGATCGCATTCAAGCGCTGGCGTAATTTGCCACCATGCAAACCGTTAATGTGGAAGCCGGGCGTGCTGGCACGCTGGTCTACTTTTCCACTAAGTCAGGCAATACCCACCGTTTTGTGCAGAAGCTTGGCTTTAGCGCCCAGCGGTTGCCGATAAATCGTGAAGACCCTGCCCCGCGTGTAGAGCAGCCTTACATATTGGTTACACCCACCTATGGTGGCGGCTATGCCGAAGGAGCCGTGCCGGGGCAAGTGATTCGCTTTTTAAACGATGAGCACAATCGACACCTCTTGCGAGGTGTTATTGCTGCTGGAAACACTAATTTCGGTGAAGCCTACGGGTTGGCAGGGCGCATTATTGCGCAAAAATGCCAGGTGCCGTTGCTGTATCGGTTTGAACTATTTGGCACGGATGATGATGTCGCCAATGTCCGCAAAGGAGTAGAAGAGTTTTGGAAACGACTAACGTAGCCCAAAAAAATGTTGTTGAAGCAAAACGGCCTGCTGCGGGGGCTGGTGAGACGCGTACGCTGGATTATCATGCGCTAAATGCGATGCTGAATCTGTACGGTGCCAACGGCAAACTACAGCTGGATAAGGACCGCGAAGCGGCTCGCCAGTATTTTCTGCAGCACGTTAACCAAAACACGGTTTTTTTCCACTCCCTGGAAGAGAAGCTCGACTACCTGGTCGAGGAAGGTTACTACGAAGCCGAAGTGCTTGGTCAATATAGTTTTGCCTTTGTCAAAGCGTTGTTTGAACAGGCCTATGCTTACAAATTCCGTTTTTCGAGCTTTCTGGGCGCCTTCAAATACTACACCAGCTACACGCTGAAAACTTTTGACGGTAAGCGTTACTTAGAGCGCTACGAAGACCGTGTGTGCATGGTAGCGCTCACCTTGGCGCGAGGTGATGAAGCGCTGGCCAAGTCACTGGTCGATGAAGTGATTAGTGGCCGTTTTCAGCCAGCTACGCCAACCTTCTTGAACTGCGGTAAACAGCAACGCGGTGAGTTGGTGTCCTGCTTCTTGTTGCGTATTGAAGACAACATGGAGTCGATTGGCCGCTCGATTAATTCGGCGCTGCAGCTTTCCAAGCGTGGCGGTGGTGTTGCTTTCCTGCTTACCAATATACGTGAGTCCGGAGCACCGATTAAACGTATTGAGAACCAGTCGTCGGGCATTATCCCGATTATGAAACTGTTGGAAGATGCGTTCTCTTACGCTAACCAGCTGGGCGCGCGCCAGGGTGCGGGTGCGGTTTACTTAAACGCCCACCACCCTGATATTCTGCGCTTTTTAGATACCAAGCGTGAAAATGCCGATGAAAAAATCCGCATTAAAACGCTCTCTCTGGGCGTGACGATTCCAGATATCACCTTTGAGCTTGCCAAGCGCAACGACGATATGTACCTGTTCTCGCCCTATGATGTAGAGCGGGTTTACGGCGTCCCGTTTGGTGATATTAGTGTGACCGAGAAGTACCATGAGATGGTTGCTGATGCGCGCATTCGCAAACACAAAATCAATGCTCGTGCGTTCTTCCAAACCCTAGCCGAGCTGCAGTTTGAATCTGGCTATCCGTATATTATGTTCGAAGATACGGTAAACCGTGCCAATCCGATTGCGGGTCGTATCAATATGAGCAACTTGTGCTCAGAAATTCTGCAGGTCAATACGCCTACCGAGTATGACGACGACCTGGGCTATCGTCAGATTGGCCAGGATATCTCCTGCAACCTTGGCTCAATGAACATTGCCAAGGTAATGGATTCAGGTGATATCGGCACTAGTGTGGAAATTGCTATTCGCGGTCTGACAGCTGTTTCGGAGATGAGCAACCTGCGTAGTGTGCCTTCTATTGCGGAAGGTAATGCCAAGTCTCGCGCAATCGGCCTAGGGCAGATGAACCTGCATGGCTTCTTGGCTCGCGAACATATTTATTATGGCTCAGAAGAGGGTTTGGACTTTACCAACCTCTACTTCTATTGCGTCGCGTTCCATGCCATTCGCGCCTCTAACCAGCTGGCGATAGAGAATGGCGAGTCGTTTGAGGGGTTTGAAGACTCCACTTATGCCTCAGGTGCCTTCTTTGATAAGTACACCGACCAAGCGTGGCTGCCACGTACCGAAAAAGTGCGTGGGCTATTCGAGCGTAGCGGTATTGCACTGCCTACTCAAGAAGATTGGCAGGCACTTAAGTCCTCGGTTATGGCGCATGGTTTGTTTAACCGCAACCTTCAGGCAGTACCGCCGACGGGCTCGATTTCGTATATCAATCATTCTACGTCCAGCATTCACCCGGTGGCCGCGAAGATTGAAATCCGCAAAGAAGGCAAGCTGGGGCGTGTTTATTACCCTGCACCCTTCTTGAGTGAGGCGAACTTCGATTATTTCCAGGATGCCTACGAAATTGGTCCTGAGAAAATAATTGATACCTATGCAGAAGCGTCCAAGCACGTTGACCAAGGGCTTTCGTTGACACTTTTCTTCCCGGACACGGCGACTACGCGGGATATCAACAAAGCGCAAATTTACGCATGGCGTAAGGGCATTAAGACGCTTTATTACATCCGTCTGCGCCAAAGTGCGCTTGAGGGCACCGAAGTAGAAGGCTGTGTCTCCTGCACACTGTAAGTGCGTAACGATTTTTAAGAGAGCAATTGATGACCATTATGCAACGCTTATCACGGGTCGATGCAATCAACTGGAACCGGCTGCAAGACGACAAGGATCTTGAAGTATGGAACCGTTTGACCAGTAACTTCTGGCTGCCAGAAAAAGTGCCGCTCTCCAACGATATTCAGTCGTGGAACACGCTAACCCAGCAGGAGAAGCAGCTGACTATTCGCGTGTTTACCGGCTTAACGCTGCTGGATACGATTCAAAGCAGCGTGGGTGCCCCGGTGCTGATGGAGGATGCGCGCACGCCCCATGAGGAGGCGGTATACACTAATATCGCTTTTATGGAGTCAGTACATGCGCGCTCTTATAGCTCTATTTTTTCGACGCTATGCGCCACGCGTGATGTGGATGATGCCTTTCGCTGGAGTGAGGAGAATCCGACGCTGCAGTTGAAGTCGGAGCTAATACTTAAGCGCTACCGCTCAGACGATCCGTTGATGCGTAAGGTAGCCAGCGTTTTCCTTGAGTCGTTTTTGTTCTACTCGGGCTTCTACTTACCGATGTACTGGTCAAGTCACGCCAAGCTGACTAATACGGCGGATCTGATTCGTTTGATCATTCGTGATGAAGCCGTACATGGCTATTACATTGGTTACAAGTTTCAGCAAGGGTTGGCAGAGGCTACGCCAGCGCGCCAGCAAGAGGTGAAAGACTACGCCTACGAGCTGCTACTGGAGCTTTATGACAACGAAGTGCGCTACACCGAGTCGCTCTACGATGAGGTAGGCTTAACTGAAGACGTGAAGAAGTTTCTGCACTACAACGCCAACAAAGCATTGATGAACCTAGGCTTTGAGCCGTTGTTCCCCAGTAGCGTGACCGATGTGGATCCAACGATTATGGCGGCGCTTTCACCTAGTGCGGATGAGAACCACGACTTCTTCTCAGGCTCTGGATCTTCTTACGTCATCGGCAAAGCGGTCGCTACCGAGGATGATGACTGGGCGTTTTAAGCTCGATTTAGGCTGATAGCTAAATAGCGTGTTGAGTGCCCTGGGCGTGACGAGCACTATGGGCATGATGAGCTATCACGATGAATGCTATAGAGGGGAGAGAGGCGTTGCCGAGCGAGACCAGTAGCGCGTTAAGTGTTCTGAAAGTAGCAGCTGCGGTGGTAAGTGACCCAGCAGGGCGCCTGCTATTGGTGCGTAAGCGGGGTACGCGCTTCTTTATGCAGCCAGGTGGGAAAATTGAGCCAGGTGAGACGGCTCTGATAGCCTTATGTCGAGAGTTGAAAGAGGAGATTGGCCTGTGTGTCGATATGGGGCAGCTCCTTCCTCTTGGGCTGCGGAGAGCTATGGCAGCTAATGAGCCTGATACGGTCGTCGAGGCGCACTTGTTTGGCATCGTGATTGATGAGCAGATTCACGCTGGAGCAGAGATTGATGAGGCGGTCTGGGTGACTCACGAGGCCGCTCTAGAGCTGCCTCTAGCTCCGCTAACTCAAAATTATGTGGTGGCTGTTTAGCGCTAATTATTCTTATTAGTACCTCTTGAGGACGCCGGTAGGCGTCCTTTTTTATGCCTCGATAAAAGCTTAGCTCTATTGAATGCTAATGATAAATATTGTCATTTATTCTATTAGTGGTAGGCTATGCAGTGCTGAAACTTAACGCAAATCGTTCTTATACCTAATGACTTTCTGGTGGGTCGTATATCGCGGGCCGCTAATTAGTAACGGAGACGTAACGTGCTGAAAAGGCCTTTCTTTGCCCTAGGTGGGTACTGGCTTGCTGGGGTGTTTGTCAGTGCTTCACTAATGGCAAACGATGAAACCGTCGAGCAGGCCTCCCGGAGTGTCGAGGCCCAGCAAGTCCAGTCGGCTATCCAGCAACAAATAGACGCCGCCGACGAAGAGACTCGCGCGGCTCTGGAGGAGCTTCGCCGCCTAGAGCGAGAAACCCGCCAAATGGAAACTGCTAACGCAGCACTAAGTGGACGGCTGGCTAGCGATGCTGAGCGCCAGCAGCGGTTGAGCAGGGCGCTGGATACGCTAAACGAAACTCGTGCAGCACTGCCGTTAATTGAGCAGGACATGACCGAGCAGTTAATCAACTGGATTGAAAATGATGTGCCATTTCTACGTGAAGAGCGGCTGGCAAGGGTGAAGACAGCGCAAGCTGATTCAGGCACAGAGAGCGTCGAGCGGATTGTCGGTCTTCTTGAAGCATGGCGAGTAGAACTTGATTACGGGCGTAATATAGACACTTGGCGTGGTCGGCTAAAGCTTGCGGACACTCCTCTCCGTGAGGTGGAGTATCTGCGCATTGGTCGGATTGGGTTTTACTACCTCACGCCAGATGGTCGTGAGGGAGGTGTCTGGAACACCGACAGCGGTGAGTGGCAGGCGTTAGATGAAAGCGCCCGTCGAGAAGTACGTAATGGATTGCGCATTGCTGATGATCAGCGCACTCCTGATTTATTACGTTTACCGCTTTCAATTACCGCTGCTGCGCATCAGGGAGGTCAGCAATGATTGGGTTGTCACGGCCTTCACCAAAGGTGTTTGCAACATCACTGACGTTAATCCTCAGTTTGTTCGCTGGCACCGCGCAGGCGCAGCAAAGCACAAATGCTGATTCGACAAATATCAGCTCATTAAGAGATGCGCGCCAAGCTGCGGAAGCTCGCGATCAAGAGCGACTGCAATCTTTTCTCAGCGACCAGCAGGCGTTGGAAGAGGCGCTAGAGGCAGCGCGAGGAGCCCATCAAGCCGCCGAAGAGCAACGTGATGTCCTACAGGCCCTACAGGATGAACAAGCACAGACGGCAAGTGAGCTTACTGAACGTCAGGCGGAGCAGGGCGAAGCGCTCACTGCACTGTTAGCCAGCCTTGGTCAGCATAGTAGTGAAGTGCGCAACGCCTTGGGCGGTGAAAGCTGGCTAACCATTGGCGATGCTGCGCTGCCGCCACGCTTGAGCGAGGTAGAGGTGCTTGAGCGCCAGCACATAGAGGCGGTAGTTGATAGCCTTGCGACGCTAACGGCGCAAACAGGACGTGCTGAAAGGCTCACCCTGCCGGTGGCTGATTCGAGCGGTGCGATCGAGACACGAGACGTAGTGCGCTTGGGCGACTTTGCTGCTTTTACCGATTCAGCTCTGCTACGCAAAGGTGGTGAGGAGGATGAGTTAGCTGAGATCCCCCGTACGGCCCGTGAGATTGGCGCTGTTCTGGCGGCTTACCATCAAGGTGAGAGTCGTGTGTTTACTATCGATCCTACCCAAGGTGCTGTGCTGCGGGCTCTGGCTCAGCAGCCTAGCCTTTGGGAGCGTTTTCAGCAAGGTGGCTACGTTGGTTACGTAGTTGTTGTGCTAGGGGCCTTTGGCCTGTTGGTCGCGCTGACTCAATACACCTATCTGTTGTTGGTTAGCAGCCGGGTTGGGCGCCAACGTAAGTCGCCAGACGAGCTGCGTGGAGACAACCCCTTAGGTCGGGTGTTGCAGCGTTTCCAGGATATGGATAAGCATCAAACGCCGGAAGCGTTGGAGGCGAGGCTGGATGAAGCGGTGTTGGCAGAGCTTCCGCGCATTGAGCGTGGTCAGCCCATCGTAAAACTACTGGCAGCTATTGCGCCCCTGTTGGGGCTATTGGGCACGGTCACCGGCATGATCGTTACTTTCCAGGCTATTACGGTATTCGGCACAGGTGATCCACAGCTAATGGCTGGCGGGATTAGCCAGGCATTGGTAACGACTGTGTTAGGGCTGGTCACCGCCGTGCCGCTGCTGTTTGCTCAAACGGCGCTGTCCAGCCGCAGCCGTTATCTCACCCAAGTGATTGAGGGCGAAGCGAGCGCGACATTGGCGGATCACCTTGAAGCCCAGTCCAGCTCCCATGCCCAGGCGGTGAGCTAAGATGTTCACGCTGCCCCTTTGGCTTGAGCCTGTAGAGCGGCTGGTCGATGCCGGTGGCGCGGTGCTGGTGGTGCTCGCCTTTGTCGCTGTGCTGGTGTTTGGTATGGCGATAGAGCGCTGGTGGTATTACCGCATTACCTGGCGTATCGCGCGGCGTAAACTGATTCGTCGGTGGGCGGCGCGTAGCGATCATCGTAGTTGGAGTGCACGCACGCTTCGCCATGTGTGGACAGATGCTCTGGTCGCCAGGCTACGCCGCCCGCTGCCCTGGTTAAAGTTATTGGTAGCGCTTTGTCCGCTGCTGGGGCTGCTGGGCACCGTTACCGGGATGATTGCAGTGTTCGATAGCCTTTCATTGAGTGATACCCACCAAGCCAGAGCCATGGCGGATGGCGTGGCGCGAGCCACGCTGCCCACCCTGACAGGTATGGCGATTGCGGTAGTTGGGTTACTGTTTATTAGTCGTTTAGAGCACGTGATTCGTCGCGAAGACCAGCGGCTGCATGACCGCTTAGCACGTGCCTTGGAGGAGAATGATGCGTAGACGCCGTTCTGTAGATGCCACGGCTGATAGCAATGAGGTCAACTTAACGCCGATGCTGGATGTTGTATTTATCATGCTGATTTTCTTTATCGTCACGACAAGTTTTATTAAAGAGAGCGGTATTGAGATTGAGCGCCCGGAATCAAGTTCGGCAAGCCCTAGGCCCGATGCGCAGGTGCTGGTGGCGGTAACGCCTGAGGGCGCGGTGTGGGTGGATGGCAAGCCAGTTGATGTTCATCGTATTGGCCAGGAAGTAGCTGGCATGTTGACGGAAGATGGGTCAGTGGTCATCCAGGCCGACCGGGAGTCGACGACTGGGTTGCTAATTGAAGTGATGGATCGTTTAAAACAGGCCGGTGTTGATCAAGTGGCCGTAGCTGCGAGTCGGAGCGCCCCATGATTCGTCATGCGCTTTCATTGTCAGGCGGCGTAATATTGGCTATCGGGCTATTCTGGCTGTTAGCGTTATTGGTAACGCCGCCCGAGCGTACGTTGGAAACGCCGGAAATGATGTTGTCAATGAGTATGGTGGAAGCGCCAGAGGTAGCGCCAGAGCAAGAGACGCCCCCGCCTCAGCCCGCAGAAGCTGCGCCAGTCGCTGCGCCACCACCTATGCCCATGCCGGAGCCGCCTCCGATCGCGGACAGCGCTATATCGCTACCGGAAGTTGAGTTGCCTGACGAGCCTGTGGAACCGCTGGAGCTAGATAGCGAGCTACCCGAGCTGACCGAAGTGACACCGGAGCCAACTCCGCCGCCACCAACACCACGACCGCAGCCTGCGCCTGAACCACAAGTACAGCCTGAGCCGTCACCGACGCAGGCATCGGCAACGCCCGAGCCCGTGCCTTCAACGGCAGAACGTGAAGCAGCTCCCAGGGCTGAGCCGGTGCCCTCTAATGAGCCGGTTAATGTAGGACAGGTGGCGCCTACAAACCGCGTTAACCCTACTTATCCCTCCCGAGCACAGCGCCGGGGGATGGAGGGGTTTGTTGAGGTGGCATTTGTTATTCGTCGCGATGGCAGCGTCGACAGCAGCTCAATTCAAGTTACCAATGCGCAGCCCCGCCAAGTGTTTGAAAGCGCCGCTCGTGAAGCGATTGCTCGCTGGCAGTTCGAGCCCAGCCAGCAGTTGCGGCGTGCCACGCAGCGTATTGAATTTCAGCTGAGGTAGTTTATATGCAGCGTTTGGCTGGAGTAATACTGTTCAGTCTCTGGGCTTCTTTTGTTCACGCAAGTGAGCCGTTGTCGGGGGATATTATTCAAGACCTTAATGCCCTGCAGCAGCAGCTTGCTGATGCTAGCGAGGGTGGAGATGACTCCCAGGAGGCACTAGAACGCCTTATCACTCGGGCCACTGGGCAGGCTGCCCGATTGCAAGGTGGTAACCGCTCTGATCAGTGGGCGAGCGCGCTATACTCCCAGCTTGCTGCTGGCGCCATGGCTCGCCAGGGACGGCAAGAGGAGGCCGCACAACAGTTGGCTAACGCACGTGAGCGTAGTGGTGTGCCCGCAAGCCAGCGGGCGAGGTGGCTACGCGAAGAGGCTGGGCTTCGGCGGGCTGCTGGGCAGCGCGAAGAGGCCATTGTGCTGTATGAGCAGTGGCTGGATAGTCATACAGATGCCCAGGTGAGCTGGCAGCTAGTGCGCCTGTTGGCACAAGAGGAGCGCTGGGATGCTGCTGCTGAGCATTTGATTCCTCTGCTTGAGCAGAGTGGTGCCTTAGACGAAGCACAGCAGTCGTTGATGCTAGCTGTATTGCGCAATGCTGAGCAAAGTGACCTCGCATTAGGTTGGTTGCTTGAGGGCCTAAACAGCCAGAGCTCTCCTGAGGAGTGGCGTCAAGCGGCTGGACTTGCCCAGCAGGCAGGCCAGAAAGGTATCGCTGCTGGCGTGTGGGAAATGGCCTGGCAGCTAGGCAAGTTTAATCAGCCAGAAGAGCGGCTTTTGCTAATCCAGCTTCATTTGGCTGGCGGCACGCCTGCACGAGCAGCGGAGCACTTGGAAGAAGCGCTGGGTGACGAGTCCCTTCCCCGCGATGAACAAATGCTAAGGCTGCTGGCCACTGCGTGGCAGCAGGCCAAACATGTTCAAAATGCCTTAGAAGCTTGGGAGAGCCTTGCAGAATATACCCAGGAAGCACAGGACTGGAGAGAGTTTGGTCAGTTGGCCTACGCCTGGGGCGACGAGGCGCTGGCAAAGCATGCTTTTTCGCAAGCGTCGGCTCTTGGTGATGATGAGGTAGAGCCTTGGCTGGTTAGCCTTCAGTAACTTTCAAGCACCAACGAGAACCTTAAAGCACCAGAGAGACCGCCTGCAATTATTGTGGCAGGCGGGCTGTGCGAGTTTATCGGCGACGGTTATTGGTCATGACATTTTAGCATCAGTGAAAACTCACTCCAGATTGGCGCGTGATCTGAAGGTCGTTCCATACCGCGCAGTTGGTAATCGATGCCGGCACTGGTAACGCACTCTGCAAGTGGTTTTGTCACTAGGATGTAATCAATGCGCAGCCCGCGTTTTGGCTCGCGGTCAAAGCCTTTAGAGCGGTAATCAAACCAGCTAAACCAGGCATCATTTTCTGGGTAGCAAAGTCGGTAGCTGTCACTTAGCCCCCAGGCTTTAATACCGTCAAGCCATTCACGTTCTATGGGTTGGAAGCTGGCCTTTCCTTCACGGAGCCAGCGTTTTCGACTGGCCTCGCCGATGCCAATATCCTGATCTTCGGGTGAAATATTGAAATCGCCCATTATCGCAAGACGCTCGTCAGGGCGGTGTCGCTCGTTAAGTAAGCGGGACAACTGCTGATAAAAGCGCTCTTTATGGGGAAACTTCGTGGGGTGGGCGATATTTTCTCCCTGGGGGAAATAGCCGTTCCATACGGTTACCGGTTGGCCATCGTCCGCAAGCAGCCGCACGCCAATCAAGCGGCGCTGGGCATCTTCTTCATCATCGGGAAAGCCATAATAAACGTCTTGGGGCTTTTGGCGGCAGAGTAAAGCAACCCCATAATGGCCTTTTTGGCCGTAGTAGAATACGTGGTAACCCATGGCTTCCACGTCGGCTAGGGGAAACTCACTGTCCTGTACTTTGGTTTCCTGAAGACCAATGACATCTGGCTGCTGGGTATCAATCAGCTCCTGGAGCTGATGCAGGCGTGCCCGGATACCGTTGATGTTGAATGAGACTAAGCGCATTAAGTGTTCTCTCCAGAAGGATTGTCCGCCTCTTTGTCTGGATGAATCGAAATCATTTGTCCATCTTGTTGGCGTGCCAGTTTTCGTACCGCCTGCAGCTTGCGTTGCTGCTGCTTTTTAGCCACAAAGCGCCGTGAAGAGGTAACTTGGTCTGGGTTTTCGTGGCGCCATTTTTTATAATCTTTACGGCGCCCAGTGCGGATGGTTACTTTATCCGCTATCGAACGGGTCTTTTTCTTACGCGTCATGTCGCGCTCCTTGGGTTAACTTATGCCTCATTCTAACAGGCAAGCATACTCCTTCGACAGCAGAGCGCGCTCTTATCGCCAAGCCCTGGTACAATGCGCTCTTCGTGATGCCTAACATCCACAGCAATGGACAGATACACAGCCTATGAGCGAGTCGGAACAGACCACAGCATCGGCCCAGAACCGCAAGCCTAAACGTCGCCGTCGGAAACCGCGTCGTCGTCAGTCGAGCTGGGATCTTCGTCAGTTTCAGGTGCCCGCCGTGGCCGGCAAGTGGCGCTTTCATGACTTTGATCTGCCGCTGCCTTTAATGCGCGCTATTCACGCCCAAGGGTTTGAGTACTGTACGCCTATTCAAGCAGAGGCCCTTCGCCAAACGCTGCTAGGCGGCGATATTGTAGGCAAGGCGCAAACCGGAACGGGCAAAACAGCCGCATTTTTAATTTCGGTTCTGGCCTACTTTTTGGAAGAGCCAACCCCGGATGGACAAAAGTCAGGCGCTCCTCGTGCGCTGATTATTGCACCTACCCGTGAGTTGGCGTTGCAGATCGAAAAAGATGCTAAAGCCCTAGCCCGGTTTACCCAATTGAATGTCGCCAGCGTTGTCGGCGGTATGGATTACCAGAAGCAGCGCGAAAGTCTGGGTAATAAGATCGATATCTTAGTAGCCACGCCTGGCCGCCTGTTGGATTTCCATCAGAAACGCGATATCGACCTTTCAGAAGTGGAAGTGTTGGTGCTTGATGAAGCGGATCGCATGCTTTCCATGGGGTTTATTCCCGATGTGAAACGTATTATCCGCTATACGCCGAAAAAAGAAGAGCGCCAGACCTTCCTCTTCTCGGCGACCTTCACCGACGATATTTTGAGCTTGGCGAGCCAGTGGACGCTTGATCCTGCGCACGTTGAGATTGAAGTTACCGTTGAAAATCAGGCGGATATCGACCAGCGCGTTTACTTGGTGTCAGATGATGACAAGCAGCGACTACTAGTCAATCTGCTTGAGCAGGAGAGCTTCGAGCGGGTCATGGTGTTTGGTAACCGCCGTGATCTCGTGCGTAAGCTTGATGACCTGCTTAAGAAAGCGGGTGTTAGCGTTGCTATGTTGTCGGGCGATGTACCGCAGAATCAGCGTATCAAAACCCTTGAACGCTTCCGCGAGGGAGAGATTCAAGTGCTGGTGGCTACCGATGTGGCAGGGCGTGGAATTCATATTGAAGATGTCAGCCACGTGATCAACTACACTCTGCCAGAAGACCCAGAAGACTACGTCCACCGTATTGGCCGCACCGGCCGTGCTGGGGCGAAAGGCGTTTCGATTAGCTTTGTAGGTGAAGAGGATGCTTTCTCTCTGCCTGAGATTGAACGCTACATTAATGGCAAGCTGCCCTGCGAACACCCTCCAGAAGGCATGCTGTAACACGCATGTTGGATAACGGCTTAAAAAGCGATATTCAACAAGCCTATCGTAGCGTGGTGGAAAAGCTTGAGCTGACTCCACGCTACGGGCAGCGGTTAATGATCGCAGAAATCGCCAGAACGCTCGGAGGGATTGAGCAAGACAGCGAGGGCAAGCGCACCAATGACAGCCACGTGTGCGTGCTGGAGGCGGGAACCGGAACCGGTAAAACGCTTGCCTATTTAATCGCCGCACTGCCTATTGCCAAGGCGCAGGGTAAGCGCCTCATCGTATCGACAGCAACAGTGGCGCTTCAAGAGCAGGTGCTTAATCAGGATCTGCCATCGCTTGCTAGCCACAGTGGTATTGCGTTTCGCTATGCCCTTGCTAAAGGGCGCGGTAGATATGTGTGTGTGGCGCGACTTGATCAAGCACTGGAAGGTAGCGAACCCAACCCAACTCTCTCACTGTTTGAACAGTCTCTGCAGGCGGAAAGCAGCGACTTTACCGTGCTGGCGACCGATATGGTTGAATCTTACGGTAAGGGTGATTGGGAAGGGGACCGCGATAATTGGCCGCACTCAATCGATGATGCCCACTGGCGACGTCTGACGGTTGACCACCGCCAATGTACCGGCAGGCGTTGTGGGCACTTTGGCGCCTGCGCGTTTTTTCGCTCCCGGCGTGAGCTCGAAAATGCCGATGTTATCGTTGCTAACCACGACTTGGTATTAGCCGACTTGGCGCTTGGCGGTGGGGCTATTTTGCCCGACCCCGCAGACTGCATTTTTGTATTTGATGAAGGGCACCACCTGCCTGATAAAGCGCTTTCTCACTTTGCCCATCGTTTTGCGGTGCATGGTTGTTTACGATGGTTAAAAACCCTTAAAAGCAGTCTAACTGACCTCCATCAGGGGCTGGCGGTGCAACCGACGGTGGCGCGCCTGCTGACCAGCTTGCCTGAGCTGATGCATAGCTTGGAACCAGCGCTGGGTGATGTCTTCAGTATGGGGCACCAATTGGCAGGGCGAGCCAATGGTTTAGGTGATGAGGAAGTTCTGCATCAGTTCCGCTTTGAAAAAGGCCTGGTTCCTACTGAGTTGCGTGACCAGGCGCAGCAACTGTTAGTGATGTTTGCAACACTATCGCGCTGTTTAGAAAGTATTAGCGATATTCTCAGGGAAAGTCTCGACCCGGATAAGCAAACCGGCTTGGATCGGGAGCAGGCTGAAACGTGGCTGCCGCTGGTTGCCTTGCTTCACGGACGCGCCCTGGAAGCCCATGCGCTATGGCAAGCCTTTAGCGAGCAGGACGCGGCCAATGCGCCGCCTAGTGCCCGCTGGCTTAGCCTAAGTCGGGTGGCGGGTGAGCCGGAAATTGAATTCTCGGCAAGTCCTGTTTCAGCAGCTCATACCCTGGCCAAGCACTTGTGGGGGCGTTGCCATGGAGCTGTGGTTACTTCAGCTACCCTCACTGCGCTAGGGCGTTTTGAGCGCATTCAGGAGCGTGCAGGGCTAGCCAATCGTTACCGTTACCAAGCGTTACCGAGTCCATTTGATTACGCCAATGCGGTTCTTCGTGTGCCTGCCGAAGCTACCGACCCCAGTGACCGTGATGCCCACGAAAGTGCGATCGTGCGCTTTGTTGAGCAGCTAGGCGACAAGGAGGCGGTGCTGGTGCTGTTCTCTTCACGGGCCCAGCTTCGGGCGGTGGAAAAAGCCCTGGCGGTTGATGCCAAAGGGCGGGTGTTGGCGCAAGATGCGCTACCCAAGCGCGAGCTGATCGAGCGGCACCGTGGGGCCGTGGATAAAGGTAAAGGCAGTATTATATTTGGTTTAGCGAGTTTCGCGGAAGGTATTGACCTGCCCGGTGACTACCTTACCCATGTGGTCATTACACGGCTGCCGTTTGCGGTGCCCGATGACCCAGTAGGGGCGACGCTGGCCGAATGGATTGAGAGTCAGGGCGGCAACCCATTTATGCGGATTAGCGTGCCGGATGCATCGATAAAGCTCGTGCAGGCCTGTGGACGGTTGATTCGTAAGGAGAGTGATCGGGGAGTGATTACGTTACTGGATCGACGCGTAATTACCCGCCGCTATGGCCAGGCGTTACTAGATGCCTTGCCGCCGTTCAAGCGAGAAATTTTGTAGAAAAACGCCCCGCTGGGTAGGTCGCAGTGGGGCGTTAAGATGATCAAAAGAGCGTTTAAATGATGCGCTTAGTAAGTGCGGGTGCTAGTTTTTCGTTCATGCGTGTGAACGTCTCTACGGTGGTTTCCCAGTCGATGCAGGCATCGGTGATCGAAACGCCGTATTGAAGCTCGCTTAGGTCTGCCGGCACTTTTTGATTGCCCCAGCCAATATTGGATTCAATCATCAGACCGATAATAGAAGTGTTGCCTTCTAAAATCTGGTTGGTGACGTTTTCAAGCACTAGCGGCTGGAGGGCGGCATCTTTGTTTGAGTTAGCATGGGAGCAGTCGATCATAATGTTGGCAGAAAGATTGGCTTTATTAAGCTCTTTTTCGGCCAGTGCGACGCTGACGCTATCGTAATTGGGCTTGCCGTTGCCGCCGCGCAGTACCACGTGGCCGTATGCATTACCGCGGGTACGAATGATAGCTACCTGGCCGGATTGGTTAATGCCCAAGAAGTTATGCGGGTGAGCCACCGATTCTAGGGCATTAATTGCAACATCCAGGCTACCGTCGGTACCATTTTTGAAACCTACTGGACAGGAGAGGCCTGAGGCCATCTCGCGGTGGGTTTGCGACTCGGTGGTGCGCGCGCCAACGGCCGACCAGCTGATGCAGTCTTGCAGGTACTGAGGGGAGATTGGGTCGAGCGCTTCGGTGGCCAGTGGTAGGCCCATTTCCGCTAGGTCTACCAGCAGTTTGCGAGCAATGTGTAGGCCTTCATCAATTTCGAAAGAGTCGTTTAAGTGCGGGTCATTGATTAGGCCTTTCCAGCCGACGGTGGTGCGTGGCTTTTCAAAATAGACGCGCATGACAATGTAGAGGCTATCGCTTACCTGATCGGCGAGCTTGCGCAGCCGACGAGCATAATCCAGTGCGGCATCTACGTCATGAATTGAGCATGGCCCTACCACGACAAGAAGACGGTGGTCTTTTCCATCAAGGATATCCTGGATGGTTTTACGTCCTTCAATAACCGAGCGCTCGGCAGTTTCGGTCAGAGGTATAGCACCTTTTAGTGCTTCTGGGGTGGTGAGAACATCTTGGGCGAGAACGTTAAGGTTACTAACTTGCTGATCAGACATCTTGCTACCTGTATGCGCTGTGGGCTAAAAGTGGCCTCTACTATGGCGTGTCAGGGGAGTAAAAATCAATTATTACGGAACTTGAAGCGGGTGAAAGGGGGCTAAGCGCTTGATGCGCTGAGCAGAACGCGTAACACTAAGCGCCATTGAATATGCTTGTTATAAATAGCAGAGGGCGTAGATTTGCCATCTGATGTCACCATTACTATTAACCAATGCCCAAGGGACGCTATGCTGCTTGCTGTTAATGCCCATGTTGAAGGGCAAAAAAGACCCCAGGCTCGATGCACGTCGTGCAAGCGGGAGGAGTGTGTGAATGGGCACTCGTGAGACAGATCAGCAACTTGTTGAGCGTGCTCAAAAAGGCGACACTCGCGCTTTCGATTTGCTGGTAAAAAAATACCAGCACAAAATTATTGGTTTGATAGGCCGTTACGTACATGATCACTCCGAGGTGCAGGATGTGGCACAGGAAGCGTTCATCAAAGCCTATCGGGCGCTGGGAAAATTTCGTGCTGAAAGTGCGTTTTATACCTGGATGTATCGAATTGCGATCAATACGGCAAAAAACCACCTCGTTTCAAGAGGGCGGCGGCCGCCGGGCAGTGACCTGGATATCGTCGATGCTGAAATTATTGATCAAAGTGGCCGCCTGGCAGATGCCGAATCGCCTGAGGCGGCGATTGCGCGGGATCAGCTTGAGGCCGCTGTCTATGAGGCTATTGAAAGATTGCCGGAAGATTTGCGTACCGCCATCACGCTACGTGAGCTTGATGGCCTTGCCTATGAAGATATCGCTCAAGTGATGCAGTGCCCGGTAGGCACTGTACGTTCACGTATTTTTCGTGCTCGTGAAGCGGTTGATGAACATATTCGGCCATTGGTTACTACTGCACGAAACAGTCGAGATGAGTAACTGAGAACGATTATCTGCTGAGTGATGGGTTGGTAACTGGTCGAGCTGGTGATCTGCGGCCCTTGGCAAATAATGATATTACTTGTCTGTCACAATAAATTACGTTTTTACTTTTTTTATGAACTGTCTGGCAAGAGAAGCGTCATAAGCCCTGAGCAGCTCAATGGATAATCTGCTTCTTCTTAAGCGAGCTGCGAAAGAGATGCAAAATAGGGTCTTGGCCTGTGGAGTTGCTGTGGTGACACGCACTTCTAGCAGTGTTGCCACAGGGCTTCTTCTAACACAGTGTGAGGGTGTGAAGTATGAGTCAAAACACACGGGAGTCGCTTTCTGCGCTAATGGATGGCGAAAGCGATGAGCTTGAATTGCGCCGAGTGTTGAAGTCGCTGCCTAACGATGCTGACGCGGCAGAGACATGGAGGCGTTACCACTTAGCGCGCAGTATGATGCAGCGCGAGCGCGATGTGGACGTGAGTGTTGATCTCTCTGCAGGTATTATGGCGCGTTTGCGTGATGAGCCTGCTCCATCGTTACTTGACGAGCCAAAAGCCGCCCCTTCTCGAGTAAACAACGTCTCATTTGCGCGAGGCGCAGGTGTCGCAGCAGCTGTATCGTTAATGGTTATCACGGGCGTGCAGTTCTTTGGTGGTAGTGATTCTGGCGCGATTCAGGGAGCAGGAGATTTAGTAGCAGCGCCCTCGGGTGGTGCTCAGGTGCAGCCTGTTAACTTGGCTGCTACCCAGTCTGCTGCCATGGCGCCGTCAGATATACCTATGTTTGAGCCAACGCCATTTCGCATTAATGGACAAGGTGGTAATGGCGGGCTAATGAATGTCAGCGAAGCTGGTTTTTCTGCGCCTTCAGTACCACAAAGTGTCATGGCTCAACCGGGTACTTCTATTGACATAGAGCAAATTCAGTTATTGCGATCCTACCTAGAGCAGCACGCTCAAGGTGCGGCAAGCGGTAATGCTGATAGCTGGATGCCGCTTATGCGCTCATCATCCGTTATAGAACCACTTGGGCAGCGTTAGATGCAGATTGCTAGGTAAGGGTGTGTGACGGCTATGAGTGTGTCGGAATGTAAAACCCCTTGGGGGAGAGCGCTTGCACTTAGCTTTTGTGTAGTAAGTGCAAGCCAGTTCTCACTTCAAGTCGAAGCCAGTAGCAGTGATGCGACCTCCAGTTTTTCAGGCGCATGCTCAGATCTAGTGTCCCAGAATGCCCCTGAAGATGTTGAACAGTGGCTTGAGCGAAGCATCTATGCAAGCCACTGTTATACCTTCCAGGCAAGAGCCGTTTCGATTGATACGCTGGGTGTGCGTACGTTAGCGCTGTCTCACCGCATTCACGAAGGTGTTCGCCAGCAGGTGGTTCAGCATCTTGATGGCCCTTCCGTCAGTGTTGAGCGTCGCTCTCAAGCGGGTCAATTGGCTTGGTTTGAGTCTAGTGCTGATTCATCGCCTTCTAGCCCTGATAAGTGGATAAGCCATGTTGCTCGTTTCTATGATATTGCGCTAGAAGACGAAGCCAGAGTGGCTGGTCGTCCGGCTGTGCAGCTTAGCTTTGTGCCCCATGATGAACAGCGCTACCACCACGAGTGGTGGATTGATAAAGAGACAGGCCTGTTATTGAAGCACGTACTAAGCGACCCCCAGGATAGGGTGCTTGAAACGTTTCAAATGACGCAGCTTCAGTCTCCAGAGCCTTATCGGGGTAAAATAAGTGCAGAAATCCCCTATGCACTGCCTGAGCCCGAGTGGCAGGTGGCGTGGTTGCCGGATGGATTTATCGATCAGCCTATCGAAAGTAGTGATGGCGGCGTTGAACAGCGCTTTTTTAGCGATGGCTTGGCCTCCGTGAGCATTTTTGCCACTCCTGTTGTACATACTTCTCTTGAGTCTGGTATTCACCAGATTGGCATATCATCGGCTGCTATTGAGTTTGTAACGGTTGGTGATCAGCGCTGGCAATTGATAGGTATAGGTGAGCTTCCTTCCTCTCAGCTGCTTAGAATCGTGCAGTCTGTCGAGTTCAAGTGAGTCTTTTTTGATGGTTGCCCATGGTTGATTACTCCTGCACTTCGTTGCTGCGAACCGGCACTGTTGTTGGGCATGATCCAAGCCAAGGCATCAGCATTGATGTCTCTGTCTCCGTAGCATGTGAACAGTGCGCTAAAGGGCGTGGTTGTGGGATGGGATTGATAGCCCGTCGCCAACAGCAGTATGTCGTGCTGAAGCCTGATTGTTCGCCAGAGGATTATCAGCAACGCTACCCTCTGGGTACTTCTGTTGCATTTACCGTTGCACGAGCCGACCTGACTGCTATAGCGCTACTGGTTTACACAATGCCGCTGTTATTCGCATTGATACTGTCAGGCGTTGCTGTGTGGCAGGGTGCTTTAGAGTGGCAAAGTGCGGCTATTTTTTTTGGGGCGTTGATGTGTGGTGTCATTGCCCTTAAATATGGACTGCGAGGGCGTACGGAACACTTTCGCCCGCGGTTGGTCAGTTAGTTATCCCGTAGCTCACGATGAGTTACATTCCTTTCGTTTGGTGTTTGCTTGACTAGGAGCTGTTGCATGAAGCGCTTGGTTCTTCCCCCTATGCTGTGGCTATGTTTTGTTGCGCTATTTACGATGGGCCAAAATGCCTATGCGCAAAGCCTGCCGGACTTCACCGAGCTGGTTGAGGGTGCTGCCCCTGGTGTTGTCAATATTTCCACTAGTCGAACAGTCCAGCGCAGTAGCGGCCCCAGTGCTCATGGGTTCGGCGGTCAGGAAATACCGGAAATATTTCGCCACTTTTTTGGTGATAGCTTCCCCATGCCGCCGGGAGGGGGGCAAGGTCGTAGTCAGGAGCGCCAATCGCTCGGGTCTGGTTTTGTGATTAGTGCTGATGGTTATGTACTTACCAATGCGCATGTAGTGCAAGATGCTGATGAAATACTGGTACGCCTAAATGATCGTCGTGAGCTGCCTGCCGAACTGATAGGCAGTGACGCCCAGACGGATGTTGCGTTACTTAAAATTGAAGCCAATAACTTACCGGTCCTGAATTTAGGCAACTCAGATGAGCTTAAAGTGGGTGAGTGGGTTGCTGCAATTGGGTCCCCTTTTGGTTTCGATCATTCAGTGACAGCCGGTATTGTTAGTGCCATTAACCGTACGCTTCCGCGTGATGCTTACGTACCCTTTATTCAGACCGATGTAGCCATTAATCCAGGTAACTCAGGCGGCCCACTGTTTAATCTTCAGGGTGAAGTGGTTGGTATCAATTCACAAATATTTACCCGCAGTGGCGGCTTTATGGGGCTTTCCTTTGCTATCCCCATTAATGTGGCGATGGATGTAGCTGACCAGCTGAGAGAAGATGGTCAAGTTAGCCGTGGGTGGCTGGGGGTGATGATTCAGCCGGTTTCTCGTGACCTTGCAGAGTCCTTTGGTATGGATGAAGCTATCGGTGCGTTGATCGCAGATCTTGATCCCGAAGGGCCTGCTGCCCAGGGTGGCCTGCAGGCGGGTGATGTTATTATAGAAGTGAATGGTGACGAGGTTGATCGCTCCAGCACTTTGCCGCGCTTGATTGGGCGTGTCGCGCCAGGTAGCGAAGTAGAGCTGACCTTAATGCGCGACGGTGAGCAAGTGACTGAAATGGTTGAGCTTGGTAGCTGGCCAGATGCCGAAGGAGTGCAAAGCGCTTCAGGTAGTAACAACCAGACACGCCTTGGTGTGGCAGTGGCAGAAATTGATGAGGCCACTCAGGAACGTTTAAATATTAGTGGTGGTGTCGAAGTTCGCCAGGTAGAGCCTGATAGTGTCGCGTCTCAGGCTGGCCTGCGTCCAGGGGATGTGCTTGTGAGTATTGACCATCGCAGTGTATCTTCTGCCGATGAGCTGCTGCGCATCGTTGAGGGACTGCCCAATGACCGTGCCATTCCGCTCCGTTTATACCGCGATGGTCGCTCGTTATTTGTGGCCCTTCGCTTAGAGTAAGCAATTTAATACCTTTCCAGTCCGGCGCTTCTCGCCGGACTGCTGTTCCTATCCCGCGCATATCGCTACAATGGCGCCTATCTTTTGACGAACTTCTATTTTGACGAACTTAGACAATGCTGTGGTGCGGCACTCTTCTGGCTCAGGGCCTAGTGCTACCAACCACTGCTTGCGCACCAATAAGGCAGAAAATATTCGATGTCTCATGACGTATCCGGCGGAAAGCTCAAGCATATACGCAATTTTTCTATTATTGCCCACATTGACCACGGTAAATCGACGCTCTCTGATCGTTTGATTCAAACCTGTGGTGGCTTGACCTCGCGCGAGCTAAAGGAGCAGGTGCTCGACTCCATGGATATTGAGCGCGAGCGTGGCATCACTATCAAAGCTCAGTCGGTAACTCTTGACTACACCGCACAAGATGGCGAGGTGTACCAGCTCAACTTCATCGACACCCCTGGCCATGTGGACTTCTCTTACGAGGTATCCCGCTCACTTTATGCCTGTGAGGGTGCGTTGTTGGTTGTCGATGCCGCCCAGGGGGTCGAGGCTCAATCCGTCGCCAACTGCTACACCGCTATTGAGCAGGGCCTAGAAGTACTGCCAGTATTGAATAAAATCGATTTACCCCAGGCAGACCCTGATCGGGTTGCTCAGGAGGTCGAAGAAATTATTGGCCTGGACGCCACTGATGCTTGCCAGGTGTCGGCGAAAAGTGGGATTGGAATAGATGCCCTGCTGGAACGGCTGGTGCGTGATATTCCGCCTCCCAAAGGGGATCCTGATGCACCGTTGCAGGCGTTGATTATCGACTCCTGGTTCGATAACTACCTGGGCGTTGTCTCGCTGGTGCGGTTGTTTGACGGTACCCTGCGCAAAGGCGAAAAAATCCGTATTAAGTCAACGGGCAGAGATTGGAGTGCGACTGAAGTGGGGATTTTTACGCCGCTGCGTAAAGAGACCAATATTCTGCGTGCAGGGGAAGTGGGGTTTATCGTCGCGGGTATTAAAGAGATTCATGGTGCGCCAGTGGGCGATACCATCACCCACACCAAAACGCCAGATGTACCACGCCTGCCAGGCTTCCAAAAAGTGAAGCCTCAGGTATATGCGGGTATGTTCCCCGTTAGTGCCGATGATTATGAAGACTTTCGCGATGCGCTTGAAAAGCTGGCACTGAACGATGCCTCCCTAGAGTATGAGCCAGAAAACTCTGATGCCCTTGGCTTTGGTTTCCGGGTCGGTTTTCTTGGCACCCTGCACATGGAAATCATACAAGAGCGCCTTGAGCGCGAGTATGATCTCGACCTGCTCACCACCGCGCCAACCGTAGTTTATGAACTTGCCATGAAAAATGGCGATGTGAAGTACGTTTCCAACCCCTCCAAACTGCCGGATATGGCCGATGTGGACGAGATGCGTGAGCCTATCGTCCGCGCGAGTATCCTGGTGCCTCAGGAGTACGTGGGTAACGTTATCGCTGAGTGCGAGCAGCGCCGTGGCACGCAGTTGGATATGCAGTTCCTGGGTAATCAAATCCAACTGACTTACGAACTGCCTATGTCGGAAGTAGTGATGGATTTCTTCGATCGCTTAAAGTCTATCTCTCGGGGATATGCGTCTCTGGAGTATAACTTCGAGCGCTTTGAGGCGGCTAAATTGGTTCGCCTGGATGTGCTAATTAACGGTGATAAGGTCGATGCGCTGGCAGTCATCATTCACCGTGATCATGCACATAACCGCGGCCGTCTGTTGGTTGAAAAGATGAAAGAGCTGATTCCGCGTCAGATGTTTGATGTAGCCATCCAGGCGGCAATTGGTGGCCAGGTAGTAGCACGCTCAACAGTGAAAGCGCTTCGCAAAAATGTTACCGCCAAATGTTATGGCGGCGATGTGAGCCGTAAAAAGAAACTGCTTGAGAAACAGAAAGCCGGTAAGAAACGGATGAAGCAGGTGGGGCGTGTTGAAATCCCCCAGGATGCCTTCCTTGCTGTGCTCAAGGTTAACGACTAGGGATACTCACCCCCCATGGACTTTTCATTATTACTGGTACTTGCTGTTGCTCTTTCTGGGGTCATCTATTTACTGGATGTGCTTTGGCTTCGCCCTAAACGACGTGAAAGAGTCGCCACTGCTGAAGCGGCAACCGCTGAAGGCTTGGATGCATCCACACGAGAAAGACTGCTAAAAGAGCCATGGCCAGTCGACTACTCGCGCTCGTTTTTCCCCGTGCTGCTTGTGGTATTGGTTGTTCGCAGTTTTATCATTGAGCCGTTTCAGATCCCCTCTGGCTCTATGAAGCCGACTCTTGAAGTGGGTGATTTTATTCTTGTGAATAAATTCGCTTACGGATTGAGGTTGCCCGTGGTGCATAATCGCTTCCTTGAAGTGGATGACCCTGAGCGAGGCGACGTCATGGTATTTCGCTTTCCGGATGAGCCTTCGGTCAACTTCATCAAGCGGGTAGTGGGGCTACCTGGTGATCGGGTGCGTTATGAAGGAAAGCAGCTATATATTAACGGTGAGCCGGTTGCTAAAACGTTAATTGAGGAGCGTCCTGAGCTCTCTCCTCAGCAGCTATTGTTAGAAGAGCGCCTAGGTAGTGTTAGCCACTATATTTACAACAACCCCCGCGAGCCTGGCCCGCAAATGCGCGAAATTGTGGTGCCAGAAGGCCACTACTTCACGATGGGAGACAATCGCGACCACTCCAACGACAGTCGCTTCTGGGGCTTTGTACCAGAAGAAAACATTGTTGGACGTGCCTTTGCGGTATGGATGCACTGGGATGGCGGGTTACCCAGCTTTACCAGCGTACGTCGTATTGAATAAAGTTATTAATATTCGAAGCTATTTGTATTTGTGATTACTTATACTTAGGCTGTTTGTGTTAAAACCGGTTATGTTAAAAACCGATTATTTTGAAAACCAATGTTTTTGAAAACCGATAGTGTGGTTATCTTAGTTAACGTCAATGACGTAGGAGCGCTGTGAGTAATTCCTTAACCGCTTTTTGCCGACGAATCGGCCATACCTTTGGCGACGATTCGCTTTTGGAACTGGCTATGACCCACCGTAGTTACGGTGGTCGTAACAATGAGCGCCTGGAATTTCTAGGCGACTCTATTGTCAATTTTGTCATTGCTGAAGCGCTGTTCCACCGGTTTCCCCAGGCGAGAGAGGGGCAACTGTCCCGTTTACGAGCCCGTTTGGTGAAGGGGCAAACACTAGCGGAGCTGGCACGTGAGATGTCGTTTGGCGAGTGTCTGCGGCTAGGCTCAGGTGAAATGAAAAGCGGTGGGCATCGCCGAGAGTCGATTTTGGCAGATGCTGTTGAGGCCGTCATTGGGGCAATTTATCTCGATGCTGGCATGGATGCAGTACGTGAGCGTGTGCTGGCTTGGTACGCTGAACGACTTGAGAGTATTTCGTTGCAAGATACCCAGAAAGACCCGAAAACACGCTTACAAGAATTTTTGCAGTCGCGCCAATCGGCGTTACCGCGCTATGAAGTGGTCTCAGTAAAGGGGGAGGCGCATGCCCAGACCTTTACCGTGGAGTGCTACATTGATCTATTAAGCGAGCATACCACTGGTAAGGGTCCTAGCCGTCGCCATGCTGAACAGCAGGCAGCTGAAGAAGCTCTTTCCTACCTTGAAAAACATCCTGGAGACAAATCATGAGCCAAACCTGCGGATTCGTGGCCATCGTTGGTCGGCCTAACGTAGGCAAATCAACCCTCATGAATCGAATTCTAGGGCAGAAAATCTCTATCACCTCCCGGCGGCCGCAAACCACGCGCCATCAGGTGATGGGGATTAAGACGGTTGATGAGACCCAGTTTATTTATGTTGATACGCCGGGCATGCATATCATGTCCAAAGATCGTAATAAGGCTATTAACCGCTTTATGAACCAGGCCGCCACCCAGGCGTTGCGGGATGTCGACTGCGTTGTATTCATTATCGATCGTACTCGCTGGACCGAGGAAGACCAAGCGGTCTTGAAACGCCTGGAACATGTGAAAGCGCCGGTTATTTTGGCAGTTAATAAAGTGGATCGCCTCAACGATAAAAGTGATCTCTTGCCCTGGCTGGCTGAGGTAGGCGCTCGCCGTGAGTTCGCGGCCGTAGTGCCGATTTCTGCTAAGCACGGCACTCAAGTGGATACACTCGAAGAAGAAGTCGCCAAGCACCTGCCGGAAAGTATCCACTTTTTCCCAGAAGACCAAATCACCGACAAGAGCTTGCGCTTTATGGCGGCCGAGCTGGTGCGTGAAAAAGTGATGCGCCAGTTGGGGGATGAGTTGCCGTATCAAATGACCGTGGAAATTGAAGAGTTTCGCGAGACTGAGCGGGTGACCCACATTAGCGCACTGATTCTCGTTGAGCGTCAGGGGCAGAAAGTGATCCTGATTGGTGAAAATGGCGACCGAATCAAGAGTATTGGCCGTGAGGCGCGTTTAGATATGGAGCGGGCACTGGGCACGAAAGTAATGCTTAATCTGTGGGTGAAAGTAAAGCGTGGCTGGTCGGATGATGAGCGGGCACTGAAAAGTTTGGGCTACGATCTCGATTGAGCACTGCGATGTCGGCAGAGCCTGCATTTTTATTGCATCGTAGGCCTTACCGTGAGGCCAGTGCGCTGGTGGATCTATTAACACTCCATCACGGACGTATACGAGCGGTTGCGCACGGTGGCCAACGGCCTGGTTCCAAATCTCGTCAGCGGTTGCAGCCGTTCACCCCGCTATTTGTATCTTGGCGGGGTGAGCGAGAGCTTAAGCGGCTAACCCTAATGGAGTCTCGGGGGCAAACAGCGCTATTGGCAGGAGAGGGGCTGCTTTGTGGTCTTTACGCCAATGAGATCACCACTCGACTATTACCCCTTGAACTTGCTGCCCAAGATGTTTTTGCGTTTTACAGCGCGTTACTTGAGGCGCTGCCAATACCTGCTGAGCGTGGTTTGGCGCTACGGCGCTTTGAGTGGGCGCTTTTGGAAGTATTAGAAGCTACTCCACGCTTTTGCACTCCAGAAGGTAGACCTTTAGATCCTCAAGCACGCTACCGCTTCGATGCGACAAGCCGCGCCTTTCTACCCTCTGAGCAAGGGATTGAAGGACGCACGTTACGCTATATTGAGCAGGGCGACTGGGAGTCTGTGAGCTTGGCAAACGCGCTTAAAGGCGTCATGCGTGCATCGCTTGCGCCTCATTTAGGAACAACGGCGCTGCGTTCCCGAGAGCTAATGCTCGACTTGGCGCGTCGTCGACAGCGTTAAGCAGTACGTTTTTAGGCAGTACTCCTGGTTAGTACTCCTAGTTAGTACTCCTAGTTAGTGCTCTTAGGTAATACTCTTAACAGTTACTCTGCTGTTCATTATTGGAGACACGTTATGCATCCCCCGCGAATTTTATTAGGCGTTAACATTGATCACATTGCGACGTTACGCCAAGCGCGCGGCACTCGCTACCCAGACCCTGTTCAAGCGGCATTATTAGCCGAAGAGGCTGGGGCTGACGGTATCACGGTGCATTTACGTGAAGATCGTCGCCATATTCAGCCTAGGGATGTTCGTTTATTGGCCGAAGTGCTCAATACGCGAATGAACTTAGAGATGGCAGTGACCGAAGAGATGCTGGCGCTGGCCGAAGAAGTGCGCCCAGCGCATGTGTGCTTAGTACCAGAAAAGCGTGAAGAGCTGACTACCGAAGGTGGTTTGGACGTGGTGGGTGGCTTTGACCAAATTGCCAGCGCTTGTCAGCGACTTAATGCAATAGGTTGCGATGTTTCGCTATTTGTTGACCCAGATGAAGTTCAGGTCGACGCCGCGAAGCGAGCAGGGGCGCCGACTATCGAACTGCACACAGGTGCCTACGCCGAAGCGAAGCCTGGCAGTGAGGAAGCCAACGCAGAATATAACCGTTTGAGCGCGGCTGCCGTGCAGGCGGTTTCTTTAGGCTTAGTGGTTAATGCAGGACATGGTTTGCATTATCACAACGTAGAAGCCATTGCTGCACTACCCGGTGTTAACGAGCTGAACATTGGTCATGCCATTATTGCTAGAGCGCTATTTGTGGGGCTAAAAGAGGCCGTGCAAGA
Source organism: Halomonas sp. 'Soap Lake #6' (assembly GCF_003031405.1). NCBI lineage: Bacteria > Pseudomonadati > Pseudomonadota > Gammaproteobacteria > Oceanospirillales > Halomonadaceae > Halomonas > Halomonas sp. 'Soap Lake #6'. The sequence continues at coordinate 1,320,763 of NZ_CP020469.1, forward strand.
GATGAAAAGACTGATCATTGCAGGCCAGGAGGCAGGCTTGATGGCGGCGTTAGATGCCCATGAACACGAGCATGGAGATGAGCACCAACACAATGGCTGTTGTGGGCATTAGTCGATGACCGTGAGTGTTAAGCGATGATTGTGGGTATTGGTTCTGATATTGCACGGGTTGAGCGCTTCGCACGTGCTGTCCAGCGCCACGGGCCTCGTTTTGCCGCGCGTATTTTAGGGCCTCAAGAGCAAGCGATATGGTGTCAGAAAGGTGAGCCGGTGGCCTATTTGGCTAAGCGTTTCGCCGCCAAAGAGGCTTTTGTGAAGGCTCTTGGGCTTGGTCTACGTAGTGGCATGCAGTGGGGTGATATACAAGTCGTTAATGATCCGTTGGGCAAACCAAGCCTAGCGCTAAGCGGTGAGGCGTTGCGCTTGTTTCAGGCAAGCGGCGCCTCGACGACTCATGTAACGCTTAGCGATGAGGCGGATTATGCCGTCGCGTTTGTTATTTTGGAGCGCTGAGAATCATAGCGTATTGCGTTGTGACTGCAAGCGCCCCATTGCCTCATATAGCTCATTAAGTAAGTCCTCAGCATGGCGCAAACCACTGGTGCGTAGACGTGTTTCCAGAGTTTCAACAAGCAAGGCCAGCTCAGGGGCGCCACAGTAACGGCTGGCGCCGTTCAAGCTATGCACCGAGTCCAGTAATGCCGTTAAATCCTGCTCAGCATGGGCGCTACGCATGTCCTGCTCGCTTTCCGCTAGGCTGTCGATGAGGCGCTTTAATTGCTCTCTTGCCAAGTGCTCTTTTCCTCCAGCCAGACGTGTGCCTAGTACTAGGTCGATAACCTGCAGTTTGCCTGGCGGTGCGGTCGGCGCTGGAGGCAAAGGCTTGGTGTTAACGAGTTTTTGCTTGATGAGTGGGCTTGTGCCAAGGAAACGCTGCAAGAGTTGCTGTAGCTGCGCTTCGTCAATTGGTTTTATCAGTACGTCGTCAAGGCCTTCTGCCAGCCATTGCTGTCGTTCGCTGCTTAGGGCATGTGCCGTGACAGCAACAATCGGGCAGCGTGCCCAACTGTTATTTATACGACGAAGTGCCTTGGTGGTTTGAACACCATTCATCCCAGGCATGCGAATATCCATTAGCACTAGGTCCGCTTGATACTGGCGAGCATACTCAATTGCTTCTTGGCCGCTGGCGGCGAGAGCAATAGTGATCTGCTCATTTTCAAGCATCGCCTTTAAAAGCTCACGGTTAGGTGAGTTGTCATCCACAATGAGAATGGTCAGCATGGATGAGGGGGAGGGGTGTGCTGGCGTATGGGCTGGCAGCGTTTGGCGAGGCTGTAATAACTGCTTGAGAGTGGTGACTAGCTGAGCACGGGTAAATGGTTTGCAAAGCATTTCACCGCCGTGGGGTAGCGGCCAGTGAGGTAAATCCAGGCTGGTGGTGTTAGCTAATATCAAGGTAGGGCAAGGCGCTTGTTCGATGATTGACTGCCAGTAAATCTTACGGTCACCGGTAAAATCCTCGCTTTCTAATCCCAGAATCAGTAACTCCTCGGCTTCTGCTTCGGTGAAGGTAACCGGTACGGCTCCCCAGCGCCCCAGAAGGTGCTCAAGTACGTGTCGAGTAGGTTGATGAGGCTCATGGATACGAACGGTTGGGTCGTCTAACGTGATTTCTGGTAGTCGTTCATCGGCCAGGTGTGCCAGCAAGGGGAGTGTAAAGGAGAATGTCGCACCGCAATTAAGTTCACTGCTGACGCTGATCTCCCCGCCCATGCGTTCAATCAATTGTCGGCAAATGGTTAAACCAAGGCCGCTGCCACCAAATTGTCGCGAATGGCTAGGTTCTGCCTGGGAAAATGCGTTAAACAACTGCTGTTGCTGCTCTTCGCTTAAGCCTATGCCCGTGTCACTAACGCTGATATGCAGTACCACGTGCTGACCTTCCTGGTTGTCCAGCATTGCGCGGACAATCACCTCTCCCTTAGTGGTGAACTTGAGGGCATTACTAATTAGATTGCTGAGTACCTGATGGATACGAAGAGGGTCGCCGCAAAGAGGCGTAGGCACGTCATCATAAACCATGGCGACCAAGTGAAGCCGTTTGCGTTGGGCTTCAGGTGCATGAAGGCCGACGACTTCATCGACTAGCGCTACCATGTCGATTTCCACCTCTTCAAGGGTGAGCCTGTCAGCCTCAAGTTTCGAGAAATCGAGCACATCGTTAACCAGCATGAGCAGGTTATCGCATGCTCGGTGGACGTGTTCTAGCCACTCCTGTTGTCGGGTATCCAGTGTTGAACGCCCTAATAAGCGGCAAAAGCCAATAATGCCATTAAGCGGTGTGCGAATTTCATGGCTCATATTGGCCAGAAATTCCGATTTTACGGCGTTAGCGCGCAGTGCACTCCGGTGTGCAAGGTCCAGCTTGATATTCTGTTCTTCAATTGTCTCCATGGACTCTTGAAGCTCGCTGGTGGCTTGCTCGATTTGGTTCTGCAAATCGCGTTGAGCCTGCTGGAAGTGCTCTGCTAGGCTATTAATGTGCATGGCGAGTTGATGAAGTTCGTTCGGCTTTGCCGCAGTTAAAAAGAGTCGATAATCACCACGGGAGAGACGATAAAGCGCCTGGTTAGCCTCCTCTATCGGGCGGGTAACGTAACGGCTAACTGCGTAAGCGAGCAAGAACAGTAGCAGTCCCAGTAACATGCCACCCAAACTTAAGCTGGCGATCTGCTTGTAGCGCTCTAGTGTGAGTGTTCGAGAATCTATTTCTGCTTCCAGCCAGCCGTTGCCCTCGCGGCTGGTGCTGTGGCTGGACAGCGTTGTTAAAGGGGCTTGCAGACGCCATACATCCTCTTCTTTGGTCACTGATGTGGTGTCCGGCGCATGTAAGCGAGGGGGAGGTGTCATAGAGCGCCCCAGCACTAAAAGGCGATTACCCTGCTCATCGAATAGCGTCACCGAGCTTAAGCCTCGGTGTTCCAGGAGCTGCCGGGCAATATCTTCAAGTCGCTGTAAGTCGCCATCCGCCATGGCATCTCCCAGGCTAGGGGCAATCAGCTCCCCGGCGCTGATAAGGCGCTCTTTGAGTACCTCGCGGCCAGTCATATCACTTTGTGTCACCAATAAGATGGCCATCAAGGCATAGACCAGCAGCGGGAATCCTAGTAACGCAAACAGCAAGCGCGTGTTTAAAGACATAAGAGAAGCTCGTTGATTCTATGAGGTTGCCTGTCCACTCACCGGCAGCACCGATATAATGCAGCATAACGGTTACGATAAGGAACGTACGATGAATTATCCCACGTTAGAAGATGTGGTTGGCAACACGCCCTTGGTACGCTTAAAGCGAATTACCGCTGGCCGCAACAATACGCTACTTGCCAAGCTAGAAGGGAATAACCCCGCTGGGTCGGTCAAGGATCGCCCCGCACTCTCTATGCTGGGTGAGGCAGAGGCCCGTGGAGAAATCACGCCGGGTGACACTTTAATCGAAGCTACGTCTGGTAATACAGGGATCGCGCTGGCGATGGCCGCCGCTATAAAAGGTTACAACATGGTGCTGGTCATGCCTGAGAATGCCTCTGCTGAGCGGAAGCAAGCCATGGCTGCTTATGGTGCGACGCTTATTTCCGCCAGTAAGGAAGGGGGCATGGAGGAAGCGCGTGACATCGCTGATGCGATGATCGCCAGGGGGGAAGGTAAGCCATTAAACCAGTTTGCCAATCCGGATAACCCACTGGCGCACTACCGTACAACCGGGCCTGAGGTTTGGCGTCAAACTGGTGGAGAAGTGACACATTTTGTAAGCTCCATGGGAACCACTGGCACCATTATGGGGGTTTCTCGCTACCTCAAGGAGCAGAATGAGGCGATTCAAATTGTGGGCTTGCAACCCGCTGATGGTGCCAGTATCCCAGGCATTCGGCGTTGGCCTCAGGAGTATCTGCCGGCCATTTTTGAAGCGCCGCGGGTGGATGTGACACTGGATATAGGGCAGCAGGAAGCAGAGACTCACATGCGCCGCTTAGCTAGGGAAGAGGGTATTTTGGCAGGGGTTTCGTCTGGCGGAAGTTTGGCGGGGGCGCTACGTATTGCTGAACAAACGGAGAATGCGGTCATCGTGTTTATTGTCTGTGATCGTGGTGATCGCTACCTCTCAACAGGCCTATTTGCCCCGGAGATTTAAATGGCTATGTTGGGTAAGCGGCGGCCACCCCGCCCTGCATCCGGGAACTCTGGATTGGCGCGTACGCCTAGCGGTAAGGCGCAGCAGCCGAAGAGTGCCACTAACAGGGATGCTACTGCCAACAGAGACGCTACCGCGCCGTTGGTCATTGAACGTTTAGCTCATGACGGGCGTGGTGTGGCCCATAACGCGGCGGGTAAAACGGTATTTGTTAGCCAGGCGCTGCCCGGTGAACACGTAGAGGTCGGTGTACACGTAACACGAAAACGTTTTGATGAAGCGCATATCAAAGCGTTGTTAACCTCCTCGTCGGTACGGGTAGCCCCGCCATGCCTTCATTTCAGCCAGTGTGGTGGCTGCGACCTGCAGCATCTTGAGGTTAGCGCCCAGCGCGCTCACAAGCGCGACGTAGTGAGCGAGCTAATGGCACGCCAGGGCATTGAGTTGGGCGCGATTACGGCCCTTAATGGCAGTCGTGAAAGCTATCGTCGTCGTGCACGGTTAGGGGTTAAAGTCGATGGCAATGGCAAGGTGTTGCTAGGGTTTCGTGCCCCTCACAGCCACCGTTTAGTAGACATCCAACAGTGCTATGTATTAGTGCCGGAGCTGCAGGCGCTTATTGCCCCTTTAAAGCAGCTATTAACGAGCCTGGAAGCGCCACGGCAGGTCGGCCATATTGAGCTTATTGCGACCGCAGATACCGTAGTGGTGCTCGTTCGTCAGTTAAAGGAGCACGTCCAGGATAGCGCACGTTGGCAGGCCTTTGCTAAGCAGCAGCACATCAGTTTAGGGGCCTGGTTAGGGCGTGAATCCCCAGTGCTGCACTGGTATGGTGCAACACCGCAGTTGATAGAGACGCTAACGTTCGCCGCACTAGGGCTTGGAAAAACAGGTCTTGGAAAAACAGGTCTTGGAAAAACAGGTCTTGAGCAAATAGATATTGAGCAAATAGGTCTTGAGCAAAACAGGGTGCAGGAAGCACGTGTTATGGCGGCTAGTTCTCATAAGGAGGCAGCCATAGCATTACAGTTTTCGCCGGGAGATTTTTTGCAGGTAAACGCCGAGGTCAACCAAAAAATGGTGGCTCAGGTGGTAGCATGGTTATCGCCTGGACATGGGCAGCCGGTAATGGATTTGTTCGCAGGGATTGGCAATTTTAGCCTACCGTTAGCAGTGGCCGGTGCCAGAGTGCATGCTGTAGAGGGCAATCCAGCAATGGTTGAACGTATTGTTGCTAATGCTAGCCTTAATCAGCTTGACGTAAGTGCCCAGCAGGCGAATTTAAGCGATGCCAAGGTGGTCCAAGAGCTGCTAAGCAATCAGCAGATAGATGCGTTGGTGCTGGATCCGCCACGCAGTGGGGCTGAAGCTATCTGCCAAGCTTTGGGCCGTCACAGGATTGCTAAAGTCGCCTATATTTCCTGTGATCCAGCAACACTTGCCCGAGATGCGGCACACCTTGTGCATGCGGGGTACTGCATCAAGCAAGTAGCAGTGGCGGATATGTTCCTGCACACTGCCCACATGGAAACGCTGATGCTGTTTGAATACGCGGGCTAGTTTGCCCATTGCATCAAGCCTCGATGACATTTGCGTAGAGGTCGTCGCCCAGAAAGGATGAGTCATTGTCATGGTGAAAGTGCGTGAAGACCAGCCGCTAACTGAAAGCGGTAAGGTGGACATACAACAGTGGTTAACGCGCCTTCAAGAGGATGTGCGTCTACCTGAACCTGAACGGTTACTGCAAGCGTGCTCGCTTGCTGATCAACTGGAGCAAGACGCGCCAAACTCTCACCGAGTATGGCTCTCGCCAGGTTCAAGTTTCCGCATGGGGCTTGAAATGGCGGATATACTCGCCGAACTCAAGCTGGACCAGCCCACCCTTGAGGCCGCCGTGCTCTACCGCGCAGTGCGCGAAGGTCTACTGAGTCTCGAGGCAGTAACCAAGTGCTTTGGGGACGAAGTTGCTACGCTCATTGATGGCGTTTTACAGATGGCCGCCATTAGCTATCCACTGGCACCAAACCACGGCATGAGCCAGCATAACCAGCAGGAAAACCTGCGCAAAATGCTGGTGAATATGGTGGGGGATGTACGCGTTGCATTGATTAAAATTGCTGAGCGCACCTGCGCTCTACGCCAAGTGAAAGATGCCCCCCGAGACAAGTGTCTGCAAGTGGCCCGTGAAGTCGCTGATATCTATGCACCGCTTGCCCACCGCTTAGGTATTGGCCAAATTAAATGGGAGCTTGAAGACCTCTCATTTCGTTATCTGCATGAAGATGACTATAAAGCGATTGCCAAGTTACTGGCCGAAAAACGTTTGGATCGAGACCGCTATATCCATGACGTTGTGGAAACGCTAAAAAGCCTGATGGAAGCCCAAAACATTCTGCGTTATGACGTGAGCGGTCGGGCCAAGCATATTTACTCCATTTGGCGCAAAATGAAGCGCAAACGGATTGATTTCTCTCAGGTGCATGACGTGCGAGCGGTACGCATTCTGGTGCCGGAAGTGACCGACTGCTATACCGTGTTAGGGATAGTCCACTCCTGCTGGCATCATGTGCCCAACGAGTTTGATGACTACATCGCCAACCCCAAGAAAAATGGTTACCAATCGCTACACACCGCGGTGATGGGCCCGGACAATAAGGTGTTGGAGATTCAAATCCGTACCTTTGCCATGCACGATGAAGCAGAGTTGGGTGTCTGTGCCCACTGGCGCTACAAAGGTCACGATACCAACGCCAAAAGCCGTAGCTATGAAGAGAAAATTGCTTGGCTACGTCAAGTTCTGGAGTGGCAAGACGAGGTGGGTGGCTTTGGAGACCTGCGCGAAGGGCTTTCAAGCGATGTCGCTCCCGATCGCATCTACGTGTTTACGCCTGATGGCCACGTGATTGACTTACCGCGTATTGCTACACCGATTGATTTCGCCTACCGGGTACATACCGAGATTGGTCATCGCTGCCGTGGCGCCAAAGTTAATGGCCGTATTGTACCGCTTACTTACAAACTGAAGACTGGTCAGCAGATTGAGATACTGACTGCTACAAAAGGCGGCCCCAGCCGCGATTGGCTCAACCCTAGCTTGGGTTATGTGCGGACTTCCCGCGCACGAGCCAAAATTCAAGCGTGGTTTAAATACCAAGCCAGGGATCAAAACCTGGATGAAGGGCGTGCTCTATTTGAGCGGGAAATGCGCCGCTTGGATGTTGAAGGGCTAGATCTTGTTCAGCTGGCCAAGGCTGTTAATTACCAAAATGCTGACGATATGTATGCGGCACTGGGCGCTGGCGATTTGCGTATTGGCCAGGTACTTCACCAGGCCCAGCAGCTATTTGGTGAGACCGATGATCAAGAGCAGCTAGACCGTCTGCTGGCCAAGCCGCGTCGTCAACCAAGCAAAGCAACCCAAAGTGATATTACGGTGCTTGGCGTTGGTAACCTGAAAACCAGTATGGCCAACTGCTGCTGCCCGGTGCCTGGTGAGCCCATCGTCGGATTTATTACTCAGGGACGGGGAGTCACAGTTCACCGCCAGGACTGCACCAACATTCTCCAATTGCGCATGGAAGAGCCACAGCGCATTATCGAGGTGGAGTGGGGTGAGCGCGCCCACACTCGCTATCCGGTCACTATCGAGATTCAAGCCTGGGACCGCTCAGGCCTGCTGCGTGATGTTACTGGGTTGCTAGGCAATGAAAAGGTCAACGTGCTGGCTGTGAATACCCTTACTGATACCGATGAAGGTATTGCACGGCTGCGCATTACCCTGGAAGTGGATGGTTTGGAGTCCTTAGGGCGGTTATTCTCGCGTATTCAGCAGTTGCCAAATGTGACTGAGGTGCGCCGTTTGCGTAATGCAGACCCAACCAAAAGCGCCCGCAAAGGAGGGGCTTAATGCGTCATAGCCTGGATGACTTGCTCACCTTAATGGCAGTGCTGCGTGATACTGATCAGGGCTGCCCGTGGGATATTAAACAGAGCTGGGACAGCATTGTGCCCCATACGATAGAAGAGGCCTATGAGGTGGCTGATGCCATTGAGCGGCGCGCTTTTGACGAGCTACCTGGTGAGTTAGGTGACCTGCTTTTCCAAGTGGTCTACTACGCTCAATTCGGCGCGGAGGAGCAGCGCTTCGACTTTAACGATATTGTCGATACGCTTACCGCCAAGATGCTGCGCCGTCATCCACATGTCTTTCCCGATGGCACATTAGATTCGCGGCGTCCGCCCGGCATTAGCGCCAAAGATGTTCAAACCCAGCAGGTTAATACTCGCTGGGAGTCGCTCAAGGCCGATGAGCGCGCCGAACGGGCACTGCGTGCACCATCGATATTAGACGATGTGCCGCGCACGCTGCCCGCACTTAGCCGGGCGGCCAAGCTGTCTAAGCGGGTGGCCCGCGTCGGCTTTGATTGGCCGGATGCTGATGGTGTACTGGCTAAGATCCGTGAAGAGCTAGGTGAAGTAGAAGAAGCCCTGGCAGCAGGCGACCTTCAGCATGCCCAAGAAGAAGTCGGCGACCTATTATTTGCGGTAACCAATTTAGCACGCACATTAGGGGCTGACCCTGAACAGTGCTTGCGCACGACTAATAGTAAATTTGAGCGCCGCTTTCGCTACGTTGAGCATGCGCTTGCCACGGCCGAGCGCCCGTTAAGTGAGGCCTCGCTGGATGAGATGGAAAGCCACTGGCAAGCCGCTAAAGCCCAAGAACAACATATAACTTCTTAATATACATCAACGCGACCCCGCAAGGAGGCCATGCCAATGAGTCACGACCTACACGAATCGCTGCGCGATAATGTGCGCATCCTGGGCGACAGCCTAGGGCGTACTATTGCTGACGATTTAGGCCAGTCTTTTGTTGATAAGATCGAAACTATTCGTGCCCATGCCAAGCGGGGGCGTCAGGGTGATTCACTGCAGCAGCGCCAGTTGATTGAGTATTTACGCCAGCTCCCCGAGCGCGATCTGCTGCCCGTTACCCGTGCGTTCAACCAATTCTTAAACCTCGCCAATATTGCTGAGCAGCACTATCGGGCACGCTTTCGCCGGGTGGAAGATTACAAGCCGGGCTCTCAGCCGGTGTTGGGAGAACTGCTACGCCGTGCTCAGGAGGCCGGTAACTCACCCCGCAAGCTGGTAGAAACCTTAGCTAACATGCGTGTGGAGCTGGTACTGACTGCGCACCCAACCGAAGTTATTCGACGCACGCTGATTCAAAAGTATGACGCCATTGATGAGTGTCTAACCGCGATCGAAAGTTCTGAAGATTACCCTGAGCGCGGCGCACGTGCCCAGGGAAGGCTGGAAGAGCTAATTAGCCAAGCCTGGCACACCGATGAAATCCGCCACGAGCGGCCAACGCCAGTGGACGAAGCGAAATGGGGCTTTGCGGTTATTGAAAACTCGCTGTGGCAAGCGGTACCTGATTTCCACCGGGATTTGGATTGCTTGCTGCTGGATACTGCCGGTGAGCGCCTACCTCTAGATGCGGCGCCTATTCGCTACGCTTCATGGATGGGCGGTGACCGGGATGGCAACCCCAATGTAACCGCAAAAGTCACTCAGGAAGTGCTGCTGTTAGGCCGTTGGATGGCGGCTGATCTTTACCTGCGGGATCTGGAACAACTGAAAACTGAGCTTTCCATGTGGAAAGCCAATAGCGCTTTACGTGCCGAAGTAGGTGATGTTGCTGAGCCCTACCGCGAGTTACTGAAGCGGCTATTGGCCAAAATGGAAGCCACGCGTGATTGGGCAAAAGCTGCGCTGGATGGGCGCAATTTTGATGGCGGCCCGATTATTGAGACCCGCGATCAGCTCTATGCACCGTTGCTGGCTTGCTATCGCTCACTGTGCGATGTCGGGCTAGACACCATTGCCAACGGTGCGCTGCTGGATACGCTGCGTCGAGTGGCCGTGTTTGGTGTCACCCTAACTAAGCTGGATTTGCGTCAAGAGGCTAGCCGCCACGCCCAAGTGATGGAAGAGCTTACCCAGTCCCTGGGGCTTGGCCACTACCAAGAGTGGAGTGAGACTCAGCGTCAGGAGTTCCTGCTGTCGGAGCTGGAGTCGCGACGCCCGCTGATTCCTCGTCGCTGGGAGTGTTCGGCAGAGTCCCGCGAAGTGCTCGATACCTTCAAGGTGATTGCCCAAGAGCATGCTGAGGCACTGGGTACCTACATAATATCGATGGCCGGCCAGCCGTCAGATGTGCTAACGGTCGCGCTTCTCATGAAAGAAGTGGGTGGGCAGGTCACGCTGCCTATCGCGCCGCTGTTTGAAACCCTGAATGATCTTGACCATGCAGGGGGTGTGATTGATCAGTTGCTGGCGCTGCCGGGCTACCGTGCGCTAACCAACGACCGCCAAGAAGTTATGATTGGTTATTCAGACTCTGCTAAAGATGCCGGTCAGTTAGCCGCCGCCTGGGCACAATACCGCGCCCAAGAAGCGCTAGTTAACGTGTGTGACAAGCACGGCGTTGACTTAACACTGTTCCATGGCCGTGGTGGCACTGTTGGTCGTGGCGGCGGCCCGGCCCACGCGGCGATTCTTTCCCAACCGCCCGGTTCTGTAAACGGCAGTCTTCGGGTGACTGAGCAGGGTGAGATGATACGCTTTAAGTTCGGTCAGCCGGATATTGCCCTACGCTCTATGGAAATTTATGCCTGCGCCGTATTGGAAGCGACGCTGCTGCCGCCGCCGGCACCCGAGCCACATTGGCGCGAAGAGATGGATCAGCTCGCGAAGGTTGGGCACGCGGCATATGTAGGTGTGGTGCGGGAAGATCCGGACTTTGTGCCGTACTTCCGCGCAGTAACACCCGAGGGAGCATTAGGCAGGTTGCCGCTTGGTTCACGGCCCACCAAGCGCCGTCAGGATGGCGGTGTGGAAACCTTGCGTGCCATTCCATGGATCTTTGCCTGGACACAGATTCGCTTAATGCTGCCCGCTTGGTTAGGCAGTGGCGAAGCCTTTTCGCAGCGTTTGGAACAGCCAGGTGGTCGGGAAGTGTTGCAAGAAATGCGTAGCCAGTGGCCGTTCTTTGGCACTTATCTCGATATGCTTGAGATGCTGCTAGCCAAAGCGGACGTGGCCATCGCGGCGTATTATGAGCACCGTCTGGTGGATGAGCCCTCACTTAAAGAACTGGGCAAAAAGCTGCGCGAGCGCTTTGAGCGACTTGAAAATGTGGTGCTGGATATCCTGCAGCAAGAGAAACTGCTCGAGAACACGCCACTGATCCGCCAAGCGATCGATGTGCGTAACCCCTACATAGATCCGCTACACGGTTTACAGGCAGAGCTTTTACAGCGTAACCGCGATGCTGATGGTGCGATTAGTGCCGATTTGTCGAGGGCGCTAATGGTCACCATGGCGGGTATTGCGGCAGGTCTACGTAATACTGGCTAATCGGGCCTGACCCACCAGCGCCGCCAATGAAAGTGGCGGCGCTGTTAAAACCTTACAAGTAGGGAGGGGGAAACAATGACAGTGGATGCTCAGTCGGTACTCGCATTCTGGTTTAATGAGTTGACACCAGCGCAGTGGTTTAAAAAAGATACCGCGCTAGATCAGCAAATTGCCCAGCGGTTTAGTCAGCTGCTGAAGAGTGTCGCGGCCTGTGAATGCTACGGGTGGCGAGGCACTGCGCAGGGTCGGTTGGCTGAAATTATCGTACTGGATCAGTTCTCGCGAAACATTTACCGGGACGACCCACGCGCCTTCGCAAATGATGCGTTAGCCTTGGCGCTTGCTCAGGAGGCGGTAGCCGCTGGGGCAGACGCAGAGCTGGCTATTGAGCAGCGGGTTTTCCTCTATATGCCCTATATGCATAGCGAATCTGCTGCTATTCATGAGTTGGCAATGCAGCTATTTGACCAGCCGGGATTAGAGAATAATCTTGATTTTGAAGTCCGCCACAAGGCGATTATTGATCGTTTTGGACGTTATCCGCACCGTAATGCGCTACTGGGGCGGACTTCTAGCGAAGAAGAGCTGGCTTTTTTACAGCAACCTGGCTCCTCTTTTTAAACCTTTATTTACCCTCTTTTAGCCATATGGCGTTTTATGTCATTACGAAAATCTACCCGTATCAATAAGTACATTAGTGAAAGTGGAATGTGCTCTCGCCGTGAAGCTGACCGTTTTGTAGAGCAGGGCAACGTGTGGATTAATGGTCGCCGTGCCACCACTGGCGATCAGGTAGTGGCGGGGGATCTGGTTAAGGTCAACGGCCAGGAAATTGAGCCCCAGGAAGAAGAGGACTTGGTGCTTATTGCGCTGAATAAGCCGGTGGGTATTGTGAGTACCACGGAGTCCAGTGAAAAAGACAATATTGTCGAATTCGTTAAACACGGCACGCGTATATTTCCCATTGGCCGACTCGATAAAGACTCCCAAGGGCTGATTTTTTTAACCAATAACGGTGATTTGGTTAATAAGATTCTGCGCGCCAATAACAATCATGAAAAAGAGTATTTGGTGACGGTGAACAAACCGATCACCGATGAATTTGTCAATGGCATGCAAAGTGGCGTACCAATTCTTGGACAAGTGACAAAGCGCTGCAAGGTACAAAAAGAGTCCACCTTTGTATTCACTATTACCTTGGTTCAGGGGCTAAATCGTCAAATCCGCCGTATGTGCGAATACTTTGGCTATGAGGTCACCCAGCTTATTCGTACTCGCATTATGAACGTGGCGTTAAAAGGTTTGGCTCTGGGCGACTGGCGTGATCTCACACCCAAAGAGATCAATACCATTATCGCTTTAACTGAAAGCTCAGAAGTAGCTCCCGAGAAGGCCAAGCCCGCAAGACCTAAGTACAATTCGCGTTCAGACGCTGGAAAGCCAGGTAAATCGGCAGCTAAAACCCATCATAAGCCCGCTAAGCCTGGCGCTAAAGCCGCTGGGGAAAAGCCCGTTTCCAAGGGTAAGAGAGTGGCCAGTGGGAAAGTGCGCACAGGGCCGAACGCCAAAGCTAGTGCTAGCGGCAAACCTAACCTAAAGGCCAAAACCGTTGGAAAGCCCAATGTAAAAGGCAAAGCTAGCACTAAAGCAGTGGGTAAAGGGCGTGTTGGGCGCGGCAAGCCAGTGGCTGGTGGCAAGCCTTCACAGCGGCGCAAGTAGCCGTTGGCTTTGTTTGTTCGTCGCCGCTGTGTGGGGTTAATGCTGCTTATTTTGTCTATCACCTGTGCCGAGTGACTCGATGCTGATTCTAATAGCCGCTTTTTATGTTGTTGTCAGCGTTGCTGCTTATATCACTTACGCTGTCGATAAAAAGGCGGCTATCAAAAAGCGCCGACGAGTGAGCGAGAAATCGTTGCACCTGCTCGCTTTAGCCGGGGGTTGGCCGGGAGCATGGCTGGCGCAACAACGCTTACGGCATAAAACCCAAAAAACACCCTTCCGGCTGGTTTACTGGCTCACGGTAGCGCTAAATTTAGCGATCTTGTGGGGAGTGGTGTCTCTCTTTGAAATTTTTAGCCGTTAACTGTTTAGCGTAGCGGGTACTGTTTAGCGCACGGGTATAAATGCCGAAAAACCGACTGCTCATGGTTTCATGCGTTAGGCGCAAACAGAAAGTTAGCAATCAGCTCTTTACCGCCTTCAGTGGCAAACGATTCCGGGTGGAATTGAATGCCGTGAATTGGGTACTCCCTGTGCTTAACACCCATTAGCTCAAACTCTGCCATTGCCTGCCAGCGGTCGCGCTGCTCGAAATTGTCAGCTTCCAGGGCACCTACCGCTGCGGTCACTTCCAGACACTCAGGTAGAGTAGCTGCATCGGCAATCAGCGAGTGGTAGCGCATGACCTCAAGTTGGTCGGGCACGCCGTTAAATACCGATGCGTTATTGTGGTTGATTGGACTGATCTTGCCGTGCATGGGTAGTGGCGCTTTCACCACCTTGCCGCCGAATACATGCACAATGCCCTGCATACCCAAGCAAACCCCCAGCAGCGGGGTGGTTTTACCGAGTTTTTCGATGACTTCAGCGCACACACCGAAGTAGCGTGGGTCATCCGGCGAGCCTGGACCAGGGGAGATAATGATCCGGTCAGGGGCTATTGCCTCTATCGCTTTAAAATCCACCTGATCGTTGCGCTTAACAATAATTTCAAAGTGGGGCAGAGCGCCGCGATTCTTCTCCGTGGTGAGAATTTCACCTATAAACTGGTAGAGGTTATAGGTGAAAGAGTCGTAATTATCGATGATAAGTACCTTCATGCTTGGCTCTCCATGTCCGTCTCCATAAAGGGGGCTAGGGCTTTGCGAGTACCGGCAAATTTGCGACGAATCTCTTCATACTCATCAGCAGCGTTACTATCGAACACGTTACCACCACAGGTTTGTACGTAAGCACGCTCGCCGTTCACGAATACTGTACGAATCGGTATTGCAAAGGTGCAGTCGCCGTTAAAGGAGAACTGGCCCACCGCGCCGCCGTAGGGGCCACGTCCATCGGTTTCGAGGTCATCGATAATTTTCATTGCTTCGATTTTTGGCGCGCCTGTTAATGTTCCCGCCGGAAAATTGCTGGCCAGGGCGCTAAACATATCCTCACCCTCGGCAATAATGCCGACAATTTCACTAGAGATATGTTGAACATGGCTAAAACGCTTAATGTCCATCAGGCTGCGCACTTTAACCGTTCCAAATTGCGCCACGCGGCCAATATCGTTGCGATGCAAATCCACAATCATATTGTGTTCAGCGATCTCTTTGGGATCGTTCAGCAACGCGCGTGCCAGTTGGGTATCTTCTTGTGGTGTTTGGCCCCGGGTGGTGGTGCCTGCCAGCGGGAAGGTTTCCATTTCGCCCTGGCGCACCCGGAACAGTAGCTCGGGACTAGCGCCAATCAGTTTCTGCTCGCCAAATTTGACGTAGTACATCTGCGGTGACGGGTTAATCGTGCGCAGCTTGTCATACAACGCCAGGGTGTCGCCCTGGAGCCGGAAGCGTTTTTTAAAGCCAACTTCGCATTGGAATACTTTGCCATCGATAATATCCTGCTTCACCTTGGCCACCGCCTCGGCGTGTTCTGCCTGGCTCATGGTGTCGCCGAGGGCAGTGATCTGCAGAGGGCCTGCTGGCTCATCGTCTGCATCAATGAGCGTCTGCAGAAATTCGTAGCGGCTGTTATCGTAGTAGAAGTAGGTGACTTCCCCGGTCATCTTGTCGAGGATCAGGCCATCTTTGTAGAGCCCAAAGCGAAAGGTGTCGAAATCATCGTTGGCTTTTAGCGTAAGCGATGGCTCGAAATACTGCATGGCATCGTAACCGAGATAACCGCTTAACCCGCCAGCGTACTTGCGGGAAATAATATTTTGCGGGATCAGGCTGCGCAGTAGTTCGTATGGGTTATCGCTGGGGTAGTGGTTGGTACTGCCGTCACGCCCTTCAATGGTTAGTGTGTTGCCGTTGGCGTACAGCGTGTACTCGGGATCAAAGCCGATGATCGAGTGGCGCGCTATATGGCTATCTTCTCCCAGGGACTCCAGCATGTAGCAAGTATCAAACTGGCGTTCAATTTTCTGAAACAGCGCGAAGAAATCGCAGTCGGCGGCCAGAGTAACGTAGTGAGGCTTGCGTGGCAGCGTAAAGGGCTGCGGGCCTGATGATGTAGGCGTAGTGGTCGTCGTCATGATTAATCGGTCCGTGAAGAGGGTGACGATACTGAAGTGGGTAACGTAGTTAAGGCACGTGAACCTCGAGATACTGTAGCAATACCAACGCCCAGAGTTTCGGCAATTTTGCGGTGGGGAACACCTTCGCGCAGTAGCTTAAAAATTTGTAGGCGTTTGCTTATTTCTTGGTACTCTGCTGGGGTTAACAGGCTGGCTAACGCTTCGTTCATCGCCTCTGGTGAGTCGAGGGCAAGCAAATAGTCTACTAAATCAGCCTGATGGACATCATCTAACGACATGGATTGAAGTCACTTTATTGCCACCGAAGTAAGGTAATAAATATATTGTACTAGCGTACTAGTACAATATCTTATTGCCCAGTGAAGTCAAGCCGTTCGCATCAAGTTGAGGAAATCCGATGACTGGCTACTTTATTCAAGCGTTTATTTACCTTATTGCTGCGGTGATTGCCGTTCCCCTAGCTAAGCGTTTTGGGCTTGGCTCTGTATTGGGGTACTTGGTGGCAGGGGTAGCGATTGGTCCTGTGCTGGGGCTGGTCGGGCAAGAAACGACGACTATTCAGCACTTTGCTGAATTTGGTGTTGTGATGATGCTGTTTTTAGTCGGCATGGAGCTTGACCCAAAAGGCTTATGGGCCATGCGGGTGCGTTTGTTGGGGCTAGGCGGTCTGCAGGTGCTAATCACTGCAGCTGCGGGTACTGCCATTGGCTGGTGGTTGGGGCTTGTGTGGCAAACGGCCTTAGCCATAGGGCTGATTTTTGCCCTTTCTTCCACTGCGATAGTGCTGCAAACCCTAAACGAAAAAGGGCTCACGAAAACAGAAGGAGGACGCAGTGCATTTTCGGTGCTGCTATTTCAGGATATAGCGGTCATTCCCATGCTGGCGCTGATTCCATTACTGGCGCTGCCCGAGTTGATGGGCGAAGGCGGCAGTTATGCTGAGCACGGAAGCCTAAGCCTTGTAGCAGATATGTCTCCATGGCTTCACGGCTTGGTAGTTGTAGGAGCCATTGGGCTCGTGATTGTTGGTGGGTATTACCTCGGGCCTTTACTGTTTCGCTATGTGGTTTCTTCAGGCTTGAGAGAGGTGTTTACTGCTGCCGCTTTAATGCTGGTGATTGGCATCTCTGCACTGATGGGGATTGTCAATTTGTCCCCCGCGCTGGGCGCATTCTTGGCGGGTGTTGTACTGGCTAATAGTGAATTCAAGCACGAAATTGAAGCCAATATTGAGCCGTTCAAGGGGCTCCTGTTGGGTTTGTTTTTTATTACGGTAGGAGCAGGAATCAATTTTCAGGTGCTGGCGGCGCAGTGGCCTACTGTATTGGCGCTTGGGTTAGCGGTCATTACTGTAAAAGGTGCCGTCTTGTTTGGGTTGGCATTACTGTTTCGGGTTCGCAGCAGTAATGGCTGGCTGTTTACATTAAGCCTTGCCCAGGCGGGCGAGTTTGGGTTTGTGTTGTTAACGTACAGTGTACAAAGCAATGTTATTCCGGTTGATGTATCGCAAGTACTTTCGCTGGTTGTTGCTTTCTCAATGTTTGTAACACCGCTGTTGTTTATTGCTTATGACCGCTTGGTACTGCCGCGCTACCAAACAGTTAAAAATGATCAGCGCAGTGCCGATACCATTGAAGAGCAAGCACCGGTTATCGTTGCTGGTGTTGGACGCTTTGGTCAGGTTGTCTGTCGTCTGCTGCGGGCACACAATATCCCTACTGTGGCTTTGGATCTAGAGCTTGAGCAAGTTGAATTGCTCCGTCATATTCATATTAAAAGCTATTTTGGAGATGCCAGCCGTTCAGATCTTTTGCAAACTGCTGGCATTTCGCAAGCGCGCCTGATGGTTATTGCTATCGATGACCGCGAGCGTGCTGTAGGCATGGTTAAGTACGTTAAAAAGTACTATCCCAATGTCAGGGTGTTAGCGCGAGCGTTTGACCGTGGCCATGGATATCAGCTTCGCGAAGCGGGCGCTGACGATGTGGCGAGGGAGGTTTATCACTCTGCGTTGGAACTAGGTGGCTGTGCATTAACAGCCATGGGAGTGCATCCCTTACGCGCAAAGCAGATGATTGAATCTTTTGAACAGCATGAAAAAGCCCATGAGGATGAGCTGTTTGAAGCCTGGAAAGAGATAGAAGAGGGCATTAGCTTTAGCCCGCGTTATGGCGAACTCTTTATGAAGCTGGAGGAAGCGCTTAGTGCGCCAATACAGCCAGAGAGGAGCGAGCCAAAAGAGTGAGCGATCCAAATAAAAGTGTGGCCCGCAATGCAATAGCCACGTGAGGCCGCAAGGCGAGGTATTAGGAGGCTAAGTTTAAAAGTACTGGTGGGAGTAAAAGGTCTCAGGAGGTTAAAACGGCAGGTGTAGTGAGGCGCTGAGTATATTGAGATGGTTTAGGGTAGGGGCGTCAAGACGCTCGTACTCTAAACGGCTAACCACGCGGTTGACAGTCATGGTGGCGCCAAATCCTTGCAGTAGCGCAGTACCACCGTCGGTGGCGAGGAGTTGGTCGGCTTCACTACGCCACTCGGTCAGGCCAGATTTTGCGTAAACACTAAATGCTCCCATGCGCACACCAGCAACAATGGCTCCGCTTAGGGTGAGGGTATCCATTATTAAGGGGGAAACACCGGTAGTAATAGGGACTTCCTCGCTTTCGCGGTAGGCAATTTCAGCACCGATATCTAGCCGTGGTAGCCGGTCAGGACTGAAACCAGCAGTTAAGCGAAAGCCCGTGGTGTAGTTATCTAAGCTATTTAAATCGCTTCCTTCCAGTACAACGCCATTTTCCAGCCGAATGAGTTCGCTATCAGCGTACGCGTAGGCGATAACAGGAACATCGTCTGCGTAGCTCATCAAAGGGAGGGCGGGGCCGACAACACTACAGAGTAGGATGCTTGCCAAGCGATTCATTGGCGTTCCTCTATCCTTTATTATGGAGGTCAATCTACTTAGATTAGCAACGGGCGCTGATTTCCACCACGTTAATTGCACGAATCGATAAATTTTCTAGCAGATTTTTACCCATTTGCAAAAAGCGTTCGCCAAATACCCACTGTGGTGAGAGCACGGCGGCATGTGATGCTTGCTCTTTTTGGCGCTGACGTTGGCGCCACTCCAGCGCGGTGCTACTCCAGTCTTCGCTATGCAGAAGCTGAAAGCCGTTTGCCTCTAGTAGTTGTGTCAGCTCTGTCATAGTGAGCAGGTGCGAATGCTCCTGCGTCGCAGCCCAGGGCACCGGGAAGCGTAGCTCGGTAATGTTTTCACCGCTTACCACTTCGTGCATCACCAGCCTGCCTCCAGGGCGAAGCACGCGACGGCATTGCGCAATCACCCGGTTGGGGTCCGGCATGTTCATTAGGCTGTGTTGAAACAGTACGGCATCAAAGGTGTTTTCGGCAAAGGGGAGAGCGCTGGCATTGCCGGTAATATAGCGAAGTGATGCACCGCTCTGGTCAAGGGAGTGCGGTTCTAAGGTAAGTTGGCTCAGCGTTTGGTTAAGGGCATTAAAGCGATGGGTAATATCCAGCCCGGTAATCTGCAACCCCAGTGCTGCCCCTTGGCGCATTAAGCCGCCTAGCCCCGAGCCAATATCCAGCACCTTTGGGTGCTCTTTGGGATCAAGTAGGCTCAGCAGTTTTTTTGAGGCGGCTATACCGCCGATATGCAGCTGGTCTAACGGGGCAAGCTGATGAAGAGTGGGGCCATGGGGGTAGTGGGTGCGAACTTGAGTAAGAATTGCATCATCGCGCAGCCCTTGATGATAGTGCTCGGTTAACCGCTGGTGATCGGGCATGTCAGTGTCTCGGTATTCTAAAAAATAACAACGCCGACCACCGGGCCGGCGTTTACGGTGGAGACGGCTACTATTCTCACTTACTCATCCAACTTTCTCATCCCACTTACTCGCCTAACTTACTCGTCTAACCCTAATTCCTGGATAGAGATTTCGCGCATTTTAAACTTCTGGATTTTACCCGTTACGGTCATTGGGAATTCATCAACAAATTTGAAGTAGCGTGGAATCTTAAAGTGAGTGATTTTGCCCTTGCAGTAGTCGCGTAGCTCTTCGCCGGTTATTTCGCCTGCGCTGCTGTTGAGCTTCACCCAGGCGATTAACTCTTCGCCGTACTTCTTATCCGGGACGCCGGTTACTTGTACTTCTGAAATAGCAGGGTGGGCGTATAAAAACTCTTCAATCTCTTTGGGGTACACGTTTTCTCCACCGCGAATGACCATGTCTTTGATACGGCCGACGATTTGGATATAGCCCTCATCGTCCATGGTTGCCAGGTCGCCGGTATGCATCCAACCTGAATCATCAATGGCTTCCGCAGTGGCTTTTTCGTTTTTCCAGTACTTAAGCATCACGCTGTAACCGCGGGTGCACAGCTCGCCGATTTCGCCACGGGGAAGGATATCACCGTTACCAGGGTCGACAATTTTGCTCTCCAAGTGGGGCTGGGTGCGGCCCACCGTGGAGACGCGTTTTTCGATGCTGTCATTAGCGCCTGTTTGGGTCGAAACAGGGCTTGTTTCTGTCATGCCGTAGGCAATCTGCACGCCCTTCATGTTCATCTTATTAATTACTTGCTTCATGATTTCTGCAGGACAGATAGAGCCCGCCATAATACCGGTGCGCAGCGTGGAAAAGTCGGTGCTGGCGAAGTCTGGATGCTCAAGTTCAGCGATAAACATGGTCGGCACGCCATACAGTGCAGTGGCTTTTTGTTCATGCACTGCTTTTAGCACTTTACCGGGGTCGAAGCCCTCATCGGGGTAGATCATCGTTGCGCCGTGGGTCATGCAGCCCAGGTTGCCCATTACCATGCCAAAGCAGTGGTAGAGGGGGACGGGGATCACCAGGCGGTCTTCACTGGTAAAGCCCATACTTTCGGCAACGAAAAAACCGTTATTGAGAATATTATGATGAGAAAGCGTGGCGCCTTTTGGGAAACCCGTGGTGCCGGAAGTGTACTGAATATTAATAGGGTCATCGAACTGTAGTGTGGCTTGCAGGTCGTCCACATCGGTTTGACTGACCTTGTTGGCTTCATTGATAAAATCAGCCCAGCGCCACATCCCGCTATGTTTATCGGTGCTTAAGTTAATCACACACTCTAGGTCAGGCAGCTTTGCTGATGTTAGTTGGCCTTCGGCGCAGTGGTTCAGCTCGGGGGCTAGCTCAAACAGCATGGCGGTGTAGTCTGAGCTTTTGAATTGATTGGCAGTTACCAGAAAGCGGGCACCGGATTGATTGAGCGCGTAATCAAGCTCATGGGTGCGGTAGGATGGGTTAATGTTGACCAGAATGGCACCAATTTTAGCGGTGGCAAACTGGGTTAGGGTCCATTCACTGCAGTTAGGCGCCCAGATGCCTACACGGTCACCTTTTTTAACGCCAATCGCCAGCAGTGCGCGGGCACAGCGGTTAACTTCTTCTTGAAGCTGGCGATAGCTCCAGTGAATGTTCTGGTGAAGGGCAATTAGCGCGTCATTATCGGGATACTGAGCAACAATCTGGTCGAGTTTATCGCCAATGGTCATACCCAGTAGTGGTTTATCTGCCGTGCTGCTGGTGTAGCTGGGTAGGATGGGTGCAGGTGATGCCATGATATGTCTCTCCGATATTTTTTTTGTCTAAACGGGAAGTCAGGCGATATTTAATTATTATTGGTTGCCAGCGCCTTTTGCTAGGGCGACTTTTGAGCTTGGCCTGCGGCCTAACTTATTAGTAATCCAGTAGCCGGTATCTATAACTGCTTGTAGGTCGATGCCAGTGTGAATCCCTAGCCCTTCCAGCAAGTAGAGCACGTCTTCGGTAGCCACATTGCCGGAAGCGCCTTTGGCATAGGGGCAACCACCAAGGCCTGCTGTTGCCGCATCAATTACACTGAGCCCTTCTTCTAGCACGGCATAGAGATTCGCTAACGCCATGCCGTAGGTATCGTGGAAGTGAGCCGCTAAATGCTCAATAGGCACTTGCTGGCGGGTGGCTTCAAGCATGCGCTTAGCGGCTAATGGCGTGCCGACACCAACGGTGTCGCCCAGCGATATCTCATAGCAGCCCATCTCGAAAAGCGCTTTGGCTACCTCGGCAACTTTATCGGGAGAAATATCACCTTCATACGGGCAGCCCAGCACACAGGAGACGTAGCCGCGCACCCTCACACCAGCCTCATTAGCCCGTGCAAGCACTGGCTCAAAGCGCTGAAGAGATTCGGCGATCGAGCAGTTAATGTTCTTTTGCGAGAATGCCTCAGAGGCTGCGCCAAACACTGCGACCTCTTCAACACCTGCCGCCAGTGCACCCTCTAACCCCTTGAGGTTTGGCGTAAGTGCCGAGTAGACGACGCCGGATTGACGAGCAATGCCGTTCATGACGTCAGTGGCATCGCCCATTTGCGGTACCCATTTAGGCGAGACAAAACTAGCCGCCTCGATATGGGTAAGGCCAGCCTTGGCTAGCCGTTCGATAAGCTCGATTTTGGTGATAGTGGGCACCAATGTGCCCGGCTCGTTTTGTAGGCCGTCGCGCGGGGCCATCTCAAATAGCTTGATAGAGGTTGGCAGTGCCATCGGTTGGCTCCTATTCGCTGGGGGCAAAGTCGAGCAGCACATCACCCTGGCTGACGGTATCGCCTGCCTGGAAATGGAAGGCATCGACGCTGCCATCGGCTGGCGCAGTCATGGTGTGCTCCATCTTCATGGCTTCCATGACCATTAGCGGCATACCTTTCTCAACGGCTGCTCCTGGCGCTACAAGAAGAGCGACAACTGTGCCGTTCATGGGGGCTGTCAGGGTTGATTCTGTCTCATGGTGGCCATGGTCGATGGCATCAATACGTCGCCAGAACAGGCGGGTTTCGCCACTTGGTTCAGCCATTACCACAATATGTCCGTCCCGGCGGGCCTGCAGGCGGCGGCGGTGGCCATTGAGCGTAACTGCCACGGCATCGCCAGTCAGTGGCTGTAGGCTGGCGGTTAGCGTTTTATCACCGATAGTAAGGTTCCATAGCGACTCGCCACTTTCACGCTTACCTTCCACAATCACCACTGCTTCATCGCTATCGGATGCTTGGGCAGGCCCTTGAGAAAACCCAGGGTCGCTCAATGCTATACGGATAGTATGGGGGGCATTCAAGCGGAAGCCATCGTGACGGTCCCAGGGTGAATCGCTTTCGCACTCTTGGGCTAACTGGTTTAGTCCAATCAACGCGGCGCTGGCGTATGCTTCGGTGGAGTAGCTGCGCGGAGCAAACAGCACGGCTTCGTTGCGTTCGATAAAGCGCGTGTCCAGTTCAACGTTTTTGAAGCCGGGGTGGTTGGCAAGGCGCTGGAGGAACGCTCGGTTAGTTACCACACCCTGTACATCCAGCGCTGCCAAGGCGCGGTTGAGCGTGGCTAGCGCCGCATCACGGTCAGCGCCGTGAACAATCAGTTTGGCAAGCATGGGGTCGTAGTGCATCGAGACCACATCGCCACTCTCCACGCCGCTGTCCAAGCGGACCTGATCGGCACTTAACCCGGCGCCTTCTAAATCCAATGCGAAGCGAGTGAGTAGACCGGTAGCAGGCAGAAAGTCCTGATCCGGGTCTTCGGCATAAATACGCGCCTCAAAGCTGTGTCCGGTAATAGTCAGCTCATCTTGAGTGCAAGGGAGCGGTTCGCCCATGGCAATACGCAACTGCCATTCGACCAAATCCTGACCGGTGATCATCTCCGTCACTGGGTGCTCGACCTGTAGACGGGTATTCATTTCCATGAAGTAGAAGGAGCCATCGGCGTCTAGCAAAAACTCGACGGTACCTGCACCTACATAGCCGATTTCTTGAGCGGCACGCACGGCGGCATCGCCCATGGCGCTACGCAATTCCGCCGTCATGCCTGGCGCGGGGGCTTCTTCGATTACCTTTTGGTGGCGTCGCTGCACACTGCAGTCACGCTCGAACAGGTAAACGCCGTTACCGTAGCGGTCGCAGAATACCTGGACTTCCACATGACGGGGTTGCACCAGGTATTTCTCGATCAGCATCCGGTCATCACCGAAAGCAGCCTTGGATTCGCGTCGGCAACCGTCTAGGGCTGCCTTGAATCCTTCACTGCTTTCCACCACGCGCATGCCTTTACCGCCGCCCCCTGCACTGGCTTTGAGCATTACTGGGTAGCCGATCTTGTCAGCCTCGGCACGCAACAGAGCGTCGTCTTGGTCATCGCCATGGTAGCCAGGCACGAGTGGAACAGCTGCATTGGCCATACGTGCTTTCGCGGCGGATTTATCGCCCATAGCAGCAATCGCTGAGGCGGGCGGGCCAACAAACGTAATACCCGCTTGCTCAAGAGCTTTTACGAAGCCGCCATTTTCGGAGAGAAAACCATAACCAGGGTGAATAGCCCCAGTGCCAGTGCGTTTGGCGGCATCAATGACCGCTTCAATATTTAGGTAGCTTTCGCGGGCGGCGGCGGGGCCTAAACGCACTGCTTCATCGGCTTCACGCACGTGGCGGGCAGAGGCGTCGGCATCCGAATAGACAGCGACAGTTTTCAAGCCCATACGGCGTGCGGTCCGCATTACACGGCAAGCAATTTCGCCGCGGTTAGCCACCAACAGCGTGTCGAACTTATGTATTTCAGGCCTGTTCTTGTCAAGCATCATGAGCGTGGCTCCGCAGCGTTGTTATGTTCTTGAAAACTAGAAGGTTGCGTCCAGGCAGGGCGACGCTTGTCAAAAAAGCTGGATAAACCTTCTTGGCCCTCTTGGCTAACCCGCAGCTCGGCAATTACCTGACAGGTGTGCTCTCGAGTGGCATCGCTGTCTGGTGCTTGGGTCACACGTGCTAACAGCGCCTTGGTAGCTCGTTGGGCCTGAGGAGAGCCAGCAAGCAGGGTATCCAGCATGGCATCGATCGCGTTATCCAGAGCATCGTGATCTACCACTTGATGCGCTAAACCGAGCGCCAGTGCGGTTTGGGCATCCATCACTTCTGCCGTGAGCGCATAGCGGCGCATCTGGCGTTCGCCGAGTGCGCGCTGAACGTAAGGGCTGATGACTGCGGGCGACAAGCCGATTTTGACTTCCGAAAGACAGAACTTGGCTTTATCCGATGCCACCACCAGGTCGCAGCAGGCAGCCAGGCCCACCGCGCCGCCAAAGGCAGCCCCTTGAACACGACACACCGTGGGGCAGGGTAGGGAGTCAAGCCCATACATCAGCGCAGCTAGCTTGCGGGAGTCAGCAAGGTTGTCTTCCAGGTCATAATCGACCATGCGCTTCATCCAGTTCAGGTCAGCACCTGCGGAGAAGCTTTTACCTTCCGACCCCAGCACTACCACCCGCACATCACCGGCGTTGGCCAATTGATGCAGTTTATCTAGGTGGCTGTTTAACTCGGCGATCAGGCTGTCATCAAAGGCGTTATGTACCTCTGGGCGGTTAAGCGTTAAGCGTGCGATTCCGTCTTCAATCAATAGCGTTGAGTAAGCCATCGTATTCGCCCCTTACATCCGGAACACGCCGAAGCGTGTCTCTTCAACTTCCGCGTTCATGGCAGCCGCAAGGGAAAGCCCAAGTACGTCACGGGTTTGCAGCGGATCGATAACACCGTCGTCCCACAAACGGGCGCTGGCGTAGTAGGGATGGCCTTGATGCTCGTACTGGTCGCGGGTGGGCTGTTTGAAAGCCTCTTCTTGTTCTTTGCTCCACTCGCGGCCTTCGCGTTCGTGTTGCTCGCGCTTAACCTGGGAAAGTACGCCCGCTGCCTGCTCGCCGCCCATCACCGAAATACGTGCGTTAGGCCACATAAACAGCAGGTTGGGGTCATAAGCGCGACCACACATACCGTAGTTGCCAGCGCCGAAGCTGCCGCCAATTAATACGGTGAATTTGGGTACTTTGGCGCAGGCCACAGCAGTGACCAGTTTGGCACCATGCTTGGCGATGCCTTCGTGCTCGTACTTGGAACCGACCATAAAGCCGGTAATATTCTGCAGGAATACCAGTGGGATTTTGCGTTGGGCGCATAGCTCGATAAAGTGCGCACCTTTTACGGCACTTTCAGAGAACAACACGCCGTTGTTGGCCACAATCCCTACGGGGTGGCCGTGGATATGGGCAAAGCCAGTGACCAAGGTGTCGCCGTAGTAGCGTTTGAACTCGTCAAAGTCTGAGCTATCAACAATTCGACCAATGACTTCACGCACGTCGTAAGGTTTTTTCAGGTCGGTGCCGACAATGCCATACAGCTCAGAGGGGTCAAGCTTGGGTGGCTTGGGCGCTTGCATGGCCAATTTGCCACGCTTTTGCCAGTTCAGCCGTGACACGCAGGCACGGGCCAACTGGAGTGCGTGGGCATCATTTTCAGCGTAGTGGTCGGCCACGCCACTTATTTTAGCGTGAACATCGGCGCCGCCTAGATCTTCCGCACTGATGCTTTCACCAGTCGCTGCTTTTACCAGTGGCGGCCCGCCTAAGAAAATCGTGCCTTGCTCTTTTACGATGATCGATTCGTCCGCCATGGCGGGCACATAAGCGCCACCAGCGGTACAGGAGCCCATGACGACGGCAATTTGCGGAATACCTTCGGCGGACATGGTTGCCTGGTTGTAGAAAATACGCCCGAAGTGGTCGCGGTCAGGGAACACTTCATCCTGGCGGGGCAGGAACGCGCCGCCAGAGTCCACGAGATAAATACACGGCAGACGATGTTTACGAGCAATTTCCTGGGCGCGCAGGTGTTTTTTAACCGTTAGTGGAAAATAGGTGCCGCCTTTTACCGTGGCATCGTTGGCTACAATCACGCACTCAACGCCCGATACCCGGCCAATACCCGTCACCACGCCTGCAGCGGGTACGTCGCTATCGTAAACGTGGTGGGCGGCCAGCGCGGAAAACTCTAAAAATGGCGAGCCTTCATCAATCAAGTGGTCGATACGGTCGCGGACAAAAAGTTTGCCACGGCTTTCATGGCGTTCGCGGGCTTTAGCGCCACCACCCTGGGCGACGGCCGCAGTGAGTTGGCGTAGTTTAGTAACTTCCCCAAGCATCGACGATTCATTCGCTTGGAAGACATCACTGCGTGGATTGATCTGAGTGGAAATAGTGCTCATAGCGCGCCCCTACGGAATTTCATTAAAGACTTTCGTTGAAGAGTTCGCGACCAATTAGCATGCGGCGAATTTCGCTGGTACCCGCGCCAATTTCATAGAGCTTCGCATCGCGTAGTAGACGACCGGTGGGGTACTCATTGATATAGCCATTGCCGCCCAGTAACTGAATGGAGTCCAGCGCCACTTGAGTAGCTTTTTCGGCACAGTAGAGGATCACGCCAGCAGCGTCTTTGCGGGACGTTTGACCGCGGTCGCAGGCGCCAGCGACGGCGTATAAATAGGCGCGGCAAGCGTTCAGAGTGGTATACATGTCGGCTACTTTGCCCTGCACCAGCTGGAACTCGCCAATCGATTGATTGAACTGCTTGCGCTCGTGGATATAGGGCATCACCACATCCATGGCGGCCTGCATAATGCCAATCGGGCCAGCGGCAAGCACGGTACGCTCGTAGTCCAGCCCGCTCATCAGTACGCGTACGCCTTTGCCTACGTCTCCCAACACGTTTTCGGCAGGTACTTTGCAGTCCTGGAATACCAGTTCGCAGGTGTTGGAGCCACGCATGCCCAGCTTGTCGAGCTTCTGGGCAGTAGAAAAGCCTGGCATGCCTTTCTCGATAATGAAGGCGGTGATGCCTTTAGAGCCTGCCTCGGGATCTGTTTTAGCGTAAACCACCAGCACGTCAGCGTCAGGGCCGTTGGTGATCCACATTTTGTTGCCGTTAAGAATGTAGTGATCGCCATCCTGTTTGGCGCGTAACTGCATAGAGACGACATCGGAACCAGCCCCAGGCTCGGACATCGCAAGCGCGCCCACATGGTCGCCGCTAATCAATTTGGGCAGGTATTTGGCTTTCTGTTCGGCGGACGCGTTAATCTTGATCTGGTTAACGCACAGGTTAGAGTGGGCGCCATAGGAGAGCGCTACCGAAGCGCTGGCCCGGGAGATCTCCTCCATAGCGATACAGTGGGCGAGATAGCCCATCCCGCTGCCACCATCCTCTTCAGATACCGTAATACCCAGCAGGCCCATATCGCCAAACTTCTTCCATAGATCGTTCGGAAATTCGTTGTTGCGGTCAATTTCGGCGGCGCGGGGGGCGATCTCGCTAGCGGCAAAGGCATTGACCTGCTCGCGCAGCATGTTCAGTTCGTCGTCCAGGCCAAAGTTAAGTTCTGAATAGTGTGAAAACATGGTCAATTACCTTGTCATTGTTAAAGGAACTAGTCGTCGTTAAAGAGACTGGTCGTTATTCAAAGAGGACTTTTCGTTGTTAACGGAGGTTTTTCGTTAAGTTCTTCAAGGGCTTGGCGGCAGCGAATCTCGGCACTCTCAAGCTCCAGCTGCACAATAGCGATATCTTTCATTTGCTGCTCTAAGGCAGCTTTGCGTTCGCTGATCTTGCTTAGCATTAGGTGCAACTGCTTTTCGCTACCGCTACGGGTCTCATCCCACAGTTCAAACAGTTCACGTATCTCTGCCAGAGAAAACCCCAACCGTTTACCGCGTAGTGTGAGCTTTAGCCGTACACGATCTTTACTGCTGTAAATACGTGTTTGGCCCCGACGAGAGGGGTGTAGTAGCTCCTGGTCTTCATAAAACCGAATGCTGCGAGTGGTGACGTCAAACTCACTGGCCAGTTCACTGATCGAGTAGGTTTTGCTCATGATCGTTATTCTCGTCGATAGGGGAATGTCCCTATGGAACACTGACCATGAGGCTAAAACAAGTTTACGTTAACGTAAAGATGATATTGCTGTGGTTTGATATGCGTATTTTTATTGTAAGATATTGATAATTAGCTATAAAAAGTGATTTTAAAAGATTTCATGAAGGTTGCGTAGACCAAAGTTGTAATTGTAATACCCCTCAAGTGATTGCTAGTTTGCACCTACACCTTACGTTCAGGTAAAGATGTGTCGCCGGCTAACGATTTTCCGCTCCAGAGTAAACTGGCTGGTGCAAAGTCAGCACAATAACAACAAGAGGCTTACCACTTCATGCGTGCAGACGATGTAGTTAATGGGCCAGTGCTCGAAACGCGAGGACTGACCAAAGAGTTCCGCGGCTTTACCGCCGTTGATAATGTGAATCTTCAGGTACAAGAGGGTCATATTCATGCGCTAATCGGACCAAACGGCGCCGGTAAAACAACGGTGTTCAATCTACTTACCAAATTTCTACCCCCTACCCGCGGCGAAATTTTATATCGCGGCCAACCTATCACTAGTAAAAAATCTAATGAAATCGCCCAGCTTGGGTTAGTGCGCTCCTTCCAAATTTCGGCGGTGTTTGCCCACATGACAGCGCTGGAAAATGTCCGGGTGGCGCTACAGCGTCAACTGGGTACATCCTTTCATTTCTGGAAGTCGGAGAAGTCGCTTGATCATCTCAATGATCGAGCAATGGAGCTGCTGAATGAGGTAGGCCTAAAAGAGTATGCCGACACCTTAACCGTAGAAATGCCCTATGGCCGCAAACGCGCCCTGGAAGTGGCTACTACCTTGGCACTTGACCCCACTATGATGCTGCTGGATGAACCCACCCAGGGCATGGGCGCGGAAGATGTTGATCGCATCGTAGCGCTGATTAAGCGCGTCTCAAAAGGGCGCACAGTATTAATGGTCGAGCATAACCTGAGTGTAGTGAGCCGCCTTTGCGACCGGATTACCGTGTTGGCACGTGGAGCAGTGTTGGCGGAGGGCGATTACGAAAACGTTTCCCGCAACCCGCTGGTACGAGAAGCCTATATGGGTAGCGAAGCCGCTGAAGAGGAGGCTGCCGTATGAATACTGCTGAAGCCTATGAGGCGAATGAAGCAGCCGACTCCCACTCTTCTTTAGAAATGCTACGCGTCCAGGATCTGCATGCCTTCTACGGTGAATCGCATATTCTGCACGGCGTTAACTTCAATGTTAAGCGGGGGGAGTTGGTTACTCTGTTAGGCCGCAACGGTGCTGGGCGCAGTACCACGCTAAAGTCGATTATGAATATGGTGGGGCGGCGTACGGGCTCAATCGTGATTAACGGTAACGAAACCCTACACATGAAGCCGCACCATATCCCACGCTTGGGTATCGGCTACTGTCCAGAAGAACGCGGTATTTTTGCCAGCCTCGATGTTCACGAAAACCTGTTGTTACCGCCGACGGTTCGCTCTGGGGGGATGAGCCTGGACGAGATTTACGGGATGTTCCCTAATCTTTACGAGCGTCGTAAAAGTCAGGGTACACGCCTTTCTGGTGGTGAGCAGCAGATGTTGGCCATGGCGCGTATTTTGCGCACCGGCGCCAGATTGTTACTGCTTGATGAGATTACCGAAGGGCTGGCGCCGGTTATTGTGCAGAAATTGGCTGAGGTGCTGGTTCAGCTCAAAGAGCGTGGCATGACAATCGTGCTGGTAGAGCAGAACTTCCGTTTTGCAGCCCCTTTGGCCGACCGCCACTTTGTCATGGACCATGGTCAGATAGTAGAAGAGATCAGCG
Organism: Halomonas sp. 'Soap Lake #6'; assembly: GCF_003031405.1. NCBI lineage: Bacteria > Pseudomonadati > Pseudomonadota > Gammaproteobacteria > Oceanospirillales > Halomonadaceae > Halomonas > Halomonas sp. 'Soap Lake #6'. The sequence continues at coordinate 1,351,219 of NZ_CP020469.1, forward strand.
CAGCGCAGCTGCCTTCACGCCGCGAACACCTTAATACCATGCTGGGGGTATAGCGCCGACCTCAACTGAAAATAACAGACGCAGTAAATGCTGCTCCCAACCACGACGCTTTAAAGCAAAACTTTAAAACAACTTTAGTTAAGACAACTTTAGTTAAAACAGCTCTAGTTAAAACGGTTCTTGCAAACGGTTTTTTTAAAACAACGCTGCACTAATACGTCGCATCACAAAAACAAAGGCCTTCAGGGCCAGGAGACGAACATGACCTTTATCAAAAAAACATTGGCTACCAGTATCGCGGTTGCCGCTGCCTCTAGCATGGCTATCTCAACCGCTCAGGCCGAGATCAGTAATGGAGAAGTGCGGATTGGTTATTTGGCCGATATGTCAGGCACTTACCGTGATCTTGCTGGTCCGGGTGGCCAAAAAGCGTTAGAAATGGCCGTGGCAGATTTTGGCGGCAGCGTAAACGGTGCACCCATCGTCGTGTTTAGTGCCGATGACCGCAATAGTGCCGACGTAGGTGCTAACACCGTGCGCGAGTGGATTGATCAGCGCAACGTGGACATGGTGGCAGGGCTGGTAGCCTCCTCAGTGACCATTGCTGTGACCAGGGTGCTTGAGGAAAATAATGGGCTAGGTATCGTTTCCGGCTCTGCGGCGTCAAGTATTACCAATGAGCACTGTACCCCCAATCACATTCACTGGGTGTATGACACCTATCCGCTAGCCAATGGTACGGCGCAGGCTGTTGTGGAGCAGGGCGGTGATAGCTGGTTCCTCCTCACTGCTGATTACGCTTTCGGTCATGCGCTGGAGGGCGATGTGCGGCGGGTAGTGGAAGAGAGCGGCGGTGAGGTGGTGGGTGGTGTTCGTCATCCATTCCCCACCAGCGATTTCTCTTCTTATATTCTTCAGGCGCAAGGTTCTGGCGCCAAAATCGTTGGTCTAGCTAATGCTGGTGCCGATACTGTTAATGCCATCACCACGGCCAGCCAGTTTGGCCTCACCCAAAGCGGCCAGCAGTTAGCAGGCCTACTGATCTTCTTGAACGATGTCCATGCATTAGGTTTGGATGCCACCCAGGGGTTGCTGCTAACCACCGGCTGGTACTGGGATATGGATGAAGAAGCCCGTGAATGGTCCGAGCGCTACTATGCCGAAATGGGTCGTATGCCCACTATGGTTCAGGCCGGTATTTACTCAAGCACCATGCACTACCTGAAAGCAGTAGAAGCGGCTGGCACCGATGATCCTGAAGTAGTACGTGCGCAAATGGCTGAGATGCCCGTTGAGGACTTCTTTGCCCGTAACGGCAGAATTCGTGAAGATGGTCGTATGGTTCACGATATGTACCTTGCCCAGGTGAAAACACCTGAAGAGTCCACTGGTGAGTGGGACCTGTACGAAATCCTCAGCACTATCCCCGCCGAAGAAGCCTACCGTCCGCTTTCTGACAGCCAATGCAAGCTGGTTCAAAACTAACGCGGCTTCACAACGAGCGTTGGTTCAGAGCCAAAGCAGGCTGAAAAGCAAGTTAGAAAGCATCAGGCCTATGGCGACGCACAAGGTGTAGCAACGAACAGTAGCCTTGGAGCGTTATTACAAAAGCAATATCCAGGTGCGGCAGCAGGTGCTGCCGCACGCTTGGCGGCGAGGAGAGTCATACCATGACGATGATATTCGGCGTGCCACTGGCCGTGTTCATGGGCCAGCTAACGCTTGGGCTCGTGAACGGTGCCTTTTATGCACTGCTTAGTTTGGGCCTGGCGGTCATCTTCGGCCTACTGAAGATCGTCAACTTTGCCCACGGGGCGCAATACATGCTGGGAGCCTTCGCCGCGCTGTTAGGCTTTCGCTACTTGGGCATTAATTACTGGCTAGCACTCATTTTGGTGCCGCTGGTGGTTGGTGGTTTCGGCATGTTGATGGAGCGCTTCTTGCTACGTCGAATTGCCCATTTGGACCACCTTTACGGGCTGTTATTAACCTTTGGCCTGGCGCTGATTTTTGAAGGAACGCTGGTCAACTTTTTTGGGGTTTCCGGCGCACGCTACACCACCCCGGAAGCGCTACAGGGGGGGATGAACCTTGGGTTTATGTTCCTGCCTACTTACCGCGCCTGGGTGTTGGTGGCGGCATTAACGATGTGTCTATTTACCTGGTTCATGATTGAGCGCACTCGTTTGGGCGCCTACCTGCGGGCTGGTACTGAGAACTCCCAGCTCATGCAGGCATTCGGTGTGAACGTGCCACTGTTAATCACATTAACCTATGGGTTTGGCGTGGCGCTTGCCGCCTTTGCCGGTGTTCTTGCGGCACCGCTATATCCTGTATCACCGACCATGGGGTCAAGTCTGCTAATCGTGGTGTTTGCAGTGGTCGTCATTGGTGGCATGGGCTCGATTCTGGGGGCGATTCTCACTGGCCTGGGTATGGGGGTCATTGAAGGGTTAACAAAGGTGTATTACCCGGAAGCCTCCAATACCGTGATCTTCCTGGTGATGATATTGGTGCTCATGTTACGCCCCGCAGGGCTGTTCGGTAAGGAGGCATGACCATGGCAGATTCTCAAGCAATCAAGGCACCATCCGCAGTAAGAGAGCGCCAAAAAAGGGCCGATATGCGCCGCAACCTATTCTATATAGCGCTGATCGCGATTGGGCTGGTTGCGCCCTTTGTGGCCTATCCCGTGTTCTTAATGAAGATCCTCTGCTTTGCGCTATTTGCCTGCGCTTTTAATCTACTGCTGGGCTATGCAGGTCTGCTCTCTTTTGGCCATGCGGCATTTCTGGCCACCGGTGGTTATGTTACTGGCTACTTACTGGCAAGTTACCCAGGCCTTACACCAGAGCTGGGAATTATAGGTGGTACCCTGTTGGCAACACTGCTGGGGTTCCTGTTTGGTGTGCTCTCTATCCGCCGCCAGGGTATCTACTTTGCCATGGTAACGCTGGCGCTGGCACAGCTTGTCTACTTCATGTTTGTGCAAGCGCCGTTTACCGGTGGTGAGGATGGCTTGCACGGCGTGCCTCGCGGTGAGCTGTTTGGGTTCATCAGCCTGCGCAGTAACTTGGCCATGTACTACTTCGTGTTCGCAATCTTCTTATTCGGCTTTGCGCTTATTCAGCGTACCGTGCATTCGCCTTTTGGGCAGGTGCTTAAAGCAATTCGCGAAAACGAACCCCGTGCCATTTCTCTGGGCTATAACGTTGATGCCTACAAACTGCTGGCTTTTGTGCTTTCAGCGGCACTGGCAGGGCTAGCGGGCTCTACCAAAACCGTGGTGTTCCAGCTGGCCTCGTTAACCGATGCCCATTGGCATATGTCGGGTGAAGTGATTCTGATGACGCTGCTGGGTGGCGTAGGCACTTTACTAGGCCCGCTGATGGGTGCTGGCATTGTGGTTAGCCTACAGCACGTTTTGGCGCAGTCACCGCTAGGCAACTGGGTAAACGTCATCTTAGGGATCATCTTTGTGGTCTGTGTACTTAGCTTCCGCAGTGGCATTGTGGGTGAGCTGGGCAAGATGTATCGCAAAAACTTTAAATAATGGCTTGAATCGGGTCTGTCCGTTGGGTGCCTCAGGGCACCTTTTTTTTGCCGAAAAACGCATCTACGTCACAGCATCTACGCCAAAGGTCGTGGGGGGTAAGCGGTTGCGCAGGCTAGGGTAAGAATATAAGTTAACGTAAACGTCAACATTGCCAATGGCGGCACTCGTCAATAACGACAATCGCCAATAACGACAAATAGTAAAGCGTGCACCGTTCAACATAATTGAAAACAGTTGCACTGCCACGCTTACGCGGAGGAACGTCATGAATTTTGAGCTAAACGAAGACCAGGTTGCCTTTGCCGATATGGCACGGGCATTTGCCCAAAATGAGCTTGAGCCCCATGCCGCACAGTGGGATGCCGAAGCCTTCTTTCCGGTAGATGTGATTCGCAAAGCGGGTGAGTTGGGCTTTTGTTCGCTTTACGCACCCGAAAGTGTTGGCGGGCTAGGGCTTTCCCGGTTAGACGCCAGCATCATTTTCGAGCAGCTCTCCATGGGCTGTACCTCAACCACGGCTTACCTCACGATTCATAATATGGTGACCTGGATGCTGGCAGATTTCGGCACGCCAGCAGCGGTAGCACAGTGGGGCGAAAAACTGGCGACCGGCGAGCTACTTGGTTCCTACTGCTTAACCGAGCCCAATGCAGGCTCTGATGCCGCATCGCTTAAAACCACCGCCAAGCGCGATGGTGACGACTATGTGCTGAACGGCAGCAAAATGTTTATTTCCGGTGCGGGCAGTACCGATTTTCTCGTCGTAATGGCGCGTACCGGCGGTGAAGGCCCTGGCGGTGTTTCTGCTTTTGCGGTCGACGCTAAAGCAAGTGGCATTAGCTATGGCCGCAAAGAGGACAAAATGGGTTGGAATAGCCAGCCCACCCGCATGATCACCTTTGAAGATGTACGCGTGCCCGCTGATCATCTATTAGGCAACGAAGGCGACGGTTTTAAAATTGCCATGAAGGGGCTGGACGGCGGCCGCATCAATATCGCCACGTGTTCAATCGGCACCGCCCAGCAGGCAATTAATAAAGCCCGCGAGTACATGCTAGAGCGTAAACAGTTCGGCAAGCGTTTGGCTGACTTTCAAGCATTGCAGTTCCGCTTGGCAGATATGGTCACTGAACTTGTTGCCGCCCGCCAGTTGGTGCGCATGGCGGCCGCTAAGCTGGATTTAGGCCATCCAGATGCCACTGCTTACTGTGCCATGGCCAAGCGCTTTGCTACCGATGTAGGCTTTAAGGTCTGCGATGAAGCGCTTCAGCTGTATGGTGGTAACGGCTATATCAAGGAGTACCCCATGGAGCGTTATGTGCGCGACACCCGGGTGCACCGCATTCTGGAAGGCACCAATGAAATTATGCGGCTGATTATTTCTCGCCGCGTGCTGGCCAGTGGTGCCGCCGAGCTATAGTTAGAAGACAGCCAGACACAAGACCAGCCAACCAAAAGGATAATGGAATGAGTTGCGTACTGTTTGCTGAACACACCACCCAAGATGGTCATGTGGTGGCTGAGATTACCCTCAATGCCGAGCGCTCGCTTAATGCGCTAACGCTGGAGATGATCGAAGCAATATTGCCACGGCTTCAAGCCTGGCAAACCGATGAGCGGGTGGTCGCGATATTGCTGGATAGCGCTGGCGAAAAAGCGTTTTGCGCTGGAGGCGATGTGGTCAACCTCTATAAAGCCATTACGGGCGATGGAGACCCAGACTTTCCCCAGCGTTTTTTTGATACGGAGTATCGCCTCGACTACCTGCTGCACACCTATCCCAAGCCGGTTATTTGTTGGGGCAGTGGCATTGTAATGGGCGGTGGTATGGGGCTGCTGAGTGGCAGTAGCCATCGTGTGGTGACTGAAACTTCCCGCCTTGCCATGCCGGAAGTAACGATTGGCCTATACCCGGATGTGGGGGCAAGCTGGTTTCTAAACCGGCTACCTAACGGCACAGGACGCTTTTTAGCGATGACTGGTGGCCAAATTAACGCACTGGATGCTGTGCACCTCGGCCTAGCCGACCGTGCTATAGCAAGCCACCAGCGGGATGGGCTGGTGCAGAAGCTGCTAGCAGCGACCTGGGGTGAAGGTAAGCGTACGGATGCGCATGGCGTGGTTAACGGCGTGCTGCGCGAGCTAGAGCAGGCCTCTCAAAGTGCCTTTGCCGAACTTGAATCCCCTGTATACAAATCCACCGCGCTGATCCGTGAACTCATGGACCACGACACTGTTGAACAAATAGTAGCGTCGATTTTAGCGGTAAAAACTGAGGATAAGTGGTTTAACAAAGCGCAAAAAACGCTGGCCCACGGCAGCCCAGTATCGGTCAAGCTAATTGATGAGCAGCTAAAGCGCGCCAAGCACATGTCGCTCGCGGAGGTGTTCCAGTCAGAGCTGGCGCTTTCAGTACAGTGCTGTCGCCACCGTGAATTCCCGGAGGGTGTACGTGCACTATTGGTAGATAAAGATGGTTTGCCTGCGTGGACGTACCCCGATGTTGCTTCGGTTAAATCATCCTTTATTGATGAGCTGTTAGCCTCTCCGTGGGAGAAGAGCCCACTCGCAGACCTTCACTAACACCATTTCCAACACACGCTAATTCTTAAACACACTAATAAGGATAAAAAGATGACCACTGTTGCGTTTATCGGTTTAGGCAATATGGGCGGCCCTATGGCAGCCAACTTGGCAAAAGCGGGTTTTAATGTACGTGCGTTTGATCTTTCGGAGCAAGCACTTGAAACCGCAAAATCGCAAGGCTGTGAAGTGGCAGTATCAGCTCAGGCCGCCGCTACCGATGCAGACTTCATTATTTCCATGCTGCCCGCTGGTAAGCACGTGCGGGGGCTCTATGTAGACGGCGACGAACCGCTGTTCAATGTGATTAAACAGAGCGCATTGGTGATCGACTGCTCAACGATCGATGCTGATACCGCACGTAGCGTAGCTGCTGCCGGTGCGGAAAAAGGCGTTGGCTTTGTTGATGCTCCGGTATCCGGTGGGGTGGGCGGTGCCCAAGCAGGTACGCTGACCTTCATCGTGGGTGGCAGCGCTGCACAGTTTGAGCAGGCTCAACCCGTGCTGGAAGCGATGGGTAAAAACATCTTCCATGCTGGTGACCATGGTGCCGGGCAGGTAGCCAAAGTGTGCAACAACATGCTGCTGTCTATTTTGATGGCGGGCACCTGTGAAGCGATCAACATGGGCGTGAAAAACGGCCTGGACCCCGCAGTGCTTTCCGAAATCATGAAGCAAAGCTCTGGCGGTAACTGGGCGCTGAACGTTTACAACCCTTACCCAGGCGTGATGGAAAATGCCCCCGCCTCGAAAGGCTACCAGGGTGGCTTCCAGGTGGATCTTATGATCAAAGACCTGGGCCTTGCCATGGACGTTAGCCAGCAGAGCGCTTCGCCAGTTCCCATGGGTTCCGCTGCCCGCTCGCTGTTTACCCTGCACAAAGCGAGCGGCAACGGCAAGCTCGACTTCTCCAGCCTGCTACAGCTTTATCAGGATAAAGAGTGAGGGGAGGAGAAAAGAGAAAAAGGTGGCGTAGCGCGTGGTAACGAGTAGCGAGCGCAGCGAGAAACGAGGCACCCGCGGGAGGGCGGCTCCGCCGCCCCTTGCCACTGGTCTCTAGGCCGGGCAAACTCAGTTTCCTTCACTATGCTTAAAAAAGGGATTTCCATGATTACGCTTTGGGGCCGCAACAACTCTACTAACGTCAAAAAAGTCCGCTGGGTACTGGAAGCACTAGAGCTGCCTTACGAGCAGATTTTGGCAGGGCGGGAGCATGGAGTTAATAATACGCCCGAATACCTTGCCATGAACCCCAACGGTCTGGTGCCGGTGTTACGCGACGATGCCACCAACAGCGTACTCTGGGAGTCCAACACCATTATTCGTTACCTGGCCGCCCAGTATGGCCAGGATAAGTTATGGATTGAAGAGCCTGCCAAGCGTGCCCAGATGGAAAAGTGGATGGATTGGGCGAATGGCACCTTTTCACCGCTTCATCGGACAATCTTGCTGGGCTATATTAGAACCCCAGCGGAACAGCGTGACATGGCTAGTTTAGAAACGACAATTGCCACCTGTGAAAAATTGTTCGAGCAGATGGATACCGCGTTAGCCGAACAGCCATGGTTCTCTGGCGATGCTTTCGGCCTGGGTGATATCGCCATTGCCCCGTTCGTTTATAACCTGCGTAACAGTGGTCTTAACTGGCAACCCCGGCCCCACTTAGCACGCTGGGCTGAGCAGCTTACCGAACTGCCCGCCTATCGCAAGGTAGTGATGATTCCCGTCTCATAAGCCACACGAATGTACAGTTAAGCATGCAATGCCTATGCCTATTCGGCTTATACGCCTTGGTAACGCGTCTTTTGTAGCGCGTGGTAACGAGTAGCGAGCGCAGCGAGAAACGAGGCACCCGCGGGAGGATGGTGAAGCTGCCCCAGGAGATGGCTAAAAACCTGCCTCCAACACCGCCAGCTCATCATCCAACCCCTGCAATACTTCACTTACCAACCCATGGCGCGGGGCGCTCTCGTTCAGTAATCGCCTTCGGAAATACACATTTGTAGCGCGTGGTAACGAGTAGCGAGCGCAGCGAGAAGCGAGGCACCCGCAGGAGGATGGTGAAGCTGCCCAAGGAGATGGCTAAAAACCTGCCTCCAACACCGCCAGCTCATCATCCAACTCCTGCAATACCTTACTCACCAACCCATGCCTCTGGGCGCTTTCAATCAATGGCCCCAAAATTGCCCCGCGTTCGGTGAGGCGTTTGGCCTCCACATCCTGCAACATCGATGCCTTATTGTTAGCGGTGTTTTCCACCACTTGCCATACCAACGCTAACCACGCATTTTCACCTTCGTCACCGTTCGGAGGCTGAATACCCTCGGCGTGCATAATTGCCGCGACTTCTTGGACGACCGCTTCTACACGGCCCGCATACGCCTCACCGCGTAATTCACCATTACGCACGCCATGTAGCGCCACCAGGGGGTTAATTGCTGCATTCACCGCCAGCTTCTGCCACAGCCTCTGACGAATATCACTCACGGCCGTCGCAGCAAGCTCTGCCTGGGTTAATGTCTGCGCCAGTACTTCTGCTAAATCGCTATGCTGGTTATGCAAATCACCAATATAGGTATGCCCACGCCCTGCGTGCACCACACCATTATCGCCAACCAGATACGCACCTTCCGTTGTGGTGGCGCATAGCACCGGCCCAGGCCATGCCTGGGTAATAAGTGGCTGCGCCAGAAAGCCGTTTTGCCACAGTACCAGTGGGGTAGTGGGTGGAACCACTTCTGCAATGCTTGTAAGCGCGGATTCAGCGGCCATCGCTTTGGTGGTGATATGAACAAAGGCGGGTGGTTCGTGCGTTTCAGTGCCCAATTGGGCAACTGTAAGCGCATTTAATTGCTTTACTCGCTGCTCGCCTTCGGGGGTAGTAAGAGCCTGCTGCCCAGGCAAAACACGGCGGCCAACTAACACGGTGGCCGCTATAGGGGCAAGCGAGTGCGCAAGCAAGCGGCCAATGGCGCCGGGGCCAAGAATCCAGTGGGAAGTAGTCATCGATTACGTCACTCAGCAGCAGTATTGCCGCCAAGCTTACCGTGTTCGGCATAAGGAAATGAAGGGAGGGAAAACAATGACAAGAAGGACGGCTAATGGCTAATGACGGCATCAAACATAATCTGCTAGCGTTAAGGCTAAGCATATTTTGAAAAAAAGTGCATGGAGTGGGTGAAAGTAAGCGTAGATGACTGCTGGGGAGGCATCTAGCGGGGGGCTGATTTCGACCCTGAGCGGCCATTCCGGCAGAAGCGGCATGCTGGTTCAACAGTGTTATGCAGCCGGCACGATAATCTGTGTTATGCAGCCTATTTATAATTAATTTATTTTAATTTCAATGAAATAGGTCGTGAATGAAAGGCGGTATAACCTCAATGAACGCGCCGTCGGGTTCATTGAGGTTATGTAGAGGGGCGTATAATCACTGTTAGCCTCAATAAAAACGGAGTAACAAATTGGCTGTTTTGGATTTCAAAGAGATACCTGAAGCTCACAAAGCAAGTGGAATGCAAGATACGTTCGAATTGTTTGCTCGCGATTTTCTATCTTTTATGGGTTACAAGATCATCACTGATCCAGACAGAGGTGCTGATGGTGGAGTTGACTTAATCGTTGAAGAAAAGCGCACTGGTGTAGGTGGCGAAACCATAATCAGATGGCTTGTAAGCTGCAAGCACAAGGCGTTTAGTGGAAATTCCGTTTCACCAACTGACGATGCCAATATTCGGGATAGAGTCGAAGCAAATAATTGCCAGGGTTTTATTGGTTTCTATTCAACCCTCGCTAGCACAGGGCTATCAACAAATCTTGAGGGGATGAAAGCTAAGGTCGAGTATCAAGTCTTCGATCGAGAAAAAATCGAAGGACAGTTACTTCACTCAGCCAAAGGCCTTGAAATAGCCGAAAGATACTTTCCTGTATCACTTTCCGATTGGAAAACAGAAAATCCTCAACCGGCAAAAATATTTGTTGAGAAGCCAAGCTTGAAATGCAAAGTATGCGAGAAAGAGCTTTTCGATCAAGAAGATAACGGGGTAATAACGCTTTGGTCGAGAATGCGAACTGATTATGAGAATGAGAAAGAGCATTTTGAGCACGTATTCTGGACGTGCAGAGGCCACTGTGATTCAGCGCTTTCTGCTTATATTAGAAAGCAAAACAACAACTTGATGGATGGGTGGGAGGATGTATCTGATGTCATGATGCCCACAATATTTATTAAGTGGGTTATGAGCATTATGAATGAACAACGCTCTGGTGTGGTCTATTCGGATGAAGCTTTTGAAAACCTGAAAGAGTTTCTTCTTCAAGTGTTTCCATATGTTTCTCGCCATCTCACAAGCAAAGAGTTAGATCGAGTCAAATCTCTTGGTATGATTCCATCGTACCTGGGAGGCTTAGGCTATGAAGGCTAACACCTATGAGCCTTCTGTCTGTCAATAGGCCGTAGTGTTTTTATTGGCCGCGTAGCGGCCAATATTAAGTCCCTGAGCCAGTGATCCTACTTCATCTGTCATCGTTGGCTGTGAATGGCTTACAGCAAACACCTATTGAGGCTCTCTTAGTGTGATCGTTAATCACTGCCAGACTGGGTTGCTCCCTGCAAGTTGGTCTGAGGCACTAGACATTCATCGGTTAACCAGCATCTGTCCTATTCAAACAGCGGGTTACTTTACAGTCCCAGTTAGTTTCAGGTTCAGCGCTGGTGTAAGCCCACTCGCTCAGGGTATTGGTGCACGCCAGCAGGATGGATAATCAAAGCAACGAGCTTCGAGTTGGGTGTAGAAGTCTGGTTTCAGGTCTGAATAACCAGTCAGCAGACACCCTGTTTCAGCACACTCTGTAATGATCCAGTTAGACATCGATCATCATCCTACTGCGTGACTAACTCGTTAAAAAGCGTTGTTCATCAAACACCTTTTCGTTTTTTAACATGAAATAGACCGCGCGCCCCAGCTTGTGAGCCAGAGCCGATAAAGCCTTGGCTTTACTCATGCGTTTCTGGAAGCGTTGCAACAGCTTTTGTGCATCTGGATTGCCGCGCAGATAAAGCACAGCGGCCTCAGAAAAAGCCCACTTCAGATGGGCATTACCAATCTTGTTGCCCTGGGTGCCATAGGTCTTACCAGCCGATTCGGCTTTGCACTTGATCAGTCGGGAATAGGAGGCAAACTTCTGGACAGACTCAAAACGTCGAATATCACCCACTTCATACAGAATGGTGAGGGCTAGAATACGGCCAACGCCGGGAATGGTTGTTAATAAGTGGTAGTAGGTCGGCTGATGCTTTTTAGCCTGCTTTTCCAATAGCCATTCCACCTGGCTTAGTTCCCGGTGGTAGCACTCTAAAACGGCCATATCTAGATCGATATTGCGCTGAACAATCGGGTCATCAAAGGTTCTGCCCAATTGTTCTCTGGCACTGACATTTTTCAAATTGACCTTGTTGGGTGGCAGGTTGTACTGACTCGTTGTGTTGACAACATGAGCTTTGAGATCAGCGCCGTGGCGAACGAGCCCAGTTCGGCGGCGAAGTAGGTCACGGGTAGCTCGCATGCTGCGTGGGTAGACATAAGCGAGGGGGAAGTTGCCACCGCGAATAAGCGTGGCAATTTTGTAAGAATCCACGCGATCATTCTTAGTTTTACCACCATGAATGGCCTTCATATAAAGGGCATGACCGAGAATGAAAGCAATGCCCTGGTCTTCACAGAAATCAGCGATCCAGTACCAGCAGTGCATGCATTCGACGCCGATCACTAGATCATCCAGGTAGGTTTCGATTAGCCGAAGTAGAGGTTCTGGGCTAGCGGGAATCTCTTTATGCAACAGGGTGTCTCCCTGTTGATTGAGGATACAGACATAAAGGCTTCTGGCATGTAGATCAATGCCACAGTAGTGACGATGAGTGCTATTGTAAAAGTTCATTGAGTCTTCTCCTGTTAGGTTTGGTCGCCTTTTCAGCTTAGCCAAACGGGCTGAGCTGGGGGAGAAGGCTCAATGAGTATCAAGGCGCTGCTGCCGGACAATTTTTTCGCTGCGCTCAAAAATTGCCGCAGAGCGCGGCGTTGAGGCTGTATAAAAACCCCACTGACGGCTAAGTTTTGATAGGATCGAGAAAACAGACGAGGAGTGGTCAGCATGCCGCGCTTCAAGGCTTATAACTACGATCAGAACGCCATGGTGGTGATCAACTACCAGGATCAGCTTCAGCCCGGTACCTTTGAATACGCTGTGCACTACCTGATCGAGCACAAGCTCGACTTATCCGTTTTCCATCCCAAGTACCGCAACGATGCGAATGGTCGGCTGGCCTATGATCCGGCCATCCTGCTTAAGATTATTCTGTTTGCTTACTCAAAAGGCATCACTTCCAGCCGTGAAATGGCGTGGAGCTGTGAGACCAATATTATTTTCAAAGCCCTTTCCTGCGATACTGTTCCCCACTTCACCACACTAGCAAGCTTCGTCAGCCGCCATGCCGATGAGATTGAAGCACTGTTCGAACAAGTACTGCTGGTGTGCCACGAACAAGGCTGACTGGGCAACGAACTCTTTGCCATTGATGGCTGCAAGATGTCCTCCGATGCCTCCAAAGAGTGGTCGGGTACGTTCAAAGAATTGGGCGATAAACGTGAGAAACGTGAGAAACTGAGAGGCCTGATTAGGCATCACTTAGTGGAACACTACGCGCGTGATGAAGCCGAAACGGAAGCTGATCTGGATCGGGATATCCGGCGGGCCAAGACGATTCTCTCGCTAGATGCCGCCATGAACAAAGTGGATCGTTTCCTAAAGACGCACAGCCCAAGGATGGGCCGGGGAAAGCGAATCAAGGAAGTGAAGAGTAATCTGACCGATAACGAAAGTGCCAAAATGACGACAAGTAAGGGCACGCTCCAGGGCTATAACGGTGTCGCCACGGTGGACAAAAAGCACCAGATTATCATTGACGCCCAGGTCTTTGGAGAAGGCCAGGAACATCACACCCTGCAGCCCGTACTGGAAACGGTAGAATCCCGGTTTAAGAAACTGGGAATTGTGGAAAACATCTACCAGAAAGGCACCGTCGTCACCGCGGATACCGGCTTTGCCAATGAGGCCAATATGAGGTACCTGCACGAACGACAGATCAATGGCTACATCCCCGATAACCAGTTCCGCAGCCGAGATCCGAAGTTCGCCGACCAGAAAGACAAATACGGCAAGCGCCATCAGAACCTGCCGGACAAAGGCTGGCGAGAGACGATGCCAGCCAGCGCGTTCCAATTTGATCCAGTAGAGCTAACGTGTATCTGCCCAACGGGCGAAAAGTTGACCTATAGAGGGCAACGGGAAGCCGATAATGGCCAGATCAGGGTGCACTTCGAAGGGCGTTTGCTGCAATGTCGGCATTGCCCAAAGAAATACCGCTGTATGCAGAACCCGAGTTCTGCCGACCATCGCAAGGGGGCTGGTCGACAAGTGTCTTTTATTATCGAGAACAAACGCTTACCCAATTACACGGACTGGATGAAGCACCGAGTCGATAGCCCCAAGGGCAAAGAGATCTACAGCCATCGCATGTCAGTCGTAGAGCCGGTCTTCGGCAACATTGGCACGACGAAAAGACTGAACCGCTTCAGCCTTCGGGGTAAGAAAAAAGTGCAAGGTCAGTGGCAGCTATACTGCTTGGTACACAATATTGAGAAGTTGGCGAATTACGGCCACTTGGCCGCCTCATGAAGGGCTTAGAGCGGGGTAAGTTGCTTTTTAAGAGCACAAGACCGCCTTCAACAAGCTTTAGTTGGACGCCCAAGTGGCTAAATGGCGATATTAAGATGACTCAGCCAGATGACCGGCTGGGTACATGAATAAGGACAACAGGTGGTGGAGACGGCTCGAAATCGGGTTTTTTACAGCCTCGTTAAGCATCTAGGGAAGACTTGTTCATGCTTTGTGGAATAAGAGTTCAAGATAATCTTAAGGTATTCGCAAGCAATAGCGAGAGAGCGCAAGGCCCATTCCAGTGCCCCGGCTGCAAGCATGAGCTTGTCCTTCGTAAAGGTAGAATAAAGGTTCATCACTTCGCTCATAAGCCTCCATACCATTGTCAAAGAGGCGAAGGTGAATCCGAAGCGCATAGGAAGTGCAAAGAATCTATCTACAACGCATTATCCCAATGTGCTCACGTGACAGGTCTGGACGTTGAAGCCGATTTTGGCACAGTAATAGCTGACGTTTATTGTTTTATTAATAATGTGCCCGTAGCAATCGAGATTCAGCGAAGTAATTTGAGTGTAAATAAAATAACGGAACGTACTTCAGCATATGGGAAGTTGGGTATCCATGTTTTATGGTTGGCTTTATTTAATAAAAATCTTGGCGATGAAAAATACAGCCCCAAAGCATGGGAGAAGTGGTGTCATGCTACATATTTTGGCCGAGTGTACTATTGGGTTGCAGACTTAACTATTGCGCCAATCCACTTCTCCGAGTATCAGAATTATGTAGAGCCATCCAGTTGGTACAATGAATATGGTGAAGAGCAATCTGGTGGTGGTTACTACAAGTCATCAAAAAGGTATAAAACACCATCTATAGGTACTTATCTAAATCTAGCCACTGATTTCAGTCCATCATACAAACAAGCTTGGACGGGAGGCACAATTTATGTGCCAAGCTGTAGAATCTACAATGACAAACTGAGAAAGTGGTGGTAGAAAATGCTTAACAAGGCCAGCCAAAGGGATGCCAAAACCGCCGCTTCGCTATGGTTTTGTCACCCCTGCTGGCGGCGTTCGTCAGCTTTGAGAGTGTGGTGTCAGCGATGAGTGAAATTCCTGGATTTTGGGACGTGGGGCCACATGAGCCATTGTCCGTCGAGGCCACTTGGGACGAGTTCGTATCGATCTCAGGCGGGAAACGAATCTCGGATGATCTCCCGAAATCTCCCGATTTTGATAACGCCGATTATCTGTTCGAGCAAGATGCTGTAGTACTTGAGTTGAAGGAAATCGAGACCGAGTTCCTACGTTCTAAATCTGCCAAGCGCGGGTTTGAGGATCTCTTAACGCGGCTTGCTGCAGAAGATCCTTCATGGCGGCCGCTTTTGTTAGGAGGTGATGGGCAATATCCAGCGTGGTTTCATCAAGGGTTCGTTCGCCTTGCAAGGCCCGCCATTCTACGGGTACTCAAAAAGGCCAATAGGCAAATTCGGGAAACGAAAGAGAAGTTTCGGATCGACAGTCCCAACGGAGTGCTCATATTCGTCAATGATGGGTTCACTGGTTTGGCGCCAGACCTCGTTCACGCTCTCGCCTGTGACGCATTGGTGCACTCCTATTCCTCGATTGATTGTTTCCTTTATGTCACCGTCAATCGCTATGTTGAGGTCACGCAGTCGAATGAGCCAAAGATAATTTGGAATCCGTCCTACAGTGATCGGGCGTCTAATGAACTCGTAACCTTTATCGACACCCTTGGGCGGCGCTGGTTCGATTTCTTAGAGAACAAAATCGGGCCGTACACGTCCCGCTATGAAGGCTGCGATCGGTCGATACTTCATGGCTCCAAGGCTATCGTCATCCCGGGTGAGGAAGACAGGTGAGCGGTCCTGCGCCGCCGAACAACACGCTGCACCTGCGGCTCCGCCTCCGCTGTGCTATGGCGGAGCCGCAGGTGAGCTTGAGCGTTATGTGATTTAGAGGTTAACTTAAAGAAATACAGTACTTTTTTCAGTTACATCAATGTTTGTAGCTGTTCCTATTATTTCTTGGCTTATCAAATTTCACGATTTTGATTTCTCATCAAACTCTGGAAAATAAGCTGATTTTGGTAGCTTTATTGGTGGAACAATCTCGCCTATATTGGCGTTTGTCAGTTTTTTAGCCGTGATGTTCACTATCAAACTACAAAAAGATAAAAATAATCTTGAGAAAGAGCTTATTGATTCTCAGGGGTATTGTGAAAATGCAATAAAATGCTTAGAGCGAGCATATGGCTTTCTATCAGACAATGGCTCTGTCACGATCCCTGTAAAAGATCGTTTGGTCTGGTTGACTACTGCACGCTTGATTTTGCAGTCCGAAAAGTTAGCTAGTACTATAGGTCCAAAAGCGCTTAGCTCATTGGCAATGTATGAGTCTGAACGAGAATGCTGGAGCCATCGCTTTTATAATTTAATTGATTATACCGGAATGAAGTCGCTTATCCATGGATAAAGACTACTTCGCTAAGGCAAGCAGAATTTCAGGTGACGAAATTGAAGAGCGCTCTATAAAGATTGTTTATGACTTTGTTTTATCCTTTGATAAGGAAAAAGATCCAATAAATAGCGTGTTAGAGTATTCTCGCGATGAGCTTGATAAATTTCATACCAGCCAGAAAGGTTTGAAAGAGTACCTTGAACAGAAAATCGCTAAACGGGAAATACACACATAATAAAACGTTAAAGAGGAATTCGCAACGCATGGCATTTTCGTTATGCGTAGATTTTAGTGGTTCCATAGTTATGTGTTAAGCTTCGGTGTCGTGTTGCTCACCTCCTAACGTGGCGTTATGTGCTATATTAGGCCACCATCTATCTCAGAGTATTCTTATGAAACTTATACCTCTATTAAAGCAGCCTCGAATCCATTGGCGAGCATAGTGTTAATTCAATAAGTTACATAATTTAACATTGGTATGAGGTTTAGTGTGCAAAATAAACATTGGTCAAAATATCAGTTGCTACATGAAGTAGTAACTAATGCCAATATCTCAATAAAGGGTACTCACAGTTATTACAGTGACTGCTGGGACAACGGCTTTGAAGAGTCGGTTGTTAGGTATCTACATGGTGACGAAGCGAGCCGTAATTGGGAACCTAGGTGGGAAATCGATAAACTCCATATTGGTGATTATGTCTGTATTGGTGCAGAAGTTGTTATTCTGATGGGAGGCAATCATACCCATCGAGCAGATTGGTTCTGTCTATACCCATTTATGGACTACATTGATGAAGCATATATGGGAAAAGGAGACACCCTTATAGGTGATGGTGCATGGCTTGGAATGAGAGCGATGATAATGCCAGGTGTCACTATTGGAGAGGGGGCTATTGTTGCAGCGAATAGTGTGGTTACTAAAGATGTAGCTCCTTACAGTGTAGTTGGTGGTTCTCCAGCAAAACTAGTCAAGTATCGTTTTGAGTCATCCGTAATTGACGAGCTTTTGCAGTTGAAAATCTATGATTGGCCTACTGAAAAGTTCGAAGCATTAAAACGTTATTTGTGTACATCAGACATTCAGCAACTTAAAAGTGCTGTTTTAGCCTACGATGGTCAAAAATAGCACATAACATCTATGAGCCTTCTGTCTGTCAATAGGCCGTAGTATTTTTATTGGCCGCGTAAGCGGCCAATATCAAGCCCCTGAGCCAGCGATCCTACTTCATCTGTCATCGTTGGCTCAGGGTGGCTTACAGCAAAAATACCGCAAGGGTACTTCCTTCGGAGGCTCTCTGACGTGGTAGTTCACCACTGCCAAACCGGGTCGCTCCTGGCAGGTTGGTCTGAGGCACTAGACATTCATCGGTTAACCAGCATCTGTCCTATTCAAACAGCGGGTTACTTTACAGTCCCAGTTAGTTTCAGGTTCAGCGCTGGTGTAAGCCCACTCGCTCAGGGTATTGGTGCACGCCAGCAGGATGGATAATCAAAGCAACGAGCTTCGAGTTGGGTGTAGAAGTCTGGTTTCAGGTCTGAATAACCAGTCAGCAGACACCCTGTTTCAGCACACTCTGTAATGATCCAGTTAGACATTGATCATCATCCTGCTGTGTGACTAACTCGTTAAAAAGCGTTGTTCATCAAACACCTTTTCGTTCTTTAACACGAAATAGACCGCATGCCCCAGCTTGTGGGCCAGAGCCGATAAAGCTTTGGCTTTACTCATGCGTTTCTAGAAGCGTTGCAACAGCTTTTGTACATCTTGATTGCCGCGCAGATAAAGCACAAAGTGGTAGCTGTCCAAATTCTTTCCAGAAGAATTTGTCATATAAAGGGCATGACCGAGAATGAAAGCAATGCCCTGGTCTTCACAGAAATCAGCGATCCAGTACCAGCAGTGCATGCATTCGACGCCGATCACCAAATCATCCAGGTAGGGTTCGATTAACTGAAGTAAGGGTTCTGGCCTAGCGGAAATCTCTTTATGTAACAGGGTCTCCTCCTGTTGATTAAGGATGCAGACATAAAGGCTTCTGGCATGTAGACCAATGCCACAGTAGTGCTGATGAGTGCTATTGTAAAAATTCATTGAGTCTTCTCCTGTTAGGTTTGGTCGCCTTTTCAGCTTAGCCAAACGGGCTGAGCTGAGGGAGAAGGCTCAATGAGTATCAACGCGCTGTTATCGACCTGCTTTTCCGCTGACGCTGCAAAACAGTCGCAACTACAGGCGGTAGAAAGGGGACATCGTTGCTAGCCAGGTATGGCCAGACTGGGGTGTTCCGGGTGACTTGATTCCCATCTGCCACGACAAGTTAGGTGATGCCGATATCACAGTACTTGCTCACTAATTGTTCGACGAATGAAGTCGATTACGGCTCCGACATTACGCGGCAGCTCTTCTCCTTTTTTCCATACGCAACCTATGTCCATTGTTGGCAGACTTTCATCTAGGTCCCGCCGAATAATGCGTCGCCCTTCTAGGGAAAATGGGCGATATACTAGGTCAGACAAAATCGTGACTCCTTGTCCAAGTGCCACCAAACTGCGGACTGCCTCTAGCGAACTGCTCTTGAATGCGACCTTAGGCGCGAGGCCATACTCTCCCCAGTAATATTTCACCGTTTCAACGTGTTCATCCATGTCCAAAAGGATAAAGCCAGTCTCGGCAATCTTCTCTAGGGAAAGGCTTTCGGGGTACTGAAACGGACTCTCACTGTCGACCCAGAGCCGCCTGGGGGAACGCAGCATCGTCTCGTGCTCTAGCTCTTCGTGAATATCCATGTTGGAGACAAGAATGAAAGCTAGGTTAAAGCTATTGTCGAGAAGCCCCTTCTCGATGCTGGCCCGGTCGCGCTCTTCCATGATGATATTCAGATTGGGGAACTGCTTAGTTAGCGATACCAATAACAGTGGAATTAGGTAAGCCGATATTGTCTCTGTGATACCGATTCGTACCTGCCCATGTAAATCATCTGGGGTGCGGCGGATTTCCTCGATGGCATCTTCGACGCTCGAAAGGGTGTCTTGCGCCCTGCGCGCGAACTTCTCCCCTGCCTCCGTCAGACGGACGCCCTTGGCATGGCGTTGGAACAGCTGAGCGCCAAGACTTTGTTCCAGATTCTTAAGTGCAATAGTCATCGACGATTGAGAGACATGGCAGCGCAGGGCAGCACGGGTCACTTGCCCCGTTTCTGCCAGCGATACCAAATACTCTAATTGTCTAAGCGTAATTCCTGTACTCATATCTATTTCATCAATAATGCTTATTAAAAAATATATATTAGTAATTAAATCTGCGTGAGTCTAGGTTCGTTTCTAAAAGGCTAACGTTGTTTTTGGAGTTTCCCCATGCCAGTTGAAGATAAGCGAGGTTATTGCACTTTATGCCGGTCACGGTGTGGAACCATTAACCGCGTAGAAGGCGAGAGTCTCATCAAGGTGGAGCCAGACTCCGACCATCCCACCGGCGCTGCAATGTGCATGAAGGGGCGAGCCGCTCCCGAGTTGGTGCATAACCCGAACCGTCTCTTCTATCCTATGCGCCGCACAACACCAAAGACCGCGGATGATCCATGTTGGGAACGAATTTCTTGGCACGAAGCCATTACGGCCATCGCGGCGAGACTATCTGAGATTAAAGCCGAGACAGGAGCTGAGTCAGTCGCCTTTGGTGTAACTACCCCTAGTGGTACTCCCATGTCGGATAGCATTGATTGGGTTGAGCGATTCATCCGAGCCTTTCAAAGCCCCAATATTTGCTATGGCACTGAAGTTTGCAATTGGCATAAGGATTATGCCCATGCCTTTACATTCGGATGTGGGATGCCTACAGCGGACTATGCCAACTCCGATCTCATCATGCTGTGGGGCCATAACCCTACGAGCACGTGGTTGAGCCAAGCCAATGCCATTGGAGCAGGAAGGGACAACGGGGCAAGGATGATCGTAGTCGATCCGCGTAAGACGCCACTGGCTGCTAGTGCGGATGTATGGCTTCGTGTCCGCCCAGGCACCGATTTAGTGGTTGTGTTGGGCCTAGTGCGACAGTTGCTCCTGTGCAAGGGGTTTGACCAACAGTTCGTTCGTAGTTGGACAAATGCTCCTCTTCTGGTCCGTACTGATGATGGGACGTTGCTGCGGGCAGAGGACTGTGACTTTGCGGGAGCACTAGCGGATGAAAATATTCCCGATACCTTCGTGGTGTGGAACAGTAAAACTAATTCGCCTGCTTGTTATGCCCCGGAAAGTGGCTCGTCACTTGCTCACGCCGCCCATGCTGCTTTGGCAGGACGTTATAGTGTTCCGCTCTGCAATGGTGGCAACGTTGACTGCGAGCCCGTATTTGCTTTGTTAGAGCGCACCTGCGCGCCTTATACCCCTGATGTAGTAGAGCGAGTCTCCGGTGTCGATGCTCACTCACTGGCACAGGCTGCTGAGTTGCTCAGTTCCAGCAAACGGGTTGCGTATCATTCTTGGACGGGGATTGGGCAGCATAGCAATGCGACACAGACTGAGCGTGCAGTAGCTATCCTTTATGCACTGACCGGTAGCTTCGACGTCTTGGGAGGAAACCGGGTATACACGCAATTGCCTGTGCGGCCCATTAATGGGCTGGATCTTATCGAGCCCGCACAATTAAATAAGGCGCTGGGCGTTGATCAACGCCCATTAGGGCCGCCCGCTCAGGGGTGGATTACTGCTCGGGATCTCTACCACTCTATCATCGAAGGCCAACCGTATCGTGTTCGAGCATTCATGGGGTTCGGCACTAATTTCATGGCCAGCCAGGGAGATGTTGAGCTGGGTATTACAGCCTTGCAGCAGCTCGAATTCCATGTGCATTGCGATCTATTTGAAACGCCTTCTTCGCGTTTCGCTGATATTCTCCTGCCAGTTAATACCCCTTGGGAACGAGAAGCCCTGCGTGCCGGTTTTGAGATAAACGAACTAGCAGTAGAGCATGTCCAGCTGCGACAGCGAATAGTCGCGCCTAGAGGCGATTCGAAATCTGATACCGATATCGTTTTCGCCCTAGCTGAAGCGCTAGGTATGGACGAGCTTTTTTTTAACGGGAGTATCGAGGCTGGATGGAACTGGATGCTGAAGCCGCTGGATCTGACTGTAGCGCAGCTTCGCCAGAAGCCAGAGGGTATCCGCTACAAACTGACACAAAAACAAAAGCAGTACTCCAGCATAAACAATGGCAAGGTCCAGGGCTTCAAGACACACACTAGGCGGGTCGAACTGTATTCAGAAACGCTGTTGCGTCATGGATATGACCCGTTACCAACCGCTGATGGCATGCTTACGGCGAGGCAAGCTCACACCCGGTTCCCTTATAAGCTCACTTCGATCAAGAACGGTTTTTTCTGCCATAGTCAGCACCGTTCGATTGTGTCGCTGCGCAAAAGATCCCCGCTGCCAGTTGCCCAACTCAACCCCGACTTGGCGGCTAAGAAAGGCATAGAAAAGGGCGACTGGGTATTAATCGAAACGACAGAAGGACAGGCTCGTTTCTGCGCTAGTCTCAGTTCGGATCTGGATGTTGGCGTTATTGTCGCTGAATTCGGTTGGTGGCAAAGCTGCAATGAGCTTGGGCGCGCTGGATATGCTGTCGTTGGTGCAGGTAATAGTAACTACAATACCCTCATCAGCGCGCGTGACTCGGACCCCATCAGTGGCTCTGTGCCAATGCGCTCGTTCAACTGTGATATTCGGAGAGATCCCACTCAAGATACCAGACGGCGAACTTGGGAGGGTTTTAGGCCATTTAAAGTCCGCACTTTGAGGCGGGAGACGGCCGATGTTTTAGCCGTCGAACTGGCTACTCCAGATGGGTCGCTACTACCAGACTATCTTCCTGGTCAGCATATCACGCTGTGCTTAAACAAGGGCAGTGATGACCAGCAATTAGTCCGTGCTTACTCTCTGACTGGCCCCGCTAAAGAGGAGGGGAGAACCAGTTACCGTATTGCTGTACGTCACCTGCGGGGTACCGACGAACAGGGCAATGCCATTGAAGGCAGAATGTCAGGTTACCTCCATAATTATCTCAAAATTGGGCAAGAAGTGCACCTTGGCGCTCCCGGTGGCAGCTTTGTGTTGCCTGTCTCATTGCCGCAGCCCGTTGTTATCTTCGCTGGTGGTATCGGCATCACGCCCTTTATTAGCTACCTGGAAACCCTAGTCGACTCTGACAACATGCCAGAAGTGTGGATCCACTATGCAAACCGTAATAGCCAGAGTCATGCCTTCAGAGCACGAATAAATAAGCTGCTACCTCGTTTATCTAGATTGACGGTAATCAACTATTACAACGCTCCGCTGACGACAGACCGCATGGGAGTGGATTACGACTCAAACGACTTGGTGTCAGCCTCAGTCGTATCGAACTCACTAATTGAGCGTCGAGCACGCATATATCTATGTGGCCCAGATCCCATGATGACAGCCATCAGTAATCAACTAATCGAAAGAGGAGTACCTAGGTTCGATATTTTTAGCGAAGCGTTCCGATCACCAGTAACAATTAATCCCAGCGATGATCAGCAATATCGCGTCTCCTTCGTACGCTCAAATTCTTTCGGGATTAGCTGGAGCTCAGCCGCAGGGCCATTGCTAAATTTTGCTGAAAAACGCGGCATTAGCTTGCCCAGTGGTTGTCGCGTTGGGCAGTGCGAGAGTTGTGCCGTTCGTATCATTTCCGGAAAGGTATACCACCTCAATGGGCAAGAGCCGGAAGATCCTAGTGTGTGTTTGACCTGCCAGGCTATTCCTGTAAGCGACCTGGAATTAGACATATAAACGAAAATAAGAGGGTTTGAGATGAGAATATATACTAGAGAAGAAACGAGGAATGCACTTCCTTTTTCCCATTTAATTCCAGCGTTGGAAGATATGTTCAGGCGTGGCTGCACGGCGCCTCGCAGACATCTTCACAACATCGGAACTCCGGACATTCCTGTGACGATGCTGATCATGCCAGCTTGGAGTGATGCCGGATTCTTAGGAATAAAAACCGTCAATATTGCCCCCAACAACGCCAGTAGATCGCTTCCTGGACTGTTCTCGACTTACATGCTTTATGACCGTAGTACGGGAGAGCCTGTAGCTCAGCTCGATGGCAACGAAATCACTTCACGACGTACCGCTGCCGCTTCGGCGCTAGCGGCAAAACTGCTAGCACGCCCTTCCTCCACGCGCTTGACGCTGCTGGGGGCAGGGCGTGTGGGCAGTCTTATTCCTTACGCTTATCGCGAGGTACTGCCAATAGAAGAAGTGGCAGTCTGGGATATCGATCACGCGGCATCAGAACGTTTAGTAGGGCAGCTCAATCAAGATGGCTTCATTGCACATGTAGTCGAGGATTTAGAACAAGCCGTCGGTTGGGCAGACGCTATCAGTTGCGCGACCTTGTCGACAAAGCCATTGATTGAAGGGGCCTGGCTGACTCCAGGCAGCCACCTCGATTTAATAGGTAGCTTCACTCCGGAAATGCGCGAGGCAGATACTAATGCCATCGTGAGCAACAGTCTTTTCATCGATACTGAGGAAGCCCTGGAAAAGTCAGGGGATCTTCTCCAACCGATACAGCTAGGTGATCTAAACCGGGATGCCGTCATTGGTACTCTAGAGGAGCTTTGCCGCTGTCAATGCCCAGCGCGCAGGTCGGAACAGGAGTGCACGGTATTCAAAGCTGTTGGTACCGCACTGGAAGACTTAGCCGCAGCTACTCTGGTCCATCACGGTTAAATATCAGTGCAGGAGAATAACAATGTCTAATAATACCTTGAAAATAAGTAAAAAAAATAAGTTATTCGGTTGTGTTACCAATGGGTTGACGCGAATCTTTGACCGCTATCTTCCTGATCCGCTAGTCATCGTGATCGTACTTACTATAGTGATCATGTTGGCTTGCGTGGTATTCAGAGGTGATGCACCTACTAATATGCTCGGCTACTGGATGGATGGGTTCTGGAGTCTGCATGGGTTCGCGATGCAGATGGTTTTGATCCTAGTCGCAGGTTTTGTGGTAGCTACTACTCCATTGTTCAAGTTTCTAACGCTGCGTATCGCCGATTCTGCGCGAACACCTGGTAAGGCTATAGTCATAGTGACTGTTGTTTCCCTTCTGGCCAGTTGGCTGAACTGGGGTATAGGGCTCGTTGTCGGAGCAGTTTTAGCCAAAGAGTTGGCCAAGCGCGTACCATTTGTCGATTATCGGCTATTGATCGCCAGCGCTTACTCTGGCTTTCTGATCTGGCATGCAGGGCTATCTGGCTCGATACCACTCAGCTTAGCGACTTCTGGGCATTTCCTTGAAGGCAGCGTTGGCTTGATTCCGACCAGTGAGACGCTCTTCAGTCCCTTGAATATTGGCCTGATATTGGCGATGTTCATCGCTCTTCCGCTCACTAACTATCTAATGATGAAAAGCAGTGAGTCTGTCCCCTTTACCGACTTTGCAGATGAGCCTCCTATCAAGGCTGATGTCTCACGGCCAGCAGAGCGCCTTGAACATTCAATCTGGCCTGCGCTGCTAATCTCTCTGTTAGGCATTGCTGCGCTGATTTTCTATGCTGTTAATGGCGGGGGGCTTAATCTAAATGTCATCATATTTGCGCTGATCTTCATTGGTATCGGGCTACACAAGAATCTCAGTAGCTTCCTGGAGCAGATTAATGAAGCTGTGAAAGGTGCTAGTGGCATCATCATCCAGTTCCCGTTTTATGCGGGGCTCATGGGTATCATGGCTCAGTCTGGTTTAGCAGGAGATCTTGCCCAAGTGTTTGTTGATATATCAACAGCGGATACACTGCCGGTTTGGAGCTTCCTTTCCGCTGGCTTAATTAACATGCTTGTGCCATCAGGTGGTGGTCAGTGGGCGGTTCAAGGACCGATTGTCATGGAGGCTGCTCAGGCGCTGAATGCCGACACATCTAGAGTGGCGATGGCATTCGCCTGGGGAGATAGCTGGACAAACATGCTTCAGCCGTTCTGGGCCTTGCCCGCCCTTGCGATCGCAGGACTAAAGGCTAGGGATATCATGGGTTACTGTGCCGTCGTACTGGTGGTGAGTGGTGTTATCATTAGCTTGGCGTTGTTGCTGTTTTGAGAAGATAATGTAAAGACAGGTACAGAAACTAAGTGCAGCACGCTAAATGGATAGTGATGGGCTTTCATGGCACTTTGCCATCAGTTTGCCCATCAATTCTATTAGGCATTTTAATTCAAAGTGCTTTCGAGGGCGCATATTGAGTTCGAAGGCCACCATACCCAGGTTTGTCGGACGATAAGGCTTTTGGTCGCGACGTATAGATAATACGAATCGATTAGTCTATGCAGTTGATGATAATGCAATTACGATCATTTCGTGTCGTTATCACTATTAAATAGGGTTCATTCCCCACTCCTCGCCTATAGGCGTCGATGACGAGGGACAGTCCAGAGTGCCCACCACTCTTGAGTAAGACCATGAAACATCCCGATACGGCCCTGCACATACGTACCTACGATGATGAAGTGACGTGTCATGCCCACGATCATCATCAACTGGTGCTTCCTCTGGCCGGTACGCTATCTCTCACCATTGAAGCTAGGGCGGGGGAGGTGACGCAACAGCGTGCGGCCATCATTCCATCAGGCAGCATCCATGGCTTTGCGGCCACGGCGGGCAATCGGTTTTTGGTGGTCGATGTGCCCGAGCGGCTGGCTCCCTCCCTTGATAAGCTGCCACATTTCGTGGAGCTGGATTTGGCATTGCGCCATTACGTTCACTTTTTGCATGCTCAGACCGTGGGTGGGGCGGGAGCGTACGCGACTCAGCATCACATGCTGCTATTGCTGATACAGCTGCTGCAGGAGCGCCATGGGAGCCGAAGGCAGTTGGACCGCAGGGTGAACGCTGCGGAACAGTTTCTGCAAAAACACTTTCATCGGTCGGTTTCCATGGCCGAGGTAGCCAGCGCGGCGCATCTGAGCATTCGCCAGTTGAACGATCTTTTCTGCCAGCAGGTTGGCGCAACGCCTCATCAATATCTCACGGAGCTGCGAATGAACGAGGCGTGGCGGCTGCTGGAGCAGTCAGATCTCAGTATTCAGCGGGTGGCGGAAGCAGTGGGCTATGCGTCGTTGTCGGCCTTCAGCGACCGCTTCCGGCGTCACTTTGGTAAACCTCCCAGCCACTTTCGCCGTCTCTCGACGTAATGCCGCCAGAACGCGAAAGTTCCCGTTAGCCCCCTCCGGTACGCTCTTCCGACACGACTAATAGTAAATGTTGGGGGAGTACGAAATGCCAACCGTAAACGCGGCTACCTGGATTGGGTCCATTTCCGTGCTGCTTTGGGGCACGCTAGCGTTATTGACCAAGCTATCCGGTGGCGAGATTCCTGAGTTCCAGCTCATGGCCATGACGTTCGGCATTGCGTTCTTGGTGATGATAGGGCGCTGGGGGCTCGCTGGGCATATGGGCATTCGCTATATCCGCCAGCCGTTGGTGGCCTGGTGTATCGGGATTGGTGGGCTGTTCGGTTATCACTTTGCCTATTTCAAGGCGATGACTCTGGCGCCAGCGGTGGATGTCAGCCTGTTGGCTTACCTCTGGCCGCTACTGATCGTTATGCTGTCTGCCCTGTTACCGGATGAGAGGATGCGAGCTCAGCCTATCGTTGGCACCTTGGTGGCGCTAGTGGGTTGTTGGTTGTTGATCAGTCGAAATGCTGGAGGATTTGTTTGGGAGAACCTGACCGGTTATCTAGTAGCGCTGGCGTGTGCATTGATTTGGTCTTCTTACTCCGTGCTCAGTAGATTGGTGCGTTCAGTGCCAACCGATGCCGTCGGTTGGTTCTGTGGCGTGACGGCACTGCTGGCTTTAGGGTGCCATATGCTGTGGGAGGAGACGGTGTGGCCGAATGGCTTGATGCAATGGGTAGGCGTGGTTGGGCTGGGCCTCGGGCCAGTTGGAATCGCATTTTTTACCTGGGACTATGGCGTCAAATACGGGAACATCCAGCTACTTGGTACCCTAGCCTACAGCGCGCCACTCATTTCGGTGGTGCTACTGATCCTGGCGGGATACGGCGAAGCTACTATCGCTGTATTGAGCGCCAGTATACTCATCGTGCTGGGTTCCTTGGTGGCCGGTTGGGCTCAACCAGGAAAGGCACCGTAGCGGAATTGATGGCTAGTGGGTGGCGTTAAGGCAGCAAACCACCCACGGAGGGGGATGTACTCTGGGTAATGATCACAGGGGGATGATCTTCACAGACCTGCTCCATGATTTTTGCGATGGGTTCTAGCTGTGGTGTAGCCGATGGTATCCATAAGGGGGCTCCTGAACGGATCGCTAATGGGCGTTGGGTCATACCATCATCAAGCGCTGCTTGCGCGTTGGCGGAGGATTAGGCGGCGTCGATCTGGGCCAGATCGTATTCATCGAGTCTGACGCTATCTGCTTCAGCGTTCTGTTTGAGGTGAGCCAGATTCACGGCTTTAGGAATAGCCATCACACCGGGGTGGCGTAGCGCCCAAGCGAGGGCGACTTGCGCGGTGGTGGCACTGTGTTTGTCGACGATGCGTTGCAGGACGGCGTCCTGGAGTAGCGCACCGCCTTGCCTGATCGGGCAATAGGCCATAAGCGGTATATGGTGTTGTGCTTGCCAAGGCAGTAGATCGTACTCAATGCCCCGTGCTTCAGGGTTGTAGAGCACCTGATTGGTGGCGCACGCGGGCTCGTTTAGCTCTGCCAAGTCATCAACGTCGAAGTTCGATACGCCCCAGCGCAGTATTTTTCCCTGCTCGCGCAGCCGCTCAAACGCTTCCACTGTTTCGCTCAGCGGGTACTGGCCGCGCCAGTGCAGCAAGTATAGATCTATAGTGTCGGTGCCCAATCGGCGCAGGCTGCGCTCGCAGGCGGCTTGAACACCCTTGGTGCTGGCGTTGTGGGGTAGATCTTGCTGACCAGATACGCCTCATCGCGTCGACCGTGGATAGCTTGACCAACGACCTCTTCAGCACCGCCCTCGGCATACATCTCTGCGGTATCGATCAGCGTCATGCCCAGATCCAGGCCTTCACGCAGTGCCCTGACCTCAGCCTGCCGCTGCCCGGTATTCTCGCCCATGTACCAAGTGCCCTGGCCGATACGGGGTACGCTTGCGCCGCCTAGTTCTATCGTCTGCATATCTCACTCTCCTACTGTATTTCCTACTGTGATGAGGTTCTGACTACCCGAGGCAATCGACATTCATGCACCCATCGTGATCCTTATCGAAAGCTGTCTTCATTTGAGAAGTTTATCGGTGAGCTTGCAAAAAAGCGGGATAATGGTGATTGTAAGAAGATCGATGAGGACAATTCTAAGCTCATGTCAGAAGCTACCCATGCCGCCCTTGGTGGTAGCTTTATATGAAATTCTAGAAACCCTCATAGCCGAATATGCTGTTGCCATTCAATGGGCCCTTGGGGCCGATGAAGCCTTTGCTGATCAGCGTTATAGCTGTGGAAGAGGCGTTTGGTGCGGTAGATCTGGTTATTCGTAAACCCTTCGGACCTGCAAAAGTGCTTATTGAGAGTGCTTATCGAGGTTGCTTTCCGCCATCCTGAGGTTAGTGGAGGGTGCTTGGCGGCCAGCCTGCTCGAGCCAACGTTCTCAAACAAAAGACGGTTGGTGGTCAGAGTTGGCATTCTTCTAGGTTTATTGTGAAGCCTCATCAGCATGCTCGCTAGGTTATGCACGTGCACTAAACTTTCCATAACGTCGTTGAGTTGGAGTGAGCCCCATGCGGCACCTATACGTTATGCGGCACGCCAAAGCCAAACAGCCCAGCGGCGATATGACTGATCGCCAGCGGCCATTGCGAAAGTGGGGGAAGCGTCAGGCGGGGGCTATGGCGCGAGTGCTGCAGGGTTGGCATGCGTTGGAAGGCGCGATTTACGTCAGCACAGCGGCGCGCACGCGGGAGACATTTGACGCAGTGGCAGCGCAACTGCCTAAACGTACACTGGCCGATCAGGTGCACTTTGAGGAAGCGCTGTACATCTTCGATAGTGATGCACTGTTGGAGTGGCTGAAAGCGCTACCTGACAAGGCCGAGAGGGTGCTGATAATCGGCCATAATCCGGCCCTGCCTGACTTGGCCCGCTGGCTCAGTAAGGAGGCGCCATATTCTCTGTCGACGGGTAGCGTGCTACATTTCATCTTGCCTGATACTTCCTGGTCCGCTATGGAGCGAGGCTGTGCCGAGTTGGTGGGGAGCCTTATACCAGAGGAGGCCAGTTATCCACTGTTCAAACGCTTGGCACCTCCACCACCCGAATACCACGAAGACATGGCGAGACGGATTGGTGACATGTTGGAGTACCAGTGTCGAATAGTCAGAGCTCTAGAGCATGGGGTAATCGCGGGCTTTGATGCTGAGTTTCTGCATCAGTACCGGGTTAACCTGCGCCGCAGCCGGGCAGTGGGCGAATCCTTGCTGTCTGTTGCTAAGGTATCTGGCCTGAAAAAGATGCTTAAGCGTCTCAAGCTCCTCGGGCAGGCCACCAGCGATCTCCGTGATCTTGATGTGTTTCTGAAATACCAGAGCACGTCTCCGCCACCACTCTCTGCACGTGCCCACCAGGGCTTAAAGCAATGGTTACAGGGTTGTCAGCAGGCGCAGCACAAAGCGCTTGGTCAGCAGTTAAGCACACCGGAGTATGCTGAGCAGTTGCAGAGCTGGCAGACGTTTATCGCTTCCGATGAATTTAAAGAAGCGCTCTCTAAAATCACACCAAAGCGCATCAACAAGGTGCTGGATAAGCGTATCTCACGTCAGAATGAAGATCTGGCGGCACTTTCGTTAGGCTCCCCTGACACTGCCTTGCATGAACTTCGCAAGCGCGTAAAGCGTATCCGTTATCTAGCGGATCTGGACTCAAATACTCCAACGGATTTTCTATCTACATTGAAGCACCGCCAGAACCTGCTTGGGGAGTATCAAGATTTGTGTACTCGACAAACTTGGCTTGAAGCCTTCATTGAAAGCCTTGATAGCGACGCAGAGCAGGAGCAAGAGTGCAGCGCTTGGCACACTTCGTTAGAAGCATCGAAACAAGCGCTGCACAAGGATGCCTTGGGTTTGGAGCCACTGGCAAGCTAACTGACATTAACCAAGTAATGACTCTCTGTAGGAGGTTTTTCCTAACATATATAAAGTTAAAGATTATTTATCACAGCAGATAAGTTTAGGTTAAACTCCTCATTAGTAACGACACCCTGATCTAAATCAAAATTGTCGAAAAAGCTTGGTAATGAAAGAGCACCTATGACTTTTGCTGAAAAATAGGGCGCTGATACTTGTGCGGAAGCTAAAACACTTTGTGCTCCCCCTTGGCCAGGAGAGGTAGACAGCATAAGTACTTGTTTATTCTGAAACACCTCCATATCTATTCGTGATGTCCAGTCGAATAGATTTTTATAGGCTGAAGTATAAGAGCCATTATGCTCAGCGAATGACATTACGACGATATCTGTATCGCCGATAGCTTTATAGAAATTATGCGCTGACTCAGGAATACCTAACTCTTTTTCTCTCTCCTCACTAAATATTGGCATTTCAAAATCGTTAATGTCGATTAACGAGATATCTGAGTTATTGATTTTCTGTGCTGCATAAAAAGCCAGCTTTTTGTTGATGGAGGTTTTGCTATTGCTAGTGCCAAATGCAAGTACTTTCATTTTACAGTCCTCGTGGTTAATCTCATGTTCCATTGTTGGTTAGAGCGGGTTTTTGTTTCTTACTGCTAAGTATCAAAAAATAACAGCGAAAAGAGCGGGAATCGGCAAAAGCATTTTCACCAGAATATTGGCAGATGGTGCCCCCGCGAACTCGTTAGTCAGACCAGGTAAAACTGGGGCAATGGTAGCGTTGGACATAGCTGTCAATGTGGGAACTGGGAGTAAGCAGATTGTCTAACATTTTGATTTTCATTAATAACCCCTTTTTGAATAACGTGTTTTCTCAAGTAGTGAGCTTGAGATGGCGTTGATGTACGTCTATTCTGATACCTCAACTTAAGTTGAGGTCAAGGGGGAGTGAAAAACAAATTTACTTCTGAATGGATGCCGATAGGTATGTTAAGTGAGATGCTATACCTCTGAAGGTGGCGTCACAGGGCACTGCAGAAGAGAGTGGAAACCGTCATTGTGGAAGCCAGACGATGGCTGTGACTTCAATTGAGATTTCACAAAGCATTGCAGCGGATAAGCCGCTGAATGTGGAGTTAGCGCAGGAGCAAAAATGCACAGAGGTAGCTGTTTGTGTGGTGCGGTTTCATTTCTCTTAGAGTCTGAGCCCAAGGCGGTATCGAACTGTCACTGCAAAATATGCCAAAAGCAACATGGTGCTGCATTTGCTACGTATGCGAGCATTCCAAAATCTGATTTGAAATATTTGTCGGGGCAAGAGTTACTCAGCTCTTATAGCTCTTCTGGAAGCGTTGTAAGAAAGTTCTGTAGTGTTTGCGGTTCCAACATTGAGTGGAGTGGTAGCAAAAAATTTCCAGATTGGGTATCTATAGCTGTGGCATCACTCGACACCAGTTTTCATCCCAAGAGCATCAAGGATATTCATTTGGAGTCCAGAGGATGTTGGCTACACAGCCGCGAACAAGTCGCAGCACGTTAGCCGCTGCTGGAGGCTGGATGTCCACTGTGTGGTTGCCCGTGTACTCAGGTGCTAGGCTGAGGAACCGATCCAGATAATTCTATGGAGAATTATATGAATGGTACCCCAAGTTCTGAGATTTTTGACACGGCCTATGAGACTTACAGCGCCCCGTGGGTGATTGGCAAGCCGCAACCCGCAGTGGTGGAGCTCGAAACAGAAGGAATGCTGCGAGAAGATATCTTAGATATTGGCTGTGGCGCGGGCGAACATACTATTTATCTTTCTCAACGCGGTTACAGCATTGTCGGCGTTGATGCCTCTCGACCTGCTGTTGAGTATGCAAAAAAGAATGCGAGGAATAACGAGGTTGCCGCACTTTTTGAAGTCGCAGACGCGATGAGCCTCGGGACGGACAAATACGACACCATTCTCGATAGTGCGCTGTTTCACATCTTTGATTCGCAGGATCGTATCAAGTATGTCGCCAGTCTGAAGAATGCATGTCGTCCAGGAGGGCTTGTCTATATTTTGGCGCTTTCGGATGATGGACCTGGATTCGGACCAGAAGTAAGTGAAGCCGACATTACTCAAGCATTCGACGATGGATGGAAAGTTGAAGAAGTTCGCCCTTGCCAATATATCTCTATAGCGACTGCCGAGCATCATGTGAGTGACCTTGGTTTGGAGAAAGGCCAAGTGGTTAATCTTCCTGCGTGGTTGGCTAGAGTGCGCAGAGTGTGAAACGGTATGTCTAACCCCGATGAGCCTTCAGCCTATCAATAGGCTGTAATATTTTTTATTGGCCGCGCAAGTTGCCAATATCAAGCGACCTTCACCTATCACATTAGCTGTGGGCGGCTTACAGCAAAAATACCGCAAGGGGTCCTTTCTCCGGCCGCCTGTTGGGACTCTCATAGTGTGATCGTTAGTCACTGCCAGACTTGCTTGCTCCTTGCGAGTTGGCCTGGGGCGCTAAACATTCATCGATTAACCAGCATCTGTCCTATTCAAAAAGCTAGCTGCTGTCTCAGTCCCAGTGTTTTTAGGGTTCAGTGCTGGGGGCGCTCGCTAAAGAGATTGACGCCACAGTCGTGACGATGAGTGCTTCTCCTGTTAGGTTTGCGTTGGAACTGGATATGACAAAAGGTCGTAGCAACAAGCTTGTTGGAGCGACTGGCGAATACTTGGTTGCCGCTGAACTCTCTCGTCGTGAATTGATAGCAACCACCTTCACAGGGAATGTTCCCCACTACGATATTGTCGCATCCGACGAGAATGGACAACAGTTGTTGATCGGCTCTATAAAATTGCTATGAGTTGTGGTGGTAGTTCGGAAGGTGAGCCCTTTGATGGGTCTGATAAGCCTTCGATCACTGGGCGTGGGCAGTGTCTAGCAGGCATTTCCAGTCTAACGCCAAGACCTTCGCGTTTTTGTATTACTTACTATGATCAAACAATGACATAAAAACACTATGGCTATGGTGCAGCTGAAGCGAGCTTGAGTACCCATACGCGTAAAGGGAGTAATCTGTGTTTGAAGTAAAAGCCACTCAGCACGTTTTGGCGGTCAGGGACCTTGAGAAAACCGAAAGCTACTTTCTCGACAAACTTGGGTTTTCCGTTCGGTTCCATGTGGAAGGCTGGTCGTTTCTGAGCCTTGGTAGTTTTCACGTCATGTTAGGTCACTGCCCGGATGAACTTCCGGCCCGTGATACGCATGAACATTCGTACTTCGCTTATGTAAACTGCGAGGGTATAGACGAGATTTATCGTGACTATCAGCAGCGTGGAGTCGAAATTTTCCAGACAATATCTGATAAGCCTTGGGGCCTACGTGAGTTTGGCGTAGCAACACCAGAGGGTCATCGAATCATGTTTGGTGAAGAGATCAAACCATCAGGAAACTCATAATCAAGTCATGCATTGGATACCGAAACTTCTCTGAACTCCGTTTGCCTCCATCGTGATGGCAAGCGTTAAGTCACAGGGTTGGGAAGGGCAGGGATGGAAAAGGTAGAGCATGCGAAAATCAGACCGGCTTTTTCAGTTAACCAATATTCTGCGTAGGCATCAGCCGATTACTGCAAAACAGTTGGCTGAGAAGTTGATGGTGTCTGAAAGAACCATCTATCGCTATATCGATGATTTGTCGGTATCTGGAATACCTGTTTACGGGGAGCCAGGCGTTGGGTACCGCTTGTCAGAGGGATTTGAGCTGCCGCCTTTGCAATTATCGCCGGGTGAGTTGGAGGCTCTGATCACAGGAGTCAGTTTAACCGCCTCTTTGACTGGAAAGGAGTTGGCTGGCTCAGCGCATTCTTTGCTTTCCAAAATCGAAGCTGCGTTGCCGAATGAATTAAGGATGGTTTCCAGCAAAGATAGGGTGGTCAGGGTGCCGGCAAGCCATCGTGGGTCTGAAGTTTATCAGCTGTGGGGGCGAGTTCATTCTGCGATAGAGGCAAAGCGTTGGCTGAATATCGGTTATAACTCGCTTTCAGAGGTTGTGACCGTCAGAACCATCTTTCCTTTGGGGCTATTTTATTGGGGAGGAAAATGGACGCTGGGCTGTTGGTGCGAGCTTCGCGGCGACTACAGAGACCTTAGATTGGACCGTATAACCCGATTAGCGCTTAGTGAGCATGCCGATGATTTGCCTGGGCACGTTTCTTTGGCTGCATACATTGAACTCAAAAGTAAGCAAGCCTACTGACACAGTGGTGTCAGTAGTAACGCCTTAGAGTTGGCATTCAACCAATTACTGAGGCACTGACATGATTAGTAATAGCAACCTGGATAGCATTGGTGGTATGGAGTTTGCGGCCTTCAAACTTAAAGAAGGCGTGACAGAAGCCAGATTAGTAGAGCTATCTAATCAAGTAGAGGCAGAGTTTCTTAGTCAGCAAGAGGAGCTGGTTCTTCATTTTCTGGTCCGTGGCGCAGATGGTATCTATGCCAATGTGGCTATCGCCAGTTCGCAAGAAAAAGCGGAGGAGTATTGCCAGCAATGGCTAGGTAATAGAGTTGCACTAGAATATTTAGAACTGCTTGAGAAAGAAACGGTGAACATGACGTTCTGGACCAGGATTAGCTAAAAGCCCAACAATAGGCGGTAACGGTGGCTAGAAATTGATTTTTTACACTCTAGTTGGGTGTTCGCCCTCCAGATAGGATTGGCACATAGATGAAACTTCAACTTCCGGCCACCGCACTCTCTCCCTATGTGAGTCATTACTGGTTATCACGTAACAACAGAGATACCGAGCATCTCGTCCTTCCGGATGGCTGTGTTGACGTCGTATACGGTGTGGGCGGCGTCACGTTTGGTCTGGCTTATGGTGTTGCAACGCGTAAATCCTTCTGTTCGATGACTCCTGACTTCCACTATCTCGGTATCTGCTTTCGGCCGGGACAGGTTCGCCATTTTTTGAAGTTCGCACAGAATCACCTTACTGATAGCAGCCTGTCAATCAATGGGCTGGCTGGGTTAAGCCCTGAGTCCTTCGCTGATGAGATTGCGTCCGGCGAAGCCTTCAAGCGCCTAGATAAGGCCCTGCTTGATTGGCTGGCACACCAACCGATTGAGTCGAGCGCGGTGGACTTCGCACTTGCTGTCATCGACCGGAACATCGGTTACGTCAGTATCGAAAGCGTGGCATCTCAGGCGGGGGTTAGTCGGCGTCAGTTGGAAAGGTACTTCCTAAGAGATGTGGGAACCTCCCCCAAGACCTATGCCCGCATACGACGCTGGCAGTATACGTTCGGTTTATTGCGCACGAGGAGGAGCATGGCGCTCGCTGATGTTGCGCAGATTGCTGGTTATGCCGATCAGAGCCATATGAATCGGGATTTTCGGTATTTTTCTGGACAGTCTCCACGCTCTGTCGCAGTTGACGCATTTGTTCAAGACCAAGCGACGTCTTCCTATTATGTTGCCCTTGAAAGACTTCACCGGCATACATAGGAGATTTGATATGCAACGCTTTGAGAATAAGAACGTTGTCGTGATTGGCGGAACACATGGCATGGGCTTGGCAACCGTGAAGGCACTCATCGATGGCGGGGCGCACGTTTGCCTTACAGGCAACAACGAAGAGAATATTGATCGCGCCAAGGCTGACCTTGGGGCTGGTGTGACAGTCATCCGTTCGGATGCATCCAGTTTGTCTGATATAGACACCTTAAGAGCAACGGTCAGCGATGTGTTTGGCACTATTGATGCCTTACTCGTATTCGCAGCCGTTGCCGAATTCGAACCTTTCGAGCGTGTGAGTGAGGCAAGTTTTGATCGGCAATTTGCACTGAACACCAAAGGCGCTTTCTTTGTTGCTCAACGGCTTGCTCCTCTCATAAAAGATGGCGGTTCGATAACCTTTACAACGGTTACGCCAGCGACCGGTTCTCCACACATGTCCGTCTATATGGGGACCAAAGCAGCGGTGCGGGCTTTTACTCAAGCTTTCGCAGCAGAATTGCTCGCGCGGAGAGTCAGAGTAAACGCATTGGCACCTGGCTTTATTGATACGCCATCACTGGGTCTCGCTAGCCTCACTCCCGAAGCTCGACAAGAGGTCTATGATATCGGCAACCAAATAACACCGATGAAGCGCCATGGAACTGTCGCAGAGATCGCCAGTGGAGCACTTTTCTTAGCATTTGACGCGACATTCTCCACAGGCATCGAGCTGCCTCTCGATGGTGGATTATCAACGGTAGACTGCCCTTAGATTCAGTGCGTTGAATCTAGGAGGCATCATATCCTTCCCAGCAGAGCATCCAGCCGACACTGTCATGGCGTGTTGGTTGGATGCTGGTCGTTACAAGCACACGTCAATCTTCCGGCGCTGTGCAGTCTGCTAGCGCCTACAAACCCAATGTATTGGTACTTGTCTGGGCGTGTGTTCACTGCCGAGAAAAGAGAGCGAGGTGGAATACCGCAAGATACACGGCTAACTTCTAGTGACGGTATGAATACTTATCTGCTAGCGTTAAGGCTAAGCAGAGTTGGCAAATGTTAGTGAGTTTTGTCACTGCTGAAAAAGCATGCAAGCACGGACGCTTATGGTAAGCGCAGTGGTAACGGGGTGTGATGTGGGCATTCGCGGATCTCGGTGCATCGCTTTCTCTGGCGGAACGGTAAGGCCTAAATTCAAGTGTTCGGTACCAGTCCCTAAATGCAGAGGTGCTTTTTATGATCAGAACGATAATGGTTGAACTATCTACCATTGAAGCAGCGGCTTACCGCCAGAAACTGCGTAATGGCAATTCTGGAATCGTTATCATGCGTTATGACACCGACCAGCCCGGTATCGCAACAGTCAACCGCAAGTCAGGAGAACCAGACCCTTCGCACAATACCAATCTAGAACTGTTCCCCCTTGAAGCATTTAAAGAGGTCATGGAACTCACGTACGGCATGCCTTATTCGCGGCGTGGAAAAGTTAAGCTTAGTGGTGAAAGAGAGGACGCCAGTGCCCAGGAAGAGACAGCCGAGGAGTTGGCAACTGTCGATAGCGCTGAGTATGAAGCGATCGTCAACGCTTATACCAATCGTAAAGGAGAGCTTTCATACGAACTGTTGAACAAGGACTTCATTCAGTTTGCCAAATCGAGCACGGTTATCTCAGACATGGTGGCCAACCATGCAGCAGAGGAGGAGATCCGTAACCACGTGGTCAAAGTAAAGCTCGAAAGCCTCACTGGGAATCGCGAGTTGACCGTTGCGCAAACCCAGCGAATTATCGAGATGCTTGATGAAGTCAGCCCAAGGCACGTCTTTAAAGAGCTGAATGACGAAATCAGGAAAATGCTCAGTCGTCGTTAATAGAGCAGCCAACCAATTGAAACTGGACGCTATGCTCTAAAATGAATGAACTCGAAATCAGCATATTAACCCCGAAAGATTGGGAACTTTATAAATGCGTGAGGTTGGAGTCTCTCAACGATTCCCCTGACTCATTTGGCTCAACTTTCGGGGAGGAAGCGGCGTTGTCGGATTCTGAGTGGCAGTCACGCTTGGACCTTAAATCGCGGGGGCTGGATGCGTTGCCATTAATCGCAGAGATAAATGGTCAGGCAGTTGGCCTTGCTTGGGGAGTGATACATGCGCCAGATAGGGAAGTCGTCCACATCTATCAAATGTGGGTGTCATCCGCATCGAGAGGTAAAGGTATAGCACAGGCTCTTCTGAGTGAAATTAAAGCGTGGGCGTTAGGTAGCGGGTGTAATCTTTTGGCGCTTGCCGTTACCACAAGCAATAAAGCAGCAGTTAGCTTGTATAGGTCGTCTGGATTTATGACTACGGGGCAGCCTGTGCAGCTGCGGGTTGGTTCCGCACTGATGATGCAACCAATGGTTATGGAGTTGAACTGCGCCAATATGGTTAGGGCGTAGCGGATAAATACGCATAGACGTAGATGTTTTGGAAAATTCGGATTGTTTTGGTCACGACTGAAACGTTCGGGTTGGTGATGAAGAGGTTCTTGAGAGGATAAACCCCAAAGCGATGATTTTGCTCTCTGAGCAGCAAGCAACCCCAGGCCGACTGGGTCGGGCCTGGGTGTAAACCGGGCATCTCGCCTCAGTTGATCAGTGTGATGCGCAAGCCATCAATATAATGTGCAGGGCTCGCTACTACTCTTTTTCGCTGGCTCAACCTGCTGTTTAACTTTCTCAACGATATAGGCCCCAATAGGTATTGCTGATGTGGCGGCGGGCGAGGGTGCGTTGCACACATTAACTGTGCGTGGGGTATTGACGAACAGGAAGTCGTCGACCAGCTTGCCATCGTTGGACACCGCCTGGGCGCGAACGCCAGCAGGGTAGGGTTCTAGATCCGCGAGGGTCAGGCTAGGGCAGTATTTGCGTACCTGCTGAAGATAGCCGTTTTTGTAGAGTGAGTTTTTTAGCTCGGCCAGCCCTGGACGCAGGTTGTCTTTGAGTACTTTGCGAATACCACGGTGACGTAACATGGCCAACGTATCGGATAGCGATACGTCCGTCTTACGGTAGCCTTCACGTTTCCAGGCCAGCACCGCGTTAGGGCCGACCGTAACGCTGCCGTCGATCATACGCGTTAGGTGTACGCCAAGAAACGGCATCGAAGGGTCCGGAATCGGGTAAATCAGGTGGTTGACGATGTGATTGTGCTGTGCGGGAAGTCGGAAGTACTCACCTCGGAACGGGCAGATAGTGAAGCTCGGTTCGATCCCTAGCATGCGCACCACTCGGTCTGCCATTAGTCCTGAGCAGGAGACCATAAAGCGGGTAGAAAAGTCCCCCTGACTGGTGGATACCACGACTTCATTAGTGCGCTCGCTTAAGCCAGTCACCGATGTGGCGTAGCGGATCTTGCCGCCAGCAGCTTCGAACTCGCGGCCCATGGCGGAGGCGACTTCAGCATAGTTAACGATACCGCTTGAGGGGACAAAGATGCCGCCTACGCCTGTGATATTAGGCTCGCGTTCGTGCAGTTCCTCCGCTGTTAGCCAATCGCGCTCCAAACCATTGGCCTCAGTGCGCTCCCACAGTGCCTGCATGCGTTGAAGCTCAAGGTCGTTGGTGGCAACTAGCAGTTTTCCACACTCGTCGTAGGCAATGCTATGTTCATCACAAAATGCCTTGGTGGCGAGGTTTCCCTCAAGACAGAAGCGCGCCTTTAAGCTACCAGGTGTGTAGTAAACCCCAGCATGAATTACCCCACTGTTGTGGCCAGTCTGGTGGCGGGCTGGGCCATCCTCTTTTTCGACCAGCAACATCTTTTTATCAGGGTAGGCCCGGATAAGCTGCATGGCAGTAGACAGCCCAAGAATGCCGCCTCCGATGATAATGTAGTCGTACATAGGCGCCTCGGTAGTCAAGGGAAGAAGGCCACCACTATAGCGGTGGCCGACTTAAGTTCTGATTGTTATACCTGGCGCGGCTGGCGCAGTGTTTTGGCATGAGTGAAATAACCACGCTGACGCATTAGTTCGCGGCGCAGGTCAGGATGCGGGGTGAAGCGATCACGACCATGTAGCCAGAAATGGTTATTAATGAGCAGGAAGCTGCCAGTGGTTACTGGCACTGATAACCGGTGCTCACTACTCTCCAATGAATCGGAAAGATTAGCTAACCAGTTACCTTCTTCGAAGTTTTTCGGCTGAACGAACTGATCGATGTAGGACATAATCGGACGGCCTTCAGTATCCACATCGAATACGGGATGATAGATATCACGGTCGACATTCTTACTCGGTGGCGCAGTCCAGCGCATGTCGCGACGAGCCAACGGGTGCGGGTAGAAGGTGTCTAGCCCTTCCCAGTCATCAAGGTGTAGCAATAGTGAGTTGCCACCTTCCATGTTTTGTTCGTCGATTTTCATCATCAACACGTAGTCGGTGTCCTGCTCCACGAACGTACCGTCGTTATGCAACTCCATGACACGATGTGGCTGACGTAGATAGCTATCTGAGTTGTCAACGTTCTTCACCACGAAGCGCGCATAGTACTGGCCGCTCATTGCATCGAAGTTGGAACGCCCCATCAGATGGGCCACCGCGGTGGCGAACATCACCATGTCGTCTGCCTGCTCAACCTTATTCAGCCCTTCCGGTGTTACCAGGAAACCACCTGTTGCTCGGTCAACCATAGTGTCTATCAGCACTGGTTGTAAGGTGTTGCCGCACAGATCATCAAGAATCTTGGCCACTCGAAAACGCAAGAACGACTTGTATTCCAGAGCCTGAACTGGCCATTCCGCAACGGCATCAAGAAACGCTTTCACCGTCTCCTCTGGGAAGCTCAGCTGCAGTAGGCGCGGTGACTGCGGCGACTGGCTAAGGGTGAAACCATGATGCTGCTGTGTGTGGATGTTGGCTGGAGCGTTCATAGGACACCTCTCTGAAACAAAAGAATTTAAAAAGAACCCACGCCAAAAATATCTACATTTTTGTATTTCGTCAAAGTTTTAGATTAATTTTATTAAAAATAAATATTGATGATATTTTTTTCGACGAAGTTTTTGACTTTAATTGATTGATATTTAATGAAAATGTTGGAGTTTTGTTTGCTGGGTAACGCTTAGATGGGAGAGTTGTTGCTATCAAAGTCTTAGGCGTGGCAGCATTTGAGGTGTCTAGCCCTGATATTTACAACCTCTACGGTGCTACCCCATGTCTATTGAAATCTGGTTTGCCTTTGCTCTCGCCTCTGTGGCCCTGCTGGCTATTCCGGGGCCAACGATACTAACCGTTGTCAGCTACTCCATTGCTCAAGGTCGGCGTGCCAATATTCCGCTTGTCGCGGCAGTCGCCCTGGGTGACTCAACGGCGTTGGTGTTTTCATTGCTAGGCCTTGGAGCTGTTTTGGCCGCTTCCGCTTTTTGGTTCACCGTTATCAAGTGGATCGGTGGTTTGTACCTGTTATATATGGGTATTCGGCTTTTACGTGCGGGTATATCCTCGGTGCAGCCTGTGACACCCGCTGTATCAGGTTCACGTTGGAAGTTGTTCGCTAATACGTATCTTGTGACTGCACTTAACCCGAAGGGCATCATCTTCTTCATCGCATTTTTACCGCAATTTGTCAGCCCGGGCGCCAATGCGGGGCAGCAGCTGTGGATTCTTGCAGTTACGTTCGTGGCTTTAGCAACGCTCAATGCCACGCTTTACGCAGTGTTCGCAACGTCGGTGCGTAAGATGCTTGCATCTCGCCGCGCCCAGCGCCGCTTTAATGTCGTGGGTGGAACATTACTCTCTTCAGCGGGTGTCTGGGCGCTCCTTGCCAAACGGCCTGCATAGGCTTTAGCCACTCTTTCTGGCCCTAGAAAAGTGCTGGAGACGCGGGGTGGTGGCTGATTTTAGGCATTCGGTGGGCGTTAACTATCGTGGAGCTGAATATGATTAGGGATGCCGTGGAGAGTGATTCGTATGCCATTGCGGATATTTATAAGAAGCTGTCTGCGCAATGGGAGCACACTGTCGCTGTTACATCCTTCGGTTTTGAAGTTTTGACCCTACGTGATGAAGAGCGCACTCAAGCTAGCGTTAACCTATAAGCGTACTACTCCTCTGTTTGTCTTCAGATGACTTGGCGGCTAATAAACGGCGCACACTTTGGTTTAAATCCGTAATTAGTCTGGCGAAGACTATTAGGCGAGTTAAGCTGAAACCATCAGGTTCTGCATAGACGCTAATAGCGTCCTATGCGTAACCACATGATAAGGACGATATGTTTACCCTCTTTGGCCGCCTGACGCTTGTAATCTCGTGCGGCCAAAATCTCCAAAGAGCCAAACGAAAAGGGACCTACGATGGCGACAAAACCGAAAGGTAATGGCAGCGGTAAGTCTACTGGTACGAATAAGTCACTTAACTCTGTCTCGTGCGGGGCAGAACAGCTCTTATTGGCGGCACTGGAGCGAGGTAGTAACTGCCTTGAAACAGGTCGTTTCCTCATCAGTTACCGTGATGGAATGCTAGAGGAGGGTATCAAAACACTGAAGGACCAGAAGTTTCGGGTGGCTGATGCGCGTGATTTTGCTGACCAAGCGGTTAGCTTGGAGGATACCGGTGATGCTGAGGTAATGGTGTTTCCGGAGCTTGGCGTTGCGCTTGTTGGAGGTGATGCTCTACAGCAGCACGGGATGAGTATTAACGATGCTGTCTCGGCTGAAAGCCCAATAGAAATTATTGAGCCAGAGTATTTTGCGTTTTCAGAAAACTCGGAGTATTTGCGCGGCTTCTTACGGGCAGCGAGTACTATCGCTCACGATTTGGGCGTTGATCGTGGTGGTATTGGTGACGCTGAAGAGGAGTTCGATGGTGAGGTGTTAGGGGCGACGTGGGGGTTGGCTAGATGTAAAGTTCCACAAAGTAACTGGAGCGGTGCCGGTATCAAAGTAGCCATACTTGATACGGGGATGGATTGTGGGCATCCAGACTTCGCCAATAGGCAGTTCGACAGTCGTTCATTTGTAGGGCAGCCGGTTCAAGATATCAATGGGCACGGAACTCACTGTATTGGTACGGCTTGTGGCCCCAGAGCATCCTCAGGAAGCACCCCGGGCTACGGCGTGGCTTTCGAGGCTCGGGTTCTCGTTGGGAAGGTGCTGACCAACTCAGGTAGTAGTACTGGTGCAGGAGTGTTGGCAGGAATGAATTGGGCAATCGCCAATCGGTGTGAAGTAATATCGATGTCTCTTGGCAGCCAGAGTCCCGCGCAAGCAGCCTATACCCATGCTGGCGCAGCAGCACTTCGTAAT
Organism: Halomonas sp. 'Soap Lake #6'; assembly: GCF_003031405.1. Lineage (NCBI taxonomy): Bacteria > Pseudomonadati > Pseudomonadota > Gammaproteobacteria > Oceanospirillales > Halomonadaceae > Halomonas > Halomonas sp. 'Soap Lake #6'. Next base: position 1,394,443 of record NZ_CP020469.1, read on the forward strand.
GGATGCCTCATTATTGCCGCAGCAGGTAATTCTGCAACGAGCACGGGGGCGCCTGCTAATTCTCCAACTATCATGTCGGTTGCATCACTTGATGCTGACTTGAGGCCCTCAAGTTTTTCGAACTATGGCAAGATTGATATTGCTGCCCCAGGCCGCGATGTCTTTTCGTCATGGCCGCGGCCTATTAATTTCAAGACGATTAGCGGTACCAGTATGGCAACTCCCCACGTTGCCGGTTGTGCTGCACTTTGGGCTCAGTCAGACTCTTCGCTTCGCGGAATGAATCTATGGCGACGGCTGCTGGCTTCAGCGCAGCGCCTGCCATTTCCCGACTCATGTGTAGGAGCTGGATTGGTTCAAGCACCCTAAATTGGCCTGATTATCTTTGGCCAGCCGCTGCACTCGGCTTGGCCAACGTTGTAGGCGTTGGAGATATGATCGATGCAGAATATTGAGCTATGGATTATTACGATTTCAAGCGATCAATCTATCAATGAAATAGCGACGCGCCTTAGCGCGGAAGGGCTAACCATTAGGGATGTGCTTGAGGAAATTGGCTGCATAACAGGATCGGCTGATAGCGCCACCGCTGATCGACTGAAAAAGGTCAATGGTGTGGTGGATGTTGCGCCTGATATGCAGATCGAGGTAGGACCGCCAGATTCCGAAGAGACCTGGTAAGCCAACTCACTACGATGCTCTGGGATAGCCCAGGGCTGATGGAGTGGCGTAGTCAGGTACAGCAGGCCATGTACATCAGCTTTGGGTGTGAAGGAGGGAGTGTGAGCGAAGCATTACGAGAGTTGCTAATCGAGTTAGAACAATTTGGTCAGGAAAACGATGCTGCCATTTCTGACCGCCCAAGGCGAATGCTGAATATCACCCGTGATACGGGAGAGTTTCTTTCAGTACTTGCCCAAGCGATGAATGCACAATGTATTCTGGAAATAGGCACCTCTAACGGGTATTCCACCTTGTGGCTTGCCCAGGCGGTGCACAACATTGGTGGGCTCGTGACGACTGTCGAGCAATCCGACTTCAAGATTGAACTTGCCGCTAAGAATTTTGCGCGCTCAGGTCTTTCTGAGTTCATCACTCAGCATCACGGTGAGGCGGGCGAACTGCTGGAAAGCATGGCTGATGCCAATGTTGACCTGCTTTTCCTCGATTCTAAACGCTCTGAGTATGTGCCGTGGTGGCCGAACATTAAGCGCGTCTTGAGAAAGGGTGGGCTTATTGTGGTGGATAACGCCACTTCCCATGCAGATGAAATGACTACGTTTATGACACTGGTGTCGGCAGACCCAGATTTCACCACATGCACTGTACCAGTCGGTAATGGTCAATTCTTGGCAACTCTGAGCCATCGCACATAAATACATTAAGCACGGTCGCAAGGCGCGCTCGCCTTGCGCAGCTTATGGTGGGTGCTGAGGAAAGTATGACGATGATAGAGATAGAGCGTCCGCAGGATCTGGCGCGCTTGCGGCGCCTTGCTCTGGCTGCGCAAGGTTTGCTGCAGGCTCAGCCTTTTGGGCGCGCTTTGGCTGGGGCGCGTGAAGCGATTAACCACCTGAGTTATGTTCAGATCGACACCATTTCAGTGGTCGAGCGGGCTCATAACCATGTTATTCACTCTCGAGTGCCTGGGTTTAAGCCAAGCATGATGAACCAGTTGTTGATCGATAAAGACATTTTTGAGTATTGGGCACATGCGGCTGCTTTTTTGCCCATCGCTGATTTCCGTTTTTCCCTACCGTACAAACATGCACTCAAAAGTGGACAAACGCATTGGTTCAAAAACCCTGATAAGAAGCTTATGGGCGAACTGTTGGCTCGCATAGAGTCAGATGGCCCGCTGCGATCTCGGGATCTGGAAACCACTACCACAAAACGTTCAGGTTGGTGGGACTGGAAGCCTGCCAAAAAGGCGCTGGAACAGTTGTATATGCAGGGTGACCTAATGGTCAGCGACCGCGAAGGTTTCCAAAAAACATATGACTTAACCGAACGTGTATTGCCATCGCACGTCAATTTAAAGATGCCCTCTATGGAGGAGTTTGCGACGCACATTATAGACCAGCAGTTACGCTGCCATGGGCTTGCCTCGCTTAAGGGATTTACCTATCAGCGTCGCAACTCTGAATTACGCAACGCTGTGAAAACCCTGGTGAACGAAAGGTTGGCACAGGGGGATCTGGAAAGGGTGAAGGTGAAAACTGGAGAAGTCTTTATCGTGGAAGCAGGCGCGCTTGAGCGCCCACTGCCCCGGTTGAGAAACCGCATGCTGATTCTTTCGCCGTTCGATAACAGTGTCATTCAGAGGGAACGGCTCAATGCCCTATTTCAATACGAATATCAGTTGGAATGTTATGTGCCTGAAGCCAAGCGTCAGTATGGCTACTTTTGCCTACCGCTACTTTATTGTGATGAATTTATTGGGCGGATGGATTGTAAAGCCCATCGAAAAACCAAGCACTTAGAGGTCAAGTTTTTACATTTTGAACCACATGCATTTGATGAGGGTCCACTTGTTACTGCTTTTGTAGAAGCCATCACTCAGTTTTGCCATTTTCAACAGTGTGATTCAGTGTCTTTGACTAACGTTCACCCGGAATATCTCACCCAACGCTTGCGCAGCGCGCTAAAAGCGCGAGATGAGGCCATCAGAGATACGGGAAGCGGCTAATGTCTAATAAGCACTACTACTGAGCAACTTTTCCGTGGAGCTACGACATTAGGTAAATAAATATGTCTCAACAGTCGCTGCTCATATTTCTGGCAGATACTCTCCTGGTCATCCATGTGCTGTTCGTGGCCTTTGTAGTACTCGGTTTGTTGGCCGTTTATACGGGCTATTTTTTTAACTGGCGCTGGGTACGTAACCGAGTCTTTCGCATCATTCATCTATGTGCCATTGGCTATGTGGTGGTGCAGTCCTGGTTAGGCATGGTTTGCCCTTTAACTATCTGGGAAATGGCGCTGCGGGCTGAGGCTGGGGTAGACACTTATTCAGGTGCCTTTATTCAGTATTGGCTGCATAGCCTGCTGTATTTTACTGCGCCAGAGTGGGTGTTTATGCTGGTTTATACGGCGTTCGGTAGCTTGGTTTTAGCAAGCTGGTTTGTTGTACGGCCTAATGCACGCCTTTGTTAATACGTATTAACGCTAAGCTGCTAGTATTTTTACACCGCCCAGTCCAACTGCTATCAGTCCAACTACTAAGGAAGGATCATAATGCTGACTTTTATCATCACTGCAGCGATCATCGCTATTATCGTGTTTTATGTCATCTCTATTTATAACCGGCTCGTAGCGTTACGAAATCGCTTCGGCAACGCTTTTGCCCAGATTGAAGTGCAGCTGAAGCGGCGGCACGATCTTATTCCCAATTTAGTAGAAACGGCAAAGGGTTATCTCAACCATGAGAGGGAGACGCTGCAATCGGTGACTGAAGCGCGGAATACCGCTGTGGCTGGGTTGAAGGCAGCCGCTGCTAACCCTGGCAGCGCCAAGGCGATTGCTGATTTAGGCGGTGCTGAAGGGGCGCTAACTCAGGCGATGGGGCGGCTCAATGTGGTGATGGAGGCCTACCCGGATCTGAAAGCCTCACAAAATATGCAGCAGTTGTCAGAAGAGCTTACCAGCACTGAAAACAAGGTAGCCTTTGCGCGCCAAGCCTTTAATGATTCCGTGATGCACTACAACACCTATCGCCAAAGCTTCCCCCAGGTAGCGGTGGCTGGCATGTTCGGCCATGGTCAGAACGCTGCTTTATTAGAGTTCGAAGATAGCGCCCAAATCCAGGAGGCGCCAAAGGTATCGTTCTAGCTTAAGGTGTCGTTCTGGCCTAAGAGGCTGTTCTGGTCAAGAGTGTCGTTCTGGTCAAAAGTGTCGTTCTAAGTTGTTGCGGAGTGTATAGGGCTAATGGATTTTTTTACTGCACAAGACCACGCACGGCGTAAAACCGGGCGTTTGGTCGTTTTACTAATACTGGCCGTGCTCGCTTTGATTGTTGTGACCACGCTGGTCATTGCTCTTACGCTCCATTTGATGGGTGAAAACCACTCCGCAGCACAGACTAATCTCTCGGCCCAAGGGGTGTGGTCTGCTCTCTCAGTTGAACTTGTTGTTGGTGTTGCTATAGCAGTGCTGGTTGTTGTCGTACTTGGTGGGCTGTTCAAACAACATCAGTTAAGCCGTGGTGGCCGAGCAGTGGCGGAAGCGCTTGGTGGCCGCGAGATTAATTTGAATACACGTGACAGCGACGAGCGCCGTATCCTCAATGTGGTTGAAGAGATGGCTATTGCGGCGGGCACGCCGGTACCCTCGGTCTATGTGATGGAAGAGGAAAGCATCAACGCCTTTGCGGCAGGATACCGACCAAGCAATGCTGTGATTGGTATTACCCGCGGGGCAATTGGTAGCCTAACGCGGGAAGAGCTACAGGGAGTGGTTGCCCATGAGTTCAGCCATATTTTGCACGGTGACATGCGGCTGAATATACGTTTGGTGAGTGTGCTGCATGGCATCCTACTGATTGGGATGTTGGGTGGAACACTGCTGCGCAGCATGCGTTTCCGTCGGGTTAGTGGCAATAAGCGTGATAACTCTGCCGTGGTCGTTCTAGCGCTTGGGGTAGCGTTAATGTTGATCGGTTATGCGGGTACTTTTTTTGGCAATTTAATTAAGTCAGCGGTCAGCCGACAGCGGGAGTATTTGGCGGATGCCTCTGCGGTGCAGTTCACCCGCAACCCACAGGGGATTGGCAGCGCGCTGGTTAAGATAGGTGCGCATAGCCAGGGTTCTCACCTTCAAGCCGCACATGCAGCAGAATTCAGCCATCTGTTCTTTGGCCAAGGTGTGCGATTAGGGTTTTCTCGCATGATGGCCACCCACCCCCCGATAAAAGATCGCATTCAACGTGTGATGCCTGACTGGGATGGCCGTTTCGAGGTCCCTGAGCCTAAGCTGCAGCCGGTTGAAAACGCTACATCGGATTCAGAGAGCGAAACGCAGCACTCAGGCGCTGGGCATCGAACGGGCCTTGGAACCGGTCTTAGAGCTGGGCTGAAAACTGGCCTTGCAACAGGCGGGGCAGAAGCCGGTGCAGCAGGAGTAGGGGTGATATCAGCTGTGTTAACCGCCGCTTCTGCTCAAACTGCAATTAGCGCCATTGGTCAGCCGGATCTACGCCATTTAGCTCAGGCCCAGGCAATGTTAAACGCCTTGCCAGAGCAGATAAGAGCAGCTGCCCACGAGCCTTATACTGCCCGTGCGTTGATATATGCCCTGCTGCTCAGTGACCACCAGGAGGAGCGTGAACATCAATTAGAGGCGCTGCAGCAAATTGCACTTCCGGATGTTTATCAAGCGCTGATGGAGTATGGGCCAGCTGTGTTAAAGCTGGATGTACAGCTACGTTTGCCACTGATTGAGCTGGCGCTGCCTGCGTTACAGTCGCTTTCGGTAGAGCAGACCCAGCATTTCCGCCTCTGTATGGAGCGGCTGATTGATGCAGATGGCAAGGTCAGCCTATTTGAGTGGACGCTGTACCAACTCGTCTTAAATAATTTGGTCGAGCAGCATGGCGGGCCTTCCAACCTCAAACTCACTGACCTACAGCAGGAGTGTCAGGTGCTGCTTGCGGTGCTTGCAGCGGCTGGTCAGGATGACGTAGCCGAGATTGCGGCTGCTCTGAAAGCCGCTGAGAGCGAGCTGCCGTTCGAACTACCGGTGAGCGATGCAAGTGATATGCAGGCATTGAGCTTGGCGGTTGAGCGTTTGCGCCGTTTGCAGCCTTTGCATAAGCCGGTCCTGTTGCAAGCGATGGCTCGCTGCATTGAGCATAGCGGGCTTATTCAACCTGCCGAAGCCGAGTTGTTTCGTGTAATGGCGGACATTCTCGACTGTCCTATGCCACCGTTGTTATTTGATGAGCCATTAGCAATTGGTGAATCTTAATTGGCCTTCTCATCACTCAATATGCTCCAGTACATCAAAGTGATCACAGTCGGGTAAATCCAATAGCTCTACTTGAATATTGGCTGTGTGTAGCGCCGTTACAAAGTCGTGCCCCTGCTGGCGAAAAGTGGGCGGATCTTTTTCGGCAATCACTACCTGGCAAGGGGGAAGTGCATTTAAGTCGGCAAACTGAGGGCTTAACGCTCGTGCCTGGGCTTGATCCAGGCCCAGGGGCTTGTTGACGTAGGTACTCACCAATGGGATTAGGTCGTAAACGCCGCTAACCAATAGCAGTTTATCAACCGGGGGCTTGCAACTCGCTGCCACCCAGTACGCCAGCTGCGCGCCAGCGCTATGGCCACCCAGGGTGATTGATGTCACCCCGCCTTTATTAGTGAGTGCACTATAGGCTGCTTCTAGCCCCTGAGTGCATTGGTTAATCATGGTTGTGATGGAGGTCTGCGGTGCCAGACCATAGCCTAAGGAGGTAAAGGCGATACCCTTGGCCAAGTAGCGCTCGGCGAGAAAATCGGTGGCCGTGTTATCCAATTCCTGCCAGTAGCCACCATGAATAAACACCATTAGCGGCCACGGGCCATCGCCTTTAGGCACAAACACGTGTTGGCAGGCCGCTGGATCGTCGCCGACGTTTAGTGTCATTGGCTGATGGCGTGCCACTAGATCGCGCCCAGAGGCAGCTTGGTGCGCTAGTGTCGTTTCGAAGTCCCGAGCAAAATGGCTGGGGGAGTAGGCGAGATCCAGGGGCGTTTGTGTCATCGTGTTTGCTCTTAGTTAGGTAACCGCACCACGTACGTGGAATTCAGGGCTGCGATACTCGCCGCTTTCGATGACCTCTCGGAAGTGCTGCGCCGCCTGCCATACATCTTCGAAACTCAGATAAAGCGGAGTAAAGCCAAAGCGCATCAAGCCGGGCTCCCGGTAGTCACCGATAACGTTACGGGAAATCAGGGCCTGAACAATGGCATAGCCGTTTTGGGTATCCACCAGCGATACCTGGCTACCGCGCTGATTGGCCGCTGGCGTTATATCTTCAATACCATGGGCGGTGAAAATATCGGCTAAGCACTCTCGGAACAGGTCGCTCATCGCTAGGCTTTTGGCGCGTAAAGCGTGCATATCCACCTCGTTCCACATGACAAGCGACGCTTCTAATGCTGCGTAGGTAAGCGCTGAGTGCGTTCCGGTGCGAAAGCGTGAGATATCACTGGCGGGGCTATAGTCGGCTTCGAATGCGAAGGGGGCAGCGTGGCCATGCCAGCCTGAGAGGGGTTGCCAGCCGCCATTTTGGCAATTGCCATGTACGTATAAGAAAGCGGGCGCGCCGGGGCCGCCATTAAGGTATTTATAGGTACAACCCACCGCGTAGCGTACGCCACTGCTGTTAAGGTCGATCGGTAGCGCTCCCGCCGAGTGGGCGAGATCCCAGATGATGTCTGCACCATGGTCATGCACCAGCTGAGTGGTAGCAGCCATGTCGCGTAATTTACCGGTGCGGTAGTTAACCTGGCTAAGCACGACGACAGCCACACCTTCCAGGTGCTCAGCCAAGTCGGCCCCATCGGGTAAAAATCGATGCTCCGTGCCACTTACCCGGCAATAGCCCTGGGCGATATAACCGTCGGTTGGGAAGTTGCCGCCTTCGCTCAATACTGCACGGCGACCCCCCGTGTCCTGGCCAAGGATATATCCCAGCAATTTGAATATATTCAGGGTGATATTGTCGGTAACGCTGACTTCGCCTTTTTTTGCACCAATGATGGGCGCAAGAATGTTGCCGAGGCGCTCGGGGGCATCGAACCAACCCTGGTTCCAGCCTTTGATCAGTTCATCCCGCCACTGATCCAGGGTGTCATCCACTGCCTGCTTGGCCGCTTTTGGCTGGGCTCCAAGAGAGTTGCCATCAAGGTAGAGAACGCCTTCAGGCAGGGCAAAATGTTGTTTGAAATTGGCTAGTGGATCCTGTCGATCCAACTCCCGAACACTATCCAGGCTTACACTCATATCGATACTCCAAAAAACGAATCAAGTTGCCAAGGTGATGAGCGACGCTGTACTAGCTCTTAAATCGAGGTTCTGGTGCTCCACAGTTCAGGGAAGAACTGCAAGTCCAGTGCCTTGACCAGGTAGTTCACACCGGAAGTTCCTCCCGTGCCGCGGCGATAGCCAATGATACGTTCGACAGTCTTCATATGATTGAATCGCCAGCGCTGGAAGTTGAATTCAACATCGACCAGTTTTTCAGCGAGCTCGTATAAATCCCAGTGCTGTTCGCTGTTTTGATAAATTTCTGTCCAGGCTGCTTCCACCTCATGGCAGGCGACGTAGGGAATACTCCAATCTCTTTGGGTCTTGCCTTCAGGAATGGCGAAGCCACGACGTTTAAGTAGTTGAAGAACAATATCGTAAAGGCTGGGCGAGTTGAGCGCTTTGGTAAGCTTTTGGTAGTGCGTTGGCTTTGAGCGGTGTGCTTCGATCAGCTTGGCATTCTTATTGCCCAATAAAAACTCGATTTCACGATATTGGTAGGACTGGAAGCCTGAGCTTTGCCCCAGGCTATCGCGGAAGCTGGCGTAGTCGGCCGGTGTCATGGTGACTAGCACTTCCCAGGCTTTGATCATCTGCTCTTGAATTCTGGAAACACGGGAGAGCATCTTAAATGCCGGGCTGAGGCTATCATTGGCAATATGCTTTGCCGCCCCATGCGCTTCATGCAGGCATAGTTTGATCCATAGTTCCGATACCTGATGTATGACAATAAACAGCAGTTCATCGTGTTGATCAGAGGCCGGATTCTGACAGGCTAGCAAGGGTTCCAAGTCCAGGTATTGGCCGTAGCTGATATCTTGATCCCAGTGGATGTCTTCGTTATCAACGCGGTTTTTGTCATGAGTTGTCATTATCTATTCTGCCTCTTCCGCGGTACGTTAGGTGTTGGGTGTCGCTTTTTTAAATGCCTGACCCTCTGGCTCTCCCAGATTCCAAAAGATGCCAGCGGCTAGCATAAGGCCTTGTTCCACAATTGCTTCGAGCAAATGCTCATCCGGCGCGTGCTGGTTGCAGGAGGGGTATGAGTGGAGCAGCCCCTTAGTGATGCAGCAAGCGTACATTTTGCTTAGTATTACCAATGTGTCGTTGAGCTATCTTCACCACTTAAACTATACCCATGTGTAAGGGTGGACGTTGGCTACTCAGGGTGAGACTTAGTAGCTATCAAGTGGTTTCAAGGCGTTCTGGGTATCCGGTAATGATGGCACATAAAAGCGTATCCTTTTGCGCTGAGGGAGTTACTAAAAGCATGGATGAAACAGAGTCTTTAAACCGAGCGATTAATGAAGAAGTGGCGCTCTTTCCTTACGACACTGCTTGGCCAGCGCTGTTTGAGAAAGAGCGCGACCGACTTCTAGAGTTATTTCCAACTACATTTTTAGCGATCGAGCATATAGGCAGTACTGCTGTACCAGGGCTCTCGGCCAAGCCGATCATCGATATCCTGGCGGGCGTAGACTCCATGTCTCAGGCCGATGGCTTAATGGAGCCGCTGTGCCGTGCGAAATATGCAACATCAATGGAATACAACGCCTCGTTAATGGGGCGACGTTGGCTTATGCGCTGGTCTGACGGGCGTAGGACACATCACCTTCACCTGATGGTGTATGGCAGCCCGGAATGGAATCTGCGCTTGGCATTTCGCAACCGCCTTCGCGAAAGTGCTGAGCTAGCGCAGCAGTATGAAATAAATAAGCGACTGTGGGCGTCAGAGTTTAAAAAAGATCGAGAGGCCTATACGGCTGCGAAGGGGAGTTTTATTCAACAAGCATTGAACAGGGCTGGCCCCTCAATCTAGTCAATAAGATAAGTGCTGGTTGTTCACATAGCGTTAGGCTGGCTCAGGTGCTGGCACTACCCCGAGCGCTACTTGCAATTCTTCAACCAGCGTTTCAACTTTGTGTAGCGCCGCTGCAACAGAAGCGGCCAGTAGCTCACCGCCAACTTCCTGGCCTTCGATAGCAATGTAGTGAAGGCGGGTAATACCGATAAATTCAAGCGCTGTGGCCAAGTTTGGCTCCAAGTGATTCATGTGTGCCATTTCCCCACCGGGGTTAAAGCCTATCCCGCCCCTAGCGGTAAGAATGACGGCATGCCTTGGCCGATCAGAGAGCTTCGGAATGTAAGGATCGACTGGGTTGCTCTCATCGATATCCACTGTTCGGCCTGCGCGCACTATTTGGTCGACCCACGCCTTGAGGTGAGCTGGCATGCCGAAGTTATAAAGCGGCGTGCCTATTACCAGCACATCAGCAGCAATTAACTCATCTACCAGTTGGTCGCTTTCTACTAGCGTCTCCTTCATCCAGGGTTCACGACGCTCCTCTGGTGTAAACGCAGACGCAATCCAGTCGTGGTTAATAAAAGAGGGTGGGTTTTGGCCTATATCTCGATAGGTTACATTGTCCTCGGAACGACGGGAGCGCCACTGGCGGACAAATTGTTGAGTAAGGTTACGGCTATGTGAGCCGTGATTATCAGTGCCTGCAAGGCCAGGGCGAGCGCTGGCATCGATATGTAGGATATGTGGCATGACTAAGCTCCTTTCTGAGTTAAATTCATCTATGATTAACAACGCACTCAGACTAGGTTCTAGCAATTCAGGCGACAAACGATCTTTTCTTCCAGTTATAGATGAGTAGAACTCATTCATGAGCCATCGCAGATTACCCTCACTATCGGCGCTTCGAGCTTTCGAGGCTGCTGCCCGTCACGAAAGCGCCAAACAGGCCGCGCAGGAGCTATCCGTTACCGCAACGGCCATTAGCCACCAGATCAGGGGTCTTGAAGAGGCACTGGGTGTTGCCCTCTTTGTGCGTAAACCTCGCAAGCTGCAATTGACGCCTCAGGGCCGAGAGTTGCTGCAGGTGTTAGAAACCGCGTTTGATAGCATTAGCCATGTCGTCGAGCGACTGAGCGCTGTACCTGTTCGTCAAACCGTTACGCTCTCTACAACGCCAGCGGTTGCGGTGCGCTGGTTGCTGCCATGGGTATGCCTGCTGCGCGACTCCCATCCCGATATTGATCTGCGTATTCATGCGTCCCATGAGCCGGTTCCGCTAGATGGGGTAACGGCAGACATTGCTATTCGCTATGGCGATGGCCGTTGGCCGGGGTTGGTAGCAGAGAAGCTTTTTGATAACACCTTTATCCCGACCTGTAGCCCGCGCCTTGGCCTGCGTGATATAGCAGAGTTGGCTCTGCACCCGTTGATTCATTTTCGCCCTCAGGGAGAAGTGTCTGCGCCCCTGAATTGGAGCTTCTGGCAGAAAGAGGCAAAGGTGCCTGGGTTGGATGTTAGTGCTGGGCTGGTGTTTTCCGACGAGACCCACGCTATTTCTGCTGCTGTGGGGGAGCAGGGTGTCGCGCTGATGAGCCGTCAGTTGATTAAGGATGAATTAGAGGAGGGGCGCTTGGTGCAACCTTTCGGCCCGGTATTTGAAGGCAAACCGTTTTTTCTGGTCTACCCGGAAAGCCGTCAACATGATCCGACGATTCTGGCCATTCGCCAATGGGTGCTGGCGGTGCCCGGTGTGTTCACTACCTGATTGGAGAATTAATGATTTATACCGTTATCTTTTTTATTCCAAAAGCGGTTTACTACTTTCCTGCCACCAGTCCTGTTCCCTATTGAGGCCACGCTAGCCGCCAGCGCGGGCAGGTCGGCCTGCAAGCGGGTAGTCATGCGCAGAATAAGACATTCGCGTTGCTCATGGCCGAGCGAGCGCAACAGGGCGGAGAGCAAACGTGGATACTGACGGGGGCGCAATCGCTGATAGAAAGGGACGACACCGCGCAGGCTTGAATTGATCATCACCAGACACTGCACCTCATCGGGAAAGCGCTGTGCCCAGCGCAGTGCCACCATGCCGCCTAACGAAATCGCCAGTAACCGATGTGGGCCTCTCCTGCCCGAGTCGTCTAGCTGTTGTCTCAACGCATCGACGATACCATCGATGCTGGTTGGGCTGGCCTCTCGCCAGTGGGCACCATTGCCCGGTAAATCCAGCGCCCTGGCGGGTTCCTGCAATGCCACGGCTAGCTGTTCGGGCAGCCCTTCCCAATGTCGCGCCTCACGTATTAAGCCGCGCAGCAGTACCCAACCAGGAGCTGTGTTGTTGATCTCATGGCCACGTGAAGAAGCGTGGTATTTACTGGTGTCGCTGCTTTGGTTGCCGGTGCAGGCGCCCCGTGGTTTGTCGTCGCGCTGGCACATTATAGGGATGCTCCTCTATGACACTGGGAGACACGGTGGATCGGTTGCATACACGATAAAATAACCTATAGTTTCAAGCTAAAGGAGGCAAGAAAAGCGGCAAATTTAAGGAGAGTAATATGTCTAAGGAACTGGATAAAAGCTTATTGCCTACGGCCACTGTGGGTGAGACCCTAGCCGTGATAGGCGATGTTTTCGTGCCCAATATTGCCAAGGGTGTGATTATCCGTCGACCCAAGGCGGTGGGCATGGCGGAAAAGCTGGGACTCGACAAGCGCAGCATTCGCAGGCTGCAGAAACTCAATAGGAAGTACGGGGCCGGCCCGCTAATGTTGAAAACGCCTGATAGCAAGCTGATGGCGCTAGTGCTCGACCCAGATCATGCTAACCGAGTACTGAACGAAACTCCTGAGCCATTCGCCACTGCCGAGTGGGCCAAACGCAAGGCGCTTGAGCACTTCGAACCCGATATGTCCCTGGTGTCTCACGGCCCCGAACGTGCCGAACGTAGACGCTTCAACGAGGAGGTACTACAGAGTGATTGCCCGGTTCATGGCCTGGGCGCGCGCTTTGCCCAGGTAGTCGAACAGGAAGCCGATGAGCTTCTCTCTCGCGTTGAAGCGGAGGATGGCAAACTCGATTGGAAGATGTTCGAGAAAACCTGGAACCGAGTGATACGTCGTGTGGTACTGGGCGATTCCGCCCGCGATGATCAGACGCTGACAGAAATACTTGAAAAGCTGCGCGGCGCCGCCAACTGGGCCTTCTTTCACCCTGGGCATGGCCAAGTCAAAGAGGACTTCCACGAGCGCCTGCGTACCTACCTGGAGCGTGGTGAGGAGGGTAGTCTGGCCGCGGAAATTGCCCGAATACCTACGACTGACACCACTCAGCCTGAGCATCAGGTGCCACAGTATCTATTTGCCTTCGACCCGGCAGGCATGGCTACTTTCCGGGCTTTAGCGCTACTTGCTGCACACCCCGATCATGCCGAGCGAGCCCAGATCGAGATAGCGGAGAATCTGCAACAGCCAGCGCCCAAGCATGATTACCTACGCGGCTGTGTGCTTGAGTCTTTGCGCCTTTGGCCCACCACGCCCATGGTGCTGCGGGAGACAACAGAAGCGACCGAATGGGAGAACGGCATTATGCCAGCCAAAACCTCGGTACTGCTGCTTGCACCGTATTTCCATCGCGATGAACGTATTCTGGACAATGCTAACCGGTTCGATCCCGATCTCTGGGTGCAGGGAGGGGCTGGGGATTGGCCGATGATGCAGTTCAGCGGCGGCCCTGGTATCTGTCCGGGGCGGCACGTTGTGCTAACCGTGACCAGTCATATGCTGGCCAGGTTACTGCAAGGGCGAGAGTGTCAACTGAGCCCGCCGGATCGCTTGCTTAGCAGTAAGCCCATGCCGCCGCTGCTCAATAACTACGACCTGACGTTCAAGATAAAGACGCAGCGAGGTTAGCGTCGGGAGGTATGTTTATCACGACCGTCACTCTACTTCTTTCTTTCACCGGTACTGTTTCTTTTCGTATAACGCTTCCTGGGCTTACTCTTACGCTTCGCCGGGCCGCCAGTTTCACCCTGAGCACTTTGCAGGCTCTGCCTTAACTTGGCCGCATCGCTATGGGTGAGCAAGCTGCGTAGATCATCCAGTAACGCTTGCTGAAAGGCTCCAGGGTCATCCTGCTGTTCAGAAATCGCCCGCAGGCGCTGCTCCCATAAGGCGGTGCGTTCCGGCGTGCTGACGGCGCTGGGTAGGGCAGCAATGAGTGCACAGCCTAGCTTGGTGGCGCGTAGGGCTTTTTGCTGGCGCACCAGATAGCCGCGCTGCACCAAGGTTTCAATAATGCCTGCACGGGTAGCTTCGGTACCCAGGCCGTCGGTATCGCGCAGGGTACGGCGGACAGCTGGGTCATCCACATAGCGGCCAATATTCATCATCGCCTTGATCAGGCTGGCATCGGTGAAGGGCTCTGGCGGTCGGGTTTCTTTCTCTTCAACGCCTGCACCTAACGCTTGGCAGGGCTCACCTTGGGTCAGTGGCGGCAATGGAGGTGTGTCGTCGCGGGTAGTGAATAGCGGTTTCCAGCCGTGGTCAAGAATGCTCTGGCCACGAGCGCGAAAGGCTTCATCCAGCAAGGTGAATTCTGCTTTTACCTCAAACGTACGCAGCGGGCGGTAAAATTGTGCCATGACGTTACGCACCACCAGCCGAAACACATGCCCTTCGGTAGCCGAGAGTTGGCTGAAGTCTGCGGGCTTTCCGGTAGGTGCTAGGGCATGGTGTGCGCCCACTTGTTTGTCATTCCAGGCCTTGGAGCGCAATGTAAAATCCGCCCCGTTTAGCCACTGGCGTAATGTATCGTCGTTTTGGCAGGCGCTGCTCAGGCTGCGTTGAGCAAGTGCTAGGTGCTCTTGTGGGAGGTAGCGGCAGTCGGAGCGGGGGTAGGTAATCAGCTTGTGCTGCTCGTAAAGCCGTTGGCAAATATCCAGCACCATTTGTGCGGAAAGACCGTGACGCCGGGCGGCATCTACTTGTAAGGCGGAAAGTGAGTAGGGCAGTGGTGGTGCCTGGCGCTTTTCCTGTTGATCGAGCGTAGTCAAGGTGCCGCTTGCGCCGGGGAGCCTTGCTGCTAATGCATCAGCAGGGGTGCGATCTATTAGGCGTCCTTGATCATCCAGTGGCTGGTGTTCTTTTGGCGCCCACCATGCGCGTAGTTGCCCTTGGGCTACCTGTAAATCTACCCAAAGCGGGTAGAACGGGTGGGGCTTGAAATCGCGAATGGCGTTGTCGCGGCGCACGATCAAACCCAGTACCGGGGTTTGCACACGACCCACGGAGAGCACACCATCGTGCCCGGCTTGGCGGCCGGTGAGCGTCCAGGCGCGGGTTAAGTTAATGCCATATAACCAGTCAGCGCGGGAGCGAGCTTGAGCCGCTTGAAATAGCGGCTGGAACTCTGCATTAGAACGCAGGCTAGCGAGCGCGCGGCTGACCGCTGGGCGATTAAGGTCACTAATTAGTAGCCGCTGCACTGGGCCGCGATACTTCATATGCTCAATGACTTCTTGTACTAGCAACTGACCTTCGCGGTCGGGGTCGCCCGCGTGCACTACGTCCGTCGCTTGTTTGATCAGTTTACGTATTACCGCTAGCTGGCCGCGGGCTTTGGGGCGCGGCATAAGTTTCCACTGCTGCGGCACAATGGGTAACCTGTCCAAGCGCCACTGTTTATCGGCTGGGTCGTAGACTTCTGGAGCAGCTTGTTCCAATAAATGACCAAGGCACCAGGTCACCGTAGTGTCACCGCACACAATCGCGCCATCTTGGCGTTTGGCACTGCTGGGTAGTGCCTCAGCAATGGCACGGGCAAGGCTGGGTTTTTCGGCGATAATCAAGCGCATGCGAAGCGGAGCCTTTATCGTATTCTTTGATAGCGGCTATGGTAGCAGACGCTGACCAACATTGGTTTCAGTTGCAGTGTATGCATCGAGATTTCGAGGACAGGTAGTTGTTAAAAACGGCGATTGACAGCTGAATAGCCTTGGTAGAAAGCAGGGTAGTGATGCGGCAAGTAGCCAATGCTGTTAAGTTGTATAAATTATGTATAAATAATTTGGTGTGGTGAGATTTAAGGGGCATGGCCAATGCGTGAGCGAGGCAGGACTCGACGATTGATGGGCTTGGGCGCACGCGCGGGTGGCGCGCTGTTGAAAACTCGTTTAGGTGGCCAAGCGGACTGGCGTGCGCTGGGTGAGGCGCTGTTTGAAGGCCTTTCAGAGCTAAAAGGCCCAGCCATGAAGCTGGCGCAAGTAATGTCCCAGTGGGATGATCTGCTGCCGCCAGATCTCTCCGAGGAGCTCGCCCGCCTGCAGCGTCAGGCCGAGCCCATGCCCTGGCCAAAAATTCGTGAAGCATTGGTGCTGCAGTATGGGGATATGAATCACTACTTCAGTGACATTGAGGAACGACCCTTTGCCAGCGCTTCCATGGGCCAAGTGCACCGGGCCACCACTCTCGCGGGTGAAACCATTGTACTCAAGGTGCAGTACCCTGGCCTGGCTGAGGTATTAGAGAGTGATTTAGTGCAAGTACGGCGCATTATGCGTCTGGGCCGTTGGTTCAAAGTGCCTCAAGCGCGGTTGGATACGCTATTTGACGAGTTGGCGGACGGGCTGCGAGAAGAGCTCGATTACCAAGCTGAAGCTAACGCGCTTGCCCGTTACCGCGAGCGTTACCGGGACAATCCGCAGTTGGTAATCCCTGAGCCACTGTTTGAGCTTTCCGGTCGGCATGTCCTTGCTATGCGCTTTGTAGGCGGCACGCCGCTGCGTGATCTGGCAACTGCTGATGACGCAACTCGCCAGGGGATTGCCCAGGCGTTGGCGGACTGGATCACCGAAGAGCTTTTCACTTACGGTGAGCTGCACGCTGATCCGCACGCCGGTAATTTCGCTGCGGATGATCAAGGTCGGCTGGTAATTTACGACTTAGGGGCGGTGATAACGGTGCCCGAGGCGCGCCTCACGGCGATGATGCAGCTGCTGAATGCAACGCTCAAGTATGACGCCATGGGCATGGACGAAGCCCTCATACAAATGGGAGGTCGCCAGGGGCAGGGTGCGCCACTGGCGCTTTATCGCGAATCGGCGGAGTGTATTGCTCCGCTGTTTGAACCCGGTGAACAGAATTTCAGCGACGTACGCGTGCATCGCCGTTTGCGAGAGCTAACGCCTAAGGTGTGGGCGGCCATGGATCGGTTGCAGCCCCCGGCGGATACGCTGCTTTTATCCCGTGCGCTAAATGGCCACTACTGGAACTTGGTGCGTTTAGGTGCACGATTGGATATGCACAAGCGAACTCAGCCACTGCTTGAATGGACACCAAACGCTAGGTGAGGGGCTTGAGCCAAAAGACCATCGTTTTGTGGCTCTCTTCATGCTCACCAACATCTTTCCAGGCGAAGGTAGTGGCTAGCTTGTCGTGGCGCTGATAGCCCTGTGTATTCCAAAAATCATGGAGCGGGCGGTAATTGTGGGGCTCAGAGGGGTGACCATCGGGGCGTTCCACCGCACAGAAGGCTGCTAATTCGAATCCCTGCTGCCTGGCATGGGCTTCGCGCTCGGCTATAAAACGCTTGCCAATGCCGTGACCGCGGTAGCCATGGAGCAGAAGGGATTCACCATAATAAAACACCTGCTCAGGTTGGATGCTATTCGCCTCAAACGGGGAACGGAATTCATCGACCTCATCTGCCAGGGGTTGCCCGGTGGCAGCACCTACCAGATGGTCACCATCGAGTGCCAGCACGAATAGACTAGCGGGGTTTTCTGCGTAGCGGCCTAAATAGTCCTCCTCGTAGCTTAGTTCGCCGTCGTATAGATAGGGGAAATCACGAAATACCTCTATCCGAAGGCGGGCTAATGCCGGCAAGTGGGGCGTTATCTGTGTACCTTGGCAGACGGTGATTGTTAGTTGTTGCATTGTATTGTTCTCGGTAGTTCAGATACTGCACAGTTTGCGCAAAAAATTTCACTCTAGCAGCCCCTGATGGCGTCGCCAATCCTCTCTGCGAGGATCCTGGTGGTCATGCTAGACTATGCGGCTTTAAACACAGTGGAGACGGCAATGCTGGCGGTATGGGTCGATCAACTGCTGGGATTTGCCTCTGGGGCACTCTCGGCAATTAGGCAGCAGGAACACTACCCCGATTTTATGACATGGGTACGTGACAAAGGCGCGGAGGCATTTAATGGGAATGTAGCTACTGCTCAAGCGCTAGCGCCCATTTTATGGTCACAAACGCCGTTAGAACGACTGGGTTTTGCCTGCGAGCCGTTGGCCACTCCTGGCCGCAACGAACCCTGCTGGTGCGACTCCGGGCGCAAGTATAAGCAGTGTTGCTACCGCGTAGACTTCCCGACGGATATTCCTGAACAGATGATGTGGATGCTGTCACTGAGGGAGTGGAAAGGGGCGACGTTAAAAGCGGCGTTAGAGAGCCAGAAGGCACCTCCTCAGGCTCTTCTGGAGGCGGGGTTAATTGCTGCTGAAAGCGGCCAAACCGGCCGCTCGATGCAAATTCTTGAGTCGTTATTTGATGGCAGCGATTGGTTACGGCTACCGGAGCAAGCTGAGCCCGCCTTTGAGATTCTGCTGGATATCTATCAAGAGCGAGGCTTTACCCGTAAACGTGCCGATCTGCTTGATGAGGTGTTAGAGCGTGGGCCGCTGTTTTTACGCGGTGTGGCGCTAGAGCGCCTTTGCTTGATGCACCTGGATAATGACGACTTGGATAGCGCCCGTGCTGCTTTTGTAAAAGCCCAGCAGGCGCTGCCAGACTCGCCGACACTGGCGTACATTGAAGCCATGCTGCTACTCCATGAAGGTCATGAAGAAGAGGCCAAAGAGCGTGCTAACTTCTGGTATCGCCGTTTAGTTCGTCAGGGTGGTCTGGATGAAGATCAGCTCGAATTCCTTGCCGCGCTGGCAGAAAACCCCGGTGCGACGCTGGCCGACCAACTGCTCAGCGCTGAAGAGGATATGGCGACACCGCTGGTGTCGTTGCAGGCACTTCTGGCGGCATTGCCCACTGCACCTAAGCTTGCCATTCATCAAGATGCTGAGTCCGGTAGGCTTCTCTACACCACTACCGCTCGGGAGGAGACGCTATTTGCCGCTTGGCATGAGCAGTTCCAAGTGTTGGTGGACGAAGAGGTAGCGTTAGGGTTTCGCGACGACCCCTGGGGCAATGCCATCGAATGGATGTCGGCGCTTTGCGCTCACCCTGAATGGTTGGATGCTCCTCAAGTTGTTCAAGACGTGACGCTCGCGCTCACCAGCCGTTTTGGGAGCTTACCGTGGATGGCTCCGAGCCTGCTGGAGCCGTTATCACTGCGCCTTTCTCGTTGGTTGGAGCAGGCTCGTGCCGCAGGCGATGGCAACTTGTGCTGGGATGATGCGGATAATGCCATGTTATTGCGCACCGGCTTAGCACTAGTCGTTGGTATGGAGCGTGGTGCGCGCCAACAATCTCGTGAGCTAGCCGAAGAGCTGTTGGCGATAGATCAGGAAGATAGCCTTGGTTTAAAAGAGCTGGTGCTTGACCAGTTGCTGCGTGATGACCGTAATGAGGAAGCATTGGCGCTTACCGAGGAGCCGCATAAAGACGACGGTTCGCTTGTGCTGGGGCTGCTGATGGGGCGTACGTTAGCGCTGTATCGCCTTGAAAAACTTGATGCCGCCGAAGCAGCGCTAAACGAAGTCATCGCTCATAATCGCCATGCCTTGGAGCTGATTTGTGCTGAAAGTCCTAGGCCCTCTATGCCTCACGCGGATGGCCAGGTAGATCCTGGCTCCCGGGCAGAAGCATGGCAGTACCGCACACTGATGCGTGATCAGTGGCGTACTACCTCGGGAGCACTGGAGTGGCTAAATAACCACCGCTAATAGTCCGCTAGCCTGCTTTGAGGATGGGGGCAGGCACTAGCTGTTTATCTCGGCTTATCCAGATTGCCAAGGCAATCGCGGGTAGGCCGAGTAGTGTGGCAACCACGAAAAAAGTAGCGTACCCCTGGGCAGTGACTACCAACCCGCCAAACCCACTGAGGAACTTGCCGGGGAGTGTCATGAGTGAGGAGAATAGCGCGTACTGGGTGGCTGTATAGGCCCGTGATGTTAGGCTGGAAAGAAACGCGATAAACACCGCGCTGGCTAAGCCGTTGGCTAAATTGTCACCCACAATAGCCATTACCAGCATCGGAAGCTGTTGGCCTGCGATCGCCAGCGCTGCGAAAAGCAGGTTAGTCAGCGTAGCGGCTGCTGCGCCGAAGATTAGCAGTGGCCCAATACCGTAGCGGGCCACCAATAGCCCGCCAAGAATGCCGCCGGTAATGCTCATAGCAATGCCAAAGATGTTAGTTACGTTGGCAATGGTCGCCAGTGAAAAGCCTAAATCGATATACAACGGGTTGGCCATGGAGGCCATGGCCAAATCGCTAATTCGAAACACCGCAATAAACACCAGAATACCCAGTGCTTTTACCCCGTAACGCCGGAAAAAATCGGTAAACGGGCACACAATCGCGCCTATGGCCCATGCGCCGAACCGGCGTATCGCCTTTGGTTTACCACGGCTAGCACGAATAAAGGCGCGCACTTTTGGCTCATGAATAAGCTGGACAGAGAGTGAGGCGCGTTTTGGCTCTGGGCGAATGAGTACGGTGATCACGCCAATACCCACCAGCGCTGCCATGGTTAGGTAAGCCACGTTCCAGGAAACCGCTGAGGCTACATAGAGCGCTCCAGCTCCTGCGGCGAGAAGACCGGCCCGGTAGCCAATAATATAGGTGGAGGCCATGGCAGCTTGCATATCGTCATCAGCAGACTCGATGCGGTAGGCGTCGATAGCAATATCCTGCGTTGCTGAGCCAAATGCCACCAGTAGTGCAAAGGCTGCTACCCAGCCTAGGTTACCTACCGGACTTAGCCCCGCTAAGCCGATAAGCCCTGCGGCAATCATACCCTGGGCCAGCAGCATCCAGCCGCGCCGCTGGCCGAAGGTGCGGGTCAGTAGTGGTAGTGCTAAGCGGTCAACAATTGGTGCCCAAAAAAACTTGATGGAGTAGAGCATGCCAATCCAGGCAAAAAAGCCGATGGCGGCTACTTCAACACCGTCACTGCGCAGCCACGCTGAAAGTGTTGAAAACACGAGCAGAAAAGGCAGGCCAGCAGAAAACCCCAAAAACAGCATGGTAATGACAGGCGCACGCAGGTAAATAGCAAGCGCAGCAAGCCAACTGCGCTGGGGCGTGGGGATGGGCATGTTACATAAACTCCAAGAAAAGACGGGGCAAAGGTTCGCTATAAAACGGTCAGTGATAGACTAGGCCAAACATCCATGATAACGCCGACAGCTTACCGGAGAGGAGTTTTCCATGTCGATTACGGCCCATCAGGTGGTGACCTTACACTATGTACTAAGCGATGTGCTCAACGATGGTTGTGCCCAGGTACTAGATGACTCCCAGGCTCGCAATAAACCACTGGAGTACCTGCACGGTCACGATAATATCTTACCCGGTTTGGAGCGTGCATTAGAGGGTAAAGTGGTGGGAACAGAGCTTCGAGTGACGTTATCTCCCGCTGAAGCTTACGGGCTGCGTAATGAAGACTTGGTACAAGAGGTTAGTCGGTCCTCTTTTGGTAGTGCTGAGCTTGCACCAGGTAGCCGTTTTCAAACCGAGGGGGAGGCTGGTCCACAGATTGTCACTGTGCTTAGCATTGATGGCGACAAAGTCACAGTGGATACCAACCACCCCTTAGCCGGTAATACCCTGCGCTATCAAGTGACTATTCTGGACGTACGGGATGCTACCCGTGCGGAATTAGCCAAGGGGCACCCGCTTCCTCCGGGCACCGAACACAGCAAAGTGGAAGATCGTAAAGTTCTCTAACTAAATTCCTCTAACTAAGGTCCTCTAACCATAACCAAGGTTCTCTAACCAAGGTTCACGCTAAGTTGCTGTAACGAGCACTTCAAACAGGCACTTCAAACAATTGCTTCAAACAGGCACTTCAAACAAGCACATCAAATAAGTATGTCAAATAAGTATGTCAAATAAGTATGTCAAATAAGTATGTCAAATAAGTGATCTAACGCTGAAAATAACTTAGTTTCTTCCGTTGAAAGGCTGGTATTTAAAAGTGACCAGCCTTTGAAAACTTCATTTAAAACCTAAAAAAGTGATGTGTATCAAGTTCTGCACCAGTCACGTTTTGGCCATTTGTAAAGCTTGACCCAGGTCAGTTTCCTCTGCCGTAAACCCAGTACGATGGGACCATACATCACGGCAGGAGGGGACACCATGTACTGGGATGATACTGTTATTTTCGGCTTAGCCACTGTCGCGTTAGTGATCGTTTTTATGATCGGCTGGGTGGGTTTTGTCATCCGCGACCATCTACGTAAAGATGAGCGGAAGAAGCCTTAACTCAAACGATTTTACCATCGTCAGGGGAGGGGGCTTACATTCTATGTAAGCTTCCTGTTGCCGGCCCATTTGGGCCGGCTTTTTTGTATCGTTTTTTTGAGCAGTTTTTTTGAGTTGTGTTAATTGTCGTTGAAGAGCAATAACGGACATGCTCTGGTAAAGTGCCGCTATCAAAAATTTGGTACTACAATAACGTGCTTAAATACAGGGAGCTGTCTTGGATGAATGTTGCAAAGGCATGGTTTGCTACTTTTTTTGACGGTAGTAAACAGTTGAAGATTAGCGCAGCATGCTGGTGGATATTAATAGTTAGTTGGCTACCAATGGCTGCTTATGCTCAAGGCCTAACAATCATCAACGGTGAAAAGAGTCAGCATTTGGTCTTATCTGATGTAAAACAACAGGCTGATAATACCGTTACCCTTTTTGACCCCTATCAGGGGCGCGAAGTTGAAGTTCGTGGTATTGAGTTTCGCCGCTTTCTCGTTGAACAGTTTGGTGAGGTACCGCCCGCGTTGCACTTTACCACTTGGGATGACTATAACGTGACACTAGGTGGTTGGGAGGACCCCAATTGGTTAATGGTAGTGGAGGAGGATGGAGAGCCTCTGACACTGCGTTCACGCGGCCCGCTGCGCTTGGTGGAACGAGATATTGGCACACGGGATATCGCAAAACTTCGCGAATTTAACGACTGGATCTGGATGATTCGTAGCATTGAGGCCCAGTGGTGAAGGAGAGTGAGTCCCTTAAGCCGCCTGTCTTTTTGGGTAAACGAAAGGGGCGGCACCGCTACCTGACTTGGCTTTCGTTGAGTCTTTCGAGCTTTTTAGCGCTGATGATGCTGATTACTTATGAGTCGCGCTGGGTGTACCCCGAGATTCAGGGCTATTTTAGCCAAACCGGTAATTTAACTGGCCAGCAGCTAGCCACTCGGTCGCGGAGCTATGTGCAGCGTGCTCAGGAAAAGCTGCTAGTCGCCTCTTTGCCTGCTGATATTAGCAACGTTCGTCATTATCTTGAATTAGCCTATGGATTGCTCGATGTTGATATATATAAGCAGCATTACGCATGTACCACACCTAGTTTGGCGCTGGTTGATGAACTGACCGGCCTGATTGAACAGCAACATATTGTGCCACTTGATGCCGCTCACTCACTCTTTATTGTTGTTGAATGTTTAACCAATATTGAAATGAGCCAGTTAGATCGTCGTGGTGAGGCGATTAATACCTTTGCGACAAGCACTCGCCGCCATAGTCACATGCTTACATACTCAAGCATGGTGATTTTTGTGATGGGCCTGCTGTTTTGGGGTATGCATGAGCGCCAGCTACGTCGAACAGAGCGTGCTACCAACGAGACGCTTGCTTGGATGAAACGTGCCATGCGTGACCCGCTTACGGGTATTGGTAACCGCAGTGCGCTGCAACAAGATGTACTCGCAAGAGCAAGCAAGTCCCTTGGATTGATCCTTGTGGATATCGACTTCTTTAAGCAGTACAACGACTCATTAGGCCATCCTGAAGGCGATCAGCTGTTGCGCCGCTTGGCGAGTCTGCTAGAAGAGCAGCTAGGCGAGGGAGCCAAACTATACCGTCTGGGAGGCGACGAATTTGCCGCATTGATAAGCTGCCCTGATGATCAAACGTTATTTAACGCTTGTGATCAGTTGATCGCTACTCTTCGTCGCTCAGGCTTTAAGCATCCGGCGCACCCTGGTAATCAGCACGTTACTTTAAGTGTGGGAGCGGTACGCTTTGTGGCGATGGAAGTAACGTTTGCACACGCCTATGATGCTGCTGATAAAGCGCTGTATCGAGTAAAAGTCGCTGGGCGTGATGGTTTTGAAGTGGCCTTATAATTACTGTCATCTGCAGCTTGTTGTAGAAGTGGTTGCGAAGGGTAAGTATGCACCGTTAAAAAAGCAAATAATGGGGAAGCGCTCTCATTAGCATGGCTTCTTAAGAGTGGGCTGGCTAAAGTAGCTGTTATCAAACAGTGTTCTTTAATTTCTGCCAGCAGTTTAAGGAGAAGCCCGATGAGCCAAGATAAACTTGACAAGGTGCTAAGCCAGCGACGTTCGCGGCGCCAAGTACTTACTAGTATAGGACTTGGTGCTGCCGCGCTCTACGTTGCTCCCACGATGCTCTCCATGGGCCAAGCAGAAGCCCGAGGGCGCCGTCGCTCTCGCCCCAGCCGTTCACGGCCCAGTTATTCAAGACCCAGTTATTCCAGGCCTAGCTATTCAAGACCGCGCTATACCCGTTCCCACTACTCCCGTGACTACCACCACCGGCATGGAAAGCGCTACTCGCGTCCTCAGCGTTCTCGTTGGGAGCGTGACGGTGTGATCGAGATTCGCTTAAGTCGCTTGTTGCCTCGTTGGTAGGAGATAGCAGTGAGTAAAATAGCGGTGAGTAAACAAGCCCCTTTCGCTGATTACGCCCTGGAAAATCTCGGCCCCTGTTTGCGTCTGGTTGATGCCGAGCAGTTGCTACCCACCCTGCATCAGGCAATGCCAGGCTGGCCCTTTGTACCTTGTGAAAACCAAGACGTTGCTCCTGAGATAGGCGTTTGGCGCCACCCCGATGGGTATTGGCAGGAGGCGCCAGCACTACCTGAGGGTATGCTGCTCGATACGCCCACAGGTACGGCTTGTAGCGTGATTGCTGATGTGGCTGGTGCCTATCTCCATAAGCATTCTGAGTTGGTTGGGCTGCACTGTGGCTCAGTGGAGATCAATGGCCAACTAGTTATCTTTCCTGATGCTCACCGGGCGGGTAAGAGCACGTTAACAGCAGCATTTGCAGCGGCTGGCTATCGTGTATTCGGTGACGATGTGCTGGCTGTGACCCATAGCGGGCAAGGTATAGCGCTAGGTATTGCTCCTCGACTACGTTTACCGCTACCAGCGCAGCTTGACCCTAAGTTTCAAGACTTCGTTGCTTCTCACCTTGGGCCACATGACCACCGCTATGGCTATTTAGCATTAAATGAGCAGCAACTGGCGAGTCACGGCACGCAGTGCCCGATAGGAGGCATACTGCTGTTTGACCGTGATGAAACACTTACCGAACCTCAGCTAACAGCGTTGCAGCCAGGTGAGGGATTGTGGCAGTTATTGCAGCAAAATTTTGCTGAACACGAATCAGATCAAGCGCTGATCCAGCGGTTTTTACCCATGCTGCAGGAAGTACCCTGTTTTTTACTGCGCTACCGTGAGGCCTATGAGGCTGCCCAGTGGGTTGGTAAACGGTGGGTTGGTAGAAGGTGGTTTGATATATCGAGGGGCGATCAGCAGAGAAACAGTAATGGTGGCCCTCCTTCATCTAGAATTGAAAAACCACACGTAGCGCTTTGTGCGAAGCGCCAGTTATTGCTTGATGCTGTGGCTCAACAATGGGTAGCAAGCGCTGCTGCCCATGAGTATCCCCTTGGGGATGAGTTATTCATCATTGCCCAGGAGGGCGGCGCTATCCATCGACTTAATATGACCGGTCAGGCTGTGTGGGCACTGCTTAAGCATGAACCTATAGCTCAGGAGGAGATTAGTGAAACGCTGTTAACGTTTTTTGAGGGAGTAGGTCAGCAGCGGGTGCAGCAAGACGTTGGCCATTTGTTGGGGCAGCTAGCAAGCGAAGGGTTGATTAAGCCAGTCGAGCCTTAATGCCTGTGCTCACACTGTGCTGAGCTCTGGCAGGCGGTTGGTGCATCCGCCTGCCAGTGTGCCCATCCTATCAACCGTTGCAAACGGCGTGTTGCCGCGTTCAACGGTGAGATATGTAACGGCTATTATGCGTTGCTGAGTCCGGCCTGCTCACGCAGAAAGTCAACGACCTGTTCGGCGGGAATCATCGTTGCCTCGCTATCACGGCGGCCTTTGTACTCCAGTTCACCGTTATCAAGGCCACGGTCACCAATCACCAGGCGATGAGGTACACCCATCAGCTCTAGATCGGCAAACTTAACCCCAGGGCGGGTATCCCGGTCGTCCAGTAGTACGTCTAAGCCCGCCGCAGTGAGTACTTGATAGAGACGTTCAGACTCTTCGCGAACGCGTTGAGATTTGTGAGCGTTCATGGGGACTAACGCAACTTGGAACGGCGCAATGGAATTTGGCCAGATAATCCCGGATTCATCGTGGTTCTGCTCAATGGCAGCAGCGACCACTCGGGTCACACCAATGCCGTAGCAGCCCATCCACGGATGGCTGGTTTTACCGTTATCGCCCAGTACGTTTGCATTCATGGCTTGGGAGTACTTCTGACCCAGTTGGAAGACGTGACCCACTTCAATACCACGCTTGATAGAGAGCGTACCTTTACCATCAGGCGAGGGGTCCCCTTCTACGACGTTACGAAGATCAGCCACTTGGGGGAGAGCGGTATCACGCTCCCAGTTAATGCCGAAGTAGTGCTTGCCATCCACGTTCGCACCCGCGCCAAAGTCACTCATGAGTGCAACACTGCGGTCGATAATGACTGGGATCTCAAGTCCAACTGGGCCAAGCGAGCCAGGCCCTGCACCAACGGATGCGCGAATCTCTTCTTCGTTGGCCATGGTTAGCGGAGTTTTTATCTGGGGTAGGTTTTCCGCTTTGACCTCGTTAAGTGCGTGATCGCCACGTACCAGCAGTGCGATCAATCCACCTTCAGCGGCGTGCACCATCAATGTTTTAACAGTTTTTTCAATCGGCAGCTTGAACTGCTCTACCAGCGCGGCAATGGTCTTTGCATCAGGCGTGTCGACGAGACGCATCTCTTCGCTGGGAGCGGCACGTTCTGGGTTGCTGCCCAGGGGTGCAGGTAGCGCTTCGGCTTTTTCAATATTAGCGGCGTAATCGGATTCGTTAGAGAACGCGATATCATCCTCGCCTGAGTCGGCCAGTACGTGGAACTCGTGGGAGCCGGTGCCGCCAATCGAGCCGTTATCGGCGATGACGGGGCGGAAATCGAGCCCTAAGCGGGTAAAGATGCGTGTGTAGGCATCGTACATGCCTTGGTAGGTCTCTTTGAGGGAGTCTTCGTCCAAGTGGAACGAGTAGGCGTCCTTCATGATGAATTCCCGCGAGCGCATCACGCCAAAGCGTGGGCGGATCTCATCACGGAATTTAGTCTGGATCTGGTAGAAGTTAACTGGTAGCTGCTTATAGCTGGAGATCTCTTTACGTACCAGATCGGTGATCACCTCTTCATGAGTGGGACCAACGCAGTAATCCCGCTCGTGGCGGTCTTTCAAGCGCAAAAGCTCTGGGCCGTACTGTTCCCAGCGGCCGGACTCTTGCCACAGGTCGGCAGGCTGCACGGCGGGCATCAACACCTCTTGGGCACCGGCGCGGTTCATCTCTTCGCGCACAATAGCCTCTACCTTGCGCAGGGTACGCAGGCCGAGGGGCAACCATGTATACAGGCCTGAAGTAAGACGGCGGATCATCCCGGCGCGCAGCATTAACTGGTGGCTGATGACTTCAGCGTCGGCCGGGGTTTCTTTTAATGTCGCAATCAATAATTGGCTGGCGCGCATGGGCGTGAGCATTCCTTGGTTGTAGGGGTGACGCTGGTTCGTTGAGTCGTCATTAACGCTGACGTTGGCACTTTTGTGTGTGTTTAAAGCGGCATTGTACGGTGAAGCGGTTAAAGCGGCAAAATCCTGTGCTAATTTGCTTAGCAGCGTCTAGTTTGAACTGTGTTAAACTTGGTTCAATTTTGTCGCTCGATAGTGCCTGTTAATTCAAATTCTATGTGGCATTGCCACGGCTATCGATACTTTCGAACAGTGAGGGAACCTTAATGCAGCAAGCATTACGCCGTTGGCTAGCAGGGGCAGTTGTGGGTGTCTCTATCGTAACACTAAGTGGGTGTGGAACGCTTTTTTACCCAGAGCGTAAAGGGCAATTAAGTGGTGATGTGGACCCCGTGGTGGCCATTGCTAACAGCGTTGGGTTGCTGTTCTTTATTGTACCAGGCGTGATTGCCTACGCAGTGGATTTCTCCAATGGCACTATTTATCTACCTAGTAACAGCAGTGCCTCGGTAGATATCCATCGCCTGGATGACTCCATGGATGTGGCAGCGCTGGAAAAGCTATTGTCGGATAAGGCTGGTCAGCCTGTCAGCTTGGAGAATGAGCTGATAATGATTGAAGAAGTGGATAGCCTGGATGAAGCGCTTGCCATGGTGCGGATGTCAGGCGTATTGGATGAAGAGCGTCTAGCAACTATGTAACCAAGCCCTTATGTAACCAAACACGCCCTGAACCGCTCATGAGCGATTCGGGGCGTGTTCGTATAAAGCTTATCAGCCCATGCGACGCTTGAGGGTCGTAAGTTTTAGAACAGTTAAGCCCGCAATTAGCCCCCAAAAAGCTCCGCCAATCCCCAGCAGTGTAATACCCGACCCGGTTAACAAAAAGGTGACGATAGCAGCATCTCGTTGCTCACTCTTTTCGAAGGCTCCCGCCAGCCCGCCGCTTAATGTGCTGAGTAGTGCAATACCTGCCAGCGCTATCACCAGCACGTTAGGTAGCGCATTAAAAATGCCGGTTACCGTTGCGCCGAATATACCCATTATGATGTAAAGCACTCCTGCGGCAACCCCGGCCGTATAGCGGCGGCGCGGGTCGGCGTGTGCATCTGGGCCCATACAAACGGCTGCGCTGATAGCGGCCATGTTCAACGCATAGCCGCCAAAAGGGGCTAGCAGTAGCGTTGCACCGCCAGTCCAGCTAATTAATGGTGAACTGTTAGGCTGGTAGCCTGCTGCTCTTAATACCGCCATGGCAGGTAGGTTCTGGGTGGCCATGGTAATCACAAATAGCGGTATACCTACGCCTAACAGTGAAGCAAAGGTAAAAACAGGAGCGGTAAACACTGGTGTTGTGGGTGTAAGAGGCACGCCCTGCAAAGAGATTTGTCCTTGAAAAATAGCAATTAACACTCCCGTTAGCAGTACGCTAGGTACGGCTAGGGTTGGCCAAAGGCGGCGGCCAGCTACCCAAGCGGCTAGCATGGCTAGTGGTAGTAGCCATTGGTGCTCCATCACGTTGAATAGCTCTAAACCAAAGCGCAGCAGAATGCCTGCCAGCATGGCGGAGGCTATGGCGCTCGGAATGTGCCGCATTAAGCGTTCAAAAAGCCCAGTTACACCACAAAGCGTGATGAGCAGAGCGGAAAATAGAAACGCTCCAATGGCCTCTTCAATGGGCACACCGGGTAGGCTGGTGGCTAGAAAAGCAGCCCCGGGCGTCGACCAAGCGGTGAGCAGTGGCATACGGTAGCGTAGCGAAAGCCCCAGTGATGTAAGACCCATACCAATGCCTAGCGCCCAAAGCCAAGAGCTGATTTGTGCGGCGCTAGCCCCCGCAGATGCCGCTGCTTGGAAGATAATTGCCGCCGAACTGGTATAACCAATCACTACCGCCACAAAGCCAGCCGTTACGGTTGAGAGGCTAACATCGCGCCAGAACGAGCTTTTGGTTGCCGTTATGGCGGTAGCTTTGGTGGTATGTGACGTTTCCATGGAGGTCTCTCTTACGCTTATGAATGTGCGCTATAGCGCACGAGGCGCAAGACTACCATTGTGCGTCATAACGCACAATGGTAGAAATGAAACAGTACCTGATATGAAGCAACGCCAGACATGAAACAATGCCAGATATGAAACAATACCGAGGTAAAACAGTGCCAAGGTAAAACAGAGCAAAGGCAAAACAGTGCTCGAGATAAAACTGACGGTGTTGCATGGGAGGGGGAGTCGGTAAACTACTCCAACCTTATTTAAAGGAGAGCCGAATGGCGAGCGAGCCGCATACCATTGCTGAACATATCGCGGGTACTGTTAAACAGATACGTAAAGAGCGCGGCTGGAGTCTCGATCGTACTGCGATGGAAACCGGTGTCAGTAAAGCCATGCTAGGGCAAATTGAGCGAGGCGAATCCAGCCCGACGGTGTCCACCCTCTGGAAAATCGCCAGCGGCTTTAAAGTATCGTTCTCTACGCTATTTGACAGCGATAAACCCGCGTTAGGGGAGCTGCATCGTGATGGGTGGGAGTCGGTGTGGGGCGAGGATAGTGCCGGCATGCAGGCGCGACTGCTGTTCCCGTATGACCCGTTGTTGGGCTTTGAAATGTTTATGATTGAACTGGCGCCGGGGGCGATGAGCGAGTCATCAGCCCACGCTAGCGGTGTGGTTGAACATATCGTAGTGGTTGAAGGGGAAATGGAGCTGCGCATCGATGAGCGTTGGCAAACGCTGCGAGTAGGCGAGGGGCTGCGTTTTTTCGCTGACAGGCCCCACGCTATGCGCAACAACTCTGCAACCCGGCTACGCTTTCACGATGTGATTCACTATCTGCCTGGGGCGACTTCCGGTGCTTGAGTACGTAGCCAGTTAATTTCGTCGGCCCATATATCGGGCTCAATGGTTTCTAAAATCATAGGAATGCCACTAATGCGCGTATCCTGCATGATGGTAGTAAATGCATCTAACCCGATATTGCCTTTGCCCAGGCTGTGGTGACGGTCAACACGGCTGGCAAATGCGCTTTTGGCATCGTTTAAATGCATGCCACGTAAGAATTCAAAGCCGACGACACTGCCAAGTTCATTTAAAGTGGCCTGGGTTGCTTCAAAGGTGCGCAAGTCATACCCAGCAGCAAAGGCGTGACAAGTATCAATACACACGCCAACGCGGGTTTTGTCATCGACCTGTTCAATAATTTCCGCCAAGTGCTCAAAACGCCAGCCAAGGTTAGTGCCTTGGCCCGCAGTGTTTTCAATTACTGCGGTAACACCACTGGTGTGTGTTAATGCCTCATTAAGCGACTCGGCAATTCGCTTGAGGCAGTCAGACTCGCTGATCTTATTTAAATGGCTACCGGGATGAAAATTTAGCAGCGTAAGGCCCAGTTGCTCGCAGCGCTGCATTTCATCTAGAAACGCCGCACGGGATTTTTCTAGCCCTTCTGCTTCCGGGTGGCCCAGGTTTATCAGGTAGCTGTCATGGGGCAAAATCTGGTGAGGCCCAAAGTCGTGGGTTTTACAGGCCTGTTTAAACGCTAAAATGGCCTCGTCGGTCAGTGGTTTACCTTTCCACTGGCGCTGGTTCTTGGTGAACAGGGCAAACGCGGTTGCACCGATTTCCACGGCGCGGGTAACGGCTTGGTCTGCACCACCCGCTGCACTGACATGGGCGCCAAGATATTTCATCGTTTTCCTTACTTTTATGGGCTGCAGGTTTATTGAGCCATTAACCATTCTGACGCCGGTGTCCCAGGTAGCGTAAGAAGGCCTCGGGTTCATCGGTGATAGCACTGCTAACTCCCCACTTCCAGTGGCTATCAAAGGCGCTGGGGTCGTTGGGGGTATAACACAAAATCTGGTAACCATCCCGCCGCATAGCGTCTGCCTGGGTGCGCTTTAAGCGCGGCCAGTGTGAATGAATGCTATAGGCCCCTACGGCTTCACACTGATGGCGCCAGTCTTTAGGCGTGCTGCCAAATAGTACACCAAGCGCGAGTGATTCTTGGGGGGCAAGGCGGCGGCAGTGGGCAAGGGCAGTGCTATCAAATGACGATACTATCAGTCGCTCGGCAGGCAGGGCTGATAACACTTGTGGCATCACGGTATCGACAAGGGCGATAGGGTCGCGGCCTTTGTTTACCTTGATTTCTAGATTGACCCCCATTTCCAGCTCATTAAGCAGTGCAAGCATCGCTTCTAGGCTTGCCATCCTTTCGCCTGTAAAGGAATCACCAAACCAGCTGCCGACATCTAAGCATTGGGCTTGTTGCCAGGTCATTGTGGCAAGCTCGCAACGGCCGTCAGAGCAGCGGTTAACATCACTATCATGCCAAATGACCGGAGTGCCATCGCCTAGTAACTGCACATCTAGCTCTACCCAGGTTGTACCCGCTTCATGGGCAGCTCGAACCGCAGTTAACGTATTTTCTGGCGCAGCTGCCGAATAGCCACGATGCGCTATCAGCGTGGGTAAGGTGATTGCTGGATGCGTCATGCCACAACCTTTTAAGAGATTAATAAAGTGCTAAAAGTTTAGCATGAGTGCATGACACGAATATTGCCTCTTGATATTGCCTCTTGATATTGGCGATTGCTTGATTTATCGCTCGCGAAGCGGTTGGATAGCGGTACAAGACATGTCCAATAAATCACAGGAGCTTTGAGTATGGCTAAGCGCATTGAGTTTTCAAAAACTGGCGATTCAGATGTATTGGAGTGGGTCGATGTTGAGCCAGTAGCGCCAAGTGCCGGTGAAGTGCGTATTGCCAATAAGGCAGTGGGGCTGAACTTTATTGATATCTATTTCCGTACCGGGCTTTATCCAGTCCCTTCAATGCCCTCAGGCTTAGGTACTGAAGGAGCAGGTGTCGTAGAGAGCGTGGGCGAGGGGGTTGCTCACTTAAAAGTTGGCGACCGGGTGGCTTACGCTCAAGGCCCGCTGGGGGCATACGCCGAGCTGCATACATTGCCTGCTTCCAAAGTGGTTAAACTGCCGGATTTTATCGATTTTGATACCGCTGCTGCTAGTATGCTGAAAGGGTTAACGGTGCAATACCTACTACGCCAGACCTATGAATTAAAAGGTGGTGAAACCGTTTTGTTCCATGCGGCGGCCGGTGGTGTTGGCTCTATTGCCTGCCAATGGGCCAATGCGCTCGGCGTTAAGTTGATCGGTACCGTTAGCTCCCAGGAAAAAGCGGATCTGGCCATGGCGAACGGTGCCTGGGCAACGATTAATTACACCAAAGAGAATGTCGTAGAGCGGGTACGTGAGCTAACCAATGGCGAGATGTGCGATGTGGTCTACGACTCTGTGGGTAAAGATACCTGGGAGACGTCACTAGATTGCTTAAAACCACGGGCGTTGATGGTGAGTTTTGGTAATGCCTCTGGACCTGTAGAGGGGGTGAATATCGGTATCCTTAACCAGAAAGGAGCGCTGTTTGTGACAAGGCCGAGCCTGAATGGCTACGCCGATACCCGCGAACGCTTGGAGATGATGTGCCAAGATTTCTTCGCCATGATTGAGAGTGGCAAGCTGAAAATTGATGTTGCAAACCGCTATCCGCTGAAGGAGGCGGGTAGCGCTCAAGATGCGCTACAGAGCCGCAAGACCACTGGTTCAACCATTCTGCTTCCCTAGGCTTCGGGACCACTCCTCCTGGCACTCAGTGGCACCCGTTTCCTCATTGGAGCGGGTGCCCTGACGTCATCGCAATGCTACTCCACGTCCACGTAAGCTCCCATTTTGCGCATCCGGCTTTCAAAGCTGGCGACGTTGTCTACCAGTTGATCAGGTCCAAAGGCCACACACTCTGCCAATATGGCTTCGCTTAACGTAATGGCCGCAAGGATTGAAGGGAAAAAGTGTGGCGTCGTGTTGGCGACGGTAAAGGTAACACTGGCACCGGGTACCAGTGGTGAACGTAGCGTATCGGTAATCACGATGGCCTGAACGCCGTTGGCACGGGTTATTTCCAACGCTTTAACGGTTTCTGCACAGTATGGCTCGAAGCCAAATGCCACGACGAGATCTTGCTCATTGAATTGATCCAGCTCTGTTAGCAGGCCGCCTTCTAGGCCTCGTATCAGCGTTATGTCCGGCATCGCAATGCGGCCAACGTAGGCAAAGTGGTAGGCGCAGGCAAAGGTATCCCTAAATCCGACGACGGCTACCTTGCGAGCGGCCAGAATCCGATGGGCGGTATCTTTCACTCGGGCTTGATTGTCAGCGGTAAACAGGCGGCCAATATTATCGAACGCTGCATCACCTACCTCAATAAACAGCGCATCCTCTGGCTGGCTAGCTTGATGTTTTAGCTTGCTGGCCCGCCCGCTTAGTTCAACGGGGGCGGCCTGCACGGCGGACTGAAACACCTCCCTAAACTGTTCATAGCTTTCAAAGCTAAGCCGCTTGGCTAGACGAACTAACGTCGAAGGCGTGACGGCAGCCGCTGCTGCTGTTTTGCGTATCGATTGAAAAGCCATATCCATGGGATGTTCCAGCACATAACTGGCCGCACGCTTTAGCTGGGGGCTTAGGGTGGCGTAGCTTTCAGCAAGCTGCTGATTAATCTCATCCAGGCCCGTTGGGTTTACGTGATGAGGGTCAGGCATGGCGTGCTCCCATGAGTGTAATAAAACGAATGTGCCAATAATAAATGTTTTTAACACACCTGTGTTGACTGATTTGCGCAGAATGGACTAATGTGCATGACACGTATGTTTCTTTATCTTTTGTTTATAGAAACGTTTGTTCTTTTCTGGTTCTCCGGCTTAGAGGTTTGAAAATACGATGTCTCCCGTTGCCAGTGCACTGCCTTGTTATGAAACACTGCTGGTCTCCCAGCATGATCACGTGTTGGAGGTGCGCTTTAACCGCCCCGAACGACTTAATGCTGTGATCGAAGCGCTCTATCGTGAGCTATTGGATGTGCTGCACTACGCTGCCCAAGCACCTCATGTAAGAGCGGTGGTACTGACTGGCGAGGGGCGGGCGTTCTGTGTGGGGGCTGATATGAAAGCCCATGGGGGAGCAGCGCGCACACTTGTCCAGCGCCGTGCGTATTTGCAACTAGGCAATGACGTATGTGAGGCAATTATTAAGCTGAGCAAACCCGTGGTAGCCGCTGTGAACGGCTATGCCCTGGGGGCTGGAGCGGAAATGGCGGTGTCGTGTGATTTTGTCGTGATGGCAGATGATGCCCAAATTGGTTTCCCAGAAACCAGCATTGGCACCTGTGTTGGGGGCGGTGTTTCCAAACTGCTGCCGCAACTGGTAGGGCTTACCCAAGCGCGTCGATTGCTCTATCTAGGTAATAAAATTACTGGCGTGGAGGCCGCCGCCATTGGGCTGGCGCTGGACAGCCACCCCCAAGAAAATTTACTCCAAGAAGCACTGGCGTTAGCAGGCAAGCTTGCCAATCAGGCACCTGTTTCCATCGCCATGTTAAAGCCGTTGGTAAACCGAGGTGCCCACACCAGCCTTGAGAGCCAGCTGCAGCAGGAGCTAGACGCGGTGTTTACCTGTTCTACCACTGAGGATTGGCAAGAGGGCGTTGATGCGTTTGCGGAGCGCCGCATACCGCGCTTCCAAGGTAAGTAATCCGACCTCTGCAAATTAATCTTTTTAAACAGGTAACACCATGAATGCTATTGAAGGTCATCTTCCTTTACGCAGCCCGCTACACGCTATCTTGGCACCTACTGGCATTGCCGTGGTGGGGGCCTCCGCCGATCCTACCAAACGTGGGTATAAAGCTATGGTGGGACTGGTCAAGGGCGGCTATCGCGGCGCGATTTATCCAGTCAACCCTAAGGCCGAGGCTATTTTAGGCGTGAAGGCGTGGCCATCTATAAGTAATGTGCCAGGCAACCCTGAGCTGGCTCTGCTGTGTACCCCAGCCATCACGGTACCTGAGTTAATCGCTGAGTGTGGCCGTCGTGGGGTAAAGGGGGCGGTCATTCTAGCTAGTGGCTTTGGTGAAATTGGTGAAGAAGGCGCGGCACTGGAAGCACAGATGATGGAGGCTGCCCGCGCTCACGGTGTGCGGATTATCGGTCCCAATACCTCGGGCATGTTTAATCTTCATCATCACATCAACCTGCTGGCGCTGGAGAATGTGACTCCTGGCGATATCGGAATTGTGTCCCAGTCGGGCAATATGCTGCTCTCACTCGCGCTTGAGGCGCAACACAATGGCCAAGTTGGCTTTAGCACCTACATTGGCCCTGGTAACCAGAGTGATATTGGCTTTAATGATTATCTGTGTTACCTGGGGGAAGACGAACATACGCGAGTAGCGACGCTGTACGTGGAAGGCTTTCGTGATGGCCGCAAGTTTTTAGACGTTGCCCGCGATGTCACTGCAATGAAACCAGTGGTGGTTTATAAGTCTGGCGCAACCGAGCAGGGCCAGAAAGCGGCTAGCTCGCATACCGGTGCGCTAGCTGGTAGCTACCAAATGACGGTTGATCTGCTGCGCCAAGCGGGGGTTAGCGTGGTCCAGTACTCCGATGAGATTCTGCCGGTAGCGGAAGGATTGGGGCGTCTGCAAAAAGCCCCCGGTAAGCGCGTTGCAGTGATTTCCGACGGTGGTGGCCAAGCCACTATTGCCGCTGACCGTTTGGCCGAAGCAGGCCTGCAACTAGCAAATCTATCTGACGTTACGCGTGCTGCTTTACGTAGTGTATTACTGCCCCAGGCGTCTACCGTGAATCCGGTAGATGTTGCTGGTTCTTCGGATGCTAACCCTTCGCTACTGGCCCGCTGTATTGACATTGTGATGGCAGATGAGAGTGTCGACAGCGTGTTCTTAGTGGGTATGTTTGGTGGCTATAGCTTGCGCTTCGCGGAGTCTCTATTGGGTGATGAGATGCGTGGTGCCGAAGCCATGGTTGAGCTTGCCAAGGCCAGCGAGAAGCCATTGGTGATTTACAGCCTATATGCTCCGATCAAGCCACCTGCACTAAGGCGTTTACATGAGGCAGGCTTACCGGTATATGCGTCCATTGAACACGCTGTTCGCGTGCTTGCAGCCCTGGGTGAGCGTGGGGAGTATCTTGCCAGCCGAGCTGTCCAGGTGGCTGCTGAACCAATGCAGCCTTCGGCAGCTGGGCAAGCGATGTTCAAAACAGCGAGTACTGAAGGGCGCGACTTGCTAGAGGTTGAAGCAAAAGCGTTGCTGGCCGAGCATGGTGTTGCGGTACCCGATGAGCGGTTGGTGAAGAGTGTCGATGAGTTGAGCGGGATCGCCAGTTATTTTGGTGATCAGCCACTTGCTATGAAAGTGGTGTCGAAAGATATTCTGCATAAATCTGATGCGGGCGGAGTGAAGCTCAATCTTGTTGGTGAGGCTGCACTCAATGAGGCTTTCCAGGCGATTAACGACAGCGCCCGGCGGTATGACCCCCGCGCCGAGGTAGCAGGAGTACTGGTTACCCCTATGGCCGCTAAGGGGGTTGAGGTGATCATTGGCATGCTACGAGACCCGATCTTTGGTCCGGTGATGATGTTTGGACTTGGGGGGATTTTTGTCGAAGTGCTAGAGGATGTCGCGTTTCGTGCGCTGCCGCTTAGCCATGCTGATGCTGAGTCGATGATTAACCAAATCAAGGCACAAAAAGTGCTGGATGGGGTGCGCGGCGCGGAAGGAGTAGACAAGCAGGCACTGGCCGCGCTACTGGTGAAGATTTCCCGCTTGGTAGAGGCGTATCCTGGTATCCACGAGCTAGACTTGAACCCAGTTATTGCCTACCCGGAGGGCCACGCCACCGGTTATGCGATTGTTGATGCTCGAATTATTGTGGAGCGTGACCAATGAGCCATGCATTACCCGAGTTAGTTGATGCTACCTTGACCCTGGAAAACCGCGTAGCGACACTAACCTTAAATCGCCATGACGTGCGTAATGCGTTAACAGGTACCCAACTTGTCGATGATATTGTCGCCACCGCTGAGTGGGCGAACCGCTGCCAAGAGGTTTCCGTACTGGTGATTACCGGCGCAGGCTCCGCCTTTTGCGCCGGGGGGAATGTGAAAGATATGGCTGAGCGTGGTGGAGACTTTGCCGGCGACGTGGCTGAAGTTTCCGAGCGCTACCGCCAGGGCATACAGCGTATGCCGCTGGCGCTTGACCGGGTAGAAGTCCCCATTATCGCCGCGGTTAATGGCGCTGCCATTGGTGCAGGGTTTGATTTAGCCAATATGGCAGACATCCGTATTGCATCCAGTAAAGCCTCTTTTGGTGAAACCTTTCTGAATTTAGGGATTATTCCAGGTGATGGTGGCGCATGGTTTATGCAGCGCCAGATAGGTTATCAACGTGCCTTCGAGTTGACGCTTTCAGGCCGGATAATTACCGCCGATGAAGCGCTAACCTATGGCGTAGTGCTGGAAGTGGTTGAGCCGGATGCGTTAATGAATGCGGCCATGACTCACGCAACACGCATTGCTGCCCAACCGCCGAAAGCAGCCCGTTTAACCAAGCGACTGATGAAAATGGCGCCGAATATGGAGCTAAAAGGCTTTTTGGATGTTTGCGCGGTTTTCCAGGGAATGTGCCACAACGAACCGGAACATCTTGAGGCGGTGGAGCGTTTATTGGCTAGTATGAAAAAATAAGTCAGCTATCTTGCCCATCGTTGTTGAAGCCTGGCTATGCCAGGCTTTTTGTTTACTGTTTGGCAGGTGTAATTGTTTTCCGCAGCTTTCCGGTCGTATAGTCGTTGTCTACTGCGTGGCTGAATGCAGGGCGTGTTCAGTGAGCTGCCGTAACATAAGGAGATGGCAATAGATGGCAATGGAAAATATAGGGCTCACCCCCAGCACGCTTGTGTTTATCGTATTGGGTTTAACCTTAGTCGCTTTTATGTGGGGGCGCTTCCGCTATGATTTAGTGGCACTCACGGCACTGCTTGGTTCCGTGATGCTTGGATTAGTGCCCGCCGAGTCTGCGTTTATGGGCTTTGGTCATCCTGCCGTTATTACAGTGGCCGCTGTGTTAGTGATTAGTCGCGGTTTTGAACGCTCAGGCGTCGTGGACATTATTGCCAATCAAGTGCTTAAAGTAGGCGAACGGCTGCTGCTGCAGCTTTTAGTGCTGGTAGGTACCGTTGTGGTACTTTCCGGGGTAATGAATAACGTAGGCGCCTTAGCGCTATTACTACCGGTTGCAATGCGCCTTGCCCGAGAGCACAACACCTCACCCTCACTGCTGTTAATGCCATTAGCATTTGGTTCACTATTGGGAGGGTTAACTACGCTCATTGGCACGCCGCCAAATATTATTATTTCCGCTTACCGTGGCAGTGTAACGGGCGAGAGTTTTGGTATGTTCAGCTTTTCTCCGGTAGGGATTGTCGTAGCACTGGTCGGCCTGGTTTTTATTGTGTTAGTAGGCTGGCGCTTAACCCCAGCTCGCAGTGGGCAGGCCTCAACCGATGAGATGTTTGATACCGCGAATTACTTAGTGGAATTAAAGGTGTCTGAAGCGTCAAAAGCCAATGGGCTAACACTTCAACAACTGCGTGATGAGCTGGAAGAGACCATTCCGATACTGGCTGTAGTACGCGATGACAATCGTCGGGCGGGTTATAACTTCCATAGCGTGCTTCAGGAGGGCGATATCTTACTGCTTGAAGCTGGCCCTGATGAGTTGAAATTACTCGAAGATAAGGTGGGGTTAAGCGTTGTTGCTGAACCCGAAGAAGATCCCGAGGAAGAAAATGAGACAGCTGATAGCGATCATCTGAACGAGCAGAGTGGAAGCGATAAAAAAGCAGCTAAGCCCGTAGATACAGAAGGCCTACAGCTGATCGAAGCCGTTGTGCGTAGCGATTCGAGAATGGTCAATCGCAGCGTCCGCCAACTGAGGTTGCACCATCAATTTGGGCTGCATTTAGTCGCCGTAGCGCGGGATGGTGGACGCTTAAAGCAGCGTTTAAAGGATATTCGCTTTCAAACCGGCGATGTACTGCTACTACAGGGCAGTGAGAATGAAATTTCTGAAAGTTTGTCATCCCTCGGGTGTTTACCGCTTGCCAATCGTGAGCTGCACTTAGGCCAGCCCCGTAAGTTGGCAATGTCGATAGGTATATTTGTGTTAGCCATTGTGGCCATGCTGTTCGATTTACTGCCTGCGGCGGTTGCGATGAGCACGGCGGCATTAATCTCGTTACTCATCGGCGTGCTGCCGCTGCGGGAGGGGTACCAGGCAATTGATGGCCCGGTGATTGTGCTATTGGCTGCCATGCTGCCAGTGGGAGAGGCGCTGGAGACCAGCGGTGGTGCCGGGATTATTGCCAATGGGCTGCTTAAGTTTGGTGTTGAGTGGCCGATTATCGTTTCGCTCGCAGGCCTCTTTATTCTCTCTATGTTGCTCTCTAACGTGGTGAATAATGCAGCTGCTGCGCTGTTAATGGCACCTATAGCGGCCAGTTTGGCAAGTGGCTTTGAGGTGTCGTTGGACCCCTTTTTGATGGTCGTTGCAGTAAGCGCATCCTGTGCTTTTTTAACACCTATTGGTCATCAATCGAACACGCTGGTACTAGGTCCTGGTGGTTATCGGTTTGGCGATTACTGGAAATTGGGGTTGCCGCTGTCTTTAGTGGTGCTGGTAGTCGCGATACCAATGATTCTGTTCGTGTGGCCGCTTTGATGCTGACGTTGGAAGCCTGATACGGCGGTACTACATTATTCAGCGCCCTATCTATATGTGCGGTGTTTTACTCAGTGCTGTGATTTTCGCATTAGTAGGTAGCGAAAATTTTGCTACTCTAGACGCGCAAAAATTAACAAATAAAGAACAGGCCGGGCTTATGAATCAACAATTTCGTCAGGATGCTATTGTCGAGCTAGTTCGCCAGCACGGCTATATGAGTATCGAGCAACTCACAGACCATTTCTCTGTAACACCACAGACTATTCGCCGTGACTTGAACACGCTTGCCGATGACGGGCGTGTGCGGCGGGTTCATGGCGGTGTGGGTATTGAATCAAGCACCGTCAATACCGCCTATAGCACGCGTAAAACCCTTCATCTTGAAGAAAAAGAGCGCATTGCCCGCTGCTTGGCGCAGCATATACCTAACCACTCCTCCTTGTTTATTAACATTGGCACCAGTAATGAAGTCATTGCTCAAGCGCTGTTGGAGCACCAGGGCTTGGAAATTATCACCAATAACCTGAATGTGGCCGCCATTCTTCAGCATAAAGAAGATTTCACGGTGATTATTGCCGGTGGGCAGGTGCGTTCCAGGGATGGCGGTATTATCGGCGAGGCAACCATTGACTTCATCAATCAGTTTAAAGTGGATTACGGCATCATTGGTATTAGCGGCATTGATGAAGATGGCTCGCTGCTGGAGTTTGACTACCAGGAAGTGCGGGTTGCTCAAGCTATTATTGCCAATTCCCGGCGTATCTATTTAGCGGCCGATTACTCCAAGTTTCACCGTAACCCGGTGGTGCGCCAGGGCAATATTTCTCAACTGGATGCTCTGTTCACGGATCGTAAGCCACCCGAGGCGATTCTGCGGCTGCTTACCCAGCACGATGTGGCACTGCATATTGCCTAGTACCTAGTACCTAGTACCTAGTACCTAGTACCTAGTACTTATCCAGCGTACTTATATTCATCGCGCTTATGCAAAGTAGTTGTTCAGAGTGATTTTTCAGAATAGTCGTTCAGAATAGTCGTTCAAAATAGTTGTTCAGAGCGGCTATGCAGAGTGCTTAGGTTGTGGATCACAGAGGTGTTCGCTAACGACCGTGCAACCCAATTGTGTAAACAATCTTATGATGTGAGATTCGCACTTGAGCCTGAGATGAGGCTGGAGTAGCCTTGGATGATAACAAAGCGAAAGTAAAAAAATAAATTCGAAAGAACCCTACAACAAAGCGAATATGATATGACTTCTTTTATTCTCGCCATCGACCAAGGTACGACCAGCTCTCGCGCTATTCTCTTTGACCGCCAAGGGCAAATTGCCGCTGTTTCCCAGCAGGAGTTTCCCCAGCATTTTCCGCAAGATGGTTGGATTGAGCATAATCCAGAAGATATTTGGGACTCGGTTTTAGCAACCTGTAAAGATGTGTTAGTGAAAGCGAATGTGAGCGCTTTGCAAGTTGATGGCGTAGGCATCACTAATCAGCGGGAAACAACGGTGGTGTGGGATCGTAAGACGGGTAAACCGCTCTACAATGCTATCGTGTGGCAAGACCGGCGCACCTCTGAACTGTGCCAGTCGCTTCGTGATCAAGGCCATACTGAAGATGTGCAGGCTAAAACAGGGTTGCTCATTGACCCTTACTTTTCAGCTACCAAGCTCGCCTGGATATTGGACAATGTAGAGGGTGCTCGAGAGCGGGCTGATCGCGGCGAATTGGCCTTTGGTACGATCGATAGCTTTCTTATTTGGCGTTTAACCTGTGGTAAACGGCACGTTACGGATGCGACTAATGCGTCACGCACCGCACTATTTAATATACACACCCAGCAGTGGGATGAGTCTCTGCTGAAGCTGTTTAATGTACCAGCGAACATGCTGCCGGAAGTGAAGGACTCAAGTGACGATTTTGGTACGTTGGATGCGTGCTGGCTGGGCGAGCCGTTGCCCATTGCCGGGGTTGCTGGCGACCAGCAAGCCGCACTGGTAGGGCAGGCCTGCTTTCGGCCAGGGATGGGTAAAAGCACTTATGGCACCGGGTGCTTTATGATCGTTAACACTGGTGAAACGCCTTCTCTTTCACGCAATCGTTTATTAACGACGATTGGCTACCGAATAAACGGTAAGCCCACCTATGCAATGGAGGGCAGTATTTTTGTGGCTGGTGCTACAGTGCAGTGGCTGCGTGATGGCTTGAACCTATTTGCAGATGCCTCCGAAACAGAAGCCCTCGCTCGGGGAACCCGCAGTGGGCATAGCGTGTACCTGGTGCCAGCGTTTACGGGGCTGGGGGCCCCCCACTGGGACCCGAAAGCCCGAGGGGCTATATTTGGGCTTACCCGAGATACTGGTATTGCTGAAATTGTAGCGGCGGGGCTACAAGCAGTCTGTTACCAAACCCGGGATCTCCAGCACTGTATGAATGATGATATGGATGCTTCACCGGGTAAGCTACGTGTCGATGGTGGCATGGTAAAAAACAGCTGGGTGATGCAGTTTTTAGCCGATATGCTTAATGTGCAGGTAGATAGACCCACCATTCTTGAAACAACAGCGCTGGGGGCGGCGTATCTTGCTGGTTTACGTCTGGGTTGGTACGAGACTCTCGAAGAGATTGAGCAACTCTGGCGTTGCGAGAAAAGCTTTACACCCAAGATGGATGAGGTCAACCGGGAACAGCTCTACCAAGGCTGGTTAGATGCTGTATCACGGGTGCGTTCCAGTTAATTAATTCAAGTGTATGAGAATTACTGCTAGCAGCTTGGTTTAACGACAGGCCGTGGCTCTTTGCCACGGCCTTTTTACATCTTTTGTCGAGTAGATGAATAATTGATTAGCTGTATAATCTCAGCAGTTTTGTACTGGTGTAGGGCTATTTTGCCCACTAATAAGTTTAATTTTTAAATTTATTTCTCTTCTAGCTAGTTCTTTTCTTTTGGCGCTTACCTATTTAACTCGCCAAAACGCACTAAAATGTAACAAAAGATAGGCGTCTGGCTAGTCTCCTGAAAGTATTTAACATCAATGTCGCTTAATTTGTGTTGATGTAGTCGAACTACAACCCCACCTGCTGCCAATGACGCATTGTTAGCTTTGCTGCAGTGAACCATAGTGGAGTCATGGATCAGGGAGGTGTGTCGTTATCCCGATATAACTACCTGGCCCCTTGCTACAACCGAGGCACTACCGTTTTACCCAGGTGCCAAAGGCGAAGGTCTTGCAACGCTTGTGACCGTTTCGCAGTTACCGAACTGAGCACTTACCCGGCTCAGCATGAGTAGCAACGTCACCATTCGTCGTTAAATAAGATGGCTGCTTGATTATTGACTAAACGAGTTTCAAAAATAGCAAGCAGCGGCTGACCATACCATGAGGGATTGACCATGAACTGCACCGAATTGAGCCAACAAGCCGACCGTATCGCTAGCACATTCAGCAAGCTGGACTTAGCAAAGCTGGTTCTAGCTCTGAAAAGCAATCGTGAGTCGCTTCAACATGCGGTTGAAGTTATCGATACTATCGATAGCCGCATGGGCTACACATTGGAAGAAGCGTGGGATGAAGTATTGGCAGGCGACTCTCAACTGCTAGTTGAAAACGAAGAGTAGCGTACGAACTAACTTGTTATACTTATTGCCCCCCTCATTGTTAATGAGGGGGGCTTTTTATGGTTAATTGATAATACCTGTAATGTTAACTCTATTGTTGTTTAATCAATTTCCACCGGCGAGCTATAGGGGCGAGATGTATCGCGGTTCTCAGCAAAGTAGGTGTCAAAGTAGGCTTCTGCATCATCCCCAAACAGCACTCGGCATGCTTCTTTTAAACCTTTGGAGTGCCT
The DNA here is from genome assembly GCF_003031405.1 of Halomonas sp. 'Soap Lake #6'. Lineage (NCBI taxonomy): Bacteria > Pseudomonadati > Pseudomonadota > Gammaproteobacteria > Oceanospirillales > Halomonadaceae > Halomonas > Halomonas sp. 'Soap Lake #6'. The sequence goes on from NZ_CP020469.1 coordinate 1,438,726, forward strand.
GAGCTGTTCATGATGAACCACCAATGAGACTTTTGCTCTGCGACGTAGAAAGTCCTCTAGCTGTGTGATCATCTCATGATCTCTGGCATGTTCCAGTTCGCATCGAATGTACTCCGTGCCTTCGATGAGGATATCTGCTTCCGCGGGATCCTGACGAATTTTTTCTAACATGGGCATCGCTTGTTCTGCGTAGCGTCGCCATAGCCTTGAAGAGAGGGGCTCGGTAGATGTAGGTGCGGTCATCGCATCTAAATTCATGCGTCTGGCCTGGTCCATAAACTGCTGCTTAACAGGTTCAGGTGGCTCGCCGTACCAGCGGTAGTTAATATCAGTTAGCTGGATGCCTAGTTGAACCACTGCGTCAGCAATTTCATCGCCTACGTTCAAGCAGTCAGTCAGTTTGCCGCCAAAAATACTGATATGGGCGCTATCAGGGTTGGTATCGATGACATGTTTGCGAGATAGCTGAAGAAAATCGCGGTCACTGCCTTGGTCTGCCTTGATGGCCAGAGGGCGAACGCCACAACGTGTTGAAATAATATCGTCTTGGGTAAGCGGTTTTTCTAATGTTAGCCGCTTATTGATGTTTTCCAATACGAAGGCTGTGTCCTCCGCAGTGACATCCACTTCCGGATGCTCCATATGGGTATCCGTGGTACCTATACAGGTGCGGTTACCCATGGGGATAACAAAAAATAGCCGCCCATCATCGGCGAAAAATGCCAATACGCGCTTGGTGCTTGTTAATTGAGGGACAATTAAGTGGATGCCCTTGGAGTACATGTGCTGGTGGGTGGTTTTCTGACCTGTTAACGCATTGTGTTGATCTACCCAAGGACCAGCAGCATTAATAAGTACTTTAGAGCGTATGCTAAAGGTGCTGCCATCCATGACATTGCGTGCTTGTGTCAGCCAGTACTCTCCCTCGCGTTCGGCCCCAAGTGACTCAACATAGTTAGCGGCAACGGCACCATAGTTAAGCGCATGGCGAACAAAGTTAAACACAAAGCGGGCGTCATTATCATGCAGATAGGCATCGGAATACTCAAACCCACCCACTGAGCCATTAATGTCAATAATTGGCTCTTCTTGCTTGATCTTTTTAGGAGAAAGCAGCCGAGGAAGCTTGGTAAAGGCATTGCCCATCAGCCAGTAAAGCCAAGTCCCCGCCCATAAGTAGCGGGGGGAGTGGCGAAAACCTTTGGTAATCGTAGTGAGAAAGCGTATTTCTTGAACGGTAGATGGGTAGCTTTTTATGAGATGGTTGCGGCTTTTGCACAGTTTTCGCACCAGTGCAAAATCTTTGCTTTCCATATACTTAATGCCACCCCACACTAAATTTGAGGAGTGCATGCTGGTGCTGCCTGCGAAGTCACCACGATCAATAAGGGCAACTTTAGCACCTTTGCCAGCCAGTGCTGCAGCCGTTGCAGCGCCATTGATGCCGCCACCAATAATTAGTGCGTCAAATTCGTCAGTGTGCAATTTCTCAATATTGCGGTTACGCAGTTTCATAGCGGTTCCAATTAACAAAGAAAAAGCCCCGTGTTGGATGCGGTCTCAACAAATGCATAGGCACAATGCCCGCTTACCGCTGATGAAACCCTCCAGAAGAGGCGGGCCTTAGCCCGCCCAGCATAGGTTAGCGTGTGCCTGCGGCCATCCATGCTTCCATCATTTCATCGTAAGGAACGGTAGTTCCCTGCGGCATTTCATTGTCGAGCTTAGGTTTCGGTGAGCCTTCCTGGTCAAGCCAGTATTGGGGATCGCGCTCTTCGTTTAGCACGGGAGCGTAGCTATCGAAGACGTTTGCGCGGGCGAGACGGTTCATGGTGTTATCCATATCGGCTGCCAGCTTATCCAGGCCTTCTTGCGGGCTAACCTCGCCACTCATTACAGGGGCCAGGTTTTGCCACCATAGCGGTGCCATGCGCGGGTAGTCGGGGACGTTAGTGCCGGTAGGGGTCCAGTTAGACTCATTAGGGCTACGGTAAAACTCTACTAAACCACCTAGCTTGGGTGCCATTTCACTCATTTGATCAGAAAAGATATCGGATTCACGGATCGGCGTAAGACCAGCCATTAGCTTCTCTAATGATGTCGTCTTAGCAACAGTGAACTGGGCGAATAGCCAAGCGGCTGACCGGCGGTCTTCTGGGGTTGAGTCAAAGAATGTCCACGATCCCACATCCTGATAGCCAACCTTCATGCCTTCTTCCCAGTAAGGGCCAGTGGGGGAAGGGGCCATACGCCACAGCGGATTACCTTCATCGTCAGTCACGGCAACTGCTGGGTCGGTCATGTCAGCGGTGAACGCGGTATACCAGAAAATTTGCTGCGCAATGTGGCCCTGGGCAGGCACTGGGCCCGCTTCACCAAAGGTCATGCCTTGTGCTTCTTCAGGGGCATAATCACGCAGCCAGTCTACGGCCTTTTGCATGGCGAAGACGGAGGCTGGAGAGTTAGTGGCACCACCACGGCTAACGCTAGCACCTACTGGTTGGCTGTCCTCATTTACGCGAATACCCCAGTCATCCACTGGGTTGCCAAAGGGCACTCCGGGGCTACCCATACCAGCCATGGAAAGCCAAGAGTCGTGGAAGCGCCAGCCAAGAGATGGGTCACGGCGGCCATAGTCCATATGACCATATACCCGAGTACCATCAATTTCACCGACGTGCTCAGTAAAGAACTCGGCGATGTCTTCATAAGCCGTCCAGTTGGTTGGGACGCCTAAGTCATAGCCGTAAATATCCCGAAACTGCTCCTGTAGATCTTCACGCTGGAACCAGTCATAGCGGAACCAGTATAAGTTGGCGAATTGTTGTGCAGGCAATTGATAAATATTGCCGTCTGGCCCTGTGGTGTATTGCAGGCCAATGAAATCATCTAGATCTAATGTGGGAAGGGTAAGATCAGCCCACTCGTTATCCATCGCTTCAGAGAGGTTAATCGTTGTGCCGTAGCGAATATGGGTGCCGATAGAGTCAGAGTCATTGATGTAACCATCGTAGATACTGTTACCGGACTGCATCTGATTCTGCATCGTATCGACTAAGTCACCTTCGCCGATAATGTTGTGGGTGATGTTGATACCCGTAAGCTCGCTAAATGCAGGGGCCAGCACTTCGCTTTCATATACGTGGGTTGTGAGACCTTCAGCGACGGTCTGGATATTCATGCCACGGAATGGCTCGGCCGCTTGGGCAAACCATAGTAGCTCTTCAATCTGCTCTTCCCGGCTAAGTGTCGAGTTCTGGAAGTGTTCATCAACCAGACGCTCGGCAATAGCCCGCGCATCGTGCTCGTCGGCAAGCAGTGTGCCCGATGCGAGCATAAGGCTAGCGGCGAGGGTAGTGAGTTTGAATGTTTTATTACGCATGTTGACCTCGTTTTATTGTGTTCTTCCCTGGTGTTGTAACCATCCCTGATACCGTCGTAACGCTGGGGCCCGCGTGACTGCTAGCCCCAACGCATTAACACCAGCAGCCATAAAGCTGATAGTGCTAGTGCAATCCAGATTGAAAGCGCCGTAAAACCAATAACGCCTAAGTGAATGAATGCGGCGGATAACAGGCCAATAAATAGCCGGTCACCCCGGGTAGTGCTAATCGGTAGGAAGCCTTTACGCTCAATAGTGGGCGATAAGATTTCCCATAGCGTCATACCCGCTAGCATCGCTGCAATAGATGAAAAGAAAATGGCAGTTGGGGTTGTCCATACCATCCACGTCATAGCAGCTACTCCTTAGGTGCGGCCCAGGGCAAAGCCCTTGGCGATATGATTACGAACGAAATAGACCACCAAAATACCTGGCACAATAGTCAGCACCCCAGCCGCTGCTAGCGTTCCCCAGTCGATGCCTGATGCCGTTGAGGTTCGGGTCATAATCATTCCTATTGGCTGGGCGTTGGTGGCGGTTAATGTTCGTGCGAGCAGGAGCTCTACCCATGAGAACATGAACAAGAAAAACAGCGTGACGCCGATGCCTGAGCGAATCATAGGAATGAAAATTTTGATAAAGAAGTGCGGAAAGCTGTAGCCGTCGATATAGGCGGTCTCGTCAATTTCTTTAGGCACGCTGCTCATAAAGCCTTCTAAGATCCAGATAGCCAGCGGGATGTTGAACAAGCAGTGGGCGAGAGCCACTGCAATATGGGTATCAAACAAGCCGACTGAGTAATACAGCTGGAAATAGGGCAGCAGAAACACGGCGGGCGGTGCCATTAGATTGGTCAGCAGCCAGAAGAAAAGATGCTTATCACCGATAAAACGGTAGCGACTGAAGGCGTAGGCCGCAGGTAGCGCGACACAAATAGTGATGAGCATGTTCATGGAGACATACATCATTGAATTGACGTAGCCCATGTACCAACTGGGGTTGTTGAAGATGCGCAGGTAGTTGTCGAAGGTTAAGTTCTGAGGCCACAGCGTCATGGAGCCAAGAATTTCGCTATTTGTCTGGAGTGACATGTTGATCAGCCAATAAATTGGCAGAATCATCAAGAACAGATACAAACCTAGCAGCACCCGCGAGCGTAACCTGCTGCGTGCATTTCGCTTGCGTCGCTGTGCTGGGGTAGTGCGGCTGAAAATGGTGTTGTATTTCTCACCTTGCTGAGTGTTTTCTATACGGTACATATCATGCTCCCCCGTGCGGGTTTTTGTCTTTTTGCATGTGCATGATGGTGGTGTAGAACACCCAGCTCACTAGCAATATGACTAGGAAGTAGATGATCGAGAACGCGGCTGAAGGTCCTAAGTCCTGCTGGCCGATAGCCATAGTGGCCAAAGATTGGCTTAGAAATGTGGTAGAGCTGCCAGGGCCGCCGCCGGTTAGTACAAAGGGCTCGGCGTAAATCATGAACGAGTGCATAAACCGCAATAGCACGGCGATCACCAACACATTGGTCAGCTTTGGCAACTGGATATAGCGGAATACGGCCCATTTTGAAGCGCGATCAATACGTGCTGCCTGGTAGTAAGCCTCTGGAATAGAGCGTAGGCCGCTGTAGCAGAGCATGGCCACCAACGGCGTCCAGTGCCAAACATCCATTAAAATGATGGTTGCCCAAGCGTCACCGGCATTACGGGTAATATTGTAATGAATGCCTAGCTCGCGAAGGCCCCAGCCCATTAGCCCAATATCGCCCCGAGTGAAAATTTGCCAAATGCTACCGACCACGTTCCAGGGAATAAGCAATGGCAGGGTAATTAAGATCAGTACTGCCGACGCTTGCCAGCCGCGTTTGGGCATAATTAACGCAATACCAATACCCAGTGGCACCTGAATGGCCAATATCGTTAGCGAAAAAAGTATTTGCCGAGCAAATGCAGCGCGTAGAGCGGAGTCGTTCAAGATACTTTCAAACCACTCGGTGCCAGTAAAGAAACGCGCGTTTGGCCCTAGTACGTCCTGTACTGAGTAGTTAACCACCGTCATCAGCGGGATGATGGCGGAAAATGCGACGAGTACCAGCATGGGGAGCACCAACAGCCATGCACGGTTATTTTGCACCTTGTTATTCATAACCGGTCTCCACCAAGTATTCGTCGATATAGAGGCTTATATGCTGAATGGGGAATTCCGCAAACGCGTTGCTGCCCAACGGGGCATGCCCTTCGGGAAGGCGCGCTTTGAATAGCTGGCCTGCTAATGTGAAGCTCAGCAACGAGTAAGTCCCCAGGTCCTGGAGAGCAACGATCTGTATAGGCAGGGCATTGCGCGATGGGGTGTCGGACACCACGATAAATTCAGGGCGGATACCAAGTTTGATATTGCTAGACGATGCTGTGGCCACTTGCTGGGTTATCGCACTCTCAACGGGTAATGACTGATCACCAAACATAACGCTCCCAGCTTGGTGAGAGACCTCCATGAAGTTCATGCCGGGGCTACCAATGAAGTAGCCAACAAAGGTGTGAGCCGGTTTTTCAAATAGCTCGCGGGGAGTGCCAAATTGCACCACTTGGCCGTCATACATCACCGCTATTTTGTCAGCGAAGGTAGAGGCCTCAAGCTGATCATGGGTGACATAGATCATCGTGATATTGAAGCGCTCATGAATCTCTTTGAGCTTGCGGCGTAGTTTCCACTTGAGCTGTGGATCTATCACCGTAAGTGGTTCGTCAAATAGAATCGCTGAAACATCGTCACGTACTAAGCCACGGCCCATGGATACTTTCTGCTTTTCATCGGCGGTGAGGTTTTTGGCTTTGCGTGACAGTAGGGGGGTCAACTCAAGAATATCTGCGACTTCCCGAACTTTGGTGTCTAGACGATATTCAGGAGTGTTCATGTTGCGTAGGGGGAAAGCTAAGTTGTCGTACACCGTCATGGTGTCGTAGATGACAGGGAACTGAAACACCTGCGCGATATTGCGCTCTTCAGGGGGGAGTTCGTTAACCCGTTGGCCATCAAATAAGACATCACCCTCTGAAGGTTCAAGCAACCCCGAAATAATATTTAGTAGCGTTGACTTACCGCAGCCTGATGGACCAAGCAACGCATACGCCCCCCCTTGGTGCCACACATGATCCATCTGGCGAATGGCGTAGTCGCCGTGGCTGGCTGGGGTTTTGCTATAACTATGGGCAAGCCCTTTTAGGGTGATTTCAGCCATGGGCAGCACCTCCTTGACTGGCAGGCACATGCACAGTGCTACCTTGCTTATCGAAGGCATAAAGCTGGTGGCTGGGAAAGTAGATCTTAATAGGATCGTTAACGCTAAATGTGTGAATTCCCGCTAAGTGAAGTACAAGCGGAAAACTTTCATGCCTAACATGCAAAAAGGTTTCAGAACCACTTATTTCAGCAACATCGACGTTGACTGGCAGCTCAATATCGCCAGGTGATTTCGGCGAAAGGCTAATATGTGATGCACGGACGCCAAAGTCATACGCTCCTTCTGCCAAGCTCTGTAAACCACTATCACAGGGGAAGCTTAAAGACGAGTCGAAGGAGATAGCTGCTGCATTCAGTGTTCCTGGCACAATATTGATGGGAGGCTCTGAGAACATTTCTGCACTATGGCGACTCTTAGGAATACGATAAACCTGGTCGGTGGGGCCGTATTGCAGCAGCTTGCCTTCGTGCAGCACCGCTGTATTGCCGCCGAGTGCCAGCGCTTCGTTCGGCTCTGTGGTGGCGTAAACTGCAATGCAATTACGTGCTTTAAATAGCTCGCGCAGCTCGTCACGCAGCTCCTCACGCAGCTTGTAGTCTAGGTTTACTAATGGTTCATCGAACAGGATGAGGTCGGCGTCTTTGACTAGGGCGCGGCCCATAGCAGTACGTTGCTGTTGCCCGCCCGATAACTCTTGTGGGTAACGGTCGAGTAAATGCTCAATGTGGAGCATTTCAGCAATTTGTCCTACACGCTGTGCAATCTCCTTTTTCGGTGCTTTCGCAAGCTTGAGAGGCGAGGCGATATTATCTCGCACGGTGAGGCTTGGGTAGTTGATGAACTGCTGATACACCATTGAGACGTTTCGCTTTCGTACGGAAACACCGGTGACATCTTTGCCATCCATAAAAATTTTGCCCTGTGAAGGCTGTTCCAAGCCTGCCATTAAGCGCATTAGCGTAGTTTTTCCCGCTAGTGTGCGTCCCAATAGCACGTTGAAGGAACCCGGCTCAAGCGAAAGGTCAACCCCACTTATATGGGGTACCCCGCCAACGACGTGGTCGATATTTTGCAAGTGTAAGGACATGCCGATCTCGCTAGCGTCATTGTTATTGGATAAAAGCTGCTGATGAATCGCGTGTATAAACGGTTATTGTCAATCGCAGCGAAAGTAGGAGACCAAGTGGTGGTGTCCTGCCATGGTGCTGCCATTTAGCGTTTATTGGTTTTGAACGGTGTTCGTTTGTTTTCAATAACGAAAGGCTAGTTGATCACTTTCGAACTCGCAACGCTTTTTTTTCGATTCTTATACGCTTTTAGGCGTAAGCGAGCTCAATGCCGGGTATGTGAAAATAATATGACTGTGAAATGAAGCCTGGATAGGGCAGAAAACATAGATAACATAGGCAGGTAGGAAAGTACTGGCAGGCAGAGAGTAGAGCAAGAGGTCTCTAGTGAAGGCTGCTTTGATCAAAGTGCTCCTAACGCAAAGCGCTTCTGAAACAAAGCGCTCAGACAATGTGTTTTATAGAGGGGACTTGGCGTGCTTTTTTTCGTTTTAGAAAGTTTTGATATAAAAAAACCGGCCTCAGAAGGCCGGTTTGTTGCTTACTAGCGGATTACTTGATGCCAGCTTCCTCAGAGGTCGGCTTGGCAACGGGCTTTACGTTGTGATCAATCAGGGTTGATTTATCTGTCGCAAAAGCATCGTAAGCGAAGTCATCTACTGTCAACATTTCAAGCACTTCAGCCTCAAAGGTGCGCATGAATTGGGCATCTTCTTCGCTAATTAGGCCTTTTTCCAGGCCAGCTTCTACACGTGCTTCTGGGTGTAGCGCGGTCTGTGGCAACTCGCCTTTGGCATAGGCTTTATTGACGGTGCGGTAGATTTTTTCTGCGTGCTCGTACTCTACCAGCAGGGCGTTGTAGCGGGCCAGTGGATTACGCTGCTCGCCGTCATCTTTATCCCAGGTATTAACAAGCAGTTTGGTACGCAGAGCACTATGGCTAGAGACGCGTTGTGCAATATCTCGTGCTAAGTCGTCATGTGGCTTATCCCAACGGCGACCGGTGGGCATGGTAATAGCATTCAGTACTTTACCCAGGGCACGATTTGGCAAGTTATCGAAAATTTCAACAAACGCCTGTTCAGCACGATGGAGCAAGAAGCGGCAGCTGTAATGCAACAGTGCTTCTTCGCCCTCTACTTTGTCACCTTCTTTCCACTGCTTGAGCACCATGGATGCCAAGTAGAGGTTGGAAAGCACGTCGCCCAGGCGGGCAGAGAGCATCTCACGCTTTTTAAGCTCAGAACCAAGACTTGCCATGGCTGCGTCGGCACATAGTCCAAAGCTAGCGGAGAGCCGGGCAATATCCTGCGCATAGATGGCGGCGGGCCCATCGAAAGGAACACTGGCTTTACCCAAACCAAGCCCTAAGGTGAAGGCGCGCGCAGCATTGCCGAAGATAAGCCCTGCATGGCCAAAGAAGGCCTTATCAAACGCTTTAATATCGTTAGCATCCTTCGCTGCTAGCTCTTCAAGCACGTAAGGATGGCAGCGAATCGCGCCCTGACCAAAGATCATCAGGTTGCGGGTCATGATGTTGGCGCCTTCCACTGTGATCGCTACTGGGTTGGCACTGTAGCCGATGCCCAGATAGTTACGCGGCCCCAGAGTCACCGCTTTACCACCGTGTACATCCATCGCATCGCTTAGCAGTACGCGTTGGAATTCGGTTAACTGGCTTTTCAAAATGGCTGAAGGAACGGCTGGTTTCTCACCATGGTCAATCAGGTTAGCGGTTTGATAAACAGTGGCTGCAGAGATGTAAGCCAGCGAGGCCATGCGGGCTAATGGCTCTTGGACACCTTCCATTTCAGCTACGGGCACGTTGAACTGACGGCGTACACGGGTGAAACCACCGCTCCAGCCCAGCGCGTAACGGGCGGTGCCGGTAGCACCGGATGGCAGGGTAATGCAGCGACCAATGGAGAGACACTCCACCAGCATTCTCCAGCCTTGGCCGATCATATCGGGGCCACCGATAATGGTATCCAGCGGTACAAAGACATCGTTGCCTTTTATCGGGCCGTTCATGAACGGGCTGCCGATGGGGTGATGGCGACGACCGATCTCCATGCCTTGGGTATCGCGGGGAATGAGCGCCAGAGTAATACCGCGGTCTTCCTCGTCACCCAGTAGCTTTTCAGGGTCAAATAGGCGGAACGCTAAGCCAACAACGGTCGCGATAGGCGCCAACGTGATCCAGCGTTTTTCGAAGTTAAGGCGTAAACCTAATACTTCCTCGCCATTAACAACCTGTTTGCAGACCACACCGGTATCTGGCAGCGACGTGGCATCAGAGCCAGCGCGAGGACCTGTTAAGCCAAAGCAGGGAATTTCACGACCATCTGCCAAGCGGGGTAGGTAGTGATCTTTTTGCTCTTGAGTACCATATTTAAGCAGTAGTTCGCCTGGGCCAAGCGAGTTAGGTACGCCTACGGTGACCATCAGGGTTTCGTTGGCAGACAGTTTCTGTAGCACCATGGACTGCGCTTTGGCGGAGAAGCCAAGGCCACCGTACTCTTTCGGAATAATCATCCCGAAGAAGCCCTCTTTCTTCAGGAAATCCCAAAGTTCCTGGGGCAAGTCGGCGCGCTCTTTAGCAATATCCCAGGCATTGCACATGCCAGCGGCTTTGGCGCACTGGTTATCTAAAAAGGCTTGCTCATCTTCGCGTAGGCCGTCGTCTTTAAAGTTGAGCAGCTTATTCCACTGGGGCTTGCCCGAAAAAAGCTCGCCATCCCATGAAACGCTGCCTGCTTCCAATGCAGTACGTTCGGTGGCTGATACTTTTGGCGCAACCTTTTTAAAGATGGCAAAGATACGTGGCGTTAACCACTTACTGCGTAAGGCGGGCAAGCCCGCAGCAGCTACCACGAGTGCGCCAATTAACAGCAGTATGCCGGTGAAAGAAGCGCCGAATAGCACGCCTGCCAGGCCGAGAACACCGAGGACAGCAAGCGCTGGTATAGCGCCTGCTTCTCGGCGCATTACGATGAGCAAGCCAACAATGGCGAGCACGATAAGCAGTAGGGGTAGCATATAACCTCTCCGTGAGTTGATCGTTCGTGTTTTGTTAGTTACTTAAGCATTTAAACGATTGTTTGAATTTTGGCAGATGCACGCTACTTAGCGCAAGCTTTTCGCTCATTAGCCGGTTGCTTTCAATGTTTTCTCCGTCTACCTCCTTTGACGACTCTTCTAGGCCTTGTTTTAAGCTCTTTGCTAAGTTTTTTTCACAGTCTTGTGCTTAATCGTGAATCTTGTAATCCTGAGTTCATAGAATAACTGTAGCGTATTGGGGTAGGGGATGTGCTCTGCACCAGTAACAAGGCAGAAAAAAACGCCACAGCAGTAGTACGCTGTAGCGTTTTTTTTGGAGGGGCTGCAAAGGGAAGCTTATAGATGCTTTGCAGGTGCACCGTTAGCAATGTAGTAATCAACATTGGCCCTGGGTAAGGGATCACGACCACGAATGCGGTCAGCGATTTTTTCCGCCAGCATAATGGTTGGTGCGTTCAAGTTGCCGGTAGGAATAACGGGGAATAGCGACGCATCAACAACCCGTAACCCTTCAAGGCCATGCACACGGCCTTGGCCATCAGTGACGGCCATCTCATCTTCGCCCATACGACAGCTGCCGCAGGGGTGGTAGGCGGTTTCTGCGTGCTGTTTGACAAAGTTGTCGAGCTCTTGGTCGCTTTGTACGTCGGGGCCAGGTGATACCTCGCGGCCACGATATTTATCAAAGGCGGGCTGAGCGATGATCTCGCGGGTTAAGCGAATGGCATCCCGAAACTCTTGCCAATCTTTTTCTTTCGCCATGTAGTTAAACAGGATACTGGGTGCCGCATGCGGGTCTTTCGATGTTAGGCGAATACGCCCACGGCTTTCAGAACGCATAGAGCCAACGTGAGCTTGAAAGCCGTGGGCTTGCACCGCACTTTTGCCGTTGTAACTAATCGCGATAGGTAGGAAGTGGTACTGTAGATTCGGCCACTCTTCTGCGTCACTACTGCGGATAAAACCGCAGGATTCGAATTGGTTGCTGGCGCCTATACCAGTGCCTTTAAATAACCACTCGGCACCAATTTTGGGCTGGTTGTACCATTTAAGTGCCGGGTAGAGTGAAATTGGCTCTTTGCATTCGTACTGAATGTACATTTCCAGGTGGTCTTGCAGGTTCTCACCTACACCGGGCAGTTCATGAACGACAGAGATGCCTAGCTCCTTGAGCCATTCTGGATTACCCACCCCAGAGCGTTGGAGGATTTGCGGTGAGGCAATAGCACCGCCGCACAGCACTATTTCGCGGCGGGCGCGAGCTTGCTGTATCTGACCTTTTTGCTCATAACGCACACCGATGGCCCGTTTTCCATCGAACTCAATCACGTCAGTGACTGCGTGGGTTTCGATGGTCAAGTTACTACGCTGCTTGGCAGTATCCAGATAGCCGCGAGCAGTGGAGGCACGGCGGCCCTTGGGCGTGACGAAGCGGTCCATGGGCCCAAAGCCCTCTTGCTGGTAGCCGTTGACGTCTTCGGTTTCCGGATAGCCTGCTTGTTTGCCTGCTTCGATAAAGGTGCGATAAAGAGGGTTATTACCCGCCTTTGGGGTGGTCACGCTGACTGGGCCATCACCACCATGATAGTCGTTTGGGCCAATATCGCGTGTTTCGGATTTTTTGAAGTAGGGTAGGCAGCTTAGATAATCCCACTCCTCAAGGCCTGGCTGCTTGGCCCAGTTATCGTAGTCCAGCGCGTTGCCACGGATATAGCACATGCCATTGATTAGCGAGGAGCCACCCAGGCCTTTGCCGCGCCCACACTCCATGCGGCGACCATCCATATGCGGTTCGGGGTCAGTTTCAAACGCCCAATTATAGCGTTTACCCTGTAGCGGATAGGCTAGGGCTGCTGGCATTTGAGTGCGAAAATCAAAGCGATAATCAGGGCCGCCGGCTTCTAGCAGCAGCACGCTGATATCGCTGTCTTCGGTCAGGCGGGTGGCCAGCACGTTACCTGCTGAGCCAGCGCCGATAATGATGTAATCAAATTCACGTGCTTGAGACATGGTGATTTACCGAGACTCTTGGAGAAGGAGGGGCTGGTAGGTGCATCCGCTTCAGGATTGAAATAAAACAGATTGAAACTAAAACACCGACGCAAACGGCCCCATCTCGATCTGTACAGACTTGGTTTGGGTATAGTGGTTAAGTGTTTCGACGCCGTTTTCACGGCCAATACCGGACTCTTTGTAGCCACCCACCGGCATTTCAGAAGGGGATTCTCCCCAGGTGTTAATCCAGCAGATACCTGCTTCCAACTGATGAATTACACGATGGGCGCGGTTCAGGCTTTCGCTGAATACACCTGCTGCCAAACCGTATTTGGTGTCATTGGCGCGACGAATAACTTCCTCTTCGTCGTTAAACGCCAGTACCGACATTACCGGGCCGAAGATCTCTTCTTTTACGATGCGCATATCATCAGTGCAGTCGGTGAAGATGGTGGGAGCCGCCCAAGCGCCATCAGCCCAGCTACCGGTGTTCCAATCCTCACCACCAGCGAGTACCCGTGCTCCTTGCTCTTTGCCCAGGGCAATGTAAGAAAGGACTTTTTGCTGATGCTCAAAGCTTACCAATGGGCCAAAGTTAACGCTTGGGTCCATAGGATCGCCTGCCTTAATACGCTTAACGCGTTCGACCAGCTTGGCCTCAAAGGCTTCTTTAACGCTGTTCTCAACGAATACGCGGGTACCGTTAGTGCAGATCTGGCCGCTGGAGTAGAAGTTAGCCATCATGGCGGCGTCCGCAGCGCGATCAAGGTCGGCATCGGCAAACACGATAAGCGGTGACTTGCCACCTAACTCCATAGTGACGTCTTTTAATGTAGAGCCACCGGCGGCGGCCATGACTTTTTTGCCAGTACCAACTTCACCCGTAAACGAGACTTTGGCGATACCTTCGTGTTCTGTAAGCATTGCACCTACGCGGCCGTCGCCTTGCACCACGTTAAAGACACCATTAGGTAGGCCCGCTTCAGTGAAAATTTCGGCCAGCTTAATCGCAGAGAGTGGCGTGACTTCACTAGGTTTAAAGACAATCGCGTTACCTGCAGCAAGGGCGGGAGCGGCTTTCCAGCAAGCAATTTGAATAGGGTAGTTCCAAGCGCCGATTGCGCCAATCACGCCTAGCGGCTCGCGGCGAGTGTAAACAAACGAGCTATCACGCAGAGGGATTTGGCTCCCTTCAATCGCGGGTGCTAAACCCGCGTAGTATTCAAGCGCATCGGCACCGGTGACGATATCGACGCTAGCGGTTTCACTGATGGGCTTGCCTGTATTACGGGTTTCAAGTTCGGCAAGTTCGTCATTGCGTTCTCTTAATAGCGCAACGGCACGCAGCAGGATGCGCGAGCGCTCCATACCTGTCATTGCTGCCCACTCGCGTTGGCCGCATTTAGCAGCATCAACAGCGTTGTCGACATCCTGCTGGCTAGCCTGGCCGATGGTAGCAAGCAGGCTGCCATCAAAAGGGTTGGTAACGGTAAAAGTTTCGCCGGAAGTGGCGTCTACCGGGCGACCATTAATATAAAGGGGCTGTACGTCGTGAGCTGCCATGTTGGTCTCCTTAGTGGATGTCGGTAGTACTTAGTGGATATCGGTAGTAGATGCTTCTTCTAGGCATCCGTGATGTGTCAGTAACTGATTGAGATAGGTATGTGCAAGATGGCGCGCCTCTGCTGCATCGAGACCTTCTGGTGTCAGTGCCCCGCGTAGCCATAGACCATCAATCATTGCGGCTAACCCTCGCGCCGCGTTGCGGGCGTCATGACGAGGCATAACACGTTGGAACTGATGGCATAAATTGACGTACAGTCGGCGGTCGTTAACGTATTGCAGGCGCTGAAGCATGGGCTTATGCATGCTGCTAGCCCAGAAAGCAAGCCAGGTTTTTGCCGCGGGGCCGGTTACTTGTGTTCGGTCAAAATTGCCTTCGATGATTGCCCCGATATGGGCGCGTGGCGAATTATCTTCGAGGGCGTGGCGGCGGGCTGATACGGCGTCACTAAGATCCGTTAGAATTTGGCGCATAGTGGCTTCCAGCAGGCCATCCTTGCCTCCAAAGTAGTGGCTTATAATGCCTGCCGACACACCTGCATGGCGTGCAATACGCATTACGGTCGCTTCGGCGAGGCCAACCTCGTCAATGGCCGCCATGGTGGCCTTGATTAACTGCTGGCGGCGTATTGGTTCCATTCCCACCTTAGGCACAGCTATCTCCTAATGACGTTGAATGCCCTTCAGTACTGAGTATCGAAAAAGTATCATTGGGCATCATTGTGATCGGTTAATGATGGCACTTTTTTATTGAACGTTCAATCAATAAAAAGTTCACCAATATCTCTGCCTGTTCCTCTTGGCAAGTTCTTCTAGGGGGGCTTGTAATTTAAGTAAGCCCTTTAAGTAAGCCTTTAAAGTCAGTTCTGTTAAGCAAGGGGCCTGAAAAGGCTGGCGTTCAAATAACAGGCCGTGATTGCTCACCCATTCGGGCTTGCCTTTTGCATCTAATATAGGCATACTCTGCACCCGCTGATGCCGAAAAGGCTACGTAGCTCAGCTGGTTAGAGCACATCACTCATAATGATGGGGTCCCCTGTTCAAATCAGGGCGTAGCCACCAATCAGCACCAATACGCTTACTTAATGCGTATGACTACGGTGGCCCCTTAGGTCCTCCCGCAACGCTAAACTGCGAACCCCGCCAGGCCCGGAAGGGAGCAACGGTAGTGGTGGCTGCGTGTGCCGGGATGTGGCTTTTGGGGCCGCCTCCATTTCTTGTCGTTTCCGGTCTGTTTTGACATAAATTCCGGTTAAAATGACATAATTTGCGGTTTCTCGTGACATAACCTATTTTTGTAGTAAACCTACGAAATGGGGTGCTGTCATGTACAGGCGTAAGCTCCGTCATTCCCGTGTAAAGAACCTCTACAAATTTGCTAGCTTCAAAACTGCTACTGCGCACACTGTAGAGTCTTCTCTTGAGTTTGATGCCTGCTACCACTTTGAATACTCTCCCCACGTTAAGTCTTTCATTGCCCAGCCTATGGGTTTCACTTACTCGATTCATGGGAAAACTAACCCCTATACTCCTGATTTTAAGATAATAAATAATAATCAAAAAATAGCCTTTATTGAGATCAAGCCCCATAGTAAAACCCTCCATCCAGAATTTGTTCAAAAATTCCAGGCAAAAAAAGAAGCAGCCTGTCAATTGGGTTTCGAGCTGAGCTTAGTAACTGAGCTTCAAATTAGAAAGTATCCAATCTTGAATAATTATAAGTTGCTACATCGTTACGCTGGTTTTCAAAGCCATTGCGAGTTGTATGATAGTGTTTATAGCCTTGTGAAAAGGCACTCCCCGATTTTCTTGCATGAAATTTGTGCTCTATATGATATTGGTTTCCGTCCTAGAGTTATTCGCTCACTGGTTTCGTTAATAGCCTCTGGGAAATTAAAGGCCAATATATTAGAAAAAGAAATTGGTGACGATTTGCTTCTTTGGGCATGAGGTGACTTATGTTGGAAGATCCTTTTTTTGATGAGTCTTTAGCAGGTATAGGTTTCTCGCATACAGCGTGTAAAAAAAGCCGCGATGAAATTGAGGATGTCGCATTCATCACAATAGATGATCTTGATGAGGAGTGCGCCGATAAAGCCTTGTTCAAGTATAAAGTAATAAAGTTGGTCAATAAAAGGCTTAACGGAGGCTGGACGAAGAAGAACGTAGAGCCAATTATCTATGAATTATATAATGAAGGTTTTATAGACAAAAAGCCTGGGTGGCAAAGCGTAGCTAGATGGAATGCAAAGTATCGTGTCGATAAAAATTTGCTTTACTTGGTTGATAGAAGAGCGATAAAAAATAATTTTTGTGATTTTAATTCTTTCTCAAAAGACACTTTCTTTTGGGACGCAATCGAAAAGAAATATCTTACACGAGTGAGGGGGTCTGTTGCGACCACTTATCAGTTTTATAAGGATTTAATATTAATTCATAATAATGAAAATCCAGATAATAAGTTTGTAGCTGTTGGGCGAAGCGCCTTTTACGATAGAGTTAAAAAGCTTCCACCTTATATTTGTGACTTGAAGCGTTATGGAAAACGATATGCGGATAAAAAATATCGATTGATCAATAGTTTTAAAAAGTCTACTAGGGTGATGGAACGTGTTGAAATTGACCATACTGCTCTTGACTTGATCTTGCTTGATGATACCTTGAATATTCCTATTGGAAGGCCATTTATAACTGTTCTTATTGATACATTTAGTAAATGTATCGTGGGTTTTTATTTAAGCTTTAGAGGGCCGAGCTATAATTCTGTAAGATGTGCGATCATAAATGCATGTCTGGACAAAGAGGATGTTTTGAAGAAATATCCTGACGTCGAAAAAGATTGGC
The DNA here is from genome assembly GCF_003031405.1 of Halomonas sp. 'Soap Lake #6'. Lineage (NCBI taxonomy): Bacteria > Pseudomonadati > Pseudomonadota > Gammaproteobacteria > Oceanospirillales > Halomonadaceae > Halomonas > Halomonas sp. 'Soap Lake #6'. The sequence goes on from NZ_CP020469.1 coordinate 1,455,881, forward strand.
CATGTCAGGGTCGCATTGAAACACTAGTTGTTGATAATGGTGCAGAATTTTGGTCGAAAGATCTTGAGAGGTTTTCTGCTTCAATAGGGATGAGTATTGAGTATAATCCAGTTGGAAAGCCATGGAAGAAGCCTTTAGTCGAAAGGATTTTTAATACTTATAATACAAAATTTGTTCATCAGATACCTGGGAAAACTTTCTCAAGTGCAAAAGACCTAGAGGGGTATGAGCCTCAGAAAGATGCACTGTTGCCATTCTCCGAATTCTTATATTTGCTGCATATCTGGGTTATTGATATTTATAACCAGCAGTCAAACAGCCGTAAAACACATATACCCGCTTTATCATGGCAAGTTGGGTATGAGGAATTCCCTCCTGTTATTTATCAGGGTCTTGAAAAGCAGAGATTTAAAATAGAGAGCTTTCCTACTGTCTATCGCGATTTACGGCCAATTGGGATAGAGGTGGATCATATAAGCTATAGTAACGAAGCGCTAGTAGAGTTTAGAAAAAACAACCCGCCACCCCTTGGTCAAACAAAACATAAGCTTTGTGTGAAGCGAGATCCATCTGATGTTTCTTATGTTTATGTATACTTACCTAATTTGGAAAAATATATTAAGGTTGATGCGACTAGTCAAGATTTTTCATTAGAGGGCGTCTCTATTTTTCAGTACCAAGTTATGAGGAAAGCGTTAACTAGATATATTGACGCCAATGTTGACCATGCAGGGCTTGCTTTAGCGAATATGAAGCTAAGCGAAAGGATGGATGATATAAGTAATCTGGCTTTGGCTAATAAAAAAAGTCGCTCAAGGGGAATGAAAAGTGTGGCCGCTTTCGTAGGTATAGATAGTGAAGGTGAAACATCTTTTGAAAGTGTCCATAATAATTTGAAAAATAAAAAAGATACAAAATTGAGTTTTTTTGAAGGTGAAACGTTAGATGACAAAAAATTAAAGTCTATCGATGATTGGAACGAGATTGCTGATAATTTGGAGCCTTATTAATGAATATTATCCATTCTGAATGTAATCAGCGTAGGTTATATAAATTCCTAAATTGTTTTGTTCAGCATGCAGCTATGAAAAAGACATTAAATTCTTTGTATCGTTTAAAAAATAACCAAATATTGGGCGGAGAGCAGCAATGCATGCTGATAACAGGCGATACTGGATCTGGGAAAAGTGCATTAATTAAAGAGTTTTCTTCGGCTTTTCCTAGTTATGAAGAAAATGGTGTTTTGATCCAGCCAGTGCTTGTGTCACGTATTCCAAGTAAGCCTGATGTTGAAAAAATGATGATTGAACTTATGAACGACTTAGGTCAGTTTGGTTCTGAAGCAAGAAAAGGCAGGAGGAGGGAAATTGGTCTGGCAGAGGCACTAGTTAAAATGTTGAAAGTTTGTAAAACTCAAATAATTATCATAAACGAGTTTCAGGAGTTAATAGAGTTTAAATCAGTTGAAGATCGTCAAAGGATTGCAAACAGGCTTAAGCTCATTAGTGAGCAAGCGGGCATACCTGTTGTACTGGTAGGAATGCCATGGGCTTCTGAGATTTCAAATGAGCCTCAATGGGCCTCTCGTCTGATGTGTAAAATCGAGTTGCCATACTTTAAATTTTTAAATGAAGATGATCGAAAAGAGTTTACGTGTTTCGTTAAAGGTTTAGCATGTAGAATGGGGTATGAAAAGCCTCCTAAATTTGAAATCGATGAGATTTTGTTTCCCCTTTTTTCCGCAACACGAGGCGAGGCAAGGAAAGTTAAGCATATTCTCAGTGAAGCTCTTTCCTTAGCTTTGTGGAGAGGTGAAAATACTGTCCATCAACAGCATTTGGCCGAAGTAATGGATTCTGCTTTCTTTTATGAGGATAACCCCTTCAAATTACCCTTAAACGAGGTGCCTCTGTGTGAGGTGTCTAAGTATGCTTCTTATAACCGTTATTCAACTGTGGAATCTGATATGTTTGTGAGTACTCAATTCACGCCAAAAATTCCAACGAAAGTGCTTTTTTCAAAATCATAAGCAGCTTATTAAGACGCCATTCTCTAATTACAGAATTGATGGGAGCTTTTTAAAGTACCATTGCATTCTTGCTAAGAATCTCTTAGCATATTTTTGTGTCATCTTGCGCTAGCCTAGCGGCTTTCCAAGTAGCGATGGTGTTTTCATGGACAGTCCGCTTCCAGATCGCTTGAGAGCCGCCAGGCAAGCAGCGGGTATGACACAAAGGCAGTTGGGTGAATACCTCGGCATGGAGCCGAATCTGGCGAGTGCGCGTATGACGCAGTATGAAAAGGGGCAGCATGCGCCCAATTTCCAGTTGCTGAAGAGGCTTTCAGAGGCACTAGAGGTGCCCATTCCCTATTTTTTCTGCGAAGACGATACCGTGGCAGAATTGATCCTTGAGTTAGATAAACTCGACCCTGCAGAACGCCAACGCTTGTTGGAACAGCTTAAAAAGGGCAGTGCGCCTAGCGAAAGCTGATCCCGTTACTGATCAGCCGCCTGCAACTTCAACGTAATTGACCTTGATGAGCGCCTTTTGACTTCTTTCAGCTACAACTCTGATCTGATCGGTGGTGGACTGATGGTGCGCGAAAGCCGTGCCATTGCCGATTTGCTGCTTTCTAATGCTGATGAAAGGCAGTGGCATCAGGCAATCATCGTTGATAACCGCCTCCAGAAGAACCGTCCCGCCACTGCTAAACGTGCAGGTCAAGCTATTCGTAAGCGCTTAGAGAAGCTGGAGCCACCTTTTTGGCAAGCGCTACGGGATGGCGACGACCAGCTCGCCACACAGGTGTCTTTCTGTGCCGCTATGTCGCGTAACCTGCTATTGGTGGAGTTTCTTGAAAGTGTTGTCGCCGATGCGTTCTTAACCCAGGCGGAGGCGCTTCAGGCCTATCAGTGGGATGAGTTTTTAGCTGAGCGTGCCCACCGCGATGAAGCAATAGCAGGGTGGGCCGAAAGCTCGAAGCGTAAAATGGGGCAGGTGGCGTACCGTATGTTGGCGGAAGTTGGCGTATTGGTGTCCAGTCGCTCGCGCAAGTTACAGCCCTTGCTGCTACGGCCAGAAGTTAAAAGCTTGCTTGAAACCTACCAGCACGAACGATTGCAGGCATGTTGCCGTCGGCTGCGTTAAATGTGCATGTTGCCTTCTTAACCTCGTTCTTTTCTTAAAAACCGTGCTTACGTCAAAACACGACTAAGTAGACCTTGCAACGCAGGTGGCTAGCGGCATAGTCTTACCCAACCAGCCTTTTGCATTAGAAAAAGCTTTGCATCAAACATGCTAGACACAGGGACGCATCCGCATGTCACAGAGTGATCAGTACCCACCCCCCAGCGGCTTTAACCACCACGAGGATGACCAGCTTCGGGCGCGTTTGAACCAAGTCGCTGAGAAAATCACGCGGCCTGATTTTTTAGCGGGCCAGGGGTTGGGTAATGAACTGGGCTTCTGGATTTTCGATTACGCCCCAGAGCATGAACTGCAGGTGCGTGCCTACCTGAACTTCCTCCCCTCATTAATGGCACGCCAGCACCCTGGCATCAAAATGGCGCAGGTCAATCTGCTGGAAGTGCTAAAGGATTACCTCACCGAGCGCGGCTTCCTGGATAAAGCCATTGCCATGCAAAAAAGCAAAGGCGATGCGGCACTACTGAAGGCGCTGCGTGGGCCGCTGCACATGGACAAGTTCGCCCCATACCTTATCCGACACTCCTTGTCGCATGACCCCGATATTGTGCTGCTTACCGGTGTGGGTAGCCTATGGCCCATGGTGCGTGCGCACAGCTTGTTAAATGCCCTACACGGGCCGCTCGGCCATAAGCCATTGGTACTCTTCTACCCAGGCCGATACGACGGACAAACGATGTCGCTGTTTAAGCAGATCAAAAGCAATAACTACTACCGTGCGTTTGCGCTTGTGCCCTAGCGCAACGGATGACGTCATGCCGTATATTACGTTCGCTTGGTGAGTAGTGGTCTTTGATATCGTGGTACCTCTCAGCTTGAAACGCCCAGGGTTTAAACATTTACAGGACAGATATGCACATTCAAGAGCTCTTCCTCAAACCGCTCAGCCGGTCAATCAACGGCGTGGTCAAAGCCGACCAGCGTGACCAGGAAACCATTTACCAAGAGCTGGATGAGTATGTCGTCACCAACGAGCTAGAAAAGCATTTTCGTGCTTTTTTTGAATCCTACACCACTCCCTTAAATGACCCCTCTATCGCCAACCGCGTGGGCGTTTGGGTCAGCGGCTTTTTTGGGTCGGGTAAATCGCACTTTTTGAAAACGCTCTCTTACTTGCTAGCCAACACGGAAGCGTTTGATGCCAACGGCCAGGCCAAGCGAGCCGCCGACTTTTTTGATGAGCAGAAGCTGGTCGATAGCTCTATTCGGGCTGATATCGACAAAGCTGTTCGTGAGCCGGCCCATGTGGTGCTGTTCAACATCGACAGCAAGGCCAGCTCGAACGACGATGGCAACCCCATCCTCAACGTCTTCCTGCGCGTGTTTAACGAGCACCAGGGCTTTAGCTCTGATTACCCACACATTGCCCACATGGAACGCCACCTGGAAAAGCGCGGCGTGTATGAGCGCTTTAAGCAGGCCTTTAACGACGCCAGCGGCGTGGTGTGGGAAGAGGAACGAGACGGCTATCAGTTCTACCAGGATGATATCGAGCAAGCGATTGGCGCAGCGCTCGATCTCTCTCCTGAAGCGGCGCATAAATGGTTTGAGGAGTCTGAAACCAACTTCAGCGTTTCGGTAGAGAACTTCTGCCACTGGGTAAAAGAGTTTTTGGAGTCGCAGTCAGTGACCCAGCGCATGGTGTTCATGGTCGATGAAGTCGGCCAGTTTATTGGCAGCGACACGCGCTTAATGCTGACCCTGCAAACGCTGACCGAAAACCTCGGCACGATCTGCGGTGGTCGCGCCTGGATCGTGGTCACCTCCCAAGCCGATATGGACGCCGTACTAGGGGAGATGACCGCTTCAAAAGCCAACGATTTCTCCAAGATCGCCGGGCGCTTTAAAACCCGCTTATCGCTCTCAAGCTCCAACTCTGATGAAGTGATCCGCAAGCGCCTGCTGGTGAAAACCGACCCGGCACGCGCTGAGCTGGAAGGCGTGTTTGAGGCCAAAGGCTCGATTCTACGTAACCAGCTGACCTTTGACCGCTCTGGCCCCACGCTAAAAAACATCGAAGGCGTCGAGAGCTTTATCGCCAACTACCCCTTTGTGCCGTACCACTTCCAGTTGGTGCAAAAAGTCTTTGAAGAGATCCGTAAGGTGGGGGCGACCGGCGCGCACCTGGCCTACGGCGAGCGCTCGATGCTCGATGCGTTCCATATGGCTGCCAAAGCCGTGCAGGAGAAAACGATTGGCGCGCTGGTGCCGATGCACTGCTTCTACACAGCGGTAGAGGGCTTTCTCGATACAGCGGTAAAACGCACCATTGATCAGGCCAGCGAAAACCCCGTGTTAGAGGCGTTTGATGTCGAAACCCTGCGCACGCTGTTTATGATCCGCTATGTGGATTTGGTCAAAGGCACGGTCGATAACCTAGTCACACTCTCGCTGACCCAAATCGACGATGACCGTATTGCCATTCGGGAGCAGCTGGAAGCCACCCTGGCACGACTGGAAAAAGAGAGCCTGATAACCCGCAACGGCGATGAGTACCAGTTCCTCACCAACGAGGAGCGGGACATCACCCGCAAGATCAAAGCCACCGAAGTCACCAGCAGCGACGAGAACAAAGAGCTTTCCAGCCTAATCTTCAAAGACATGCTGCGCGACCGCAGCAAATACCGCTACCCGGTCAACAAAACCGACTACAGCATAGGCCGTTACCTGGATGGCCACACCCTGGATGGCCGCTACCAGAGCCAGCTAAGGGTGGAGGTGGTCTCACCACTGGACGTGGAGTACGTTCAGCTAAGCGAAGCGGGCTGCATTCACAAAAGCGGCGATAACGGTGGGCAGGTGCTGATTAAACTGCCCGACGACAAGCGCTTTACCGATGAACTGCGCACGCTGCTAAAAACCGATAAGTTTATTCGCCTGAACCTATCGGCCAACGACCACAGCGTGGAGCGCATTCTGGCCGACCGTGGCCGTGAAAATCAGGAGCGCAAAAAGCGCCTGCGGGTGCGTTTAGAAGAGATGCTGCTGGATGCGGACGTTTACGCGCTCGGCCAGAAGCTTGATCTCAACCGCAACCAGCTGAATACCCGCTTGGATGAGGCTTGCCGCTACCTGCTCGAAAACACCTACAACAAGCTGAGCCAGCTCACGGTGCTTAGCCCCGAGCCAATGCGCGAGCTGCAGGCCGTATTAACCGCCGATGACCTGGGCACCCAGAACCTGAACTTAGACGGCGAGGAGGGCAATGCCCAAGCGGTGAAAGAGGTAGAGCAGTATATTTCGCTGCACGGCGGCGAGCCGGTGCCACTGAACCCGCTGATTGAGCGCTTTAGCAACCGGCCTTTTGGCTGGCCTGAAGGCGAAACGCTGCTAATACTAGGCCGCCTACACGCAGCTGGGCGCTTAACCTTCCACACCGCTGGCCCCGCGCTTAGCGGTAAAGAAGCCTTTGAGCTACTCAACAACGCCCGCCGCCGCAGTGAAGTGCGCATTCAGAAAAAGCGCCAAACCGAAGATGCGGTGCTTAACAAAGCCCGTAACCTCACCAAAGAGCTGTTTGGCCAGCTAGGCCCCACCAGTGAAAAAGAGCTGTTTAGCTATTACGTAGACCGCCTATCCCACTGGCGGCGCGAGCTAGAGGCGTATAAAAGCAAAACCGATGTGGGCAACTTCCCTGGCCGTAACGCCATTGAAAACTCCCTGCGGGAAGTGGAGCGCCTGCTGCGCCTGGACGACAGCTTCGATTTCTTTAAAAACATTGCCAGCCAGCAAGACACCCTGCTCGATGTAGAAGAGGACTACCGCGATCTCAGCGACTTCTTCACCAAGCAGCTCACCACCTGGCAGCAGCTAGAACAAGCGCTCAACCGGTTTGCAGTGAACCGCCTGGAGCTTGAGAAAAATACCCAGGCCCAGCAAGCACTGGCGGAGTGTGAGCGTATTTACCGCGCCGACGCCCCCTACGCCATGCTCAATAAAGTGGATGGCCTGGTACGCACGCTGGATGAGATTAACAGCGGCTTGGTAGGTGAAAAACGCCAGCACGCCATTGCCCGTATCGACACGCGCATCGCCAAGGTGAGCGCTGAAATTGCTAAAAGCGGTATCGGCACCGCCGAACTCAGCAACCGCTTGCTGCACCCGCTGCAGCAGCTTAAAGCCTCCGTGAATCAGTCGGTCAGCATCGCGCAGATCTACCAGCTGCAAACCGAAACCGCCGTCGAGGAAGAAGAAGCCAGCCTGGAGGCACTACACAACGCCCAGGCCGAAGCCGCCAAGCGGCAGCCGCCTACGCCTGCGGGAGACGCCACAACACCGGTACCCGAGAACCCCCAACCAGCCACACAGACGGCTCCCGGGGATAAAACCTACGGCCCGCACACCGCAACAGCCCCGGCAGCGGTGAATGCCCCCAAACCCGTGGCAAGGGTGCGCGTGAGCGACGTACTTAGCCGCGTGCATAGCGGGGTGTACCTGGAAAGCCAAGCGGAAGTCGATGCGTTTATGGACGAGCTGAGAAAAGAGCTGGAAGGGTCACTTTCAGCGGGCAAACGGGTACAGGTGCGGTAGCGCCTGGAAAGGTTGGTTGGCAAAAACAGCAGCGTTGCTAAAAGGAGTGCCGCATGACACATAGCCTTTCTACCCGCGCCGACTATCAGGCCTGGCTGAGCAGCATTAAGCAGCGTGTGCAGTCTGCTCGTATGCGGGCAGCACTAGCGGCGAATGGCGAACTGATCGCACTCTACTACGAACTGGGCGCTCAGATTGTCGAACGGGAAACCCAGGCACAGTGGGGCAGTGGCTTTATTAACGCTTTCAGCAACGACCTACGCCACGCGTTTCCAGAGGTTGGTGGGTTTTCTCCCAAAAACCTGCGCTACTGCCGAGCTTTCTTCCGGTTTTACTGTGACCCTGCAATTTGGCAACAGGCTGTTGCCAAATTGGCCGACACGCCCTGGGCCGGTATCGTGCTGGCTTACTGGCCCAAACGCCCTGGGGGCATAACATCCAGATTTTCAGCAAATGCGCTGACCTAAACGAAGCCCATGGGCGTCAGTGAATACAACCTGGTTGAGACCTTGCCAGACAACCTCAAAGGCTCGCTGCCCACTTAGAGGAAATTGAACAAGATTTACGGCAGCGACAAGAGGGAATGGATGAATGATTTTTTGCCAGCCAGAGCGCATCGCCCACTACTGTCCCGTTTCCTAGGACGCGGGACAGCGAAGCGGAAAGAAACATGAAAAGTCAACGAGGCACCTATGTCCACCGCGACCATTGAACAGCGCCTAAGCGAGCCAGAAGGCAAGCAGCTTGAGTTCAAGCGCGACCTATCATCGCCCAAGCCGCTAATGAAAACCCTGGTTGCCTTTGCCAATACGGCTGGTGGCCAACTGATTATTGGTGTTGACGACGACGGCACGGTGCTAGGCGTGGATGATCCGCTGGATATGGAAGAGCGCCTGACCAGCATGATCGCGGATGCCATTCACCCTCGGCTATTACCCAATATTGAACTGGTGAGCGTGGGTGAACATACCCTGGTATGTATTGAGGTGTTTTTGAGTAGTGCGCGCCCGCACTTTCTCAAAGCGCTTGGCGAAGAAAACGGTGTTCTGGTGCGACTTGGTTCTAGCAATCGGCAGGCGGGGTTGGCGCTCATCCATGAGATGCAGCGTCAAGCGAGCGGCACTACGTTTGATGTTCAGGCTATGCCCGAGCTGAGCCGTGATGATCTTGATCATAACGCAATACAGCAAGCCTTTCGCAGCGAACAACTGCTTGATGACAACAAGTTACGAACATTACGGCTACTTGTCTCGTATCAAGGTCGTCTAGTACCCAGCGTGGGCGGAATTTTACTGTTTGGCCGCGAGCGCCAATGGCACTTTGAAGATGCCTGGATTCAGTGCGGGCGTTTTCGCGGTAACGATAAGGTCGAGATTTTCGACCAGACAGATATTCACGCGCCGCTACCCCAAGCGGTAGATGACATCGAGCTGTTTCTTAAAAAACATGCCTTTAAGCAGGCAGAGTTTGGTTCCATGCGCCGCCGCGATGTGTGGAGCATACCGCTGACCATCTTGCGTGAAGCGATTATTAACGCCTTGGTACACAGCGACTACTCCCAACGCGGCAGCCCCATACGCATTGCGTTTTTTGATGACCGTATCGAGATTGAAAGCCCAGGGCTTCTCATGCCCGGCATGACCATTGAAGACATGAAACGCGGCGTTTCCATGATTCGCAACCCAGTGATTGCCCGCGTATTTCGTGAGCTAGGGCTGATTGAGCAGTGGGGCAGCGGCGTAAAGCGTATTTTTGCCGAGGCCGCCGCCCAAGGGCTGCCTGAACCGCATATTGAAGAAATTGCCAATCGCGTGCGTTTGAGTATTCGGCTGGCAACGCCGGTTTCTATCCAGCAGTCAGCTTCAGTGACCCAGGCCGAGTCAGTGCCGTCAGAGTCACGGCTAGAGTCACGGCTAGAGTCACGGCTAGAGTCACGGCTAGAGTCACGGCTAGAGTCAGCGCTGGCAGCCAGAGTGCTGTTGATACTGCAGCAGGAGCCGCTGGGGAAAGCTGCCATGGCGCGTGAGCTGGGTCACAAGGGCGTTTCCGGTGAGCTCAATAAACAAGTAGGTAATTTACGCCAGCAGCAGCTTATCGAAATGACGTTGCCCGAAAAGCCCAATAGCCGCCTTCAACAATACCGCTTAACCCCTCAAGGCCAGCGCTTTTTGCAAGACACTTTCAAGGATCTAACATGAACACCGCCAACATCAAAAAATACGCCCCCAAAGCCCGCGCCCGCTTTATCGACACGATGACGCGCCAGGCGGCCCGTGTGGGCATTAGCCCAGATGGCAACGGCGGTGCGGTGATTGCCCCCCTAGAGCAAAAGGGCGATGTGTTGGTGATGACCGCCCAGGATGGCCAAACCCACACCGTGCCCGCCCACCTGAAAGGCGCACGGGAAGCGCTGGCCGCGTGGGTGCAGCGCGATGGCTTTACCCAAGCCATCGAGCAGGCCGCCTACAGCTGGTTTAACCGCCTGTGCGCCATTCGCTATATGGAGATTCACGGCTACCTAGACCACGGCCGCCGCGTGCTGAGCGGGGCAGGGGGCGAAGCCGGGCAGTTTCAGGTTCTGGATGAGTGTTTAGAGATAGACCTGCCAGGGCTGGATACTGCCCGCGTGCGCGAACTAAAGCTCGACGGCACTCAAGATGAAACCCTCTACCGCGAGCTGCTGCTGGCCCAGTGTCACGCTCTGCATGAAGCCATGCCGTTTCTGTTTGAGCCGCTGGACGACGCCAGCGAACTGCTGCTGCCCAACAATCTGACCAAAACCGACTCGCTCATCCGCGAGCTGGTCGAAGCCATTCCCGAAGAAGACTGGCAGGATGTAGAAGTGATCGGCTGGCTCTACCAGTTCTACATCAGCGAGAAAAAAGACCAAGTGATCGGTAAGGTGGTGAAGAGCGAAGACATCCCCGCCGCCACCCAGCTGTTCACCCCTAACTGGATCGTGCAATACCTAGTGCAGAACTCGGTGGGCCGCCAGTGGCTGCAAACTTACCCGGCGTCAGCCCTGAAAGGCGAGATGCCGTACTACATCGAGCCCGCCGAGCAGGAGCCAGAAGTGCAGGCCCAACTGGATGCCATCACCCCGGCCAGCCTCGACCCTGAAACCATCAAAGTGCTCGACCCCGCCTCTGGCTCCGGCCATATTCTGGTGGAAGCCTACAACGTGCTGAAGGCGATCTACGAAGAGCGCGGCTACCGTACCCGCGACATCCCCCAGCTGATTCTGGAAAACAATCTGTTCGGCCTGGATATCGACGACCGCGCCGCCCAGCTGGCGGGCTTTGCGCTGTTGATGAAAGCTCGGGAAGACGATCGTCGGATTCTCACACGCAATGTGCGCCTGAACGTACTGGCCATGCAAAGCAGCCAACACCTGGATGCCAACACCCTTTGGAGGGATTTGAACCTGACCGGCGACTGGCACCAGGGCCAATCCCAAAGCCTGTTTGAGAGCGAACAGCAAGACCTTTCCAACAACGACGCCACTTACAAGCTGATGGCCGACTTGATTGAGCGCTTTCAAGAAGCCAAAACGTTTGGCTCGTTGATTGAAGTGCCCAATGGATGGGAAGTGCCGCTTAAAGCACTGCTGGAAGAGCTGACCGAGCTAAGCAACAGCGGCGATATGATGCAAAAGGCTGCTGCTCAGCGGCTGGTGCCTATCGTGCAGCAAGCCTGGGTACTGGCGCAGCGTTATGAGGCGGTGGTGGCTAACCCGCCGTATATGGGCAGTAAGTATCAAACACCAGCGGTGAAGAAATACCTGAAAGACGCCTACAAAGGCTACGAAAAAGATCTGTTTTCGGCCTATATCGTCCGCAATTTAGACTTTGCTAAAGAGCATGGCCAACTTGGCTTTATGACGCCCTTTGTCTGGATGTTTATTTCCAGCTACGAACAGTTGCGTAAGCGTCTGATTGAAGAGGATGTCATCACCAGCTTGATTCAGTTGGAATACTCAGGCTTTGATGGGGCAACAGTGCCGATCTGCACCTTTACGCTCAGCAAAGGCCATATATCTAGCTACACAGGAAGCTACATTCGGCTTTCGGATTTTCGAGGTGCGGTAAATCAGGGGCCGAAAACGCTCGAAGCCATTCAGAACCGCGACTGCGGCTGGTTTTATGACGCCAAGCCGGATGATTTCAAGAAGATTCCGGGGAGTCCGGTGGCGTATTGGGTAAGCAGTAGCGTTCTGGGAGCATTTGAATATGGTGAATTTCTTGGAGACAAAGTTGTCTTCAGGAAGGGGATGGTTACTGCGGACAATGATTTCTATATTAGAAATTGGCAAGAGGTCTCATTTTCGAAAGTTGGAATAAAAATTGCCGACAGGAACCAGGCAAATAAATCAGGCTGCAAATGGTTCCCATACACCAAAGGAGGAGATTTCAAAAAGTGGTACGGAAATAATTTTCATTTGGTCCACTGGGAAAATGATGGACAATTGCTTCAAACAAAGCGCCACCATACAGATGATCGAGTCGCAGCAACCAACTTTAATCTTGACTTCATATTCAATCCAGGAGGTACTTACTCAAGCATTAGTTCAAGTGATTTCTCTATTAGGTATACACCACCTGGATTTCTTTATGATCAGAAAGGTGCGCCGTTATTCTCAAGCTCTTTAGAAAACCTTGCTTATTCTATCACCCTGCTTAACAGCAGCTTATCTAAAGTCTTTTTGAAAGTGCTATGCCCGACATTGGATTTCAACTCTGGCAGCCTGGCGCAAGTTCCAGCGCTGGTGCAAGAAACTATACAGGACCAGATAGACTCCATTTTTATCAAACTTGTTGAGGTCTCAAAAGCGGACTGGGACTTCAGCGAGATATCATGGGAATTCGAGATCCTGCCCCTACTGCATTCAGAATCTATCCTGCTAACTGTTAGGAACACTTACGAGAATTTGCGTGCCCAGTGGCAAGAAATAACACTTGAAACGCAACGCCTAGAAGAAGAAAACAACCGCATCTTTATCGAAGCCTACCGCTTGCAAGATGAGCTGACACTTGAGGTGCCGCTGGAAGAAATTACCCTGAATTGCAATCCTCATTACCGTTATGATGGCAACCGCTCGAAGGAAGAGCTGGAAACGTTGCTACAATGCGACACCCTTAAGGATCTGCTTAGCTACGCCACTGGCTGCATGATGGGCCGCTACTCGCTGGACAAGCCCGGCCTGATCCTCGCCAGCCAGGGCGAAACCGTCCGCGACTACTTCGCCCAGATCCCCGAGCCCAGCTTTGCCCCGGATGATAACGCCATCATCCCGCTCACCGATCAGGAATGGTTCCCCGACGACGCCACCAACCGCTTCCGCGATTTCGTGCGCACCGTGTGGGGCGAGGAACATCTTAAAGAAAACCTCGATTTCGTAGCCGAAAGCCTCTGCCTGCATGCTATCAAGCCCAAGAAGGGCGAAGCTGCACTGGAAACTATTCGTCGTTATCTCAGTACCCAGTTCTTCAAAGACCACCTGCGCACCTACAAAAAACGCCCCATTTACTGGCTGTTTTCCTCCGGCAAACAGAAAGCTTTCGAGTGCCTGGTCTACCTGCACCGCTACAACGAAAGCACCCTGGCCGAGATGCGCACCGACTACGTCATCCCGCTCACCACCAAGCTCGCCAGCTACGTGGAAAAGCTAGAGCAAGACAAAGACGCCAGCACCTCCGCCGCCGAAGCGAAAGCGATTGAGAAAGAGCTAAGCAAACTCTACAAGCAGCAAACCGAACTCAACACCTTCGACGAGAAGCTCCGCCACTACGCCGACCAACGCATCTCGCTGGATCTGGATGACGGGGTGAAAGTGAACTACGGCAAGTTTGGGGATTTGTTGGCGGAAGTGAAGCAGGTGGTGGGGAAATAAGCCCAAGCGAGCCCACGTTCCCACGCGAGAGCGTGGGAATGTATAAAAAAGGAGGTTGAAGAGTGTTTGATCCAGAAAAAAGCTTAATTCAGCTAAAAGTATTATGGGTCGTTGTCTTTGGGCTTGTGTCTCTTGCTATGATTTCAAGTGTCACAATAGTTTTTAACTCAGATTTAATTTTTGACTTTAGCTATCACGGGTTTAATCAGGCTGTTACAATTTTTCGAGTTCCTATTGCTATACTGGCAATTATAATTCCAGCAGTTGCTTTGCTTGCATCAAATCATCGCTCAGAGCAAGCTAAAGCTCAGATTGTATCTTCTAACTCACAAAACGTTTTTGCAAATTATTATAAGCATAGAGAAGAGTTCGAAAAACATGTGGATAAAAATAAAACAGAATTGAGGAAAAAGGTTAGCGACTCACTGAAGCTATACAGCTATATCTTTCCAAATGCTAAAAACGGTGTTTTTGAAGTAGAAAAAGGTATTTGGGATGATTTTGATGAAATAATTGATGTGTATATTTTAAAACCTGAAGAGTTAGTGTTTGCATTCCAAGAGGATAGGGGGGAAATAATAGTTGATATGAAAAAAAGAAGTGAAATTTTTAAACTGAGGCTTAGTCTAATAAATACAATGCCGCCTAGTGCGAATGGAGTAGATTTCGACTGTGATAGCTTTAGTGTTTACTTACCAAACGGTCATATAAAAGCGTTGTATTCAGAGTTAAAGTCAATTTGTAAGATTCTTGAGCTGGCTTGTTCATTTGACACGGATTCAAATATCTCGCTAATGGCTGAAAGAATTAAAAAAATAAATATATCTAGCCTCCCCGAGTCTAAATATGATGAGGATTCTATTGACGATAAGTTATCTTTAGCTCATATTTTAGATGAGAATTAGCCAGTCGTTTATAACTTATGGTTCGCCTTAAATACTATGACCATAAATGGGTCAAGTAAATAAAAATGCACATCAACTATGTTATCCTGCTTATCACTAAATTCGCCAGCTACGTGAAGAAGCTAGAGCAAGACAAAGACGCCAGCACCTCCGTCGTCGAAGCAAAAGCAATTGAGAAAGAGCACTGTGGATGTTATTCGCCGCGCTATAGCACTTGTGAAAAGCATAACGAGTGAGCCTTCAGAGTAATGTTGTCTTTCTTGGCTTTCGGTTGTTCGGCATTGAGTTAAGCGTGAATGTTTATGGGAGCTAGCGTATGAATCCCACGCTCACCTTATCTGGCATAGGGTTTTACAGCCCTGATTTTTGTCATGGGTTTTGTATCGGATATGTAGCAATTGTGCTATAAAATTTTTTACAGATGAGTCATTTATAGGTGAAAAAAATTTTGTTTAGAAGAGTATTATGTAAGCCCGTGGTTCTCTGTTTACTTAAGTTGATTATTTAACTTTAGAGTGCTGAAAATGCTAAACTTAGTAAAAAAATTTTTTAGGCGTAAACGTAATTATCATTTTGATAGAAATGGATTCAAGGTCAATGATGAAAGCACAGGACATATTTTGGATGTTAAGTTGAGTGATGATATGTTTTCTGGAGTTGTAGTTATACCAGAAAAAGATTTAAAGCTACCACTTGCGTCTTGGCCAGCAGGCGTTAATCTTTTTCAAGATGATCATTGCTTTAAAGGAAGTGGACGTAGCCCTGCAGGAGATTGGAGCTTTCATATAGTACCAACTGATCCATTTAGTGTGATAATGGAAAAGGTGATATCTCTGGCGAATATGGCTAGTAAGGAAGCGGATAGTATTAAATTTGAAGCAGGAGAAGGCTGGGTTGAGGTGTTGCTGGAATGGGCTGATGAATTAGGGCTTGATGAACTTCGATGGGAGGAAAATCCTAGAAATCGAGATGGTGGATTTTGGGTAGGGTTTCCAAGAGACCGTAACGAGTTGATCAAGTTAAAAGGTTTGAATTTTAATGGTGTTGGGGCTACTGAAATCCCTAAAGAAGTAGGCTACCTTAAAAATTTAAAAAAAGTGTGGTGTTGTGATAACGAGATTTCTGAATTGCCCGTAGAGCTGTTTTCGATTCTTGGATTGGAAGAAATAAGAGCTTCAGGCAACAAAATTAAAAAAATTCCTCACGAAGTAGGTTTCTTGGAAAAGTTAATAATTTTAGATTTAGAGGGTAATAACCTCGAATACGTATCAGAAAATATTACAAAGCTGCGTAATCTTGAAAGGCTTGATGTTAGAGATCAACCCCATAATTTAGGGTATGTCGGCACTCCTTTATCTGATTCACAAGTGTCTGCATTATCTGCCATGGGTGATGTGGTTAGGTGGTAGCTTCGAGTGTTGGATTATAATTCACTTAGCTTGAATTTTTATGGGTCAGTATGGTTACTTGAAATCTATATAAAAGTTCAAGGAGATTATCTATAATTAGGCAATGCGAGTGCTTTTCTGGTGTGGCGTCCACAACCACTTCATTGAAGCTCCGGTACGTTGCGCTATTGTACTAATGAAAAGCGTAACGAGTTAGTCTTCGGAGTAAGGTTGTCTGTCTTGGCTTTCGGTTGTTCGGTACTGAGTTAAGCGTGGATGTTTATGGGAGCTAGCGTATGAATAACACGCTCACCGCATTGTTACACGAAGCAGGATTTAGTCCCCAAGGTGCGCTCCAACCGCTAAGCGGTGGTGATAGTGCCGCGACGTATCGGCTGCACACCCGTGAGGGTGATGTGGTAGTGAAGCACGATCACCCCGCTCGGCTAGCCGGTGAGGCCGACGGCTTAAAGGCGCTCGCTAATGCTAATAGCGGCTTGGTGTTGCCGACGGTGATTGCCCAGCAGGGTGAATGGCTGGTGATGGAGGCGTTGGAAACAGTACCGCACCGCCATAGCGATGAGGCAGCACTGGCTGAGGGACTACGTAAGCTGCATGAGATGACAGGGGACGAGCACGGCTGGCACCGCGATAACGCCTGTGGGAAAACGCCCCAGCCTAATGCGCCCATGCAGGATGGCCGCGCTTTTCAGCGCGAGCGGCGTTTGTTACCGCTCATCAACGCGTGTTATTCCAAAAGGCTGCTAGACAGCGGTTTACGACACCGCCTTGAATCGTTGGCCTATGGGTTAGAGCGCTGGCTGCCGGATGTGTCGCCGAGTTTGGTGCACGGAGATTTGTGGTCGGGCAATGTGCTGTTCACGCCCCAAGGCCCCGCGATCATTGATCCCGCCGTTTACCGCCACTTCCCAGAGGTGGATCTGGCGATGTTGACGCTGTTCGGCTCGCCCAGTTCGGCTTTCTTTGAGGCGTACTGGAACAGCTGCGCCCCCGATGAATGGCCGCGGCGAGAGGCGCTTTTTCAGCTTTACCCGCTGTTGAACCATTTACTGTTGTTCGGAGAAAGCTACCGAACCCCGGTTGAACGTGCGGTATCCCGGTTGGAAGCGTACTGAGCGTAGTGTGGCCACTGGCTCGGCGCTTTTCATACTGCGCGTGTTAGAATCCGGCCATTATCTTATGTTTTATTAATGATTGATCACCCGCACAGGTGCGAAGCGCCCAGTAGCTCGTTGATTTGTGCGGTATAGGCACGGAGGCTAGATGCAGCTCGACCAACTCCAGCAGGGCTTACAACACGCCTTCTTCACTGATCACCATCGGATTGTGTTCTGGTACGACGCTCCTGGGCATTTTGCGGATTCGCTCAGCGAACTTGCGCTAGAGGGCGTTCAAGTGATCAACATGGCGGGGGAGTCTATCCTGGGCGTGAAGCTACGCCTGGAGCTGGAAGAGCCGGAAATGCCCACGCTGCTCTACTTTCCCTCTGGCGAGCCAGCCCCAGAAGAGGACTGGCTGCTGGATATCAAGCTGTACTCTGGCCGCTTCTACGCCGACCGCGTCTCGATGATTTTCAACGAGCTGGGCCTAACCCGCCATGTACTGCGCGAGCACTTGGCGCAGCGGCAGGCGTTCTTAGCCAGTCGTAAGCGAGTCGACGCGTTGAAGCGTTTGGTCACGCCTTCCCTCAGTGAAGATGAACTGGATCTAGCGATGCTGGCCGTAGTGGTGGGGGCCACGTCCCTCGACGTGGCCACGCTGCTGTTCCATCTGGCTGAAGAGGCGGTGGACCACGAGTCGGGGCTAGAAGCCAACCCCGCGTCCTTGGTCGAGGCCGAGAAGTACGCCTTGGTGCCTGCGTTAGTGCGTGCTTTACAAGCCGAGGTGGGTTATCCCGCCAGCCAAGCAGAGCTCAGCGGTGACGCGCCGCTGAACTTCGGCCAGCTGATGCTGCGGTTATTGATTACCGGCTACTGCGAAAGCATTTCTGATATTCCCGACTGGGCGCGTCAGGTGGCCATACCTTCGGTTAATGCCCGTGCTACCTCACGGGCGCTGCTCACCCGCTGGCGGGATAGTTCGCGGTTTTACCCTGCGTTCGATGTGATCTCCGGGTGGGTAGCGGATGCCCAGCGCATTGATGACAAGCTGCAGGATGTGCCGTTAGAGCAGCTAAGCCATGTGGCGACGTTTGAGGTGGTAGAGAAGCAGATCATTGTCGATCTCTGCCAGGCGATTCCCACGGCGGATGCCCGCGATCTCAAGCTGTTCGACAGCATCATTGTGGCGCGCTTGGATGGCTACTGGGCATCGCGGCATAAAAACGACGCTCGCCGCGAGCGTTATCGGCAGCTCTATGCCGCACTGACGGCGGCCACTGCGCTGTTTAGCCTGCGTCATCAGTATGCCAAAGGCTTTCATTACGAGAGTGTTGAGGCGCTCTACCACGCATACCAAACAGACCTCTACCGTTTTGATACCGCCTATCGCCATTACGCGGTGGCGTCGGATGCCACCGGCGTGGAGCTGCTAAAAAACCTGGATGCCGCCGTGGAGCGCTGTTACGACGAGTGGTTCCTGGGCCAGCTCACCCGTAACTGGAGCGAGCGCGTGGAAGCCGAGCAGCGGCTCACCCACTGGAAGCTCCCTAATATTCCCAGCCAGCAACACTTCTACCGCGACTGGGTGCAGCCCCAGCTAGGCGCTAGCCGCCAAAAGCGTGTGGTGGTGGTGATTAGCGATGCCTTCCGCTATGAAGCGGCGGAAGAGCTACGCGAGCGCATTAATGCCAAGCGCTACAGCGAAGCGACGTTAAAAAGCCAGTTGGGTGTGGTGCCCAGCTACACCACCCTGGGGATGGCCTCGCTGTTGCCGCACAGAGAACTCCGCTATCAGCCGGGCAGCGATACGGTGTTGGTGAACGGCCAATCCACTCAGGGTACGGCGAACCGCAGCAAGTTACTCAAAGCCGCGTTAGGCGGGGAGGCGTTAGCCGTCACCGCCGACGAGGTAAAAGGCTGGAGCCGTGAAGAGGGGCGCGAAAAGATCAAAGGCGTGCAGCTGATGTACGTTTACCACAACGTGGTAGATGCCCGTGGAGATGCCGCCAACACCGAAAGCGAGACGTTCGCAGCGGTGGAGGATGCCATTGACGAACTGGATCAGCTGACTCGTAAAATCCTCATGCACCTGAATACCAGCACGGTGTTGGTTACCGCCGACCATGGTTTCCTGTTTCAGCGCAGCGCCTTGGATGCCACCGACCGCACGGCGCTGTCAGAAAAGCCAACATCGGCCTTCAAAAGCAAAAAGCGCTATGTGCTGGGTGAATCGCTGCCCGATAACCCCAGCGTGTGGCACGGCCATACCCGCGATACCGCAGGCACCACTTGCGACACCCAGTTCTGGATACCCAAAGGCGCTCACCGTTTTCATTTTGTGGGCGGGGCGCGCTTTGTACATGGGGGCATTATGCCCCAGGAAATTGTGGTGCCGGTGCTCACTGTGCAGCAGCTGCGGGGTGAGAAGGTAGAAAAGCGCACCAGTCGCAAGGTGGAAGTCATTTCACCCAAGGCATCGCTGAAGATGGTCAATAACATTCAGCGTTTCGATCTACTGCAAACCGAAGCGGTGAGCGAGCGCCTCCGCCCGGTCACGCTGTCGGTGGCGATTTACGCGGGCAGCGAGGTGGTTTCCAGTGAAGAGGTCGTGACCTTCGATAGCGCAAGCGACAATATGAACGAGCGCATGAAGTCGGTGCGCCTCTCGCTATCAGGCACGTCATTCGACCGTAAAAATGACTACTTCCTGGTGCTGCGGGATAAAGACCTAGGCACCGAACGGGAGCGCTACCGGGTGGTGATTGATCTCGCGTTTACGGATGATTTTTTCTAGGCCCGTCATCCGCGGGAACGTTTTTATGTTTGTGCATTGTGCTTTTATCGTCGTTCAGGAGTGACCGCCCACATGGATTTTGACTCATCTTCCGCCACGCAAGTGTCTGACGCCCTCCAGGATGCCGATCTGGATACGCTGCTCAACACGCACTTTGCGGGCCGCGTGGTGCGTAAGGATCTCACTCAACGCGTGAAAGAGGGCGCAAACGTGCCTGTTTACGTGCTGGAGTACCTGCTGGGTATGTATTGCGCCTCAGACGATGCGGAGGTGATCGCTACGGGATTGGAAAACGTTAAAGCGATTCTGACGGATAACTACGTTCGCCCGGATGAAGCGGAGAAGGTGAAATCCATCGTACGCGAGCGCGGCAGTTTCAAGGTGATTGATCGTGTCACGGTGCGCCTGAACGAGAAAAAAGACCGCTATGAAGCGGCGTTCAGTAACTTAGGCATCAAAGATGCCGAGATCTCTGCAGGCATTGTCAAAGAGCACGAGAAGCTGCTGGTAGGCGGTATTTGGGTCATTGCAACGCTCAGCTATTTTCATGAAGAGGGGCAATCAAGCTCACCGTTTGGCGTTAGCCTGCTCAAGCCGATTCAGATGCCCCACATGAATATGGACGAGTTGTTTGAAGGGCGGCGTGGGTTCACCAATGCTCAATGGCGTGAAGTGCTGATTCGCTCGATTGGTATGGAACCTGCCGAGCTAGACGAAAGCGTTCAATGGCACTTACTGGCCAGGATGATTCCGTTTGTCGAGAACAACTACAACGTCTGCGAGCTAGGGCCACGGGGCACCGGCAAAAGCCATATCTATAAAGAGTGTTCACCCAACAGCATTTTGGTCTCTGGTGGGCAAACCACGGTGGCCAACCTGTTCTACAACATGAGCTCACGGCGCATTGGCCTGGTGGGTATGTGGGATTTGGTGGCGTTCGATGAAGTGGCCGGTATCTCGTTCAAGGATAAGGACGGGGTGCAGATCATGAAGGACTACATGGCCTCTGGCTCCTTTGCCCGTGGGCGCGAACAGATGGAGGCCTCAGCCTCGATGGTGTTTGTGGGCAACATCAACCAAAGCGTGGAGTCGCTGGTAAAAACCAGCCACCTGCTGACGCCATTCCCCGATGCCATGATTGATGCCGCCTTCTTTGATCGCTTCCATGCTTATATTCCCGGCTGGGAAATCCCCAAGATGCGGCCGTCGTTCTTTACTCAGCGCTATGGGTTTATTGTTGATTACCTCGCTGAATTCTTCCGTGAGATGCGCAAACGCAGCTTCGCCGATGCCATTGATCGCTACTTCTCGTTGGGTGACAACCTCAACCAGCGTGACGTGATTGCGGTGCGTAAAACCGTGTCGGGCCTGCTGAAGCTAATGTTCCCCCATGGGGAGTACATGAAGGACGATGTGCGTGATTGCCTGGAATACGCCATGCAGGTACGCCGCCGAGTGAAGGAGCAGCTGAAAAAGATTGGTGGCATGGAGTTCTACGATGTCCACTTCAGCTACATCGACAAAGAGACCTTGGAAGAGCACTTTGTGTCTGTGAAAGAGCAGGGCGGTGGCGGCCTGATTCCAGAAGGCCAGGGCAAGCCTGGCGTCGTACATACCATTGGCCTGAGTGATAAGGGCATGCCGGGGGTTTACCGCATCGAAATGCAGGTCACGGCGGGCAGCGGCAAGCTGGCCATGTCAGGGCTTTGGAACTCCACCGCTGCCAAAGAGCAGGTCAAAATGGCCTTTGACTACTTCAAGGCCAACGCCAGCCGCATCAGCGGTGCCCGCAAGGTCATGGAGCATGATTTCCACCTGCATGTGGTCGACCTGCAAAATAGCGGTGTGCTGCGCGATCTCTCGCTCGCCAGCTTGGTCGCCTTCTCCTCTGGCTTGGTAGGTAAACCTACCCAAAGCCAAATGGTGGTGCTGGGCGATATGAGCCTAGGGGGCAGCCTAAAGCCCGTCGAAAGCCTAGCGGAATGCCTGCAGGTTGCTTTTGATGCCGGTGGCAAGCGCGTCACCCTGCCCATGAGCAGCGCAATGGATATTCCTACCATCCCCGGAGAGCTGTTCACCAAGTTCCAAACCAGCTTCTATGCCGAACCGATTGATGCAGTGGTCAAAGTGCTTGGTGTGGATTAAGGTTAATGAGTCTATTGCGATGATGCATTCATGCTCTCGCACGCATTACAGGAGGCACTTAGATGGAAAAATCTAATGAGCTCAGTGAAGTAGAAGCAAACGGCGGCCCTATACAACGGCTTAAGGGCTCGGTTGGCAAATATGAGAAGCCATTTGAGCCTGTAGGCATTGAGGACTGGGAGGCTATGCAGATGGAAGAGCCTATTCCAGCCACCCGCACAGGTGATGAGCATCCGCCGAGATAGACACTCATTGCACATGCCATGTTAGTGAGCACATGGTCGGTAGGCGAGGAGCATAGCAATGAAAGTGACTGAAAAAGTAGAAGTCGAAGCCGTCACCGATGTGGTGTGCGATGTCTGCCTAACCACGACACGGGTAGCAGACGACAACCTTGAGTACGCCACCCTCAAAGCCCATTGGGGCTATGGCTCTCAGCACGACGGTGAGCGTTATGAAGTTCACCTGTGCGAAAGCTGTTTTTTCAGCGCGTTGGCTTACTTCAAACAAGAACGCCGCGTGCAAAATTTGTTCAGCGAAGATAGCGACAGAGATCGGGCCTTCAATACAGATGACCGCCTGGGGCTAGTGGCGACGGATGACTATTTTGGTGATCATAAATCTTGATAAGTGGTTTTGCTTCACTTTTGGACTGGCTACAGAGGGCTGCTTAAGGCAGATTTTGACCCTTAGCGGACATGCTGGGAAATGCAGCAGGAGCGCGAATTTTGTATTTACAGCCTAAACTAAATTATTAATTATATCTGTCAACGACTTAAAGTGGGTTTTGTAGGCTGCATTTGTCGGATGAACGTGCTAGCGCGTTTATTCAATAATAAGATGGGAAGTCTAATACACTGTTAGGCTTTGTAACTGATATCACCGGATCTCACCACGCATGAGCAGCGCAGACAGACTTACCGAAATTCACATCGTTCAGGCAAGGCTTCGTGCGCTTCGCCTCGTTGCATTCACCGGCGCAGTTTTTCCTGGTGAATGGGGTGCGCAGTGGAATGAGGCCATAGTTCCCGATCTGCTTGAATTTGGATTTCACGCAAGGAAGGTAAACGAGTTCTGCGGCCTTATGGACGAGGACTTCGGTTCAATCGACGTCAAAATTGTTAACATCTCGGCAGGTGATCCCGGGAACTGGGAATCGAACTATCGGAATGCACTGAACGCACTTTTGCACATGCAGACATTCTCCATAGGACACGCACACGCCGATCATCGGCGAATTTTTCTTGCATCGGAGGCGAACCTAATCGCCACTTACATCAAGGTATCGACTGATCGCTACCCTGAAGTCACCATCAGCCTCTTCGGGCTCGTCGATTGCTTTCTAAACCGGGTTCTTCATAAGGTTCGTGAAAGGCACCCGCGCCTCCGGTTTTGAAGACAAAGACGCAAGTGTTGATGTGCGCGACGCCTAAACATTCCATCGAGGTGATTTATGGTTTTTGACGATTTACTAACGGACACGGTGAGCCTCATCAAAACAGATGGGACCAATGTCGAAGGCATCAAGGCGAGCGTTCAGACGAGCAAGATATTCATACAGGGCAAGAAACCACTCATCGAATCAGGCGACTTGATTCAGCGAAAAATGTCGAATGGGGCTGAGGAAACGTTCGAGGTCATAGATCCTGGCTTTCACGAAGAGTTTCACAGCATACCGGCAGGGTACCAAATGCGGGTCCGAAAACTAGGAATCCCTGAAGCCAAGAGCGCCATTCAAAGCATTACGTACAACGTTACGGGACACAACGCGAGGATTAATCAAAACTCCATTGACCATTCGGTGAATGTTGTACAGCTTCACCCCGATGTCACCGACAATCTTCAAGCTTTGCGTACAGAAATCCAACGTCTGATACAAGACCCTTCCCAACGGCAGGAAGCGACAGAAGTAGTTGACGCGATTGAAGAGCAGTTCAACTCTGGAGCGCCAAGGAAATCTGTAGTTCAGGCACTCGTACGCGGATTGCCATCGGCCGGCAGTATCGCGTCAATCGGGTCTTTTCTGGTTTCGCTCCTTGGATGAGAAACATAACACGGCACTACATCCAACCGCTCATCGCTACGCGGCTCGCGTCGGGTGAGCTGGGCATTAGCTGTAAATGGAGACTTCGTGAACGCGTACTGTCGACATAAAGTGCATCAATTTTACGAGTCCTATCAAAATCGTAGTTTTGATCAGGATGACGTTGCTCTTTTCACTGTCTTGACGCGCGACTACTCTGACCAACGCAGCATTATGCGGGAATTAGGTGATTTCTTAGCCCATCCAGATGAAAAGAACCGAGGCATCGTCCTGGAAAGCGTTAAACAAGCTGCTGCTCATTTTGAAGAAAACTGTTTAGCTTATTTTCATGACCAAGCATTTGAGCCACCGGTCTTCAAAGGACTTGGCACGCGAGAAGAACTGAGGAACGAACTAAAAAAAATCTTTACAGCTTCAGGTATTTTGGTGGACAACATAGGAATTGAGGATGAACAGTTTAGGGATTTTATTTTCTGCATTATTTTCCTACTCAGTTCTTTTAGGCTCAAGCTAGGGGCTCGCCTATTCGATCTGAGCGTTGAATATGCGCATGGTCTAACGCTTTATATTTCCTATGAAAGCCTAAACGTCCCGAGGTGCTTTATCTCAATGCCGGTACTGTTTCTCGGCAACGTATGGATAGAAAACACCTCACTTTTGGGTGGTTCTAAGTTTGCTCTCGTAAATCATATTGCTCGCAGGTTTGAAGAAGGGTTTTTGGGAGCTATAGCTTATGAAGACGATCGAGCCAAAAAGCCGCTACATGCAGCGTGTTTTGAGCGAGGAAAGGTATGGCCGTTGCCGAGCCAAAGAAAAAACAGCTAATCAGTCATTGAAATACGTTCCGGCCCTCGTGGGCTTCCACCGGTCCGCCTTGTCTAAGCGGTGCATCGCCAAGTTCGACCGCTTAATATTGGCATTATATCAGAATTAACTTAACGGCCGATTTTGGCCGATATTTGACGTTGAAAAGCTGTTTGTTGGTGCCAAAATCTAAAATCCGCTTGTTTTGAAAGAAGTAAGCACGTGTAGCGGCCTATGAGCAGGTTAGAGAGAGTTTCGGCACACAGTTTGTATATTTCCTAGTAGTGTTCAAAAGCTGTAGGAACGAACAAGGAACGCTAGCGAGCTAAGCGGTAGATCAGAGAAATGTTTTCGCTGAGATGTGTAGTGAATTGTCCATGAGTAACGTCCATCAATGAGAGCGCCGTTATCGCTACCCCAGCTATGGGAAAGCACCAAATACGTATCGTGGCCAAAAAGCCACAGTAACCCCATGGTGCGCGTGCCACGCCCGTCGGGGAAACCTGAAACTAAGTCGATCCCGCACTTAGCCAGTGAATACGATACCTTTGAGCGTTGCCTTGCGTATCGAGACCAACGTGGCAGAGAAATTTGGGGCGAGCGTCGTTGGAAGGAGCTGTTGCGAGTAGAGGCACGCTCCGTCGCGCGTCATCGTGAACGGCCCGCTGGCCCGATAACGGGCGTTTACCACTACGAACGCCCCACGGGAACAACACTCTGGGTTGCCGCCTGGTATGAGCTGATGCCCGACGGCTCACGCAAGAAACGCAGTGCGCAGTTCAGTTACGGTACGTCACGCACCCGCTATGCGACCTCAGAAGAAGCGATGCAGGCGGCGATTAAACGGCGGCAAGAGGAAGAAGCACGCTGGTACTGTGTAGTGGGTCAACGTGATCAACGGCGCGTGAATCAATGATATAAAATCCCATCTTTAAGGAGTTCCGATGGCTTTTCGCTTCCAGCGCCGCATTTCGCTCGCGCCCGGCGTGCGATTGAATATCAGCAAGCGTGGCGTGGGGCTCTCTGTCGGCCCTCGCGGTGCGAGTGTGAGCATGGGGCCACGAGGTGCGCATGCACATGCGGGACTTCCTGGGACAGGGCTGGCCTATCGAACGAAGCTTTCCCGTTCTTCCCAGGCCTCACGACAAAGGCAGGTGGGAACAACCTCGACCCATGCAACCTTGGAAGAGCGGATTAGACAAGGCGAGTCGCTGGGGCTTCGGCTATCGGTTAATCAAGACGGCAACGTGCGTTACTTACTAGCAGATGGTACCCCCCTCGACGACAAGGACGTGCGCTGGCTACGTCGCCATGCAAACGACGATATCCGTGCACAGCTCAAAACACTCTGCGATGAATTAAACGCGGATATTATTCGCCTAGGCCGGCTGCACCTCGATACACCTTCCCCTCAATCCCGTGGCTACGCACCACGCCATTTTGCTGAGCGTCCACCTAAACCGCCTACGTCTGTGTCTCTTCCATGGTGGAAAGCGCTGTGGCCATCGGTACGCCGTCAACATGACGCCGATAACGCACGTCATCAGGCCCAGTTTAATGATGACTACCGTGCCTGGGAGCATCGCAAAGCTGATTTTGAGGCTGCTGAGTTTGCTCGGCAGCAGCGCGAAGAGCAGGGCGTGTTCAAACAACGTGATGATATGACACTCACGCTTCAGGAACGCCTGGAGGAGATCGACTGGCCCCGGGAAACGGTGATTGACTTTGATCTAGGCAGCGACGACACCACGATAGCACTGGATATTGACCTGCCATCTGACGATGAGATGCCGGATCGAGAATGGACGATGCCTGCTAAGGCACTCAAGCTTACCCCAAAATCGCTCAGTGCCACACGACAACGGACGCTATACCGCGACCATGTGCATGGCATTGCCTTTCGTGTCCTGGGAGCCGTGTTTGTGAGGTTGCCGCACGTTCAAGAAGCGCGAGTGTCTGGGTATCGACAGGTCGTTGATCCCGCCACCGGCGGTACGCGGGATCAGTACCTTTACAGCATCAAGGTCACCCGAGAACAGTGGAACCGTATTCACTTCGATCAGTTGGAACAGGTCGACCCGGTGGCGGCAGTAGAAGCGTTTACGCTGCGTCGTGACATGACCAAAACGGGTATTTTTCGTGATATTGAGCCGTTTAAGCTGGTCTAATCTCTAGCCTAGGCATAAGCCCAAGGCTTTTGTGTTGTTTTACCAGGGGGAGGCTCATTCGATGATAGTGACAACGGGTAGGCTTGAGCGGCGCTGACATGACAGCTCAACCTTTGATCATTGAGAAGGCGCGATGAGCTTTATAGGCCAATATTTTTTAGAAAAATTTATGCTTTATGGTGGATAGCTGCTATACGTTTGATAAGGATATCTTAGCAGGTGGTTGCCATGAAATTGCTTGTCCGCCCAAGACCGTTCATTAACGAGTCACTTGAGAGCTACATGCTCCGTCTATCGCAAGAAAATTTCTTCGAATACTATCAGCAGCTTAGTCGAGCGATAAAAGACTGGCTGCAACTGCATGATCATGAAGCGGCAGGGGCGTTCCCAGAAGAGTTGAGCCGTTTAAATGTTTATCACGCGGCTCAGAGTAGTAGTCGACGCATCAGGGCGCTCAAGCTAGTGGAGTCGCTAACAGATAATGAAAAACTTCCGCTACTGCACTTGGCAGTCATGCATTCCAGCGAGAAATTTTGTTCACGCTACAGTAGCGTGTTTTATGCAGGTAGCCATGTACCCCGAGCGTTAGTTCGCCAAAAGGGGATACCTGTCTGCCCTGATTGCCTCACTGAAGCCAACTATATTCGGCAAGAATGGCACTGGATGCCCTACGAAGCTTGTATTAATCATGGCAAACAGATGTTACATGAGTGTCCAAAATGCGAAGAGAAATTAAATTACACCCATTCTGAATGTTTGCATACTTGCCGCTGCGGATTTGATCTTCGAAATGCTGACACGGAGCCAGCAGACGAATGGCAGCTTATCGCTAGCCGCCTCGTAGTAGGTGAGCCTTCGCCTTCAAACCATCCTCTACTCGACATCCGTTCAGTCAGTTTGCGCCTAGCATGTCTGTTGTGGTATCAGCTGTACGCATATAAAACGTTAGATGCTAGTGATCAGGTTCCCACTCTTACGATTGAGCGGGCTATCGAGTATTTCACGCATTGGCCTGAAGTGTTTACACAGGAACTAGAGCAGCAAGCGGCGCTCTCAGGCGATAAATTAGTATGTGATTATAATAAAACCTCACTTCGCGATGTTTTTGGCAACATTGTCGGCATTTCGCGTCTGCTGTTGAAGGCTTATCCAGAAAGCGATTTCGTCTTGACGCCATTGGAGAATTTTTTAGTACGATTGGTTGATCAGAATCCGCAATCACGTGTGCCAAACGTCGCAGATCTGCTCATCAGTATGCCGGAAGCCGCGATTTTGCTTGGCACGTCGTATGAGCAAGCATACCGTCTATATGAAGAAGGGTATCTCAAATGCGCGGTCAAATTTAAATCACATGAAAAGCTAGTGAACGGTATAGGAGTATTTTACTTAAGAGAAATCATGGAGTTGCGTCAGTCACGAATGCCGGTTGAGACAAGCAGCTATAATAATTATTTACCAGCGTGGTAACGTCATGTCGTTAAGTACGTTGTTGGAATTGGATGAGCCAAACCGCTCAGAAGCAATTCGTAAAGCTTTCGCTCCCTACACGCCGCTGATAGAGGTTTCTGAAGATGTTAGCGTCGCTATTCTGGTGCTGCTTAACTTATCGCATAAGCGTAAGTACGCTCCCGATTTGTTAAATAAAAAAAGAGCAATTGAAACACTCAAAGATTGGCAGCATATGGAAAGTTGTGCGCAAGAAGTGCAGTGGGTTCACTCACACAACCTAAAGCACCCTGATACACGTGTTGCACATCAGAGATTGTTAGTAAAAGCTGAGAAGCCCTCGGACAGTATTGTTTCTTCATATAATAGCGTGAGTCGTTTGGGCTGGTCACACAACTCAGCAGCTGTGAATAAAGCAAAGCTTTTTGGAGCTAATTTTATATTTAAAGGTGTGGTTTGCTGTTTGGCAGCTATTGTTTTAGATAATAACAAGCAATGGCGGAAAGAATTCATGAATCTTGGTATGTCTGGTGATCAATGGGCTTACCTTCAGTCGCTTTTCGATAATTATTTCACTAAAAATTTATCACCCTCTTATGTGGATAGGCATTCAGTACAAGTTACCTTTCTTTATAAAGGAAAGGATGTCAGTATTACACCTGTCACATCACATTCATTACTGGCCGACATTCAAATTGCTCGACGTAATAAATGTGGGGATCTTGCAACAATAAAACATTGGCACTCTTCAAGTGTTGGAGATTTAGCATCCTCGCTTGGAGGTAATATCTCTGCTCTTAGTTATCCCCCTCGATTATTAGCCTGTAGCCAAAATAAAGAAAATGAAAATTCTTCTGGAATCTTTTTTGTAGACTTCCATCACAGTTCTTTAAGAAGCAAATCGTTTATCCTGGCATGTAATGAAATTGTTGAAAGTAAAAGCTTGTTGACCGGAAAGAAGAGGCGAGATCATAGGCGTTCTGCTATTAAGTTGCTGAGGCAGTCTTTATCTGAATGGCTATCCCCAGTTAGCTACTGGAGAAGTGTAGGAGGAGAAGTGCTTTCAGAACGGCAGAACAATTCAGCATGCCTTTTGATTTCTGCTCCTAACGAGGATTTACTTGAAATCCTACCTGAGGTTAATAAAGAATTGCACAGTATTTTGGTGAGGTATCCCCAAACGCAAAGCTTTGCTTATCATCCAGAGCTATTAATTCCTTTCAAGGCTCAGCTTAAGTCCTTGTTGATTGGGATGAAAATCAAAGATGATGAACCCATGGCTGAAGAGCCATATCATTACCTTCACTTAACAAACCTACATGTATTCGATGCACAGGCGCTATCTTGTCCCTATCTAGTGGGCTTGCCTTCACTGCTAGCAGTATGGGGAACCGTCTATAACTACCAGCTACGTTTACGAAACATCCTTAAACGGAACATTGTCTTTGAAGGAGTTGCCTGGTTTTTGCGGCAGTATGAGTCCTCTTCGGGTGCCAAGATACCTGCCCCTTATCTGCCACCAATGAAGCCAGGCGAGACTCCCAAGCGGCCAGGTCTTATTGATATGCGCTTTTGCGATTTGCGCATGGATTTAGTTATTTGCTATCGACTAGAGGATGGAGACGATACCCCGCTGGGAAATGACGAATTGACTATGCTGCAGTCTGCGTTCCCTGGGAGGTTCGCTGGGGGGACTATGCAGCCCCCGCCACTTTATGAAGAGTTGCAGTGGTGCCAACTACATGGAGATGCGAACAGTTTATTGGCAGCCATATCGCTTCTGCCGGACGAAGGTCGTTGGGTTGTCGACTCAGAAAAACAGGTGCAAAGCATCGACAGCTTGGTGGCATGGTTGACCAAACATCCCAATCATTTACCTGCTATGAGTGGCTATCAGTTGCTTGAAGAACCTTGCTATCGGTCTGGTTCACACAGGGAGCTCCATGCTTATGCTGAGCCTTTGGTAGGTCTAACAGAGACGTTGTCACCGGCAAGCGTCAGGCTCAATGGTAAAGCTGACTTTCTTAAAAACGCTTTTTGGAGGTTGAAAAGCCAGAACCTTACTATGCTGATGAAAAAAGCATAGGCAGGTCGGCATGATGAACTCTTTCAGGCATCTTAGCTATGAGCGCTCTCTCAATCCTGGCAAGGCGGTTTTTTATTACCGGACAGATTCGAGCGAATTTGAGCCGTTGCAAGCGGAAGTGACGCGGTTTCGTGGACCCAAAGCAACGTTTAGCGATGGCTATATGGCATCCGGGACTGCGCGTGCTAAAGAAACGAGCGATTTGGGTTTTTCTAATCCTATAATGCTCGAAACGTGTTATGTACCACCGCTAGTCGATACGTTGTACTGTCGTTTTTCTTTACGCATCATTGCAAACAGCTTAGAGCCAAATATCTGTGATAATGCAGAAGCGACAAAAGCATTAAAAGAATTCTCTGATACTTACAGAAACTTGGGCGGATACCAAGAGCTAGCAACTCGATATGCTAAAAATATTCTTTCAGCTGAATGGCTTTGGAAAAATAAAGTTTCAAGAGGGATAGCGGTTGTGGTTTCTACGTCTAATTTAAAAAACTATTGTGTTAAAGATGCACAGTATAAAGAGTGGGGATCCTCTTGGGAAGGAGATGAACTTAAATCATTAGAAGGGCTTGCAGTCGAGTTTGAAGAGGCACTTTCTTGCCCACAAAAATTTCTTTTTGCTGATGTAACTGCCAAAATAAAAACAGAATTTTGCCAAGAAATTTTCCCCAGTCAATTATTTGTTGAGAAAGATGATAGAGGCAACGGAAGCGCGTCTAGGAAGTTTATGAAAAGCACGATGAACGATGGTCGTCAAGCAGTTAGCTTTGGTGCTTATAAAGTCGGAGCAGCAATTCAAAAAATTGATGACTGGTGGCTAGATGAAGGTGCTGAATACCCTTTGAGAGTGAGTGAATACGGTGCAGATCGTAGTCGGGTTTTAGCTATGCGTGAACCAGTTACGAAGAAAGATTTTTACTCGCTGTTAAACGAAATTATAAATATCACGGAGGAAATGATTAAAACCAGGCAGGCCAGCCCTAATGCACACTACGTGATGTCAGTGCTAGTGAAGGGGGGGATGTTCCAAAAAGGAATAAAGAAGGGTGAAAAATGAGATACTTTTTTTACATAAAATATCTAATGCCTTCAGCCAATCACGCATTTTTAGCAGGGAGGTGTATTGCTTGCTTACATGGGTTTATAAGCGGCCCTAAAATAACGAATTCCGGCATTGGTGTTTCGTTTCCATCATGGGCTACGGGCACAGTTGGTGATTCAATCGCTTTCGTGAGTAAAGATATTAACTCTTTGTCTTATTTATCATCAGCGCGCTATTTTAAGAATATGGCGGACGAAGGGTTTATTGACGTTAGTGATATTAAAATGGTTCCAGAGACATTAGAAGAAGTTAGGTTTATTAGAAATCAGCATATTGCTAAATCTTTTCCGGGAGAAATTAAGAGACGGCTCATCCGCAGCAAAAATCGGGCTGAAAAACGTGGCGAGACGTTCATGCCTAGCAGTGCCGTATCAGATCGCTTCGTTGATCAATGCCACGTAATTCCAATTGATAGCCGATCGTCAGGCCAGCGCTTCCCTTTGTATGTGCAGCTTGAAGCACTTGGCGAAGAAAGCAAGTATGATAACTACAATAGTTACGGATTGGCTACACAACACACACACTCTGGCACTGTGCCAAATCTTAAGCAGATTACCTAAATATTTACAGAAATATATTATTATACTTATCAATGACTTGCTTGAATTACGCCAAAAAGGGTGTTTTTAGAATTTTGTACTTATCTCGTTGATGCCTATATTTAAACTGCTAACTAGGTCTAGTAAACCGCCGAATAGGCAGCTGAAAAAATGCACTATGCCGTCATAGAAGATAATGACTTGTGAACCGCCGAATAGGCAGCTGATATTAGGACTGGAAGCCAGCAACGGTAATGATACACACCGCCGCAAGGCAGTATTGGTTCTCAACCCTCCAAGACTTCTTGGAGGGTATTTTCGTGTTGTGGCTAGGTGAAGGCTATTGTTGAAGATAAGCTGGTGCGATTCAGTGTTCTTAAAACACCTGCAGGGAAGTAATGAATACCTACCTTCACGCCACGCCGCCATACTTCATAGCAAGCAGTAGACGCCGAACCTGTTTTGCCTCGATATCAGTACCACAGAGCATGACAGGTGCCTGTCCTCCCAGCGCTTCGTTCGAACTAGACATCCAGTCGATCACGGCCAGCTTATCCTCGAATACCTCCATCGTAAGGTGACTTACGGTCGCAACCCTATCAAGACGTTCTGATGCCACGGAGTCCAGATTTTTCCCTTCACGTCTGCGGCGGTGAACCGCCGAGACGGACATATTTAACAATGCCTTAATCTGCTTATCCTGTAGCTGAAAGGTCTCTCGCACTGTTAGGAATAACGTTGGTGAGAGGCCCACCTGGATACTTTTTAAACGCTCAGACTCTTTACGCATCGCTTGGGTTGCAACAAAACGCCAGAACTCTGCTGCCCATATTTCACGCTTATTATTCCTAGCTTTATGAGGCGAGATGGGTGGTTCTGGCATAAGTCGCCTCGTCAAGTAGTAGTTATGAAGCTTCACATGAAGCGGAGTTAGATAACAGCATGAAGCAATGGTTTCTGGTTGAAGTGTAGT
Organism: Halomonas sp. 'Soap Lake #6'; assembly: GCF_003031405.1. Lineage (NCBI taxonomy): Bacteria > Pseudomonadati > Pseudomonadota > Gammaproteobacteria > Oceanospirillales > Halomonadaceae > Halomonas > Halomonas sp. 'Soap Lake #6'. Next base: position 1,489,025 of record NZ_CP020469.1, read on the forward strand.
CTGTATCTCATGGTTGGTTATGCACGTGAACTATGTTTTTTGGCATCGGTACTGGATGGGGGATGTCGAAATTTGAAGAGAATATAGACATGGTATCGTGGCCAGATCAGCCATATAACCAGTTTTTCTTTTGAGCGTTTATAGCTGAATTCAACGTAAACCGTAAGGTGTCCATTTTAGCGGAATGCTTAGCAGTTTTGATCATGTGCTGCGGCCAAGAGCTGTTTATCAGAATGTTTTTTTATGACGTTATTTTGCTACCAGAGCAAACGATCGTTTTACTTTATGTCATTTAAAAGTGGAAAACTTATGTCATTTTGCGGTGGAATTCTTGGTGTAAGTGACTGTTTTTTCGTTTAGGTTATGTCAAGTTGAAGTGGAAACGACATTTCTAGTCGTTTCCTTCTTAATTTGACATAAAATGCACAACGCAACTTAACCTTTATTGGTAGCTCAACGCATAGGTGCTTCGTCATCTATTGCCGCAAGCGTCTTCAACCTGAGTCAAAATCTCTCCAGGTTTGCCAGTTTTAATTCTGGCTCCTCTCATACTGTAGTGCCTTCAATGAAAAAATGCAGTTATGAACCCCTCTTGCTAGCAGGAGCTAAGCCCATCAAACCATAGGCCAGCCAGTTGGCTAACGCCGCAAAGATATCCAACATGTAGGAGACTCCCTTTGTCGTGTGCGTTGCTTGCTAGGAAGGCGCATAGCTCAACAAAAGGATGCAGGGTTGGGTTTAGATAGAGTAGTTAGTTAATAGTGTTTTGATTTAATTGAATGCAATATATTGTGAGCTTTAATTAGCTGCTGTCGTGTGTTTTCGAACGACGACTTTAATTTTCTTATTTTTTCGTGAGTTGCGGTATTGTTTAGTGATGTTTAATTTAATTAAATGTTATCAATTGTTTTTGCTGTATGGTTTTGGTTATGTTTCTACTTAAGATGTGAAAGTTGACAGGCATCATGGAAGCATAACTTAGTTTCCTCTAGTATGCTCCTATCAGTGTTATGCAGCTTTTATTTTCTATTCTGATAGAGGGACATGCTTGTGAATAATTTAGCCGCGCTTACTTTTTTGCCTCAGGAACAGCTGAATTTAGCTCACTCATGCGAGATAGCTGATCTGAATCGATATCGATGGTTAGCGCTTACTTTTTTACCTTTTGATTCATCGGTTAGTCATTTGATGAGCGCTATAGGTATGGAGTGCGTACACCGGCTTTGTAATTTGCAAGACGTGGCAAGAAAATTGGGGCTCGGAGCTTGCGTAAATGCTGAGCCAGTAGAGGTATCCCCTCCACTCAATATAAAAAGCTCGCATTTCTTTATTATAGATGAGCCCATGGGGCATCAATTTCTCATGAGAGCCGAAGAGGCTGCTAAAGCATCGTACTCGTTTTTTAACTGGTTGCTTGAAACAAATGCGACTCCTGAGCTACATAACACATTATTCAATTTTGTAACGCAGAAAAATAATGAGTATCGCATACTCCAAGAGTGTCGCGAGCAGCGGAAGTTCGGTTTGTCCGGGTTATCCTAGGCAATGTGAAAATGTGCAATTGCTGTACAAGTAATCGCTGCCATGCCAGTGGAGTACATTCATGCTTTCTTCAGTGCGTGCCGCCTAAGACTTCTTTAGCTGCCTCGATAGCAACGCCAGCTCAGTAGCTAAGAGCCTTTGGGGATGTTTTCCTGCACAGATGGTGATCGTTCATAGTGTAGAGCTGAATAATTACATTGTTGAAGCGATTAACTCTTTGCAGCAAGCTTGGCTAAGCAATGAGTCGATAGGCGTGGGTAAGCAACGTAGTCATCTATTTTCACTTCCCTTGGGAGGTGAATTGGTTAAAATCTGCATCTGCTGTGCGGAAGAGGCTGTGCCGGTTCATTACGAAGCTGAGAATGGTTGCCGCGATGGAGAGAATTACCAGTGTAGCTTTAAGATTTTACTATTTCCCATCATGAATCTATCAGGAATAGCTACACATTTACTCTACATGGTTTTAAGCCCTAGTAGGCAAGCTATACGCAGATTGCTAAATACTCCGAGCAAGAACGGGAGCGCCGTGTCATGGAACGCACCGCCGAATTAGTGGCTACGAATTTGCAACTGTCCTCTCTAGCCACCCATGATCATCTTACTGAAATGCATAATCGGCATCATGTCCTTGAGCTGGCCAGCACTGAGTTCCATCGGGTTTCCCGTTATGGTCTGTCGATTTGCGTGATGATGCTGGACATTGACCACTTCAAGTCGATTAATGATGGACACGCGGCAGGTATCAGGCCCTAAAGACTGTTGCGCATGGAGTATGAACGACAGTTCGCGACTGCGATTTGGTAGGGCGATATGGCGGCGGCGAATTCATAATCGTATTACCCGAAACGGGTATTGAGGGCGCTTATGTGATTGCCGAGCGATTGAGTAGGACGCTGCAAAGCTCCAGACTTTCCATCAGCATTGGCATCGCCTCGTTTGATCGAAATGATCAGAAAATTGATGACTTAATCAAACGCGCTGATCATCTGTTATTGAATGCCAAGCGGAACGGCTGTAGTCGAATCGAATGCGCTTCTCTTGTATCGGCCCCTTGATGGTTAATGAGCTAATGGTCCATATTTTTATGCTATAGTACATTCATTATCTCCGCAAAAGTCATGCTGGCATAATTAATGTTATCGAGTTCGAAAGAGTGCTTGTCGGAATACTCCATACATCAGGTATTGATAGCAGCTTCCTGAGCATCATTCTCGCTGAGTTCCAAAACCAGACTCAGTTCTTTTTCATATAAAACCAGATGATTCAGCAGCATCCGGATCTTTTCTTTTTGTGCAAAAAGTGAGGCGTTCTGTAATTTATTACCCAAATTGGTGTGCAGCAGTTGAGACATCTCTAATGCTCCTTTAATAGTTTTGGCTGTTATTGCTGATCCAGCTTTTATTTGAAAATCGATTATGAATCGTTTGAGTGTTAATTTTATATTTTACACCAAATTCGCTCTTTAAGGTCTTTGTTTAGCTCAGTCGTTTTAAGCATTCGTCTCATGTTAACGTCGGCCATGTCACTCACTACTTTATGGTAACAGGACGCCATCGATAAAGGCGTCTGTACTCCTTCAAAACCTAGCATGCAGCTTGTTAGCTTGCTATATGATTCAGTCATGGTCGAAAAAAATTCTAGTTCATGGCGCATGTTATCATTGATCGTGTCAAACCAAATGTGCTGTAGTTTGGCTGTCAAACCATTAGTTGTCATCCAAGGCTGATACCACCATATAAAAACGCTATCGTAGTTGGACGCGTTTATGGATTTTTTGTGGGGTGATTGTAATGTTGTCATTTTCTTACCTCCCGATAGATGTAAGAAAGTATAGAAGCTAGTTGCCTTCCTGGCTCATCCATTAACCCTTGATTTAATGCTACAGATCAATATTTATGCTGTTAATAAAACAGCCACAGGTATAAGAGACGTCATACACTGATGTAGTCCACGTCATTTCTCGCTCAAGGCCTGTTTTAGCTTCAATCGGCTTGGTTCAGGTGAATAACGAACAATGTGAGACGTCCCGAAATCAAGCGATGAGAGGAGATGTTAGATGTCGATTCGTAATTTAGATGCGCTATTCTCTCCTGGCACGCCGTCCTTCATTCATTAAGGTGTCTGCTGGTGTCTGGTTGTGCTATCACGTTAATAATAGATGCCTACTCGCTACGGATAATACGATGAAAACACTCCTGCGATGGCTCCTTGGCTGTGTGGCGCTTTTGGCGTTGCTGTTGGTGGGCCCTGCATGGATGCTGGCAAGCGGGACAATTGCGATCGATGTGCACTGGTCTAGTCTTGATCGTTCATCTGCTGGGTTGGCGCCCACACCTGAAAGTTCGAGTGAAGCCGTGGTGCAGGTATATGCCGCTAATGCCTACAATTGGCGAGGCGCTTTTGGGGTGCATCCTTGGATCGCCATTAAAGAGGAAGGGGAGTCGAATTACCGCATTCTGCAGGTGATGAGCTGGCGCCGGCCGACCGTGGTTGCTGCCATTGATACGCCTGACCGTGCTTGGTTTGGCAATGCCCCTATGCTGCTTGCAGATTATAGAGGTGATGTTGCAAGTGCGCTTATTCCCGAAATAATCGCTGCCACGAAGCGCTACCCCAGCGCTGAACGCTATCGCGTGTGGCCAGGTCCTAATAGTAATACCTTTATTGCCTGGATTGCTCGAGAGGTTGAAGGCTTTAGCGTGGCGTTACCAGCTACTGCGGTAGGCAAAGACTTCCTATTTGATGGTGTGTTTGCTCCTACGCCCAGCGGGACGGGCTACCAGCTTTCGCTTGGCGGTGTGGTTGGCTTCTTGTTGGCGAAAGAGGAGGGTATTGAGATTAACTTGCTGGGTTTGAGTTTTGGCGTTGACGTTATGCGTCCCGCATTGAAACTGCCTGGCATAGGTAGGTTGGGGATGCCTGCGCGAGTGTTGGGAAGCTGACTGGTTGCAAGGTGGTGTTGGTGGTGTATATTTGCAGATACTTATTTGTTCATCTAGTATTTGGGGATGATATTTGAGAAGAGCACTTGAGAAGAGCATTTGAAGATCTTTGGTGAGGATAAGCTATGCAAACAGCAAACGATATTTCCCAAAACAGGGCGGCTGCTGCTGCAGGCTTAAAAGCGGCGGTACGCATTCTGGATAAATGGCGAGCATCTGGCGAGCAGGGCGAAGCGATTTTGCGCGTTTCGCATAGCACCTATGCACGTGCTCGGCGGGGAGATCTGGCTGAAATCAAGTTGGATGGGGACCAGCTTACCCGGATCAGCTACTTGCTTAATATCCACGCTACGCTACGGATGATATTTGATAACCCTGAAAATCTTTATGGGTTCGTCAACATGGTTAACCAAAACCCCTACTTTAATGGCCGCACGCCGCTAGAAATCATGGGGTCTGGAGATTTTGCGGCGCTTTATGAAACCTTTAAGCGTATTGACAGCCTGCGGGGAAGTCAGTGGTAAGGGCTGCTGATTTGCCGACGTTGTCAGCTGGGAAAGTTACCGGTTATCGCTTGGTTAACAGTAAATTCCCACCTATTGACCTGTTCGATGATGTGGCGGACGCAGAAGAATTTGCCGCACTTCATGCATTGCAGGCATTAACGAATCCACGTTTACAAAATGAAGTCGGAAACTTAGCGCTGTTGCCAACGGAGCAAATTCCTTTTGGAATTCGTGGCTGCTCTTATGCGGTTGCTCCCTTTACGCATGTGAACCCACAGGGGTCGCGCTTTAGTGACGGCGGTTTTGGTGTGCTCTATTTTGCCGATACGTTTGAAACTGCCATTGCTGAAGTAAAGCATCACCAGCAGGTGTATTGGCAAAATGTCCCCGGTTTGCACTACGAGCGGTTTGTGTTTCGCGGCTTAAAAAGCACTTTCAATGAAGATGGCTTTTACGATGCGCTCACTTTACCCATTGAGCATGCTATTTATGCACCCGATGATTACTCTATCTCGCAGCCATTTGGTGCTGAGGTCCGTCAATCTCTGGGTGGGTTGCGCTACCATTCTGTTCGTAAGCAGGGCGCAAGCTGTTGGGCGCTTACTACGCCAAGTGGTGTGGCTGACATCATCCAAACCACCCACTTGGAAATGATTTGGAACGGTGCTATCACCCAGGTAAACCATCTGCGCTTTTCCCGACGATGATGATAGGCGAGATTAGCTATTCTGCTGCTCGGTAAAGCGCTGCATGATAGCAAGAGTTTCATCGCTTACGTGATGTTCCATGCCTTCTGCGTCAATGCGCGCAGTGCTGTCATTAACGCCCAAAGCACGCAAAAAATGCAGCACGACATCGTGGCGCGCTCGAGAGGTTTCCGCCATTTTCTGCCCCTCTTCCGTTAGAAACAGAGAGCGGTAAGGCTTACTGGTAACTAAGCCCAGATCATTTAAGCGGCGAATCATTTTCGATACTGTCGCTTGGCTGACAGCCATTCGACTGGCGATATCCGCCGCGCGGGCTTCTCCGCGATGGCGCAGTAGGTCGCCAATCAACTCAACATAATCTTCGATTAGCTCAGTTTCATGGGCATTACGCACCGTTTCATATTGCCTGGCATGCTGCTCCAAGGGAGGAAGTGCATCGCCGCTGAGGCTAGGTGGAGAAGAAACGCGCTGCTGTTCGTGATCACTCATTGGCAAATTTTATCAAGGTTAGTGGAAACGTTGATTGGTGATAGTAGCTTATTTTTGTGCATAATTGTTAGCCAAGGCTAAACTGTTTGCGCAAAGCTTTTTTATTGAGCTAAAGTAATAGTGAATCGAATCCTAGCATAGTGGAGGTAAGTAATGACCAAGCATTGTATGTGGATAGTGTTGGGCGCGTCCTTGGCCTGGGGGAGCAGTAGTGCTCAGGCAGATGAGCTACTCGAGTCGCCGATTAGCGTTGCCGTTACCTTTTCTGTGCTAGGAGACTTGGTCGAGAAAGTAGCGGGTGATGATGCGCGAGTAACCGTGTTAACGCCTGTTAATGCTGAAGTGCATGAGTGGGAGCTAACGCCTGATAATTTTGCGGCTCTAGAGAATGCTGACCTGGTTTTTTACAACGGCTATCAGCTTGAGCAGTGGATGCGTCAAGTAGAGGCAACGGTGAGCGACAGCGTTCCAGTGATTGCTGTGGCGGAAGCATCGGGCTACCCGACTAAGTCCATTGTGACAGGGGAAATGGAAGGCGATGTAGATCCTCATTTATGGATGGATCCCCGTGCTGCCGCCGCTTATGTGCAAGTGATTGCGAATGCTATAGAGGATTTGCTACCGCACCAGGCAGAAGCGATTCAGCAGCGTGCCGTATCGCTCAAAGAACAGTTGCATGAGTTGCATGTCGAACTGCAAGAAGCGCTAGAGGTGATTCCTGAAGAGCGGAGAGTGCTGCTTTCAAGCGAAGCTGCCTTTCTTTACTTCGCTGATGCTTTCCACTTCGAGCATGATGGTATTTGGGGCACCAACGCTGAAACAGAAGGCTCTCCACGCCAGTTGATGCGCATCATTGATATTATTAATGAGCGTCAACCGGCTGCGCTATTTTGGGAAAGCACCATTTCTGACCGATATGTGTCCAGTGTCGCGCGTGACACTGGTTTGCCGGTTGCCGGGCCGCTCTATGTTGACTCATTAAGCGAGCCATCTGGGGAAGCGGGTGACTATTTTGCGATGCTGCGTCATAACGTAGAGTTACTGCGCAGCCACCTTGTTGTTGAGTAAATCATCATGAAGCCCCTGTGTGAGAGTGCCCCGGCTGCCATTGATATTACGAATCTTTATGCCGCTTATCATCGTCAGCCGGTGTTAGAAAATATCAACCTATCGTTCCCTGCGGGAAAGTGGACGGCTATCGTGGGGCCTAATGGGGCTGGTAAGTCGACGCTTTTTCATGTGCTAACGGGCGGAATGTCGCCTCTACGTGGCCGTGTGGAAGCGTTTGGGGAGCCAATTGCGACTCATAGGAAGGCCGGTAACATTGCCTATATGGCGCAGAGAGAAGCCATTGAGTGGGATTTTCCTATCTCTGTATGGGAAACTGTCATGGGGGGGCGCTATGGGCATATGCGCCACGACCCCTTATGGCGGCGGCTCCTACCTGCCCGTTGGTATGCGGCTAACCACCGGGACGCAGTGCACAAGGCGCTAGAGGACGTTAACATGCTGGCTCTGGCGGATCGTCCCATCGGTGCACTTTCCGGAGGGCAAAAAAAGCGTGTGCTTTTGGCCCGCGCCCTGGCTCAGCAGGCGAAAATTCTACTGCTAGATGAGCCGCTGGCAGGTGTGGATCCACCGAGTGAACAGCTGATCCTGGATGTTTTAAAGCGTGAGCGGGCTTCGGGTCGCACCGTCATTATGGTGACCCATGATATGCCTGGTGCACGTCGCTATGTTGATCATGTTGTATTAATCAATCGGTTCGTACGAGGCTCCGGCTTGCCCGAGGAAATGCTGAGCACTACTAGGCTAGCTGAACTAGCAGTGAGCGCGATTGAGCAAACGAATACTGACCAAGCGCTTCGCTCCAGTGCTTTTGCGTTAAGGCAAGGATAAGGCATGACCGAGATGTTGATGGGCCTAGAGGTCTTTAGTGATGCATTGGTCAGCGGTTTAATCGCTGCGCTGATGCTGCTGGTAAACTTGCTTCCCGAAGAGATATCGAAGCCATTCCAATATGCATTTATGCAGCGGGCGCTACTGACTTCTATCATGGTTGGTGCTATCTGCGGCATGCTTTCGTGTTACGTCGTATTAAAACGGTGGTCGTTATTGGGCGATGCTATTTCCCACGCCGTGTTACCTGGCGTTGCGTTGGCGTACTTATTAGGGCTGCCTTTTTTTATCGGCGCTTTTGTCACTGGGGCATTAACATCGCTGGGTATTGGTGCCATTGAGCGTCATACGCGGATCAAATCCGATGCGGCGATGGGGATTATGTTCACTGGAGCATTTGCGCTTGGCATTGTGCTAATTAGTAAAATTGCCTCTAGCACCCATTTAATGCATATCCTGTTTGGGAATGTGCTGGGCGTACAGCAGTCTGCGCTGTTGTTAACACTGGCGGCCAGTGTAGTGGCGCTGTTGGTGGTGTGGCTCGCATTTAGGCCGTTGATGCTATACGCGTTCGACCCTACTCAGGCACAGGCACTTGGCTTTAATACCGGCGTTATTCATTACGGTTTGATTCTTCTGCTCACATTAACCATTGTGGCGAGCCTGGAAACCGTCGGTATCATCCTGGTAGTGGCGATGCTGATTACGCCGGGTGCCACTGCCCATCTGCTAACAGATCGCTTTAAAACCATGCTGCTACTGTCGATGGGCGTTGGGGTAGGATCGGCAGTGCTAGGTTTGTACCTCTCGTTTGCGTTTGATGTAGCTTCTGGCGGTACCATCGTACTGGTGGCGACAAGCTGTTTCTTTATGGCACTACTCTTTTCACCTAAGCACGGTGTGCTAATGCGTTTATGGCGCCACCGCCAAGTTGAGGGGTGACGTTGAGGGGGGAGTAATAAGGCGCTCATTTTTTTCCCGAAAATTCAGATAAACGGCGCTCAGCTTCCTCTAGCGCTTCGGAAGTGCCTAGTAAAACAAGTACATCCCCAGCTTTTAATTTTATTTCGGTATCGGGATAGCGGAAACGCTCTTGGTCACGAACGAGAGCTGTAACCGTCACCGAATGTGATGGGAAGTCGTAGCTTCCCAATGTACTTCCAAGGCAGGCGCTTTCGGGCTCAAGTAGTACTGAGTGGAGGCGCTCGGTTTTTCCATCACTTTCTTCATCAAGTAGTTCTACGCTACTTCTAAATAGCTCTTTGAGCATTGGGTAGCGCTTAATACGCTGCTCTTGTAAGCGCTGAGTGACGCGCCACATTGGAACGTTAAGCGTGAGTAGTGAGTGCATAGCTATTACCATGCCACTTTCAAGCGTTTCAGGGATAACTTCGGTTGCCCCTGCTTTACGCAATTCTTCCGTACCAGTGTCGTCATAGGTACGAACCACAACGGGTAGATCAGGGCGTGTATCCCTAGCCTGGTGTAGTGTACGTATAGTGGCAGTACGATCATCGTGGCTAATAATCAGCAGAGTTGAATTGGCTAAACCAATGCTTTCCAAGACCACTGGGTCTGATGCATCCCCATAGAACACTGGATGGCCTGCCAGTCTCGCTTCTTTGACGATAGAAGGATCCATATCAATAGCCACAAAACGAATGGATTCGCTCTCTAAAAAACGGCTAATAACCTGACCTGTACGCCCATAGCCACAGATAATGACATGCTCACTATAAGTGGAGTGAGAGTCAGGGGTTGGGGCATCCACGTCCTGGTAGCGCGCTCTTGTCTTAAACAGCCATGCTGCCAAGGGTTGGTTGTAGCGAATTAGGAAGGGGGCCACAATCATGGAAAACAGCACAGCAGTGAGTGTGATTTGAGCTGGCTGTGTCGCGATAATAGTATGATCTAGCCCAATGGAAAGTAGAGCAAAGCCAAATTCTCCGCCAACCGCTAATGTTAAGCCAGTGCGAAAGGCAGTGTGCGAATCAATGCCGGAGTAACGAACAATTAATGTCACAATAATCGTTTTTATGATGAGGAGTGCTGCTGCTCCAAGTAAGGCCTTGTACCAAATCGAAGGGAGCAGGGCAGGCTCAACGAGCATTCCAATACTGATAAAAAAGAGGCCAAGCAATACATCACGAAATGGCCGAATTGTGGTCTCAACCTGATGCCTAAACTCCGTTTCACCCAGCACCATACCAGCCAGGAATGCACCAAAGGCCATTGATAGCCCCAATGAATTAGTTGTCCAGGCTGCAATTAGCGAGACGAATAAAACGGTCAGTGTGAAAAGCTCTGCAGAACGGCGCTTAGCTACAATGTGGAAAAGAGGTTTTAACAAGTAGCGCCCTGAAATAAGTACTATACCCAAAGCTGCTATGGCCTTGAGTAGGGCAATGCCTAAAGCGCCACCTATTTGTGAGGCGGCGGCTGAGCCAAGCACAGGAATAACCACCACAAAAGGCACCGCGGTAATGTCTTGAAACACAGACATGGTTGTGCCAAGCCGTCCATGACGTGTTTGGCTCTCGCCTTGCTCAGCCAGCTGTTTGCTAATAATAGTGGTGGATGACTGTGTAAAGACTGCCCCGACAATAAAAGCGGCCACTAATGGAAGACCTATGGCCCACGCTAGTAAGGTGATTGCCGCTGTAGTGAGCACCACTTGAGCGGTACCTAAGCTGAGTATCGTATGCCTGAGCGCGTATATTTGTGGCAGCGGAAAACTTAAACCAATAGTGAACAAAAGAAAGACGATACCGAACTCAGCTATCATCGGAATATAAGTTGTTTCAATAGCAGGGCCAGCAGTGTGCGATCCTAGAATGACCCCGACAAGCAGATACGCCAAGCTTGGCGGAATTCTAAAACGCTGGAAAAGCAGAACAACGAAAACAGTGACCCCTAATAATATCAGCGTCTGCACCAGCGTCTGTTCAAGCATCTACGAAATATCCTTGATTAAGCAATAAATGAAAAATGTGTTCTAAGACCTACGTCTTGAGTCTACTGTCTTTACGTTGAGCCATTAGCCAAGGTGGATGCAGGGGCTATGCTCTGATTATCGCATCAATATGCAGGGCTAAATAAGGTCTTTGATCACTACAATCTAATGGACTATCCAACGTGGCTGTATCAGTGCCGTGCTTAACCTACTACATTGATACCGGTAAACCTCTTATATAGTCTGCTTTCCATTCGAACTCAGGGAGCCAGTAAATGGCAACACATTCCACTGATATGATTGAAAATCGTACGTTTGATGAAATGAATGTGGGAGATACGGCGTTTTTGGAAAAACGCCTAACTATGGATGATATCAAGTTGTTTGCTGTTATGTCGGGGGATATTAACCCCTCGCACGTAGACGCTGACTACGCCAAAAGTAGCTATTTTCAAGAAGTCATTGCCCATGGGATGTGGGGGGCTGCGCTGATCTCAACGGTGTTGGGAACCGAGTTGCCTGGGCCGGGTACTGTTTATCTAGGCCAAACATTACGCTTTAAGTCGCCTGTTCGCCTGGGCGATGTGCTTCATGTAGCGGTCACTATTGTTGAAAAACAGGCGCAAAACCATCACGTCACTTTTGCTTGTGAGTGCCGCAATCAAAATGGCGATATTGTGATTGCAGGTGAAGCTGAGGTACTGGCACCTACTCAAAAAGTACGGCGCCCCCGGGCAGAGCTTCCCACTATCAGGCTCAATGAGCGAGGGCGTTTGCATGAGATTCTTACTGCCGCTGATCATCCTTCCCCGTTGCGTATGGCGGTGGTTCACCCCGTAGACGAGGGCTCTATTCGAGGCGCCGTGGAGTCTGCAAAGCGGGGGTTAATCATACCTGTGCTTGTAGGGCCGCGGGCTAAAATTGAGGCGGCAGCTGATGCCGCTAACGTTGATATTAGTGAATTTGAGTTAATTGATACGCCGCATAGCCACGCAGCGGCTGCCAAAGCAGTTGCACTAGCGCACGAAGGTAATGTAGAGGCGCTGATGAAGGGGTCGCTGCATACTAGTGAGTTACTCCGGGAGGTGGTGAAGCGCGAAGGTGGGCTGCGTACCGAGCGCTGCCTAAGCCATGTGATGGCCTTTGATGTGCCCACCTACCCACGGCCACTATTTATCACTGATGCGGCAATTAATATTTATCCTACGTTGGAACAAAAGCGCGACATTATCCAAAATGCCGTGGAGCTAGCCCATGCGCTGGGAAATGATAACCCTAAGGTCGCTATTCTCTCAGCAGTAGAGACTATTAATCCTAAGATCGTGTCTACTCTGGATGCGGCAGCGCTATGCAAAATGGCGGATAGAGGCCAGATTACTGGCGCTACCCTGGATGGTCCCCTTGCTTTTGATAATGCTGTGTCGGAATCTGCGGCAAAAACGAAAGGTATTAATTCACCCGTGGCTGGTCGTGCAGATATCTTGCTAGCGCCCGACCTGGAGTCGGCCAATATGCTAATGAAGCAATTAAGCTACTTGGCAGATGCAACCGGTGCTGGGCTGATTGTTGGTGCGAGAGTGCCCATTGTCCTGACTAGCCGCGCTGATGACGCCTTAACGCGCATGGCATCCTGTGCATTGGCTCTGCTACTGGCAGACTATCAGCAGCAACAGAGCAACGCTTTAAAGGGTGAGTAAGTTCGTATGCAAATAATGGTTATAAATAGTGGCTCGTCGAGTATTAAGTTTGGACTTTTTGAGGCGCCAGATGGAGGACCATTACCTCTTGGAGGGGTAGTGCTAAAGGTTGAGGGAGCCTTTTCGGGCATCGGTAGCCCTGGGCGGGAGGCGGTTAGGTTGAAAGATGCCCATGGCAACCTGATGCCGCTTGATGGCTTACAGCCAGCCTCTACCCATCTTGACGCGTTGACAGCACTTATTGCCTGGATGGAAGCGGATAGTGCCCATAAGGTAGAGGCTATAGGGCACCGGGTGGTACATGGTGGTCGTGACTACCAAATGCCTATTAAAGTAACGCCTTCCCATCTTGCTGCGTTAAGCGAGCTAAGTAGTTTGGCACCACTGCATCAGCCCCATGGGTTGGCTCCTATCGAGCATTTGATGCAGCGTTTTCCTGATGTTGTCCAAATTGCCTGTTTCGATACGGCGTTTCATGCTGAGCAACCTTCGGTCGCACGGCATTTTGCCTTGCCTCGTGAACTCACCCAAAAAGGGCTGATTCGTTACGGCTTTCATGGCTTGTCTTATGACTATATTAGCCGTGTGCTGGACGACTACTTGCCCTTTGAAGAGTGCAAAGAGCGCGTCATTGTGGCTCATTTAGGTAATGGCGCTAGCCTATGTGCACTGCATAATAAGTGCAGCGTGGCATCAACGATGGGGTTTACTGCTTTAGAAGGGCTGCCTATGGGTACGCGTTCTGGTAGCGTTGATCCTGGCCTAGTGTTACATCTCATCCAGCAAGAGGGTATGTCACCTGAAGAGGTGGAAGCCATGCTCTATAAGCGCTCAGGGCTACTTGGTGTTTCGGGCATTAGCGGTGATGTACGCGAATTACTGGAAAGCGGTGCTCCTGAAGCGGAAGAGGCGCTATCTCTTTACGCCTACCGAATCGCTCGCGAGATTGGCAGTTTAGCCGCTGCTTTAGGCGGTGTTGATCAACTGGTGTTTACTGCTGGCGTAGGCGAAAACGCCGCTTATGTGCGCGAAAAAGTTATCACCCAATGCGAATGGCTTGGAGTAGCGTTAGACCGCGATGCGAATGCTCGCAATGAGCATCGTATTTCCTCAGCTCACAGTACTTTGGGTGCCTGGGTAATTCCTACCGATGAGGCACGTATGATGGCTTGGTATTGCGCGCAGCACATACGCGAGTACTCAGCAAAGACGGCCTAAAGTAGCGGTAAAGTGCCTAGCACGCTTGGTTAAGCGTGCTGGTAAAGGATAGGTGTTTTCCATATTGAAAAGCTGAGATGTTGAAAATCTTAGAAGCTACCGAACAGAGTTCCCAGAGTAATAACACTAAGCAGCGCCGCTATGGGAAGCACAATCGTTACCATGGCTAAATTTCCATAGGATTGTCGATGCGTTAAGCCACAGATGGCAAGTAGGGTGATAACGGCGCCGGAATGGGGGAGGGTGTCCATGCCCCCTGCTGATAGTGTCGCAACCCGGTGCATCAACTCTGGGCTAATGCCCGCCTGTTCGGCCATCGCTAAATATTCACTGCCCAACGTTTCTAAAGCAATGGACAGCCCGCCCGAGGATGAGCCGGTAATACCTGCCAAAACGCTCATTGCCAGTGCCTCTGAAACTAGAGGGTTGCTTGGCGAGACATTTAGCACGGCATCGCGAATAATCACGAACCCGGCAAGGCTTGCTATTACTGCTCCGTATCCCACTTCGGATGCGGTATTGAAAATAGGTAATAGCGAACCAAAGCAGCCTTTATTAATCGTCTCTTTAAGGTTTTTCCAACGACGCCAGTGGCTAATGATCAGCCAAGCGGAAGCGCTAAGTAGGGCGATTAAAATAGCCCAAAGCCCTGTTTGCCTGCTAGGCGTGACATTTTCAAAAGTGTCACTAATGAAGCTGAGATCCATAGCGGGAAAAACACCATAGGTGAATAGCGCGTTAAGGCCGATCACCATTACCAGAGGAATTAACGCCATGGCTAAAGGCATGCTGGGTGCTTTTTCAGCCTCGTCGTTTGTTTCTGCTTCTCTTTCGGTATGTGTGCCGTAGCCCTCGCCGTTAGCTGCTGCCTTTTTGACGCGGGATTGCAGGTAATAAATACCTAGGCCCAGCATTATTAAGCCAGCAATGATCCCTAGGCCGGGTGCCGCAAAACTGTTGGTGCCAAAGTAGGGGATGGGGATCGCATTCTGAATAGCAGGCGTGCCTGGTAGTGCTGTCATGGTAAATGTAAACGAACCGAGAGCAATGGAGGCAGGGATTAATCGCTTCGGAACGTTAGCTTGGCGAAACAGCTCACGGCTAATCGGGTAAATTGCAAATGCAACGACAAACAGTGATACCCCGCCATAGGTAAGTACCGCGCAGGCTATTACCACAGTTAGCACCACATGATGGGTCCCTAAGCGTTTAACAATGCCGCTTGAGATGGATTGGGCAGCGCCTGAATCTGCCATCAGCTGACCAAATAGCGCGCCGAGTAAGAATAGGGGAAAGAACTGGATGACGTAGTTGCCTAGGGCTTTCATAAATGTATCGGTATAGATGGGAAGCAAAAAAGCAGCATCTCCCGATAGTAGTACCGCCAGAGAGGCCATCAACGGTGCTAAAAGCAGAACCGAGATGCCTTTGTAGGCTAAAAACATCAGCAGAAGTAATGAAACAATGATCGCGAGCATGCCCATACAGGCTCCTAAGTGGTTTTGTATAAAACCTAAATTAGCGGATGTTGAAAATAATCAAGGCGTGAATAGTAGGGAGCATGTTGCAAAGCAGCAATGGGGTTGAGACTAAAGTGTTATGCCCTATCTTTAGCCTGCTTAAGTGTGTTCCATCTGTTAAAATTCGCTACTTTCAGCGGTATCGACCTTCTAATAGCTCTGGGTATATCCATGAATGCAGTAATTATTGCAGTGCTGGTAATGGTGGCGCTGTCGCTTTTGCGCGTGTCTGTTGTGTTTGCGCTAGTAGTAGGGGCGCTGGTAGGTGGTTTGGTGGGTGGTCTGTCGCTTGATGAAACACTCAGTGCTTTCAATGATGGTGTGGGAGGTGGTGCGCAGGTGGCGCTGGCCTATGCAACGTTAGGCGCTTTCGCGGTTGCTATTTCTCGTTCGGGGTTGCCCGATATGTTGGCCAACCGGCTAATTACTATGCTTGGTAAAGAGGCGTCAGCGGTTCATCAGGCACGAGTGAAAATGGCTTTACTGGCAGCAGTGCTGTTAGTGGCGATCTCCTCACAAAATGCGATTCCAGTGCACATTGCCTTTATTCCTGTACTGATCCCTCCTCTGCTTGCGGTTATGAACCGACTTCAGCTTGACCGCCGGGCTGTTGCCTGTGCGCTCACCTTCGGTTTAACGGCACCCTATATGCTATTACCAGTAGGGTTTGGTGCGATTTTTTTGAACGATATTTTGCTGGCCAATTTAAATAGTGCGGGCGAGCCTCTGGGTTTGGAAATCACCCGGGGAATGGTGCCGATGGCGATGGCGATACCGGTTGGGGGGATGGCGATTGGTTTGTTCGTTGCGCTGTTGTTTAGTTACCGGGGGCGGCGCGAGTACGCCAGTAAAGACTTGGTGGCTAGCAGCCACCAGCAGGCGCCGGTACCTGCCAAGCCTCACACGCTGGGACTGGTGATGACGGGTGTCGCTATTGTGGCGGCGCTTGGTTTACAGCTGTATACAGGTTCGATGATCCTCGGGGGGTTAGTGGGGATTGGTTTGCTATCGTTAGGCGGTATTTTTAGGTGGCGAGAGGCGGATGACCTG
The DNA here is from genome assembly GCF_003031405.1 of Halomonas sp. 'Soap Lake #6'. Classification (NCBI taxonomy): domain Bacteria; kingdom Pseudomonadati; phylum Pseudomonadota; class Gammaproteobacteria; order Oceanospirillales; family Halomonadaceae; genus Halomonas; species Halomonas sp. 'Soap Lake #6'. The sequence goes on from NZ_CP020469.1 coordinate 1,505,548, forward strand.
TTCACCAGTGGTATGCGTATGATGGCGTTGATTGGCTTTATTATGATTTCAGCGGCGGGCTTTGCAGAAGTAATGAAAGCAACGGGGGATATTGAGTCGCTGGTGTCTGGGGCCTTTGAGATATTTGGCGATAACCGTGGCTTAGCCGCTATGGTAATGCTGTTAGTGGGGCTGTTTATTACCCTAGGCATTGGCTCATCTTTTTCGACAATTCCTATTATTGCTGCCATTTTTGTACCGCTGGCTGTGCAGTTTGGTTTTTCACCTATGGCTACTGTTGTGCTGGTGGGCACGGCGGCAGCGCTTGGTGATGCAGGTTCGCCAGCGTCTGATTCAACTCTTGGGCCAACCTCGGGATTGAACGTGGATGGGCAGCACGATCATATGTGGGACAGCGTGGTGCCGACCTTCTTACACTATAATGTACCGTTAATAGCTTTTGGCTGGCTGGCGGCGATGACACTGTAATTGTTTGTTGGAGGTATGCGCAGAAGGGCAGCCAATGGCTGCCCTTCTTTGTTTTCTACGATTAACATTTACGACTCGGGTAGGTGCGACTCAAAGGCGCTGAGCAAACCACGCAGCAGGGAAAGCTCCTTACGGCTTGGCTGGGCGCGGGAGAATAGCGCTTGAAGCTGCTCCTCTGTGCGTGCGTGGGGCTGAGTCAGAAAGCCGCTTTGCTGCATTAAACGCCCGAGGTGCTCCTGGAAGTATATAAACTGCTCGCGGCTAGGAGGGGTGGCTTCCAGCGGGCGTTGGTAGGCAAAGTCGTTACCATCGCGTTTGCGCCAGGCGCGATGTACTTCATAGGCTAAAATCTGTACCGCCTGGGACAGGTTGAGGATGCCATATTCAGGATTAGCAGGAATACTCACCTGGTGAGTGCAGCAGCGTATTTCATCGTTGGTTAGCCCTGATCGTTCGCGGCCAAATACCAAGGCGACCGGCGCGTGGACAGCATTCTCAATCACTTGCTGGGCCATTTCGTCAGGCTCATCGAAGTGCGGTAACGGTAAGCTGCGTAGCCGTGCACTGGCACCCACTACTTGAACACAGTCACTTACGGCTTCTTCAAGTGTGCTCACGCAGCGGGCATTTTCCAGCACATCCGTCGCGCCTGCTGCAAGGCGAGTGGCTTCTTCGTCGGGAAAGGTACGGGGGTTGACCAGAACTAGTTCGGTTAAGCCCATGGTTTTCATTGCCCGGGCAGCAGCGCCAATGTTGCCAGGATGGAAGGTTTGCACCAACACGATGCGGATATTAGAAAGCACGGTAATGAAGACCTAGAAGCTGCCGATAAAGGCGCTGATGGTAGCATGCTTTTACGGAATGAGAAGAGGTGAGTAAATGGCGGCTGTTGGTCAAATAATATAAAAGAACCCCGCACGTGGCGGGGTTCTTTAAGACGTTAAACGTCAGAGCGATAGGCTCAGGGGTGCATCACATCATGCCACCCATTCCGCCCATGCCACCCATGCCACCCATATCCGGAGCGGCATCTTTCTCTTCAGGATCATCTGCGATCATGCACTCGGTGGTGATCATCAGGCCTGCAACAGAACCAGCAGACTGCAAGGCAGTGCGGGTAACTTTTGCGGGATCCAGTACGCCCATTTCAAACAGGTCGCCGTATTCACCAGTTTGTGCGTTGTAGCCGAAGTTACCTTCGCCATCTTTCACACGGTTGATAACTACAGCAGCTTCTTCACCTGCGTTGGTAACGATCTGACGCAGCGGTGACTGCATAGCGCGTAGCGCCATGTTGATACCGTGGTTCTGGTCTTCGTTTTCGCCAGTCAAGCCTTGTACTTTGGCCATAACGCGAACCAATGCGGTACCACCGCCAGGTACAACACCTTCTTCTACGGCAGCGCGAGTTGAGTGCAGGGCATCTTCAACGCGGGCCTTTTTCTCTTTCATTTCTACTTCAGTGGCCGCACCAACGCGGATAACAGCAACACCACCTGCCAATTTGGCAACGCGCTCTTGCAGCTTCTCTTTGTCGTAATCAGAAGAGGTGTCTTCGATTTGCGCACGGATCTGGTTAACACGCGCTTCGATATCGCCTTCTGCACCAGCGCCATCAATGATGGTGGTGTTCTCTTTAGACATTGTCATGCGCTTAGCAGTACCCAGGTGATCCAGGGTGGCTTGCTCAAGCGTCAGGCCTACTTCTTCAGAGATAACGGTACCGTTGGTCAGGATGGCGATATCCTGCAGCATCGCTTTACGACGGTCGCCAAAGCCAGGTGCTTTTGCAGCAGCTACTTTAACGATGCCGCGCATGTTGTTTACAACCAGTGTTGCCAGGGCTTCGCCTTCGATATCTTCAGCGATGATGGCAAGCGGTTTGCCTTGCTTGGCTACGGCTTCCAGTACCGGCAATAGTTCGCGGATATTGGAAATTTTCTTGTCGACGAGCAGAATGTAGGGGTCTTCCAGCTCAACGGTCATCGTGTCTTGGTTGGTAACGAAGTAGGGCGAGAGGTAGCCGCGGTCAAACTGCATACCTTCAACTACTTCCAGCTCGTCTTCAAAGCCGCGACCTTCGTCTACAGTGATGACGCCTTCTTTACCCACTTTTTCCATCGCTTCAGCGATGATTTCACCGATGCGCTTGTCACCGTTGGCAGAGATAGTACCTACCTGGGCAATGGACTTGGTGTCGGTGCAGGGCACAGACATAGCCTGGATCTCTTTAACGGCAGCGCTAACGGCTTGATCGATGCCGCGCTTCAGATCCATTGGGTTCATACCAGCGGTAACGCCTTTCAGGCCTTCCGCAACAATTGCTTGAGCCAGAACGGTTGCAGTAGTGGTGCCGTCGCCTGCAGCGTCAGAAGTCTTGGAAGCAACTTCCTTGACCATCTGGGCGCCCATGTTCTCGAACTTGTCTTTAAGTTCGATCTCTTTGGCAACAGATACGCCGTCTTTAGTAACGGTCGGTGCGCCAAACGACTTGTCCAGCACCACGTTGCGGCCTTTCGGGCCCAGGGTAACTTTTACGGCGTTGGCCAGTACATCAACACCACGCGCCATACGCTTGCGAGCATCATCGGAAAATTTAACTTGCTTAGCTGACATGTTCGTTACTTCCTAAAAGTAAAATTAAAAAAATGAAGTAAGCTGCCGAGGGCGGTGATTAGCCTTCAACAACCGCCAGGATATCGGCTTCGCTCATGATCAGAACTTCTTCGCCGTCGATTTTCTGCTTCTCAACGCCGTAGCCATCTTTGAAGATGACGGTATCGCCAACTTTAACATCCAGCGGGCGAACGTCGCCGCTTTCAAGAATACGGCCATTACCAACAGCCAGGATTTCGCCGCGAGTGGGTTTTTCCTGCGCATTACCAGGTAGCACGATGCCGCCAGCGGTTTTCTGTTCTTCTTCCACGCGGCGAATTACGACGCGATCGTGCAAAGGACGGATATTCATGCTCACGTTCTCCTGAGTATCGTCAAGCCCGTCTGGGCAATTAGCTTAAAAATAACTCCCGTGGACTGCCGTCCGCGAGAAGTGAAGACTCATGTCTTCATGTTAATGACGAAAGCATCTGCTTTCGCCGAATTTGTTTGCTGCCTCAAAAGTGGGGGCTGCTTAACACCTTTCAAGGGGGGAGTAAGAAAAAATTTACGCGTCAGCTGTTTTTATGCCTGCTTGGTATTTAATGTCGCCGAGTAGACTCATCGCGACTAATAAAATCACCTTCAAGAGGACCGTCTTGACGCCCAGAGGCGTGTTCAGAACGGTGCTCATTACCCCGTTCATGTTGCTGCTGGTAGGCAGTGCTGGCTTGGTATTGAGGATTGCTGACAGTTTTGAGTCCAAGCCACTTAAGGGCTTTCAGCATAAGCTGGCGAGCGGTGGGTAGTAGGCACGCGATCCCTAGCGCATCAGAAAGAAAGCCGGGAGCAACAAGAAGCGCGCCACCAAAAATGAGTGCGGCACCCGTTAATAACTCTTTGGACGGAATCTCGCCAGCCTGCATGCGCTGTCTTGCGCGGGCAACAGTAGAGACACCCTCTTTGCGTACAAGATACAGCCCGACGAAACCGGTACCCAATACTAGTAGTAGTGTCGTTAAAAGGCCTATATGGCTGCCTACGAAGAAAAGCAGTACAAAGTCGAATAGAGTGAATAATGATATAAACAGGAGAATGGGCATGGTGGGCTCCATGATAAACGTAATCGTTGGATATGGTGGCAGAACGAAAGATAACAAGTAGTACTGCCAACCGATTGCATTAACGAGCCACCATAGACACTCGATTTTGGCGCAGCCTTTTCTATGCTGCAGCGCACAATAATGCTAGTGTTTCTATAATAACCGCCGCCGGGCGCGGAGACGAACTGACAAGGCGCTGTATAAGTATTTGTGTAAGCGTTTATGTAAATGTTTATAACAAGTATTAGGTGCTGCTTATCGAGGAGAGTGACATGCAGTTGACTGACAAAGTGATTGCTATAACAGGTGGTGCGCGAGGCTTGGGATTTGCAATAGCTCAGAGGTTGGGCGCGCAGGGAGCAAGGGTGGCGCTATTGGATCTAAGTGCTGCAGCGCTAGACGAAGCGGTCTCACTGCTTTCATCCCAGAATATTGACGCACAGGCATTTGTGGTTAACGTAGCCGATGAAGAGTCAGTCCAGACTGCTTTCGCTGATGTTGCCTCCCGCATGGGGCCCGTAAGTGGTTGTGTCAATAATGCGGGTGTCACCGATGATGCTCTGCTTATCAAAGCTAAAGACGGTAGCGTCGAAAAACGCATGTCACTATCGGCGTGGCAAAGAGTGCTCAATGTAAACTTAACCGGCGTCTTTCTGTGTGGCCGTGAAGCGGCTACTCAGATGGTGGAGGCTGGTTATCAGGGTGTTATCGTCAATATCTCTAGTATTTCTAGGGCTGGCAATATGGGGCAAAGTAACTACGCAGCTGCTAAGGCGGGTGTGCATGCGCTCACGGTAACATGGGGTAAAGAGCTTGCGCGTTATGGCATTCGTACAGGGACTGTGGCACCAGGGTTTATTGCAACGGATATGACGGCCTCGATGCGCCCAGATATGCTGGAAAGAATCGCTGACAGCGTACCCCTGAAGCAGTTGGGTGAGCCGGATAACATTGCGCAAAGTGTTGCTTTTATTTTTGAAAATGACTACTTCACCGCACGGATTATCGAGTGCGACGGTGGGTTACGGCTTTAAGCTGCGCATTTAAACTACTCATTTAAACTACGCAATAGAAACCGAAACTAGAGACACACTGGTGGTTTTGCTACCAATGTGTCTTTAACTGGTTGGCTGTTCTAGAGACGTAGGGCTTAAGATAGGTGTAGGGCTTAAAATAGATGCAAGTCTCTAGAATTGCGCATAGTCTCGGCTAATTTCCCGTTGGAAATACATCTCTAGGCGTAGTGTCATCGCCCAGCGAGGGTCGTAGCTTACTTCACGCTGAAAGTGTAGCTCTGGAATTACATCGGCAAATAGGATGCCTTTGTGTATGTCTCGGCGGTAACGAGTTTGTAGGTAATAGTTGGTCATACGGGGATTTGAGGTGCTTTCGCCGATGGCGATAGCGGAATATCGCAATGCACTGCGATTATTTAGTCGATGGTTAAGTTCTGCCGTTTCACTGTACTCAAGCGTGTCTTCCTCCTCTCGCCACTGAATTGTAGTAATAAAGCGTAAGTGATGGCTTTCTGAAACGGGGCGTCCGATGTCCCACTGTGTACGCGCTGAGTAGCCTTCATTATTAAACCAAGAGAGTCGGTTAAGCGACTCTAGTTGCCAGGGGCCATCACCAATATCCCATAGGCGCTCACTGGTTAAGCGGACATATGGATCAAGCGGTACTCTTAAGCGTACGCCTGCCCCTATTCGGTTACTCCAGTTTTCTCGCTTATCGCGACTCTCAAGCCAGTCTAAACCAAGAGTGGATGAGCGCCGATCACGCTGATCGTTATAAAGTCGGCCTGATCCTTGGTCGGCTAGGGTGCCTTGAGACTCTTCCGGATCGCTCTCGATGATCAAGCGCAATCTTTCTTCGGTGGTCGGTAGGTCGATCCTGTAGCGTATGCTGATATCGTCGCTAGTACCTTCACCCTCCATCCAGTCAATTTCCTGACCAAGGCGAAGGTAGGAGTCATTATTAGTGGAAGTTGCCTGCTCGCCGCCAAAAAAAGCATCAATATTGCGCGACGTATTATCTACCCAATTGCCAACACGGGCACGAAAGGGCTCTAGCTGCTCTTCTGCCCATGCGGGTAAATCGCTATCCTCTTCTTCGGCGTAGGATTGTAAGGATAAAGTGGTAAGTGTGCCTAAGCAGAAGAGGGTAATGATCTTTTTCATATCAACATCTCTGAGTAGAAATTTTATATTGTTGGCTAGCTTGGGCGCGTTATTAACCTCAGAAATGGGGGCTAGGCAAATATGCAACTGAGTGGTGACAGAACCATTTCGTGGCTGAAGCCTCTCCTGTGCAGGGAAGGCCTGTGCAGGGAAGAGGCTGGTAACTAACTTAACCTGAAAAAGGACAGGGAGTCAGCAGGTTGCAAGAATTTAAAAAGCAAAAAAATTCGGCTAGCCGATGGCTGCCGAATTTTTTTGAGTTGGTACCTGAATAAGTGTTTACTCAAGTACCTAAATTGGTGCGGATGGGGAGACTCGAACTCCCACACCTTACGGCACTAGAACCTAAATCTAGCGTGTCTACCAATTCCACCACATCCGCCTGAAGACGAGGCGTATATTAACAGGATCCTGTTTGATGTCAATACTTAATGCGTTGTGGTTCTTAAATTATGGTTCTTAAATTGTACTTCTTAAATTGTGTGCCTTAAATATAGGGATAAGTCATGTCTGTGGTCTGGTGGGCGAGGAGTGTGGCGAGTAGCACTGTGAATTGGGTGAGCAGTCGGCTGGGGAGGGGGTTGCCTGGTTATTGCGCTTTTTGTCTTTCCCCAGAGCCGCTAGAGAGCGGCTGGTGCCGTGAATGTTCTAATGAGCTGCCTTGGAATAGGCATGCGTGCGTGCAGTGCAAAGAACCGCTTGGCAGGCATACGCCAAACCTGTCGCCAAATCTATCCAATGAACGTTTTGGCCCAAGTGAACGTTGTGGCCACTGCTTAGTGAGTCCTCCTGCTTTTAAGGTGACGACAGCTGAACTGCTATATGAAGGGCCTGTCATCGAACTAATTTATGATTTTAAATTTAACGGCTCACCACGAGCAGGTGCGTTACTCGTTGAGTTAATGCTGGCGAATACCCCTACTCATTTGGGTAGTGCGCTACTACCTGTTCCTATGTTCCAGGCTCGGGCCAAAAAGCGAGGTTTTAATCAGGCAAGTTGGCTTGCAAGCCAGTTAAGTCGGCGGTTAAACGTACCCGTCGTCAGAGCACGGTGTACCAAGCAGCTGCCTTCCCAGCGCTCCTTGAATCGCCGTGAGCGTATGGTAAATATGGTCGGAGCATTTCAGATGATGGATCCGTTGCCACCCCACGTCACAATAATCGATGATGTTGTGACCACTGGGGCAACAGGACATGCGTTAGCAAAGGCGGCGCTGGATGCAGGGGCACAGCAAGTAGATATATGGGCCGTTGCCCGTACGCCGCTGGATAAGAGTTGATAGAATGGTGCTTTCTTTTGAGGAGCAGTGTATGCCCCACCCCTTTAGCGCACTTTCACCCAACATGGTGATGTCTGCCATAGAGTCCATCGGTATCTGGCCTGCTGGCGAGCCATTCGCGCTTAATAGTTACGAAAACCGAGTGTTAATGTTTCGTGATGACGAGGGTGGTCGCTGGGTGGCGAAGTTCTATCGCCCTGATCGCTGGAGTAATCAGGCGATTCAGGAGGAGCATGATTTTTTACAGGAGCTTCATCAGGCGGGGGTTCCCGTGGTGGCTCCTTGGCGAGATGAACAAAACATCTCACTGCAAGAGTTCCAGCAGTTCCGGTTTGCGCTATTCCCTCAATGCCCAGGACAAGCCCCTGAGTTGGATAACCCCTCCCACCTTTTTGCTCTAGGAGAGGTGTTGGGGAGGCTTCATGAGGTGTCGTGTAAGAAGGCCTTTCAATACCGAACGCGGTTGTTGTTTGAACAAGGTATTTTGGATGCTGAAGCGCGTGTATTGGAGAGTCAGTGGCTCAATAAGCACCAGCAACGTGCCTATCAGCAAGTAGTGCAAAAGATACTGCGACAACCTGAGGGGCGGGATGTTGATAGTGCAAAAGTGATACGCACGCACGGAGATTGCCACTTAGGCAATCTGTTAGGCCGTGAGGAGGCCTTTACGCTAGTTGACTTTGACGACTGTATTATGGCGCCCGCCATTCAAGATATTTGGATGTTGCTGCCAGTTAATGACCCCAATAGCTGGCGAGCTCAGTTAAGCGAAATTATGGAAGGGTACGAAGAGACGCGGCCATTCCCAAGCGAAGAAATATCACTTATTGAACCGCTAAGGGCTTATCGACTAATTCGCCATACAGCGTGGCTTGTTTCCCGTTGGGATGACCCTGCTTTTCCGCGCGCATTTCCATGGCTTGCGGAAGGTGGCTATTGGGATCAGCATATCCGACAGTTGGAGCAGCAATCTCTCCAGCTTGAAAAGCCCATTTGGTTAGCGTAGCCACTCATTCTAGATTGGCTCTACGTCTGAGTTTTTAAAGCCCTTATCAGTATATGAAAGGGCTTTTGCTAAATAGGGGAAGCGTTAGAGAGCGTAACCGAGTCGAGTTGCTGGTTTATTCTGCGGTCGCTGGGGTGTCCCCGCTGCTTTCACTGGGGGCTGGTTGCTCAGAGGGGATTGGGTTGGCTACCCCTTCACCATTAGCCTGCCGGCGGATGGCATTAATTTCAGCCGAAGGGTTGTCTTGAGCATAAATACTGACGCTTTCGTCCAGGGTTAAAGTAAACACATCACCTGGAGATAGTGTGCAGGTTTCGCTGTCGCACGCTAGCCCATACTGACCATCTTCTGAATAGGCGCTGGCTTTAAAGGAGCCAGAGTAAATGGCACTTTCTGCGTTGCTGGTTTCGATGCAAGTCGCGTCTTGGGTGGTGATACGGACTCGGTCGCTGCTTAGTTGAGCATTGGCCACAAGCACACAATATTCCGGTAGCTCATGAGTGGCGCCATCTGCATGAGCAGGGTGTAGAAGGATGCTTGTTAGGCGTGTTTGCTCCTTATCGAGGTGCAGACTTTCAATGACTTCAACCCCGACAGTAGCGCCTGATGGCAGGCTAAAAATAGCGTCCTCTGCATACAAAGGCGCAGCTAATGTTGAACCAACGATGGCAGTTAACCAGAAAGGTAGAGATTTGAATGACATGTAGAGTGCTCTTTAAATTTAACGCTGCGTAAGCAGAAATAGTAAATCATCATAGCACAGCTCAAATAGGAGCGAATGGGGGTGCGCGGCACTCTGCCACAGTGGAGATAGGTGCGGTAGAATAGTGCGATATAAGATTTATTATTGTGCAAAGGTTGTAATGGGTATAGTTTTTGTACATTAGTGACGTGCAAAGCTATTACACCAGGGAACATCTGTTTATGAATCTTTGCTTACATGCATTAGATTACAAATTTTAATTTGTACGCATTATGGCTCGCGGGCGAGAAATCACTGCTTCAAAGCGAGTACGCACAGTTTGGATGAGGCTTAACATGACCGACGACATCGCCCTGCACTACCGCCAAATTATTACTGCGTTAGGGGAGAACCCCGACCGTGAAGGGTTGCGTGATACGCCGAAACGGGCGGCAAAAGCGATGCAGTTTTTAACTGCAGGCTATCAGCAGTCGCTAGAGCAGATTATTAATGGTGCGGTATTTGAATCACAGACTGATGAAATGGTGTTGGTCAAAGATATCGAGCTCTACTCGATGTGCGAACACCATTTACTGCCGTTTATAGGGAAATGTCATATCGCTTACTTGCCTAGTGGCAAAGTGTTAGGACTCTCTAAATTCGCACGAATTGTTGATATGTTTGCTAGACGTATGCAGATTCAAGAGAACCTTACTCGAGAAATTGCTGAAGCTGTACAGCAAGTAACCCAGGCAAGAGGGGTGGCTGTAGTGGTTGAAGCAAGGCACTTGTGCATGATGATGCGAGGTGTGGAGAAGCAAAACTCTAGTATGACATCGTCCATGATGCTAGGCAGTTTTCGCACTAACCAAGCGACCCGGCAAGAATTTTTAACGCTGATCAACTAATGCAGCTCTTTGTAATATAGGTGATGGCGGCTGTGCTCGATTTCTACTAGCAGTGCCTGCTTTGCTGGCAAACACTTGGTCAAATGTGCTTTTTCGTCTTAGCATGAATGAGTCAATGAGCCCACGAGGCCATCATTCGGTTAGGAGTCTGTCATGGAAGCGCTGAAAGAAACACAGCTGTATTGCCCCTTTGCCTATATCGACGGTAGTTGGGTGGCCGCCGACAGCGGTGAGCAAATCAACGTTATAAATCCGGCAACGGGGGAACCAGTTGGTGACATCCCACGACTAGGCAGGGCTGAAACAGAGCGGGCCATTGATGCTGCAGATGCTGCCTTGCCAGCATGGCGGTCGTTAACTGCGCAGGAACGCGCTGACTTGCTGCTTAAGTGGCATGATCTAATGCTTGAGCATCAGCACGATCTTGCGCTGTTAATGACGTATGAGCAGGGCAAGCCGATTAAAGAGTCGGCAGGGGAAATTGCTTACGCTGCAAGCTTTCTCCGTTGGTTCGCAGAAGAGGCTAGACGTGTTTATGGCGAGACGATTCCTGCTGCTAAAGCTACTCAGCGTATCGTAGTGACCAAGCAACCGGTGGGCGTAGTGGGGGCTATCACTCCGTGGAACTTCCCAGCCGCCATGATTACACGCAAGGCAGGTGCTGCTTTGGCAGCCGGTTGTACGATAGTCGTTAAGCCCGCTAGCCAAACACCGTTTTCGGCCACGGCACTTGCGCTGCTCGCTGAGCGGGCAGGAATCCCACGCGGTGTTTTTAATGTCGTGCCGGGGAATGCGTCTGAAATAGCCAAGGCTCTTACACAGTCACCTAAAGTCCGCAAAATCACCTTTACAGGGTCAACAGAGGTGGGGCGTAAGTTGATGGCCCAAGCGGCCGAGCATGTGCAAAAAATATCGCTGGAACTTGGTGGTAACGCACCATTTATTGTTTTTGAGGATGCTGACCTGGATGCGGCTGTGGAAGGCGCGATGGCTGCCAAGTTTCGCAACGCAGGTCAAACCTGTGTGTGTACCAATCGTTTTCTAGTTCAATCCAGCGTAATTAATGCCTTTTGTGAAAAGCTTGCTGTGGCCATGAATAGTGAGCTCAGGGTGGGTGATGGCACTAAACCTGATGTCAATATCGGGCCGCTGATTGATGAGAACGCTGTTAAAAAAGTAAGTGAGCATGTCCAGGATGCTATCGATAACGGCGCCGAGCTTCTATTGGGTGGCCACCCCCATCCGCTAGGCGGTAATTTTTTCACGCCCACACTCATCAGTTTTGCTACCGATAAGATGAAAGTGGCGCACGAGGAGACCTTTGGGCCTCTGGCGGCGGTGTTTCCTTTTGATGATGAAGAAACAGCCATTGAGATGGCTAATGACACCGAGTATGGCTTGGCTTCCTACTTTTACTCGCGTGACTTGGCACGTGTTTGGCGTGTCGCTGAAGCGCTTGAGTACGGTATGGTAGGCATTAATACAGGACTTATTTCCAATGCGGCTGCACCTTTCGGGGGTGTAAAAGCCTCTGGGCTTGGTCGTGAGGGTGGGCATCAAGGATTGGAGGAATATTTAGAAACCAAATACCTGTGTATTGATCTGGGTTAATTGGTTAGAGCTAATCGCCTAAAAAAGCCCCCATTGGCGCTGTGCCAATGGGGGCTAGTCTTTTAAGCAAAATGCCCAGTACCCAGTACCCAGTACCCAGTACCCAGTACCCAGTACCCAGTACCCAGTACTTAGCACTTAGTGACGGAAATGGCGCATCCCGGTGAATACCATGGCAATACCGGCTTCATTGGCGGCCTCAATGACTTCCTGATCGCGCATAGAGCCTCCGGGTTGAATAACCGCAGTAATGCCGGCTGCGGCAGCTGCGTCAATACCATCACGGAAGGGGAAGAACGCATCAGATGCCATAACGGATCCAGGAACTGACAGACCCTCATCGGCTGCTTTGATTCCGGCGATTTTGGCAGAGTAGACGCGGCTCATTTGGCCAGCGCCTACACCAATGGTTTGCCCTGCTTTGGCATATACAATGGCATTAGATTTGACGAACTTGGCAACTCGCCAAGCAAAAGCAAGATCGCGTAGTTCTTGTTCTGAAGGTGCTCGCTTGCTTACTACCGTTAGCTCTTCACGAGTCACCATGCCCTGGTCGCGTTCCTGTACCAGTAACCCGCCATTAACGCGTTTAAAATCAAATGCAGGCTGTTCGTCTCCGGGCCAGTAGGCGCTAACATCCAGAAGGCGCACATTTTGCTTTTCCGCCACAATGGCGGCGGCCTCATCGCTTACGCCAGGTGCGATAATTACTTCAACAAATTGACGATCAATAATAGCGCGCGCAGTCTCGGCATCTAGCGCTACATTGAAGGCGATAATGCCGCCAAAGGCGCTGGTTGGGTCTGTGGCAAATGCTTTATCGTAGGCTTCCAAGGCACTTGCGCCAATGGCTACGCCGCAAGGGTTGGCGTGTTTGACAATAACGCAGGCAGTTTCATCGAAGGCTTTAACGCACTCAAAGGCCGCATCCGTATCGGCCACATTATTAAAAGAGAGCGGCTTGCCTTGTAGGGTTTTTGCGGTGGCAACGCTAGGTTCGCTGGCCGTTGGATCAACGTAAAAAGCCGCCTGTTGGTGCGGATTTTCACCATAACGCATGTCTTGTTTTTTCTGTAACTGCAGGTTGAAGGTGCGAGCGAAAGACGCATCTTCGTTACTTACTTTGCGGCCTAGATAGTCGGCGATAGCGCCGTCATAGCTTGCCGTATGCTCGAAGGCTTTGACGGCTAAATCAAAGCGTGTCGCGTGGCTCACCTGACCACTGTTACTAGCGAGTTCATTCAGAACGCGCGCATAGTCATCCGCGTTCACAACAATCGTCGTATAGGCATGGTTCTTGGCGCACGAGCGAACCATAGTGGGGCCGCCGATATCGATGTTTTCGATAGCATCTTCCAGCGTGCAGCTGGGGTTGGCAACAGTGGCAGCAAAGGGGTAAAGGTTTACCACCACCATGTCGATTGGCGTAATGTCATTCTCGGCCATAACCGTGTCGTCTTGGCCGCGACGGGCAAGAATGCCGCCGTGGATTTTTGGATGTAAGGTCTTAACGCGTCCATCCATGATTTCTGGAAAGCCGGTATGCTCAGAAACCTCTTTCACCGGGATGTTGTTTTCTTGTAGTAGACGAAAAGTGCCGCCGGTAGAAAGCAGCTCCACGCCGTGCTGGCTCAAGCCGCGGGCAAATTCAACGATGCCGGTTTTATCAGATACGCTGAGAAGTGCGCGGCGGACGGGGTTAGTGGTGCTATCAGCCATAAGGATGCTCGTGTGCAGAGTCAAGAATTAAAAAACAACAACGCCCCTTTATGGGGCGTCACCTTCAATGAGACCGTACTGTTTTAGCTTTTTACGCAGTGTGCCTCGGTTTAGGCCCAGTGCGTCGGCGGCGCGGGTCTGGTTGCCATCCGTGTGTTCCATGACACAGGCGAGCAGCGGCGCCTCTACTTCGGCCATCACCATGGCGTACAGGTCGGTTGCCTGGCTGCCATCGAGATGCTCGAAGTAACGGCGCATAGCGGCTTCTACTGCCTCGCGTAAGGGTTGAGGAGGGGCGCTTTGAACAGGGTCAGCCAGCGTGCCGTTTAGGCACGGGGAGAATTCACTGGAAAGCAGGTCGCGTTCGGTCATGCAGCATGGCTTCCTTTGGCTAGCAGACGCGTGGTCGCGTCATGCGTCATGGCGTTATTAATCCAATCAAACTGCGATTCGGGTGAGCTAAGCGTATTAAACTGCTGCTTGAGTGTGCGTTGTTGGATATCGGAAAAGCGCTGATCATCGCTGAGATACCAACCGACGTGTTTTCGCGCAATGCGAACACCCATAGTGTTGCCGTAAAAAACGTGCAGTGCTTGAACGTGATCAGTTAGCACTCGGCGCCGTTCATCCAGGGTTGGCGGGGCAAGTCGCTTGCCGTGGGTTAAGTAGTGGTTAATTTCTTGAAATATCCACGGGTTACCCTGAGCGCCGCGTCCAACCATGACGGCATCGGCTTTTGTATAGCTGAGCACATCGTATGCTTTTTCTGGGTCGGTAATATCACCATTGGCAATAACCGGTATTGTTAGCTGCGATTTGATGTTCGCAATCGTGTCGTACTCAGCCCATCCAGTATAGCGCTGCTCGCGGTGACGTCCATGCACGGCTAATGCCTGAACGCCTGCAGCTTCAGCAAGCTTGGCAATGCGCAGACCATTATTCGACTCTGCGCACCAGCCGGTACGAATTTTAAGTGTGACTGGAATATCAACTGCTGCAACGACCGCTGTTAATATCTCTGCAACCAACTTTTCATCGCGCATTAGTGCAGAGCCTGCCGCTTTGTTGCAGACCTTCTTTGCTGGGCAACCCATGTTGATATCGATTACCTGTGCACCTAGCTGTGCATTCAATCGGGCGGCAGTTGCTAGCATTTCTGCATCGCCACCAGCAATTTGGACGACTCGTGGAGTAGGCTCGCCCTGATGGTCCATACGTAGCTGTGATTTGCGTGTATGCCATAGCGCTGGATCAGCGGTGACCATCTCTCCCACTACCCAGCCGGCACCAAGTCGTCGACAGAGCTGGCGAAAGGGGCGATCAGTGACACCTGCCATAGGGGCCAGCATTACCCGGTTAGGTAATTGGTAGGGCCCGATTTTAGGTGGGGAAGTAGTCAATAGGATCATAGTGCTGCGCTGTGGGTCTACATGAAATCGACGAGTAGGCATTTCAAGGGGGCGTATGATACGCCTACTCTGTGGTGTGGTGAAGGGCGTTAGCTAGATTAAGCTGGTCGCATCCCAGATAAACGCACCCAACCATCGCGAATAGTCGGCTCTTCCATAATAAGTCCTTGGGCTTGATAGGCTTCTAATACGTCATCTGCTTGGTTGGCTAAAATACCGGATAAGGCGAGGCGCCCGCCAGGGGCAACATAGCCAGCAATCATTGGGGATAGCTCTACAAGCGGTCCTGCCAGTATGTTAGCAGTTACAATTGGGTAATTACCGTCCGCTAATTGTTCAGGGTAGTAGAGTGCAAGCTGATGATCTGGGATATGGTTACGCTCTGCGTTATCACGGCTTGCTTGCAACGCCTGTGGGTCTATATCGGTGGCATCTGCGTGGTGCGCGCCTAGCTTAAGGGCCGCAATGGCAAGTATGCCAGAGCCGCAGCCCACATCTAGCACGGCTCTATCTTGCAATTGGCCTGCAACAGCAAGGCTGTCTAACCATTCAAGGCAGAGTGCGGTGGTTGGGTGTGTACCTGTGCCAAAGGCAAGGCCGGGGTCAAGGATCAGGTTAACGGCGTCCGCTTCTGGTGGTTCATGCCAGCTGGGCACAATCCACAGCCGCTCGCCCATCCGTAGAGGTGTGAAATCGTCCATCCACTCTCTTTCCCAGTCTCGGTCAGCTAGTAGCTCATACTCAATGGTGGGGCAGGGGTCGCTGGGTAACTGTTCCGCCCATGCTGCTTCTATCCGCCCTAGCATCTCGTCAACTCTGTCCAAGTCGTCGTAGAGGCCTGTCAGGATAGTGTCTTGCCACAGCGGCGTTGTGCCACGTTCTGGCTCAAATACAGGGTTATCATGAGCGTCTTGTAAGCCAATGGCTGTTGCGCCTTCTGCCAGCAGCAGCTCTTCCAGTAGCTCGGCTTGCTCGGGGGCGACGTGGGCTTTGAGTTGAAGCCAGGGCATTATGCTCTCCGCAGCGTTGGGTGATCATTCGTACAGCTATAAGGTAATTCGTACAGCTATAAGATAATTCGCACAACTATAAAAAGTAACGGGGTGGCTGTGGCCACCCCGCTTAGCAGTACTTACCTGATGTTATCAGCTTTAGTGGTGCCGGCTACTTATGTTAGCTACTAAGCTTCTTCTCAAGGTAGTGGATGTTGACACCGCCTTGGCGGAAGTAGCTGTCACGTACTAAATCTTTTTGCAGGTCAATATTGGTTTTAATGCCTTCAACGAGTAGTTCGTCTAGGGCATTGCGCATGCGCGTTAGCGCAATGTCTCGGTCTGCTCCCCAGGTGATCAGTTTGCCGATCAGAGAGTCATAGTGAGACGGAACGGTATAGCCAGTATACAAGTGGGAATCCATTCGTACGCCCAGGCCGCCCGGCGCATGGAATAGCGTGACTTTGCCGGGTGAGGGCATAAAAGTACGCGAGTCTTCGGCGTTAATACGGCACTCAAAGGCATGGCCATTGATCTGCACATCTTCTTGACGAATCGACAAAGGAAGGCCTGAGGCAATGCGTAACTGCTCTTTGACGATATCGACACCGGTCACCATTTCGGTTACCGGATGCTCTACTTGCACGCGGGTATTCATCTCTATAAAGAAAAACTCGCCATCTTCGTAGAGGAACTCAAACGTGCCAGCGCCGCGGTAATTAATTTCGAGGCAGGCTTGGCGACATGCTTCTAATACCTTGGCGCGTGCAGCTGGATCGATGCCCGGGGCGGGCGCCTCTTCCAGTACCTTTTGGTGGCGACGCTGCAACGAGCAGTCGCGATCATAAAGGTGAATGGCATTGCCCTGGCCATCGGCAAGTACTTGGACTTCCACGTGCCGTGGTTTCTCAAGGAATTTTTCCATGTACACCGTGCCGTCGCCAAAAGCGGCGTGCGCTTCGGTGCGAGTAACGGTAATTGCTGACAGTAGATGGCCTTCGGTATGCACCACGCGCATGCCACGACCACCGCCACCAGCGGCTGCTTTGATGATGACTGGATAGCCGATGCGGAGTGCTGTGGCCAGATTGGTGGCGTCGTCATCGCCAAGGGGGCCATCTGAGCCAGGCACAGTGGGCACCCCGGCTACTTTCATCGCTTCGATGGCGCTGACTTTATCGCCCATCAAGCGAATCGTATCGGCGCGTGGGCCGATAAAGGTGAACCCAGAGCGCTCTACTTGTTCAGCAAAGTTGGCGTTTTCAGATAAAAAGCCGTAGCCAGGGTGAATAGCGCTTGAGTCGGTGACTTCTGCAGCGCTTATCAGCGCTGGAATATTCAGGTAAGACAGCGCAGAAGAAGCAGGGCCAATGCATACTGCTTCATCGGCCAGCCGAACGTGCATCAGTTCACGATCAGCTTTGGAATGTACTGCTACGGTCTTAATCCCTAGCTCTTTACAGGCCCGTAGAATACGTAGGGCAATCTCGCCGCGGTTCGCGATAAGTACCTTGTCCAGCATGGGAGAATCCACCCGTGTTGATATGAAAGATTAAGCGATGACGATCATAGGCTGATCGTATTCCACCGGCTCGCCATCTTCCACCAGGATGGCCTCTACCACGCCGTCGCGGTCGGCTTCGATTTGGTTCATCATTTTCATCGCTTCGACGATGCACACCGTATCACCTTTCTTAACGGTATCGCCCACTTCCACAAAGGATTTCGCGCCAGGTGCTGGGCTGCGATAGAAGGTGCCTACCATTGGGGAGTGAACGGCTTCACCGTTATAGCTGACGCCTTGAGGCTCAGGAGTAGCCGGTGCAGCACTAGCGCCTGGAGCTTGCTGGAAGGGGGATTGTTGAGGGTACTGAGGCATTGGCTGGGGCTGCCAAGTAACCCCGTTAGGATGACGACTGATACGTACTGACTCTTCGCCTTCCTGGATTTCTATCTCACTGATGTTGGATTCTTCGAGCAACTCAATCAATTTTTTAACTTTACGAATATCCATATCGTTAGCCCCAATATAAGTGTGTAAAAGTTTTACAAGCTCGTGTCAGATGAAGAAGCGATGCTTGTACTGCAGCGCTTTGAGAGCGCAGTAAACCGCATTTGAAAATGAGGAGAACGCTGCACGATGTCGAACGTTACCCTTTGCTCAGCCTTAAAAGGTGAATTTTTTAGCTAATATGGGTGCGGAGTGTGCCGAAAAAGTACAGGCATGTCTAGTAGTGGTCAAGACATGCCCGTTCATTGTGAATTAAACAACTGTTTGACGACGTTCGCGACACAACGGCAAAAAAGCGCTTCCAACGCGAGATGATGGCGCCTGTTACTAGCCTTGTTGCCAGCGCTTGAATGAATCTAAGTGGTTAGCCAGTTCTGCGGCGTTAACCTCACCCTGAATGCGTGCATCACGAACCTCTGCGCCCTCAGCAAAAAACAACAGACTTGGCGGACCGAAAAGGTTGAAGTTGTTCAAAAGCTCGCGACTTTTTGCATCCGTTCTCGTCACATCGACCGCTATAAGTTGAAATTCGTTCAATGCAGCGCTTACTCGAGGGTCGGGATATACCTCGCGCTCCAGCAGCTTGCAGGAAATACACCAGTCAGCGGTAAAGTGCACAAATGCGGGACGTTGATTTTGTTCGGCTTGGGCAATGGCCGTCTCTAAGCCGCTTAGGGAATCTACTTTTTGAAATGAGAGAGCTTGGGATATAGCGTCCGATGAGTCACCAGAAACCATGAGTGGGCGAAGAGGATTACTGCCTCCCTGGGCTGCTCCAATAACCAGTGCGACGCCCCAGGCGAGTAGCATAAGACCAAGTGTTTGGCGTGCTCGCGGCCACCCTAGGGGTTGGTTGGTGTTGAGTGCACCTAAAGCCAGTGCGCTTCCAATCGCAAGTGCAGCCCAGAGCAGTAGCGCTATTGAAGGCGCCACTAGTCGTTCTATCATCCAGATAGCGACACCTAGCAGTAGTAGCCCAAAGGCTATTTTTACCCCATTCATCCAGGCACCGGTTTTAGGCAGTAAGGTAGTGCCAAAGGTCCCTACTATTAATAGAGGGATGCCCATGCCTATGCCTAGAGCAAATAGAACGGCGCCCCCCATCAATGCGTCACCTGTGGTTGAGATAAACACCAAAGCACCCGCTAAGGGAGCAGTAACGCAAGGGGAAACCACCAGCACTGAAAGTGCGCCTGCTAGTGCTAATCCAGCTGGCCCGCTTTGTTGGGCGCGGGTTTGCCAGGCATTCACCTGGTTTGCAATGCGGGGAGAGACGCGCAAATTAAAGGCGCCAAACATGGCCAGCGCAAATAGCGTAAATAGTAGAGCGAAGCTGATTAATACTGGTGCGGACTGTAAATGGGCCTGAAGATTCAGTCCTGCTCCAAATAGCCCCATTAAAATACCGACCACGGCATAGGTGGATGCCATGCCCAGCACATAGCTTGCCGATAGTAGAAAGGCGCGCGGCTTGGTTGGGTTTTGGCCGACGACAATAGATGACAGTATGGGGATCATCGGCAGGACGCAGGGAGTGAAGGTAAGACCAATACCGGCTAGGAAGAAGAGACCGAGTGCAAAAGGCAAGCTTGCCTCGCTGATGAGTGCGCTAAAACGGCTATCCTGGCTCTGGGGGGCGCTAAAGTTCGTGCTGCCATTGGTGTTGGTTGGCCCTGCTGGCTCGTTTGACTGAAGAGAAGAGTCAGTCTCCCAGTTAGCAAACGCGATCGGTGGTGATGCTTCGGGGGCTTCGAGCACAATGCGCTCAGGTGGATAACAAAGCCCGGCATCGGCACAGCCTTGGAAGGTAAACTCAATATCGAGAGGGCCGCTGAACGGTGTTGAAATAGGTACTTCAAAAACTAGGCTATCGCGAAAGATGTAGGTATCACCCATGAATTCATCATTGGTAAAGGTACCTTGTGGTATCAAGGGGTCTTCTAGGGTAACGCTACTGTTTTGACTGGCAACAGAGAGCTGGTGACGGTAGAGGTAATATTCATCAGCAATATCGACGCCAATGTAGAGTGACTCGCCGTTATGCCAGGCGCTAGGTTGGAAAGCCTCGAAGACAGGTAAGAAGTTGCTCTGATTGCTGGAAGATGAGAACCACTGAGCCTGGGCCAGTACAGGTAGCCAACAGAGTAACAAAAACAGGCTAAAACGTTTGATGGGTAACACGATATATCCTTGCGCAGTCTTATCGGGGTATTTGAGAGCCAGCATATCGCACCTCTCAATGCCTGCGTAGTCGCTGCGGTGTCGTGACGCGGTACTTTTATAGCGAGTTAAGCAAGGATCGCTTAATACTAAACGCAAAAAGGGCTGCCATATGGCAGCCCTGAGCAAAAAAGCGCTTATCTGGAAAAAGGTTTAGGCGCTCCTTAGACTAGTCGTTAGGCTTTTTTGTAGGCAGCTGCGGACTTTTCAATGGCTTTACGTGCAGCTTCAACGCCTTCCCAAGACTCGACTTTCACCCACTTGCCTTTTTCTAGGTCTTTGTAGTTTTCGAAGAAGTGGGCGATCTGCTGGCGCAGTAACTCAGGAAGATCGGTAACTTCTTGAATATCGTCATACAGCGTGCTGAGTTTCGGGTGCGGTACGCAAACGAGTTTAGCGTCTTCGCCTGCTTCGTCGGTCATGTTCAAAATGCCTACGGGGCGAGCGCGGATAATGCTGCCGGGTGCTACCGGGTGGGGGGTTACTACTAGGGCGTCTAATGGGTCACCATCATCGGCCAGTGTGTGGGGAATAAAGCCGTAGTTGGCTGGATAGAACATGGGGGTGGCCATAAAACGGTCAACGAGCAGGGCGCCCATGTCTTTATCGATTTCATACTTGATTGGCGCATGGTTGGCAGGAATTTCAATTGCCACATAAATATCGTTAGGCAGATCTTTTCCAGCAGGGATGTTATCAAAATTCATCATTAGTTCCTTGGCTTATGTAGTGCGGTGGCTAAGCAGCTGGTGCATTGCATTAATGGCGAAGAATTATACGAAGATGACTGCTGGATTACCAATGCGACATAGGTGTGTGCAACTGATTGATACTGAAAAAGACCTTATTGAAGTGCGTGCGAGACGTTTGGCGGGCATCGTTTCACTCTGTCAGCGTGTATCATAGGCGCTGGGTGGTTCCCATATAAGAGGTAAGCCTAGGAGGATGAATTGGCCCACGCCCAATTGTTAATCAGTTACGGTCAAGCCTTTGTTGCCCCAGATCGGCGTCAACACCGCAGCTCTATGTCGGTACGTTTACCTGAGAACCCCCTTTTGATTGCTAAAGGTGGCTGTGCGGTCATTAGTGACTCGATCTCGCGTAATACGATAGCGAAGCAGGCGGGGGATCTAAGTGTCCGAGGTTTTTTAGCCGATTATTACTCTACCCCTGATCACTGGGATACCAAAACTTCTGCTACGCGTGTGCTGCGTGCACTAAACGGTTGGTGCTATAGCCAAAGTCAGCATGTCAAAGAGGGCAGTTTTGTCTCCTCTCTCTCGGCAATGGTGTTCCGTGGGAGAGAGGCGCATCTGTTTCATATGGGCGATACACTGGTATTTCGTCTGCGTGGGGCTGAGTTTGAGCAGTTAACCCGAGACCACGTGACAGACATTGGTGGCTATCGGTACCCCTCTCGGGCACTAGGGATGGATGGTAGTGTCGATATTGACTACACCCAGCTTGCACTCAAGCAGGGAGATCTTTTTTTATTCACCACCCAGGGAGTCCGGGGAACGTTACTCCCTTCGGACTATGTGCGCCTGATTCGGCAAGATGCCAGTGATTTAGATGCTGCCTGTGAGCGCCTCGCCAGCGAGGCTAAGCAGCGTGCGCAGGAAAGGGGCTATGGTGGTGACCAGTTCTGTTTTCAGCTTGTGCGTATTGATGAATTACCGGATGAGGAAAAAGATCACCCGGGATTGATTTATGGTGACTTGCCCATACCGCCGGAGCTTTCTGTAGGCGAGCGCCTTGATGGATTTGAAGTGCAGGCTGTGTTGTCGCGTAACGCACAATCAAGGGTGTACCGAGTGCGAGATGTGCACTCAGATCGTGATGTAGTAATGAAGGCACCAAGTCCTGAACTTTCCCTGCGCAATGCCTACTTAGAACACTTTCTGCTACAGCAGTGGGTGGTAGAGCGTGTTAAATCGCCCTTTGTGGTGAAAGTCGTGGAGCCTTCGCGGCCGCGCCGCTATCTCTACTATTTAATGCAATATATTGAGGGTGAAACATTACGTCAGTGGGCGGAGCGCCACCCCCAGGCAAGCTTGATACAGCGTTTGGACATTGCTAATCAGCTTGGCAAGGCGGTACAGGCGTTGCATCACCGCGATATTATTCACCAGCAGATTACTCCCGATAATATTCTAATCGACACCCATGGCAAGCTAGTACTCGCTGATTTTAGCGCTTGTCATATGCGTGAAGTGGATGGGCATCGCAATTCAGGTGAATTGCTGCGTCAAATAGGCTTTAATGAGCACTCGGCTCCGGAATATGCTCTGGGTGACAGTGTGGGGCGACGCAGTGATCAGTATTCGTTGGCGTCTACGGTTTACTGGTTGCTAACCGGTGCGTTGCCTTACATCTTGACGCCTAACCGCCTACGCAGCCATACCGATCTGGAAGAGCTTAGCTATCGCAGTGCGCGGACGACTAACCCAGAGATAACCCCTGAGCTGGATGATGCGCTGCGTAGGGCGTTGGACCCGCAGCGGGCGCTGCGCTTTAGGCGGATGTCGGAGTTTCTTCACGCGTTAAGAATGCCGTTAGGGCGGCAGCCTGCTCGGGAGGAGGTTCGTCAAGAACCCCGGCGTTTCTGGCAAGGCGTGGCGGGGATATTGCTGTTATTACTTGTGCTGTCTTGGTTGTTAAGATGAGTTATTAAGATGAATTGTTAAGGTAAAATGCTAAGATAAGTTAGCTGCGGTAAACAGTATATGGCACAAAAAAATGGGGTGATGCAACTGGCATCACCCCATTTTTTGTATCGCTAGTATAAAGCCAAATAAGCCCTTACAGCGTAAATGTAGGCAGCTTTTGCTCGGCCTTGGCAAGTTTGAGTTTAGCCACTTTGGGTAGGCCATTCTCAAATGGGGGGAAATCTTCGCCTTGGATCAAGGGTGACAGGTAGTCACGGCACGCCTGAGTAATCTCAAAGCCGTTTTCGCTGATATAGTCGCGTGGCATGAATTTTTCCTGGTTGGCGATTTGCGCCAAGGGGGCGGAAATCACATCCCACTGGTAGGGCACTTGAGAGATGCGACGAATCGCCGGCATCATTGAGTTCTTGCCCGCCAGCGCCAGGGTGACAGCTTCACGGCCAACAGCATAGGCCTGTTCTACGTCAGTTTTAGAGGCTAGATGGCGTGCCGCGCGTTGTAGGTAGTCGGCGACTGCCCAGTGGTATTTATAGCCCAGATCTTGCTTGATCATGCCCGCTAATGTTGGCGCAACGCCGCCGAGTTGACGGTGACCAAAGGCATCGGTATTTCCTGCATCGGCGAGGAAAGTACCATCTTCGTAGCGAGCGCCTTCAGATACTACGATAACGCAGTAGCCATACTTAGTGACGCTCTCTTCTACTCGCGCCATCACTGCACTACGGTTAAAGGCAATTTCCGGGAAGATAATCAGGTGGGGTGGCTCACCCGTACCTTCTCCCGCCAAGCCGCCGGCAGCTGCAATCCAGCCTGCATGGCGCCCCATCACCTCCAATACGAAGACTTTTGTGGAGGTTGCACACATTGATGCAATATCCAGCGAGGCTTCAAGGGTTGAGGTGGCGATATACTTGGCGACGCTACCAAAACCTGGGCTGTTGTCGGTGATCGGTAAATCGTTATCCACCGTTTTAGGCACGTGGATAGCGGTCAGTGGATAGCCAAGCTTTTCAGATAGCTGTGAAACTTTTAAGCAAGTGTCAGCGCTATCGCCGCCGCCATTATAAAAGAAGTAGCGAATATCATGGGCCTTGAAGACCTCGATCAAGCGCTCGTACTGCGCACGATGGGTGTCGATATCCTTTAGCTTGTAGCGGCAGGAACCAAATGCACCACCGGGTGTATGACGCAGGGCAGCAATGGCTTCATCGCTCTCCTGATTTACATCGATGAGGTCTTCCGTTAAGGCGCCGATAATGCCGTTATGTCCGGCGTATACCTTACCAATCTGATCGGGGGCTTGCCGGCACGCTTCGATAACACCGCAGGCGCTGGCATTGATGACGGCGGTAACGCCACCGGATTGGGCGTAAAAGGCATTATGCTGAGCCATGGAAACGTCTCATCTCCTGAAAAAGGATGTATGAAGCACGTGCTAGAGTGCTTGATTACTCAAATATTCGAGGCTTTTCATGGAAAACAGAGAAGCTCTCCATGAAAAACGTATAAAGAGAGTGGCGAAGTTTAGCGCAAAGCAGCCAGCGCTGCATCAGGTGGGCTAATCGCCGTCATCTAATTCCTGCTCCTGCTGGGCGAGTCGCCAGCCGCCCAAATCCTTATAACGGTTTACCATGGCGCAGAATAGCTCGGCAGTTCTCTCGGTATCGTAACGGGCAGAGTGAGCTGCTTTATTGTCGAATTCGATACCCGCCGCGCGGCATGCCCGGGCAAGCACCGTTTGGCCGTACACAAAACCAGCCAGTGTTGCCGTATCAAAGCTGGAAAATGGATGGAAGGGATTGCGCTTCACATTACAGCGATTGGCGGCTGCGTTTAGAAAGCCATGATCAAACGCTGCATTGTGGCCTACCAAAATAGCCCGCGAGCAGCCATGTGCCTTGATCGACTTACGAATAGGGCGAAAAATTTCCCCCAGCGCCTCTGACTCTGTCAGTGCCACCTGGCGGCGCAACGGATCGTCCAGATTAATGCCGGTAAAATCTAGCGCAGACTGCTCAACGTTCGCCCCTTCAAAAGGATGAATATGGTAGGCATAGGTAGCATCGGGTAATAAATTACCGTCTGGGTCCATGGTGAGCGTAACGGCGGCAATCTCAAGTACGGCATCATTTTGGGCATTAAACCCACCCGTTTCTAAATCAATGACAACCGGCAGGTAACTGCGAAAACGTTGGGCCATTAATTCGCGGGCAATTGCCTCGCTCATGCAGCTCTCCTTAGTAAAGCGAGTAATCAGTCAGGGTATGCGGTAAGCCACCGCCATGAATGATGTGATTCTAGCAGCTTTACCCCCAAGGCGTCGTTGACGGTATTCGCTGAGCATAGAGAGCGTTATACTCACGTTTTGTGTTAACTCATAGCGTGCAGTGCGCTATGTATACTGGTGAACTGCTTTCCCTACACAAGGAGTAAAGAATGTCCGATGTCAAAAAGGTTGTGCTGGCGTATTCAGGCGGCCTGGACACATCCGTAATCGTTAAGTGGTTGCAAGAGACCTACAACTGCGAGGTAGTGACCTTTACAGCCGACATCGGTCAGGGCGAAGAAGTTGAGCCCGCCCGTGCAAAAGCGCAAGCGCTGGGCGTTAAAGAGATCTACATTGAAGACCTCCGTGAAGAGTTCGTTCGCGACTACGTCTTCCCTATGTTCCGCGCAAATACCATCTATGAAGGTGAGTACTTGCTGGGCACCTCCATTGCTCGCCCTCTGATTGCCAAGCGCTTGATTGAAATCGCCAATGAAACTGGCGCAGACGCAATTTCCCATGGCGCGACGGGTAAAGGCAACGATCAAGTGCGTTTCGAGCTGGGCGGCTACGCGCTTAAGCCGGGCGTTAAAGTGATTGCTCCTTGGCGCGAGTGGGATCTCACTTCCCGCGAGAAGCTGATGGCTTATTGCGAGGAGCACAATATTCCGGTCGACTTTTCTAATAAAAAGAAAAAATCACCGTACTCCATGGATGCCAACCTGCTGCACATCTCCTACGAGGGCGGCATTTTGGAAGACCCGTGGGCAGAAGCAGAAGAAGATATGTGGCGCTGGAGCGTTTCTCCAGAAGCCGCGCCGGAGCAGCCCACCTATGTGGAGCTTACCTTCGAGAAAGGCGACATTGTTGCCATCGATGGCGAGCCATTGAAAGCGCATGAAGTGCTCGAAAAGCTTAATAAACTTGGTGGTGATAACGGTATTGGCCGCTTAGATATTGTTGAGAACCGCTACGTAGGTATGAAGTCTCGCGGCTGTTATGAAACACCGGGCGGCACTATTATGCTACGTGCTCACCGCGCCATTGAGTCGCTGACGCTTGACCGCGAAGAAGCGCACCTAAAAGATCAGCTGATGCCTAAGTACGCAGAAGTGATCTATAACGGTTATTGGTGGAGCCCCGAGCGTCGCATGCTGCAGGCGGCGATCGATGAGACTCAGAAGAACGTGTGTGGCGTCGTACGCATGAAGCTCTACAAAGGTAACGCGACCGTGGTTGGCCGTAAGTCCGAGCAATCGCTATTTGATGAGTCTATCGCTACCTTTGAAGATGATGCGGGTGCATACAATCAAAAAGATGCCGAAGGCTTTATTAAGTTAAATGCACTGCGTTTACGCATCGCAGCTGGTAAAGGGCGTCAGCAGAGTTAAGTGCGTTAAGCGGCCAGCGAAGGCTGGCCGCTTTTATTGTAGGGGAGAACTTATGCTAAAAAAGTTACTTTCAGGTCTCTTGGGTGGCGGCAGCAAGAGTGGCGCAGGAAGCAGCGCAAAGGCAGCCGAGCCAATAGAGTATAAAGAGTACTTGATTGTCTCGCAGCCTGATAACCAAAGCGGGCAATACCGAGTAAGTGGTTGGATTCGTAAGCTAGATAGTGATGGTACCGTCCAGGAGCATCGGTTTGAGCGCTCTGACATGCTGCCCGGCCGTGAAGCCTGCGACGCGATGATGGTCACCAAAGCGCAGCGTTACATTGATGAAGTGGGTGAAACAATGTTTGCTCCCGACCCGAGGCGTAAAGCGTAAACCTGGTAAAGTAAACCTAGCAACTGATTCTGCTAGCTTATTCTGCGAATTTAGCCCACTAGCCTAACCTAACCTAGGCTACCTACTGAGCTTAACGTCAAATTAAGGAGCGGCGAATGCGTGTTGTATACCAAGCCTCGCCCTGGCGCTCCCTGATCGATATGGATGGCCAGTTGGATACGTCGGCACTAATGGCGCCACTACAGGATGTTTTCTGCAAACTATCCTCGCCGCACACCTCTCTGACAGAAGCTCATGCCTGCCAACTGCCGCTTGTCGAGGCATTGGTGCATTACGACATTCCTGCTTGGCGTATTAGTCAAATCATTAGCGACCACAATGCGTGGCTTTACCGTCAAGCGATTGCGCTATCGCTTAATGAGATGCATGCCCAGGGATGGGGGCCTCCTCCCGTTGACTACTGCGTGGTAATGCTGGGATCTGCCGCACGCTATGAGAGTCTGCTTGGCCCCGACCAGGACAATGCACTTATTATTGACGACTATCCTGATGCTCGCCATGTTGAAATTGATGGTTACTTTCAAGCCTTAGGAGAGCGCTTTAACCAGCGCCTTGATGAAGCGGGTATTCCTTTGTGCCGTGGCCACGTGATGGCCCGCTGGCCTATGTGGCGGAAACGACTAAGTGAGTGGCGCTTGCAGCTGGAGATCTGGAGTGCTGACCGGCGGGTAAAGCGTGTTCAGCAAACCAATATTTTGCTCGATTTTTGTCCAGTGGCCGGCAACCCTGCGCTTGCTGCGCAGTTGGCAGAAAATATTTCCTCCACACTGCCAAAGGCTTCGCTGTTTATGAGTGAAATGGCTGAGCTGCTTGATGAACTGCCGGTTGCCTTGGATCGTTTTGGGCGCATTGCTGCGAGCCCAAGCCTGGAAGCGGCGCCTCATGGCCATGCTATTAATCTAAAGCGGCAAGGGCTATTGCCACTGATTAGTGCGGCGCGTTTACTCTGTGTGCGACATCAGCGGTGTGAAATTGGGACTCGGGAGCGCTTGATTGCGCTGAGTCACTTTACTGATGAGTTGGCCGTCGCTCAATCTGAGCTGCTATTAGCCGCATTTGAGCGTCTTCAACAATGCTTGTTGGATCAGCAGCGTTATAACAAAGCATGTGGTCAAGCTGCTGATGGCTGGATAGATCTTCGCCGTTTGCGCGAGGATCAAAAGCTACTCTTGAAGTTTGATCTTCAGCAGATTAGAACGTTTGTTCAGCGCGTAAAAAGTCAACATTAACCAGTCTGTTAGCCATCTGGCCCAATAGGGTTGCTGTTAGGCTGAGCTGTCATCTTTAATCAAGTGGCTATCTTTACCACTACTGTCATCCGGTGCTGCGGGCAATTCCAGCGTTAAGCAGGCACCACCTAAATGCTTGGCATCTTCAACCCAGAGTCGCCCGCCAAGGTGGGCAATGATGCCTCGGCTAATGGGCAAGCCTAAACCACTGCCTTTGGGCCTTCCCTGAGGAATGTCGCCGTCTTGTTGTATTTGGTGAAATTTCTCAAATACACGCTCTCGCTCTTCGATGCCAATGCCCGGCCCGTTATCCTCGACACTTAAGCGGAAATGGCGACGGTGGCGATAGAGCGCTAAGCGCACCTTTGGCTGCTGGCGGTCAGCAAATTTACCTGCATTATCGAGTAGATTAATAATGACTTGCTCTAATCGGTCGTGGTCGCCAATTACCATGGCGGGGTCGGCTTCTATGGTGACTTCTAAAGCAATGCCATGCTCCTCATGCAGATGGGCAATAGCGTTGATGCTGTGGCGGGCCAACGTTGCCAGATCAAGGGGCTTTGGGTTAAGTGTTAAGCGACCGCTTTCAAGGCGGGCCAGATCGAGGATTTCTTCGATTAAGCGGGATAGCCGCTGACTTTCATGCACGATGACGCCGAGAAAGTGCTTGCGTTTTTCATCGGGAAGTTGGCCGCTATCACGTAGGATTTCGGCAAAGGCGCGGATGGAGGTCAGTGGGGTGCGCAGTTCATGACTGACCATGGCCACAAATTCATCTTTCAGCCGGTCCAGTTCGCGTAGTCGCTCATTAGCACTGCGCAGCTCTTCTCCAATTTGAGCCAACTCCTGAGACTTTTGCTCTAGGCGACGGTTGTACTCAATGGTCTGGGAGGTGGTGTCTAGAATGCTCAGAATGGCTTCTATATCCAGCGCTTCACCGCGTACCACCGAGTTAATCAGTACCCGTGCCGATGCGCTGCCTAATGCTCCCGCAAGTGCCTGCTCAGACCGTGTTATTAACTCGGGCGGGGCGGTTTCATCAGGCACAAAAGTGTGTTTGTTGCCGTTGTGGCGAAATACGCGTTGGGTGGTTTGTACTCCCAAGTAGCGAATAAGCAACTCTTTTAGTGCCCCTTGGGTGGTTTGCCCACGCCACAGAGAGGTGGTTTGCAAATTAGGATGCATCGCCTCGGTGAACAGTGCTGCTTGAGTCTGTTCAAGAGGTGATGGGCGTGTAAACAGGGAAACACCGACTAGTAGCCCGATGTTGGCGAGCATACTCCATAGCAGGGAATGGCTATAAATATCCCAATTTTCTAGTCCGAACAGCCCGTAGGGCATGAGCCAGGCAATGCCCCACGGCCCTTCGGTCAGCAGGGTGGCGCTAAGCCAGCCTGATTGGGCAAAGCCAGGTAGTAAGAGTGTGTAGCACCAGACTAGAAAGCCAGCAATTAAGCCTAGAGTAGCCCCTTGGCGAGTAGCGCCACGCCAGTAAAGGCCAATCAGTAGTGCAGGGGCAAATTGTGCGGCGCCAGCAAAAGAGACAAGGCCAATAGTCACTAGGCTATAGGAATCTCCGATTAGCGCATGATAGAGGTAGCCAAGCAGCAGGATTAACACGATTGCGATGCGTCGGATGCCTAGCAGCCAACCGGCAAGCTCGCCTTTGGTGCTTAGGTGGAGGCGCTTCGAGCGAAGTAACAGCGGCATGACTAACTGATTGCTCACCATCGTAGAGAGCGCAATAGTCTCAACAATCACCATCCCTGTGGCGGCGGAAAGCCCACCAATGAATACCAATAACGGCAAACCCTCTAACCCGGCCGAGAGCGGGAGGGTAAGCACGAAGCTGTCAGGATCGCCTGCGCTTACACCTAACAGTAAACCTGCTAGAGCGATAGGAATGACGAACAGGTTAATCAGTAGCATATAGAGGGGGAACAGCCAGCTTGCTCGGGTTAAATGCTGCTCATCAACATTTTCTACCACCAACACCTGGAACTGCCTAGGTAGCGTTAAAAACGCAAGGAATGCGAGGGCCAGCATGCCAACCCAGCCGGTTGCTCCGCCAGGTACGCTATCCAAACTCATGCTATTCATCAAGGCTGGGGTCGCTGCCACTTCGGCGAATAGCGCTGCTGGCCCTTCAAACATGACGAAAACCACAAATATTCCAACGGCCATAAAAGCCACCAGCTTCACCAGTGACTCTAGGGCGATAGCGGCCACCATGCCTTCGTGGCGCTCGCTGGCATCAAGGTGACGGGTACCAAATAGAATGATAAAAACCGCTAATACCAGTGCGATCCAGAGGGATTTATCCATCCAAAAACGCTCATCGATCAGGGTGGTGTCTGCAGTATGGGGGTAGTTAATAAGCACCGCATGGCTAACGGTGATGGCTTTTAACTGCAAGGCAATATAAGGCGTAATACTAATAAGTGCCATGAGCGCTACAAGCGCGCCTAGGGTGGTATTTTTACCGTAGCGGGCGCTAATAAAGTCGGCAATGGAGGTTATTCGTTGCCGTGCGGCAATACGCACCATTTTACGAATCACCGAGGGGGCCAATAGCATCGCGAGCGTAGGGCCAAGGTAGATAAGTAAAAAACTGGGGCCATGTTCAGCCGCTCGGCCTACGCTGCCATAGAACGTCCAGGCTGTGCAGTAAACGGCAATGGAAAGCGCATAAACGGTTGGCGAGCCAATCAGTGAGCGGCCCTGCTCGGCTCGCCGGTCACCCCAAGCGGCAACCACGAAGAGCAGGGCTAAATAGCCAAAAGCGGTACCGAGAATAATGGGGTCTGTGCGCATGATTAGCGTCCCGCGCGATGTTCCATTAGCCAGGCGGTTAACCCAATGACCACTGCCCAGGCGATAAACAGATAAAGTGGCAGCCAGCCCACGCTAAGCGAGGGCAAACGGTCTACCACAATAATCAGTGGTGGACAGAACAGCAGTAGGGTAACGGCCACTAAGGCTATTAAGCGTTCTGCTTTACGCGACTGCGCGCCTGAAGGTTTCATGAGGCACTGGCATCCTGTCGGTCAAACGCATTGGCTTGCAGCGTCAGTAGCTGCTCTAGGGTATCAATGCCGCGAGCTTCCAAGCGGGGCAGTAGCGCTAGCCATAGCTCTGCAGTGACTCTGGCATCACCTAATGCAGTGTGGCGGGTACCGGGAGGGAATGCCAGATCGTAGCGCTGGGCAAGG
Organism: Halomonas sp. 'Soap Lake #6'; assembly: GCF_003031405.1. Lineage (NCBI taxonomy): Bacteria > Pseudomonadati > Pseudomonadota > Gammaproteobacteria > Oceanospirillales > Halomonadaceae > Halomonas > Halomonas sp. 'Soap Lake #6'. The sequence goes on from NZ_CP020469.1 coordinate 1,536,893, forward strand.
CTATCCAGGTCGTGCCCGTCTAACGCTTCATCCAGTGCCCGTGAAATGAGTAAGGTATCGATCACCGGGATATCAAATGCAACCCCTTTGTGGCTAATGGCCAGAAGATCGAAGGCGGCATTATGAGCCAATAAGACGGCTTCTCCTATGTACTCACGAAAATGGGTGAGCACGATATCCAGCGGTGGCGCGCCAGCAACATCCGCATCGGTGAGGCCGTGAATGACGGTGCTTGCCGGTGGAATCGGTCGCTTTGGATCGACTTTCTGATCAAACACGTCGCTGGCTAGCAGGCGCGCGTTGACCACCCGGCAGGCTCCCAGGCTAATAACCGTGTCCCCTCGGCGCAGCTCAAGCCCCGTGGTTTCGGTGTCAAAGGCAACCACATCTAAGCTGCGTAGCGAGCGGTTGGCTAATGCTTCATCGGGCGGGGGAAGATCGGCGATACCGAAGTCATGGAACTCTGGGCGTGGTGGGGCAGGCTCCCTTGGAGCGCCTACCCGCTCTATGGCGGGCAGTGGCATGCGCAACCGTGCATGCAGCCCATCATTATCCGCTAGGCTCCAGATATCGCTGGCGTGTTGGCGCAGTACGTCTGCGACCTTTGGGGTTAACGGTAGAGTGGCGAGAGGCTGATGCTGCCATTCGGCTAACTCATGCTCAGGTAGTGCTTTGCCTCGCCAAATCAGATCTAAATAAACGCGTTTATTGCCCAAGCATATTTCACCCTCAAAGCCACTGTCGGGAAGGTGGGCACTTAGCTGTTTTACCAGTGAGTCAAAAAGGGCGATTAGCGCAGGTGCATCACCTTTAAACCAAGCAGGCATACCCACTGGCGTGATTAACCGATGCTCTGGGTCTAGCCGCTCATCCAGTGCTTGCCAGAAGTCATTTGACCACATCGGGGTTAAACGCTCTCCTTGATGTTGAAGGTCATCCAGCAACTGACCGATTTTGGCAACATTATCGCCTAAGGTGGTGCCTTCTTCATGGATAACGCGCTCAAAGCGCTGGCGAAGCGTTGATGTATCCGTATCGTTTTGGTGCCGTAATTGGATGAGGGCGTCGGCGGCACTCGTTAAGCTTGCTGTGTGCTGACGAAGGGGGGTAAGCATGTTGGCTAATTCGGCACGCACGCCCATTTCGTTAGACCACGAGGCTGTGGCATCACTAAAGGTCAACAGGGTTTCGCCATCGCTGCCTGGTACGCGGCGCAGGATGACTTTAAGCCAACGGTTATCGCAAGGGGTAAGCAGCTCTCTGGGCGAACCGTCATTAGGTAGTTGACTAAGCGCGTGTTGTAAACTGCTAACCGGCAGTAGGGCCTCCAACCGTTTACCTAAGCCTAACCCGGTATTGCCGATAAAAAAGTCTTCAGCCGCTTGGTTAAATAGCATTAGTCGCCGGTGTTGGTCACATAGTAGCAGCGGTGTTTCAAGAACTTGCAATAGGGTTTCAAGCTCTTGGCGGATGCGCGCGGCACTTCGTGCGCCGTCGGCATGAGCAGTCGCTAGACGGCTGCGGTCAACACGCCAGCTTTCGCGCACACGGCGTAGGTCTGGGCCAAGTGCCTTGAGCCAGCCTTCCGGTGGGTGTTCGTCCCGTGCATCTGGGTTGGCAACTAAGCGGGCCAGTTGTACCTGAAGGTGGCGAAGTGGGGTAAAAAGCATACGTTCAAGCAGTAATCCCACCAAAAAAATCGTGGCCCCGCCGGAAAAGCTACCTAGCCATAAGGCCAACCGTGTCATGCCCGTCGGTGCCAGCTGGGCATCTAGCCAAGCGGCAAAAATAGCGCCCCCTAATAGGCTAATGCCACTGAGAATAAGCCACAGGCCAATCAGGCGTTGACGTTTCGGCAGTCCGCCTCTTGTCATGGCTGATCCTCAGCCAGTAGCGCTTTGACTTTTTCAACCAGAGATTGGGTCGAGAAGGGTTTAGTAATGTAGTCATCCGCGCCCAGGGCCATACCCTTTTCCCGTTCTACATCGCGCCCATGGGCGGTGAGCATAATAATCGGCAACTGGGCTGTGGCATCTTGGCTACGCAGGCGTTCAAGTACATCAAAACCGCTCATGCCCGGAAGGCTAATGTCCAGTAGCAACAGGTCTGGCGAGGCAGCGCTAACTTGCTCCAAAGCCTGTTCACCATCTTCGGCGGTGACTACCTCAAAACCTGCCTGTTCCATTAGAAACTCTAATGACAGAACAATGTTCGGTTCATCGTCGACCACAAGCACTTTGGCCATGCATCTCTCCCTGATCGTATTGTAGTTTGGGTTATACAAGGAGTTTAGGTAGGCTCAGCGTCGCAGCCAAGACGACCTTCGACGTGTGCGGCACAAGAATTTTTACCATGGCGCCTAGCCTGCACGTTGCTTCGGGCCTAAAGGTCCAAGCCATAGCCATACTTGAGAAATAATCAGTAGAGGCAGCAGCCATAGCGGTGCTCCCGTGGTGTATACGAGCACTTGGAAGAGAATTAGGCCGGTAGCTCCGCCCAGCATGCCAATTATTAAGAGCGTGGAAGGACGTGTACAGGGATCCCGAGAGGTAAACCGAAATAGGTAACCTGTAGCCGCCCCGAGCAGTAAAGCGCACAAAAAGAGTAGTGGTAGGGTAGGCATGTGATTCTCATAGGCTAGGTTCTTAATCACCCAGGTTAGCCTTTATATGGCAGTTGCGGCTCTACAACTTTGGATTTAATTCAAACAAACAAGCAAGCTTCTTCATGGACTTAAATGCGTTGCCGTACCACTATGTTTAAGTGAAAGGTATGTTTAAGTAAAAAAGCATAGCCAAATGCAATAAAGCAGGTCGCATATTATTACTAATAATTACCAAAGGAGCTGCGCCCATGAGTGCTATCGTCCTACTGGTGGTAGGTCTTGCCGCAATGGCTTTGGGGTATTTTGTATACTCTAAGTTCATTGCGGAGAAGATTTACCAATTAGATCCTGACTTTAAAACCCCTGCCCATGAATTCGAAGATGGCATCGATTATGTACCCACTAACCGCTTTGTGCTGTGGGGACACCACTTCACTTCCGTCGCCGGTGCCGCCCCCATCGTTGGGCCTGCTATTGCGGTTATATGGGGTTGGGCACCGGCTTTTTTATGGGTGGTGTTTGGTACTATTTTCTTTGCGGGGATACATGACTTTGGTGCCATTTGGGCCAGCGTACGCAATAAAGCCAAATCGGTTGGTGCACTAACGGGCGACGTTGTGGGTAAGCGGGCGCGCAGTATCTTTATGATTGTTATTTTCTTAGTGCTGCTGATGGTCAACGCTGTTTTTGCCGTGGTTATCGCTGGGCTAATGATGAACTTCTCGAGTGCCGTAGTGCCGGTGTGGGGTGCCATCATTGTGGCGTTGATTATTGGTCAGCTAATTTATCGGCGTGTTCTGAGTCTGCCGCTGGTTTCTATTATTGGCGTGGCGGCGCTTTATGTCCTGATTGGTATCGGGCCATCAGTACCCATTCAGATGCCCGCTGAAGTTGCCGGTATGTCGGGTAATGCAGTGTGGATTTTAATTCTGTTTGGCTACGCGGCGATTGCATCACTATTGCCTGTGTGGATGCTTTTACAGCCACGAGATTATATTAACGGCCTGCAGCTGTTTATTGGTTTGCTTATTCTCTACGGTGCCTTGGTGCTGCTAAACCCAACACTGGTGGCTCCCGCCTTCAACAGCGATGTGCCAGCAGGCACGCCATCGTTAATACCCTTGCTGTTTGTGACGATTGCCTGTGGTGCTATCTCGGGCTTCCACGGTTTGGTCTCCTCGGGAACAACGTCTAAGCAACTTAATAAGGAAACCGATGCGCGTTTCGTGGGTTACTTTGGTGCGGTAGGCGAGGGCATGCTGGCGCTAGCGGCTATTTTGGCTGCTACAGCAGGCTTTGCCACGTTGGGCGATTGGCAGGCAATGTATAGTGCCTTCGGCCAGGGTGGGGTTAATGCCTTTGTTGAGGGCGGTGCCTTTATTATCCATAACGGCTTGGGCTTGCCTGAAGTCACCGCAGCTACGCTGTTAACCGTAATGGCCGCTTTGTTTGCGGGCACCACCATGGATACTGGGCTTCGCCTGCAACGCTATATTTTCCAAGAGTGGGGGGATATTTATAATCAGCAGTGGATGAAGAAACCTGCCATCGCCACAGGCTTAGCGGTAGGTAGCTGTCTCTTACTAGCATTTGGTGCTGGTGGTGCAGATGGCTCCGGCGGTTTAATTATTTGGCCTCTGTTTGGAACCACAAACCAGCTACTGGCAGGGCTAACACTGTTGGTCATTACCGTTATGCTGGTGCGCTTGAAGCGCCCAATGTGGTACACGCTGGCGCCGCTCTGCTTCCTACTGGTAATGACAATTCTGGCGCTGCTTATTCAACTGCGTACCTTCTGGAATCAGGGCAATATGTTCCTACTGGTACTGGATATCGTGGTGTTGATTGCAGCCATTATGGTGGCTATGGAGTGCGCGGCAGCGCTGAAGCGCTCCCGTGCAGAAATGGCGGCACAACATGACTAACCAAGCCGTCAACCACACCCATGAGATAACCGGGAGGTAGTGTTATGCGCGATGACTCAACGCCTGGGTCATCGTCGCGCCGCGATAAATTACGGGCTTGGTTAGACCAAGCCCGTTTTTTTACCGAGGAGGTTTATAGCGCTCGCTATCGAGGTGCTATTGCTCGGGCACGGCGTGACGAAGATGACTTATTTATGCTGCTGGTATTCTCTGAAATGATGGGGCTTGAAAACCCTGCTGGTTACTACACCTTGGAGCTTCAGCCGCTGCTCTTGGAGCGCTTCCATGACTGGCACCAGCGAATGGGTATGGAACACTCGCCATTAGATCATTTCCGCTGCTGTTGATAGCGGCTGGATAGGCAAGCAATATGCGATGCCATTAATTGGGGATTACCATGCAAGCAGTTCTTAACCGCCGCCTGCTCTGGGTAGGTGGCAAAGGTGGCGTGGGTAAAACCACTGTCGCTGCCTCTTTAGCGGTGCTCGCCGCAAGCCGTGGGAAACGGGTGTTAGTGGTTTCTACAGACCCAGCGCATAGCTTGGGCGATGTGTTTGACCGCGCACTATCAGATACGCCGCGTCGTTTATTGCCTAACTTGGATGCCATGGAAATTGATCCTGATATCGAAGTTGAGGCACATTTGGCACGGGTTGTGAAGCAGATGCGCCGTTACGCTGCTCCTGAAATGATGCAGGAATTAGAGCGCCAGATGCGTCTTACTCGGCAGTCTCCGGGGACCCAGGAGGCTGCCCTGCTTGAACGGCTAGCCCGGCTAATGGTCGATGATAGTGCACCCTATGACCTGATTATCTTTGATACCGCGCCTACGGGGCATACTTTGCGGCTGTTAACGTTGCCAGAGGCGATGGCTGCTTGGACGGATGGGTTACTGGCACATAACCGTAAGTCGGCAGAGCTGGGCAAGGTGTTGGATCATTTAACCCCTAAGCGGGGACGTGATGTGGCAACACCCTTTGATGACCCAACGACAGATCCGTTGGACGATTTAGATGAGCGCACCCGGGATGTGGCAAAGACGTTAATTGAGCGGCGGCGGTTATTTCACCAGGCAAGAAGGCGTATCGAAGATTCGAAAGCATGCAGTTTTTTATTTGTGATGACACCAGAACGGCTGCCGATCTTAGAGACGGATCGTGCGGTGCGGGCGCTGGAGGACGTTCATATCCCGGTCGCAGGTATACTGATTAACCGCCTTATTCCTGTAGAGGCCGATGGTGACTTTCTCCAGGCGCGCCGAGAGCAGGAAGCAAGCTACCTTGCGCGTATTGATCAACTGTTTGAACGCTTGCCGCGCCCAACGCTGCCTTGGTTACCCACCGATGTACAGGGAATTGATGTGTTAGAGATGTTGGCGAAAAAACTTGAGCAACAAGGATTCTGATGAGGGTACTTTTACTATCTGCCTATGAAGCGGTTAGCCACCGTTACTGGGCGCAAAGCCTAATGGCAGAGCTTGATGAGCTATCCTGGACGTTATTAACCCTACCACCGCGCCACTTTGCGTGGCGGATTCGCGGTAACCCGCTGAGCTGGTGGCTGAAAGAGCATGAAACCCTCAGCCAGCCCTATGATGTCGTGTTGGCTACCTCAATGGTGGATATTGCCACACTCGTTGGATTATTTCCCCAACTAGGGCGGGCCAGGAAAGTCGTTTATTTTCACGAAAACCAGTTTGCCTACCCGGAGTCCAGCGAGCAGATGCCCCAGGTAGAGGCCAAGATGGTCAATCTTTATGCAGCACTTGCAGCGGATACGCTAGTGTTTAATACAGCCTATAACCGGGACTCCTTTTTTGAAGGCGCACGCCAGTTTCTAAAAAAAATGCCAGAGAATTTGCCTGTCGCCAAGCCGTTAGAAGAGCTGCGCCAGCGGGCAAAAGTACTCCCAGTACCAATAATGCCACTAGACAACGCTTCCCAGACGAATGCAAACCCGCGTCGTATTATTTGGAACCACCGTTGGGAGTACGATAAAAATCCAGAAGACTTTTTTGCAGCACTGTTCAAGCTAAGTGAGCAGCGAGTGCCGTTTGAGCTGGCGGTACTTGGCCAGCGCTTTCGTGATGTGCCGCCGATTTTTGCCGAGGCTGAACGACGTCTTGCCGAACAGACGATTAGCTGGGGGCCGCAGCCAGAGGTGGAGTATCGTTCACTGCTTAATGGTGGTGGCATTGTGGTCTCCACCACTTGGCACGAGTTTCAAGGGTTGGCAATTATGGAGGCCGCCCAGCGTGGTGCGTTACCGCTTGTGCCAGATAGGCTCTGTTTCCCGGCGCTATACACCGAGCATTACCGCTATGACGGTACACCAGAAGGGCTTTATCAACGGTTGCATACTTGGCTAACAAAACCTGATTGCCAGCCGCCACTGGTTGATACTCAGCAGTGGCAGTGGCCACAGTGGCGTAATGCTTATCGCAAGCTGCTTGCCGAAAGCTAAGTATCTGAAAGTGAGCAGCTGAAAGTGAGTAATTGAAAGTGAGCAGCTGTTCAATCCAGCGAATCTAGCCGGCGGGTGGGCCAGTGCACAACTGCCGTATGGCGGCGCATCTTTTGTGCAAGTGCAGGGTGCTCACGCCGTATCACTTGCTCTGCAAAGTCTGATAGAAAGCGTGACTTCATTTCTGCCCGTGCGCGGTCTACACCGCTGTGCTGATAAGGGGTTGAGGCAAGTAGCATAAAACCGTCGTCCGGAATCCGCCCCGCCCGCATGTTGGCATCAATGATAGTGGCGGCGGTGCCAATTGGTTCGGCTAAATCTGGCCCATAGGGGCCAATAATCAGCGCAGTATTGGGTAAGTGCAAAAAGTCGAAACCACGGCCTACGCAAATTACCCATTCACGGTGCTCAATGTCCAGCTCTCGCTTTACGCCTTGCAGCTCGCTGACGTGGGCAACGTTGCCCTCCAGCAGAGGCAGCAGGTCTCGCTGAATATCTTTGGGCATGTTGGGGCAGAGGCTGGCAAGCATTGGGCCAAGCGCTTCGCGGGGCTGGGTGATTAAGTCGCGGCTGTCCAGTACATCATCCTGCTGGCCGTGAAGAATCAGCGCGTCGCTGTCAGTTTCAAAGCCGCATACCAACGGATAAACCTGCTGATGGTCGTTACCAAACAGTTGCTCTGCCTGCTTGGCGATAGCGTAGGCATGCGCTTTGGCGGCTTCGGTGTCGCAGTTGAATCCGGCGCAACCCCGTGTCCGCTCTCCGCTTGAAAAGTGATAAGTAATCAACATCAATGTGGCGTGCCCCGCTTTAGCGGCATCGAGCACTGAGTCGGTTAGTAGCTCCCCCAAATAGGGCCAGCCTAAATCAAAAATACCGCCTAAGTTCCTGAATGGGGTAATAATGCCTAGCGGTGTGCGGGTTGTATGGGGAATATGGATGCGCCCATCCATGCACTTCATAACCACAATAGAGGTGGGGTGCTGTGCCATATAACGTTGCCGGGCTAGCCAAGCGCTAGGGCTGCAAAAGTGTTCAGCGTGCTGCTTGGAGAGGTCTAACAGCGCCTCAATACGCTGGGCGATAGGCTGGTTATGGAGCAGTTTGGCGGGCGTAGGCATCAGCATCCTCGCATTTTTGGCCTGGTCGTCTAACCAAGCTCGGTTTTCTCTTTATAGTCGCATAAATCTTCGATAATGCAGCTACCGCAGCGCGGTTTGCGGGCAATGCAAGTATAGCGCCCGTGTAGAATCAGCCAGTGGTGGGCATCCTGTTTAAATGCTTTTGGGACGTGACGCAACAGCTTTTGCTCAACCTCTACGACGTCTTTACCCTTGGCAATGCCGGTGCGATTGGAGACTCGGAAAATGTGGGTGTCCACCGCAATGGTGGGTTGGCCGAAGGCAGTGTTGAGAATCACATTCGCCGTTTTGCGTCCAACACCGGGTAGGGCCTCTAGCTCTTTACGGGTTTGTGGTACCTCGCCACCGTGTTGATTAACCAGCAGGTGGCAGGTCTTCATTAGATTTTCAGCTTTGGTATTAAAAAGCCCAATGGTTTTAATGTGGCGCTTTAGCTCATCGATGCCAAGGTCAATGATGGCTTGGGGGGTGTTGGCGACGGGGTAAAGTTTAGCGGTAGCTTTATTGACGCCAACATCGGTGGCCTGCGCAGAGAGCAGTACTGCCGCCAGCAGTTCAAAGGGAGTGCTCCAGTTTAGCTCGGTAGTGGGGTGCGGGTTTTCCGCCTGTAGGCGTGCAAAAATTTCATGACGCTTTTGGGCATTCATGGAGTCTTCTCTTGGTTTATTTGGTGGTGCCTTATTTGATCGTACCGGTAACCCTTACTCGCCGCTCGGTATGGGGCGCTACCGTAGCAGGACGAGCGCGGGTAGCGCGGTGTTGATCAAGCGCATTTTTTAATGCGATCAACAGACCTGCAACAAAAAAAGCCCCTGGCGGCAGTACGAAAAATAGAAACTGATAATTATCGATAAGGGTCAGCTGCCAGCTTGCGGCGGTAGGACCAAACAGCAGTGCCATACCACTGAACAGGGTCCCCTGGCCAAGCAGTTCACGTATTGCACCCAGCACGATCAAAACGATGCCAAAGCCAAGCCCCATCATAAAGCCATCGATAGCGGCAGGCAGTACCGGCTGGCGTGAGGCGAAGGCGTCTGCGCGCCCTAAAATAGCGCAATTGGTGACAATCAGCGGAATAAAAATCCCCAGCACTTGGTAAAGGGGGTAGGCATAGGCAGCCATCAACAGTTCGGCACAGGTAACAAAGGCGGCAATGATCATCACAAACGCCGGTAGTCGCACTGCGCTGGGTACCTGATGGCGAAGTAGTGAAATCGTTGTGCTAGCACCAACCATCACTAGCAGCGTTGCAACTGCCAGCCCAAGCGCATTGACCACGCTGCCGCTGACCGCTAGTAACGGACAAAGGCCTAGTAGTTGAACCAGTGCAGGGTTATTGGACCATAGCCCCTCGTGGGTGAGCTGACGCCATTGGCTCATGGAGTTAGCTCCTCAAAGGTGATCGGGAGTTCGGTCTCTGCAGCGTATACAAGCGTCTGGTGTACCGCATTGACGATGGCGCGCGGCGTAATAGTCGCACCGGTAAAGGCATCGAACTGGCCTCCATCTTTGCGCACTGCCCAGTCTTCCTGCGCAAGGCTAGCTAAGCTTAGCCCGTTGAATTGGGTTATCCAGTCGCTGCGCTGGCGCTCGATACCGTCGCCTAGCCCTGGGGTTTCCTGATGCTGAGTAACCCGGACACCGGTTATTCGGCGCTGTTGGTCGATTCCCACGAGTAGTCTGATCTCACCATTGTAGCCTTGGCGCGTGACTACCGGCAGGATAATGGCACTGCCGTTACCACTGTGAATCTGCCAGCCTTGAGCAACGTTGCGATGCCCAAGCTGTGAGGGGTTAGGTAACTCGAACACACTTTCTAAAACGTCCTGGACCGGTGTGTCAGCTAGTGTAGTGGGTAGCACCTCCTGCAGCTGACGGTGTTGATAAGCTAGCTGGTGGGTGGCAATTCGCTCGGCTGTGAGTGCGCGAGTAAGTGCAACGCTGCCAGCAGTAACCAGTGAGAACATGCCGAGAGCAAAAGCGCCGCGTAGCATCGCTTGGCGTGGCGTCATAATGGCCCCTCTGGCATTGATTTATTAGCGGCTCTGGAATGACCATTGGGGCGCGGTACGGTGTAGATATCCAAGAGCGGCACACATAAGTTCATGAGCAACACCGCAAATGCCACTGCATCGGGATAGCCGCCCAACGTGCGAATAATGATTACCAGGATGCCTATGCCAGCACCATAAATAAGTTTTGCACGCTTGCTGGTAGCCGCCGACACGGGGTCGGTTGCGATAAAAAATGCCCCAAATAGTGTGGCACCAGTCAGGAGGTGAAATAGCGGTGAGGCAAAGTGGCTTGGATCGCCTGCATAGAAAAGTGCTGCTATCAGCGTCATGCTACCTAGCATGGCAACGGGTATATGCCAGCTAATAATTCGTTTAACGATTAGTACAAGCCCGCCTGCCAACCAAGCAAGCGCGACGTTGCGCCATGCGCTGAGCGTGCCCTCGGGAAGTGGCTGACTCGCCCAGAACTCGCTGGCAAGTACGGCCTGCCCTTTGTGTTTGAAGGCATCGAGAGGAGTGGCACCGCTGAGCGCATCAAGCTTGGCAGGGGGCAGCGTGCCGATGATTTGTGCCCATAGTGTTTCGTTAAAGAGTGTTTCGGCGATAAAGGGCTGGGGCGGGGACCAGAGCGTCATATAAGTCGGAAATGACACCAGTAGCAGGGCATATCCCACCATGGCCGGGTTAAAAGGGTTATGGCCCAAACCACCATACAGCTGTTTAGCCACCACGATAGCGGCAAATGCGCCTACCGCAATGAGCCACCAGGGGCTGGCGGGTGGTAGGCAAACACCCAATAGAACGCCGGTAAGCAGTGCGCTGGAGTCTCCTAGTGCTGGCCTTACTGGGCGTTGGCGCAGGGTTAATATCAGTGCTTCAGCACTCAGCGCAAATAGCCCTGCTAGCAGTACATTACTAATAACACCCAACCCAAAATAGAAGGTCATAGCCCCAATGCCCGGCAGAGTGGCTGCTATTACCCAACGCATTAGGTGGGCGGTTGATGGGGCAGTGCCAACCTGGGAGGCGTGCATCATGCTCATGGGGTTTCCTTTTGGGTCGTGCTGGCACGTGCGTTAGCAAGGCGTGCATCTGCCGCTTTGAGGTTTTCCTGGGCGGTAGCAAGCTGTGTTTCTAAATCATCAAAGCGCTGTTTAGGGTCCTGCTCGGCGGCCCTGGCCAAGACTTTTTCGGCTTTTTTGACCGCCGCTTTGGCAGCGGCCTGAGCAATTCTAAGGCTGCGCAGGTCCACCTCAGGCGTTGCGTGATTGCCCGTACCCCCTCCAGCAGGCTTTTGATGTTGGGCGAGCCTTGCCTGGCGGCGGGCCTGCTTCTCAGCTTCTTCCCGTGCCAAGCGTGCTTGACGGAATTCAAAGCGATGCTTGGCGTGCTCGGACTTGGCGGTTTCTATCTGCTTAAGGCGGATACGCTGCTTTGCCGAGCGATAATCCTTAACGAGCGGAATAAAACTAGGGCACACATAGCTGCAGGCACCGCATTCAATACAGTCAAACAGGTTTAGTTTGGCTAGTGTGCTATCGTTCTCCGCCCGGGCATACCAGTGCAGTTGTTGGGGCAGGAGTTGGGCAGGGCAGACGCGTTCGCAGGCGCCGCAGCGAATGCAGGGTGACTCCATCGGTGCTGGGGGGAGCTCTGTAATTGAAGCAGCAATCAAGCAGTTAGTTGTTTTGATAACGGGTGAGCTCAATGTGGTAAGTGGGGTGCCCATCATTGGGCCACCGACAATCACTTGATGTAGCTGGTCAGGCATTAAGCCCACACTATCCAGCAGGGTGCCAACCGGTGTGCCTAGACGAACCCAGTAGTTCCCTGGTGCGCTAATTGTCTCGCCGGTTAAGGTGACTACACGCTCAACCAATGGCTTGCCATCGCGCACGGCGTGAAGAGCTGCCAGCAGCGTGCCAGGGTTATGGCAAAGTGCGCCTATATCGGCGGGTAAGCCGCCGCTAGGTACGTCACGATCGAGGACTTTTTTAATTAGCTGGCGTTCGCCACCGCTGGGGTAGCGGGTTTCTATGACCTTAAGCACGATGGTGGCAGGATGTTGAATTTTTGATAGCGCATGTTCTAAGGCGCTAATCGCCTCGGGTTTGTTATCTTCAATCCCAATAATTATTCTTGGAGCACCACAGAGTCTGGCAATTAGCTGCGCGCCTTCCAGTATGTCGTTTGGGTAGCTGCGTAGAATTAGGTCGTCGGCAGTTATATAAGGTTCGCACTCGGCAGCATTAACTACCAAGGTATCAATGGGGTGATGTTCTGCTACCTGCGCTTTAATATAGGTAGGAAAACCTGCCCCTCCAAGACCTGCTAGTCCGCCACTATCCAGCCTTTCCAGCAGTTTTTCAGGAGAATCGGTTCGCCAGTCAAGCGGGGGCAGCGTTTGCCAGCTATCACGCCCATCCGCCTCGATGGTAATTGCTTGGTTGCTAATATGTGTAATAGTGCCGCTAATACTGGCGTGAAGGTGAGCGGAAATCATACCGTTGCGCTGGGCGATTAAGCTGCCCACTTTAACGTCATCGCCCACAGCCACACAGGGAGTAGCTGCATTACCAGCATGCTGTTTCAAAGGCAGCGTCACCAGGGTCGGTAGCGGAGCAGCTTGCAATGGCGCTTGATTCGAATGGATTTTACGCTCGGGCGGGTATATGCCGCCAGGAAACTCATAGGCGGGCATGCTCACTCCTGATGTGGGAACGGTCACTAGCAATGATCATCGGCGCGCTAACTAACGGTTGCCATTGGGTGAGTGGCTTGCTTCTTGGCAGCATATCAATGCAATCTACGGGGCAGGGTGCAATACATAAGTCGCAGCCTGTGCACTCATCTTCGATCACAGTGTGCATCTGTTTGGCGGCACCAATAATGGCATCGACCGGGCATGCCTGGATGCACTTGGTGCAGCCAATGCACTCTGCTTCACGAATAAAAGCGACGCTATCTTCAGTGGCTGCTTCACCATCTAAAGGCGCTGCTTCCCGACCTAATAGGTCCGCCAAGGCGTGTATGGTGGCGTCGCCACCGGGCGGGCATTTATTAAGCGCATCGCCTTGGTTAATGGCTTCGGCGTAGGGACGGCAGCCTGGGTAGCCGCATTGTCCGCACTGAGTTTGGGGCAGCAACGCATTAATTTGCTCAACCAGCGGGTTCTCTTGGCTTTTGAAGCGCTCGCTCGCCATACCCAGCAGCGCCCCAAAGACAACTCCCAAGCCCGTGAGTACGCCTACAGCACTCAGAATGCCCCACCACGTAAATGTCTCTCCCATAGCGGCTACCCCTGAGCAAGGCCGGAAAAACCAAGAAAAGCCAGTGACATTAAGCTGGCCGTGATCATCGCGATGGCTGCGCCTTTAAAAGGAGTGGGCACATCGGCGCTGGCCAAGCGCTCACGCATGGCTGCAAATAGCACCAGGATCAGCGAGAACCCCAGTGCTGCGCCTAGCCCATACAGCGTCGTGTGAAAAAAGCTTAGCTCACGGTTGAGAGATAGTAGCGCTACTCCAAGAACGGCGCAGTTGGTGGTGATCAGCGGCAGAAAAATACCCAACACCTGATGTAGCAGTGGACTTAGCTGGCGCACCATTATTTCAGTGAACTGTACGACGGCGGCAATCACTACAATAAAGCTGATAGTGCGTAGATAGGTAACATCAAAAGGCACCAGCAAGCCGTGATACACCACGTAGCTGGCAGCGGAGGCAAGTGTCAGGACAAAGGTAGTGGCCAGCGACATACCCATGGCCGATTCCAGTTTGTTGGAAACGCCCATAAAAGGGCAAAGCCCTAAAAACTGCACCAGTACAAAATTGTTGACCAGTGCTGTACTAACCAAAATCAAGAAGAGTTCATTCATGGCGGCGTATTGTGCGCAGAAAAATCGTTGCTGGCTAGAGGGAGAAACGGTATGACTCAATATTGACCAGCGGGCTTTGCAAGATAAGCGCTTGGTCGGCAGGATTCACTACGGCACCCACGGTGTCCACCATAGTAAATGACGGCAGAGACAAGCTGCAGGCTATAGTCTTGAGCTTGTTTTGAATTCGTCATCAAATCTACATTATCTCTGCGTACCTTCAACCAGACTGAAATTAGCTTTGGGGGAGGTATTACATGTCGACTTCAGAAAGCGTCTTGCCGGTGCAGAGGGAGCGCCCGGGAGCTTCGCAATGGCTATCATGGCTAATTGTTATTGGATTGGTGTATTTGTTGTTAGCGGCGGTGGGAGCTGTCGGAGACGGTTTTAAGGCGGCTACTGCAAGCAATGCTAAAGAGCTGTTTGCATTTGCCACTAATCCAATGATTGGGTTAGTGATCGGAGTTGTCGCTACCGCGCTAATCCAGAGTTCAAGCACTGTGACGGCCATCATTGTCGGGATGGTAGCGGGTGGTTTGCCAATTAGTATTGCGATTCCGCTAGTCATGGGTGCCAACATTGGTACTTCTCTCACCAGCACCATTGTTAGCCTAGGTCATGTTCGCAGCGGTGAGGAATTTCGCCGGGCTTTCTCTGCGGCTACGGTGCACGACGTGTTCAATATTGTTGCTGTGGCCATCCTTCTCCCCTTAGAAATGATGTTTGGTTTTTTAGCAAAAACCTCCGCGTTGCTGGCGGTTTTTTTTGTCAGCGATGCCAGTGTTGACATGAAAAGCCTGAATGTTATGAAAATGGTGGTTTCACCAGCGACCGACTTGCTGAACATCTCGGTGTCGTGGCTGCCAAATCAAGTGTGGGCAGGAGTGGCCCTGATCATTATTGGAGTAGGCCTGATTTTATTCGTGGTAACGGCTATTGGTAAGGTGTTACGTAGGGTCATGGTGGGTAAAGCGCGTGACATCATGCATGCAAGTGTGGGGCGAGGGCCTATCTCCGGTATGTGTTCGGGGGCTGTAATTACTGTATTGGTGCAGTCTTCTTCTACCACCACTGCACTGATTGTGCCGCTTGCTGGAACCGGTGTGTTTACTCTCAAACAGGTCTATCCGTTCACATTAGGTACCAATGTGGGCACCTGCATCACTGCGTTGCTTGCTGCGACGGCGATAAGCGGCCCGACGGCAGTCCTGGCTATGCAGATAGCATTGGTACATCTGATATTCAACCTAATGGGGATGCTAATTATATACGGTCTGCCTTTCCTACGTGATATTCCACCCAACATTGCCACTGGCCTTGCTGAGCTAGCACAGAAAAACAAACTCTATGTGGTTGCTTATATTTTAGGCGTTTTCTTTGTGCTGCCATTGCTCCTGGTTGGGGCAAGCCAATTATTTTGATCCGAGGGGGTGGGATTGCATGAGTTCACAACGCAAAAGTGAGACTGAAGCACGAATTCGCGAACTACGTGAATCGATTGATGAACTGGAAGCGCAGCTAGCTGAAGCGTCCAATCAGGAGCGGGAAGAGCATGAGCAGCATGAACTGATCGACCAGCTTGATCATTATATTGATGCTGTTGATACCAAAGTGAGTGGTCTTAAAACCTTCTGGCAGGTTCTGAAGAAAGAGCTGGGGGGAAACAATGACTAATTCAACACGTGAATATTCCTACTCCCTGATGGGGCTTGGTCTTCTATTGGTTCTTTTTCTTCAAGGCTGCAGCGAGGATAGCCACTCAATGCAGACTGTAGCATCCGGTGATTTAACTGCGAGTGGTTCAAGTACAGTTTATCCATTAACTCGAGAAGCAGTGCGTCGTTTTGAGCGTGCCAATCCAGATGTCAATATTGCCGTCGAGTTCACTGGGACAACGGCAGGTTTTAAGAAGTTTTGTGCGGGGGAGGCTGATATCAATAATGCATCTCGGCCAATAAACGAAAGCGAACAGGCCGTTTGCGAGTCTAATGATATAGCGTATGTGGAAGTGCCCATTGCGATGGATGCAATTTCGATTGTGGTACATCCATCCAACAACTGGGCAAATGATATCACTGTCGACGAGCTGCATAGGCTTTGGTTGCCGGCGTCAGAAGGCGAAGTTATGACTTGGCGTGATGTGCGCGAAAGTTGGCCAGACGAGCCCATTGAGCTGTTTGGTCGAGGTCAAGACTCGGGAACTTATGACTACTTCACGACAGCAATTTTAGGTACGACCCGCAGTAGCCGTACGGACTACGTTGCCAGTGAGGATGAGGAGTTTCTAGCTGCGCAAATTGCCGCTGAACCGGGTGCTTTGGGCTTTTTTGGAATCGGCGGATATCACCGTCACTGGAATGAGCTAAAACTTCTTGCTGTGACCAATGGTGATCACTCTGTATTTCCGACATTGGAAACCGTTAAGCGTGGTGAATATACCCCCTTATCTCGCCCACTCTATCTTTACCTGAATCAACAAAGTCTCAAGGAAAAACCGGCACTGCATCGTTTTGCCATCGCTTATGTCGAAGGCATTCGCGACTGGATTCATTTCACCGGCTACCTTCCTCTTGAAGAGCAAGTATATGCTGACACGCTCGACACGCTTCACTTGCTTGAAGGCCAGTGAGGGAGTAAAAAAGCTCATATAGTGCTAGTGGTGGTATTTGGCAAAAGGGGCTAAGGGTTTGGTAAAAGGGGCTAAGGTAGCTGGCCCCTTGATTAACGTATCTACCGTTAAGTTACGCGCTGCCCTGGTTTTGCACCGCATCTCAAAATCAAGAAGAGTTCACTCATAACGGCGTATTGTGCGCACAAACTGACTCATTGGCTAGTGGCGTTGCATAAAGACGTACTTGGTGCCGCCCGGCTTTTTTTGCTTGGTAGAGTGCCTGGTCGGCGGTGCTCATTAGTAGTGAAGGCGTCAACTGAGTATTAATCTCTAGCGCACTAATGCCGATGCTAAAAGTAACATGGGGGGCAACGGGTGAAACCTCATGCGGATAGTAAAGCGAATCAATAGTACTGTTAATTAGGAGTGCCAGTTGGTGGGCTTGGTTTGCTGGCATTTCTGCGAGTACTGAGAACTCTTCGCCACCGGTACGTGCAATGAGCACGTCATGTTGCTTGGCAACTTCACGTAGTTGCTGACCAACGGTGGTTAAGCAATGGTCGCCTTTCGGGTGACCGTAATGATCGTTAAATAATTTAAAATGATCGATATCTAGCATCATTACCGCAATCGGCGTGTGATGTGCTGTGGCTCGTTCCACGGCGTTCTGTAGCTCTTGATCGAAAAGGCGACGATTAGGCAACCCTGTCAAGGTGTCGTGGGTGGATAGAATGCTTAGTTTTTCATTGAGTTGACGCTGGTGATTAAACTGCTGTTCAAAAGCTCTGGCCAGAAGGCCGATCTCATCGCCGCGACGGAGTAGTCGATGTTGTGGCGAGAGTTGTTCTCCAAGCTGCTCGGTAAAGAGAGTGAGCGCACGAAGGGGGGATAAAATCATTCTTTGTAGTAGCACCAGTACAGCGACGATGACTAGCAGCATCATGACGCCTGTCCACTCCAGCACGTAACGTAATGAACGTAGGCCTGCTAAATACCGGACGCGCTGTAGGTTGCTGCTGATTGCAATAGCGGTTTCAGGCTGGTAGGACTGAAGCAGGCGCTCAGCAAGTACGGTATTACCCATAACAGTGGACGTGGTGAGTGATGAGGGAAGCGCTGCCATAGAGCGAACGGTAAGTGACAGTTGCATACCAGTCAGTTCACTGAGCATTTCCAGCCAATCATCATCCATCGGCCGTACTTTGAATAGCCATCCAGCTGCTGGGCCGCTTGTATCGGTACGAAGAATGGGGCTAGCAGCAACTAATGAAGGTGATGGGTGGGTATAAAGTGCACTGGGACCATGATTCTGAGTGCTAGCATTTTGAATAAAACGCTGCATTGATTCTACGAAGGGCATCATCCAGCTGCACTCTAGTGTTGGCGTTGCACAAGTTTGTAGTTGCCCGGTAGTAGGATTTAAACCACTGAGATAGTGCACCTCACCATCGGCGTTAAAAAATGCCATTAGTTGATAGCGCAGCTCTTCAAACATCTGCTGGCTGAAATTAACCTCTCCGTAACGGGGGTAGTTGCCCTGAGTAAATTCGTACGTATCATCCCAGGTCGCCCAGTCTCGAGCCTGTGCTAAAAGCTGTTGTTGATTAACTGCGATGCTACGCTCAAGCCGGTCCATCTCATTGATAATGAAAGCTTCCTCCTCCCGTTGAAGAGCAGGGAACAAGATAAAACGGGTAACAAGGCAAAGCGCTATAACTGCAACCAGAAACACTACGGTAAGGGCAATTAAAAAGCGAAAACGCAGGGAGTTGGTGAAGCGATTAGCCATGGAGCATCTCAGGTAAAAGTCTGGTTAATATTATTATTTTTGTTATAAATAAGAAAAGGGCAGACGCGAAAAGCTTCTGCCCCCTTGGTTACTGCCGTTATCCGATTTTACATGACACGTTGTCCAGGCTCTGCACCTGCATCAGGGGAGAGTAGGTAAATACCCTCATTATTTGCCGAAGCTAGTACCATGCCTTCTGACAAGCCAAAACGCATTTTACGCGGTGCCAAGTTGGCTACCATCACCGTTAAGCGACCTTCTAATGCTTCCGGTGAGTAGGCTGAGCGAATGCCTGAGAATACGTTGCGGGTTTCTCCGCCCAGATCAAGCGTTAGCTGAAGTAATTTATCTGCGCCTTCAACGTATTGCGCTTTGGCAATACGGGCAATGCGCAGATCTACTTTGGCGAAGTCATCAAAACCAATTTCTGGTGCGATAGGATCTTCTGCCAATGGGCCTTTGGGGGTGTTTTTTAGCTTCTGCTCTTCCACTAAATCCTCCTTGGATGCGTCTATCATGGCGTCAATCTTATCGCGCTCCACGCGTGTCATCAGCGGTGTGAACTTATTGATCGTGTGGTTGACGAGTATATCGCCGCGGCTTTCCCAAGCTAGAGAGTCTAGTTTGAGGAATACCTTGGCCTGTTCGGCCATCACAGGCACTACCGGGGCAAGGTATACCATTAGTTGGCGGAACAGGTTGATGCCCACCGAGCAGATTTCTAACACTTCGGTATCGCGGCCGTCCTGTTTTGCCAGTGCCCAGGGCTCTTTTTCAGCAATATAGGTATTGGCTTCGTCCGCCAACTCCATAATTTTACGCATTGCTCGACTAAATTCACGCGCCTCATAATCAGCCGCAATATCTTCACCGGCTGCGATAAAGCGGGCCACCATCTGGGGTTCGGCACAGTGTTCTGATAGGACGCCATTGCCGAGTTTTTTTACAAAGCCTGCACAGCGACTGGCAATGTTGACCACTTTTCCAACAAGGTCAGAGTTCACTCGTGCGGCGAAATCTTCGAGATTGAGATCTAGATCATCTACCTTAGAGGTTAGTTTCGCTGCAAAGTAGTAGCGCAAATATTCTGGGTTCAGGTGCTCGGCATACGTGGCGGCTTTAATAAAGGTGCCACGTGATTTCGACATCTTGGCGCCATCAACGGTAAGAAAGCCATGGCAGTTAACCGCAGTCGGGGTGCGAAGCTCGGCGCCGTGGAGCATGGCAGGCCAAAACAGTGCATGGAAGTAGACAATGTCTTTACCGATAAAGTGGTAAATTTCGGCATTTGATCCTTTTTGCCAAAAACTATCAAAATCAATGCCTTCGCGATCACATAGGTTTTTAAAACTTGCTAGATAACCAATAGGCGCATCAAGCCAGACATAGAAGTACTTGCCGGGAGCATCTGGAATTTCAAAACCAAAATAGGGGGCATCCCGGGAAATATCCCACTCGTTAAACCCTGACTCGAACCACTCCATAAGCTTATTGCGGATTTGCGGCTGTACGTGACCGTCGTTAATCCACTGCTGAAGAAACTCCGCAAAGTCAGGTAGCTTGAAGAAGTAGTGGGTCGAACTGCGCACCTCTGGGGTTGCACCTGATATAGCTGAAACTGGATTGATCAAATCCGCAGGGGTATACGTAGCGCCACACTTTTCGCAGTTGTCGCCATACTGATCGTCTGCGCCGCACTTAGGGCAGGTACCTTTAATAAAGCGGTCCGCCAGAAACAGCCCTTTTTGAGGGTCAAACATCTGTTCGATATCACGGGTGGCGATATGGCCTTTATCGCGCAGGCGTTTGTAGATCAGCTCGCTAAAATAGCGATTTTCATCGGAATGCGTGGAGTGGTAGTTATCAAACCCAACACCAAAGCGGGCAAAGTCTTCTTGATGGTCTTGGGAAACACGCTCGATCAGTGCCTCTGGCGTGATGCCTTCCTGCTCAGCACGCAGCATGATGGCGGTGCCATGAGCATCATCGGCACATACGTAGTAGCACTGCTGACCACGACTTTTTTGAAAACGCACCCAAATGTCTGTCTGGATGTACTCAAGCAGGTGACCAAGGTGAATAGCGCCATTCGCGTAGGGGAGTGCGCTCGTCACCAAAATGTTGCGCGGGGCAGTGTTGGGCATGGTGAATGATACTTCCATTTGGGTAATAACAAATAAATACGGCGAAGGGTAAATGCGCTTCGCCGGTAACGTAAATTGGTGCGTTAAGGCTATCTTACTCAAAGACTATTTTAGGTGAAGAAAAGCCTTGCTTGCAGGCGGCCCTGCTTACGGTCTGTCCTAAACAAACTACCTACCGTTCTTGGCTGAGTCTTCGTTAAGAAAGCGTACTAGTAAAGCGCTTGCTCCTCTTGTACGACTTCGCGCAGCACATCTAAAAACAGTTTGTCAGCATCTGAGTGTTCTGCAGGGTCTTCAGGAATATGCACGCTTGTGGTGTCGGATATTTCGTTGGCGATACGTGCCATTGCCGCAGGGCTGTTGCCCTCGGTCAGTTGCTGGCGGGCGATAGACAGCGACTGTTCAAGGATTTTTGGGTCTTGTAGCAGCTTGCGTATAAAACCGCGCAGCTCATTAATAATACGTGTTTTTTGAATTTCTGTTGCGGACATTAGGACTCTCCTTAAGACCGCGCTTGGTGAAACTGCCAAGCGGAGCAATTATTGCTTTGACCATAGCACTTTTTTGGCTGCCGGGCATGTTCTGCGCGGCAGGAAGTCGTTGGCTATTCAGTTGCTGTTAAAGGGTTAATCGCCCTGCTTTATGCTTGACTGGGTTGGCATACTGTTCAAGCCAATAAGGCCTGAGATTCCCAGGCACCTTGGCTATACGTTCGTTGAAACGCTCTCTATCTTGCCGAGTGATGGCTTTGCGTGCTACCAGCTCTGGGGCTTCGCCCAGTGCCTCAAGAGCTAAGTAGTGACTGGGGAATAAGCGGTAGCCGCCAATCACCTGCCGATCTATTTCTGCAGCCACTTCCCCAGGAGTAGCCATGTCGGAACTCACTGGACTGCCAAACTTAAGCTGCACACGCCCTTTTGAGCCGGTAATGCCCGAGACAATTGAGCGTATATCTTCATACTCACTTTTTGAGTAGCTGCCTAGAGTCGCGACATCGTGCAGCTCCTGGGCTTTTTGCAAATCGCAGGGGTCGTACTCATAGCTGATAGAGACGGGTACCAGCTTCAGTTCTGCAATGGCCTCACCAAAGACTATATCGCGCTCTGCATTGCGCTTTGCCATGATCAGCATCTTGATGATGGCTGGGTCGGTATGGTCAATACCGTTTTTGGCGCGCCCCTCCCGCTGGGCCATCCATATAGAGTGATGGTCAGTGGTGATAGAGTGACGAATGTAAGCTGACAACTGCTGGTAAGCTGCCAGCATGGCGCGTTTGCCACGTGCGCTGCGCGGCACAATAAAGCTTTTGTTAAGCCGCATAAGATCAGTAACGTAGGGCTTTTTCAGCAGGTTGTCGCCAATCGCGATGCGCACGGTATCCCGACCTGCTTGGTACAGAGCGTAATTAACGAATGCAGGATCCAGCGATATATCGCGGTGATTACCGATAAATAAGTAAGCACTGTGATCATCAAGCTTATCGAGCCCAGCTACATCAAAAGCATCCGTGGTGGTGCGAATCATCCGCTCCATGTAGCTGGCAATGCGCATTTGAAAATCACGCACTGTAGTAACGCCTTTTACCTCACGGCGCACGGCGTAACCCGCTAGGCCGCGTGCGACAGGTGGTGCCCATTTGGCTAAACGCGGTAGGCGAAATTGCGTCAGCGCATCGAGTAGTTCGCCAT
This sequence comes from Halomonas sp. 'Soap Lake #6', assembly GCF_003031405.1. Classification (NCBI taxonomy): domain Bacteria; kingdom Pseudomonadati; phylum Pseudomonadota; class Gammaproteobacteria; order Oceanospirillales; family Halomonadaceae; genus Halomonas; species Halomonas sp. 'Soap Lake #6'. The sequence continues at coordinate 1,559,152 of NZ_CP020469.1, forward strand.
CATGGGAAAGACGCGCAAGAACGTCTTTCACCTCGTGATCCATATAGGGCCGAATATCGGCCCAGGGGTCATTAGCGGGGTCAGCATTGGGTGCGTTGTTGTGTTGAGTCATGCGATCCGTTAGGTGTTAAGCAGAAATAAGTCGATGTTCAGCAGCAGCGTAGGTACCGGTTAGGTTTCTTGCTGTGCAGCAGGTTCCCGCTGTGCTTCACCGCCGAGCCACTCTAACAAGCGGGTAACGTCGTCAGATAGCGCCTGTGCCATTAAAATAAAGTCGGTTTCCAGGCGTGCCAGGGCGTCATCACCATCGTCGGCATGGTCAGCCTCTTCAATGAGAGCGTCGCCAAAGCGTAGTGACTTAAGGGCTAAATCATCGTGGAGTACAAAGCTTAAGCGGCCTTCTAAGCTGATGGCGAGTTTACTTGCTTGGCGGCCACTTTCGAGTAGTTGCTGAATTTCATCACTATCTAAGTCCACTTGGCGAGCTTTCAAAACACCATCGTCGCCTTTGGCTTTTAGTTCGACCTGATCACCCAGCTGTAAGTCGCTTGGGCGGCTGGCAGGATCGCCAAGCCATGTGGTCATGGCGCGTATGGGCAGCATTTGTGATGAAATTGGCGTGGCTTTTAAACTGCCAAGGGTTTCACGTAGCAAGTCGAGAATATCTTCAGCACGAGTACGAGAGCTTGCATTAACGCCAATCAAATGGCGGCGAGTGTCCCACCATAGGTCAATTTTCTGGCTGCGTACAAATGCACGTGGCAGCAGAGCTTCAGTTACCTGCTCTTTAAGCGCAGTTTTTTCTTTACGCGTTACTTTACGACCTTCGCTGGCTTCAATATCAGCGACTTTTTCATCAACCTCTTCCTTAACTACTGAGGCGGGCAGTAAGCGCTCCTGGCGCAATGCTGAAATCAGCCGATGTCCCTGGATTTCGTGCAGCAATTGGCCACTACCTAAACGGCCTGCAGGCGCGGTCCAGCCAAGGCGCCGGGCATCTGCATTTCCAAGGGGCTTGGCTGCATGGGTATCTAGTGCGCTTGCTAATGCTGAACTGTCTAGCTCAGGGGCGCCATGAAGGCGATATAAATGCAGGTGCTTAAACCACATGTCACCAATCCTATTCAAAAGGTGGCACATTATGGCGAAAGCAGACCCTTCCTGCCAGCACCTCTGGGAATGTCGTAGCGTTGCAGTTGTTTTAAACTTGTGTTTGATTGAGAGGGGTTTTATTGACGCTAGTGTCAGCCCTTGTGTTAGCCGTTGTATTAGCCGTTCGGCGATCATGGTCGCTTAACGTATTGTTAATTAGGATATTATTGATTAGGAGTAGCTATGTCTGTCTCAGTTGCACAGTCTGTCTCGGTTACACAGGTGGATATGCGAGTGCGTGGCTATCACTTAGATGGCTATGGTCATGTTAACAATGCACGCTATCTGGAGTTTATGGAGGAAGGGCGTTGGGCCTTTTTTGATGAGCACCCACGCCTGATTAAACAGCTACATCAGGCAGGGCAGGCATTCGTAGTCGTCAACTTAAATATTGATTACCGTACGGCGGCTGTGGAGGGAGATGACCTGCGCGTATTCACTGGTATTGTTGAGGTGAGTGAGCGCAGCGCAGTTTGCCATCATTGCATTATCCGTAAGGATGGTACTCTCGTCGCCGAGGCAGACCTCACCTTTGTGCTGCTAGACATACAGTTAAACAAGGCAGCCACTATCGAGGGGGAGGTGAGGGAGGCGCTTGCATCTCTTGTGGTTAACAAACAGGCATTTTCTGCACAATAATCTAAGGCGGCACCCCTGACTGCCCTTGGTGCTTATGCAGTGGTATGATGTCCCAGTATCTGCGCGCCGCTCTGTTGTAAGATTAGGGGCGGTATTTTTAAGCGCTTTCAACTCTCGCAGTGCCAATGCAGTGCAAAGGATCTGACTTTCATGGGTGACATCGCCAGAGAAATCTTGCCCGTCAATATTGAAGACGAGCTCAAACAGTCGTACCTCGACTATGCGATGAGTGTCATTATCGGTCGCGCACTCCCTGATGTGCGTGACGGTCTTAAACCGGTTCACCGGCGCGTGCTGTTTGCCATGCATGAACTGGGTAATGACTGGAATAAACCGTACAAGAAGTCGGCGCGTGTCGTCGGCGATGTCATCGGTAAATACCACCCGCACGGTGACAGTGCGGTTTATGACACTATCGTCCGTATGGCCCAGCACTTCTCCATGCGCCATGTACTGGTCGATGGCCAAGGTAACTTTGGCTCCATCGATGGCGATAGTGCAGCCGCAATGCGTTACACAGAGGTGCGCATGGCGCGCCTTGCGCACGAGCTTTTGGCGGATCTTGAAAAAGATACCGTCGACTGGGTAGACAACTACGACGGCACTGAACGTATTCCTGCGGTCATGCCGACGAAGGTCCCCAACCTGTTGATTAACGGGTCATCGGGTATTGCGGTGGGCATGGCCACCAATATTCCACCGCACAACATGCGGGAGGTAATCGATGGGTGTCTGGCGTTAATCGATGATTATACGCTCACCGTTGATGACCTCATGCAGTACATCCCCGGGCCTGATTTCCCCACCGGCGGCATTATTAATGGTCGTGCAGGTATTTTAGATGCTTACCGCACCGGGCGTGGGCGTATTTATGTACGTGCCTGCCATACCATCGAACATGATGATAAGAGTGGTCGGGATCACATCATTATCTCTGAGCTGCCTTATCAAGTGAATAAAGCGCGGTTGATTGAAAAAATCGCTGAGCTGGTTAAAGAGAAGAAGATTGAAGGCATCGCTGAGCTACGCGATGAGTCTGATAAAGATGGCTTGCGTGTGGTGATTGAGGTCAAGCGCGGTGAGTCTGGCGAGGTGGTGGTTAATAACCTGTTTGCCCAAACACAGCTGCAAAATGTGTTTGGTATCAATATGGTTGCCTTGGAAAATGGCCAGCCGCGTACGCTCAACCTTAAAGAGATGCTCGAAGCCTTTATTCGCCACCGTCGTGAAGTGGTCACCCGCCGCACGTTGTTTGAGTTGAGGAAAGCTCGCGAGCGTGGTCATTTGTTAGAAGGCTTGGCAGTTGCCATCTCTAACATCGATGAAGTCATTGAGCTAATCAAAGCCTCCCCTAATGCGGCAGAAGCCCGTGAGAAGTTATTAGCGAAAATCTGGCAGCCAGGGCAGGTCACTGCAATGCTAGAGCGTGCTGGCGCGACTTCTTGCAAGCCTGAAGATCTCGATGAAGGGTTTGGCCTTAACCCGTCAGCAACTGAGTATCGTTTGTCGCCTGCCCAGGCTCAGGCGATTCTTGAGCTTCGCCTGCATCGTTTAACCGGTCTTGAGACCGAAAAACTGCTGGATGAATACCTTACGATTCTAGAGAAAATTGCTGAGTTCACGGCAATTTTGGCTTCTCCTGAGCGTTTGATGGAAGTGATTCGTGAAGAACTGCACGCTGTGCGCGAGCAGTTTGGCGATGACCGTCGGACTGAAATTCAAGCCAGCCACTTGGATCTTTCTATTGAAGATCTGATTACCGAAGAGGATATGGTGGTGACCGTATCCCGCTCTGGCTACGCGAAGACTCAGCCGTTGTCAGACTATCAGGCTCAGCGCCGTGGTGGCCGTGGCAAGTCAGCCACTGCCATGAAAGACGAAGATGTCATTGAGCACTTATTGGTGGCATCTACCCACGATACCGTGTTGCTATTCTCGAATCGTGGCAAGGTTTACTGGCTGAAGGTTTATGAAATGCCCAATGCGAGCCGTGGCTCGCGTGGTAAGCCGCTGGTGAATATGTTGCCGCTTGAAGAGGGTGAGTCAGTCAACGCTATTCTACCTGTGCGCGATTACGACCCAGAGCACTATATCTTCTTCGCTACGGCAAACGGCACTGTTAAACGCACTAGCCTTGAGCAGTTTTCACGTCCGCGTAGCGTTGGTTTGATTGCCATTGACCTCGAGGAGAGCGACCGCTTAGTAGGGGCTGCCATTACTTCAGGTTCAGATCACGCCATGCTGCTCTCATCGAATGGCAAAGCGATTCGCTTTGAAGAGGGCAATGTGCGGGCGATGGGGCGTACGGCACGTGGTGTTCGTGGTATGCGCTTGGCGGATAACGCCGAAGTAATCAGCCTGATTATTCCTAAGAGCCAGCAGATTGACGCTGAAGCGGATACAGAAGCTGATGCCGATGTGCAGGCTGAAGTGCAAGAACAAGCCCGGTCAGAAGGTCAGATCTATATCTTGACCGCCAGTGAGAATGGCTACGGCAAGCGTACTCGCTTAGAGGAGTTCCCGCTGCGTGGTCGTGGTGGTCAGGGTGTCATTGCCATGCAAACCAGCGAGCGTAATGGTGCGTTGGTAGCTGCTATGCAGGTTTATGATAGTGATGAAATGATGCTGATTACTGATCGCGGCACCTTGGTGCGTACCCGCGTAGAAGAAGTGTCCACCACATCACGAAACACTCAGGGTGTGATGCTGATTCGTTTAGGTAAAGAAGAGAAACTCGTAAAAACCGTTCGCGTTGATGAGCCAGTAGAAAGCGACTTTGAGGCGCTTGAAGAAGGCGAGTCAAGTGAAGTTGAAAATGGCGCACAGGAACCGGGTATCGATGACACGTCATTATAACTTTTGTGCAGGGCCTGCGGCCCTGCCAGCTGCCGTGCTTGAGCGCGCGCGCAGTGAGCTGCTGGACTTTCATGGGCGTGGTTTGTCCGTAATGGAGATGAGTCATCGTAGCGATGACTTCATTGCTATTGCTGAGCGCGCTGAAGCCGACTTGCGAGAGTTGCTGAGTATCCCCAGTAACTACAAGGTGTTGTTCCTCCAGGGTGGGGCCAGCATGCAATTCGCTATGCTGCCCATGAACCTGTTGGGTAAAGGGGGGAGTGCTAATTTTATCCAAACCGGTATTTGGGGTAAAAAAGCACTCAGTGAAGCTAAGCGATTAGGCTATAGCTGCCATTTGGCTGGCTCCAGCGAGGCTAATGGCCACGTAGCGGTTCCTGAACAGCATGCGCTAGCGTTAAGCAGTGATGCGGCCTATCTGCACTATACGTCGAATGAGACGATTGGTGGCTTAGAGTTTAATTATACGCCGCAAGCTCAGTGTGCAAATGGCTCTGTGGTGCCGCTGGTCTGCGATATGTCGTCGAACATTCTTTCTGGCCCGATTAACGTCGCTGATTTTGGCGTTATCTATGCCGGTGCCCAAAAGAATATCGGCCCTGCAGGCTTAACATTGGTTATCGTGCGTGATGACTTGCTTGGTCATGCTTTGCCTGGCACGCCCTCTCTATTCGATTACCAGTTGCTTGCAGAAGCCGGTTCTATGGTGAATACGCCGCCTACCTATGCATGGTATTTGGCAGGGCTTGTATTCCAATGGCTAAAGGATGACATGGGTGGCCTTGGCGCAATGGATGTCCTTAATCAGCGCAAAGCGGATAAGCTTTACGCAGCGATTGATGCCAGCGGCTTTTACAGCAATCCCGTTGCGCTTCCTAACCGCTCACGTATGAATGTGCCTTTTGTGTTAGCAGATGCTGCGTTAGATAAAGTGTTCTTAAAAGAAGCTGATGCCGCGGGGCTGCTGAACTTGCAAGGTCATCGCAGCGTTGGTGGTATGCGTGCCAGCTTATATAACGCCGTGACTGAAGACGCGGTCGATGCGTTAATCGCCTTTATGGCGGATTTTGAACAACGAAGGGGCTAACCACCATGTCCGATACGCCGATTGTTTTGGACGAATTACGTCAACGTATCGACCAGCTGGATGGCGATATTCTGCGCTTGATTAGTGAGCGAGCGAGCTGTGCCCAGCAGGTTGCCCAGGTTAAGCTTGCCCACGATAAAGATGCGGTGTTTTACCGGCCCGAGCGCGAAGCGCAGGTGCTGCGCCGCATTATGGCGCTTAACTCAGGCCCGCTGGATGCAGAAGAAATGGCGCGGCTATTTCGTGAAATCATGTCGGCGTGTCTCGCCCTTGAGCAGCCTATTAAAGTTGCTTATCTCGGCCCTGAGGGCACTTTTACTCAGCAAGCGGCGCTTAAACACTTTGGTGAAAGTGCGGTTAGCCTGCCGATGGCTGCCATTGATGAAGTGTTCCGTGAAGTTGAAGCTGGGGCAGTGAACTACGGTGTAGTCCCCGTTGAAAACTCGACTGAAGGTGTCGTTAACCATACCCTCGATACCTTTATGGATTCTTCAATCAAGATTTGTGGTGAAGTGGTACTGCGTATACACCACCACTTGTTGATTAGCGAAACAACGCGCAAAGATAAAGTGTCGCGGATTTATTCTCACCCACAATCATTCGGGCAATGCCGTAAGTGGTTGGATGCGCATTATCCCCATGCCGAGCGGGTGCCGGTTTCGTCAAATGCGGAAGCCGCGAAGCTTATCAAAACGGAGTGGCACAGCGCCGCCATTGCCGGTGATATGGCTGCTAAGCTATATGGGCTTGAGCGTATTGCCGACAAGATTGAAGACCGTCCAGATAACTCGACGCGTTTCTTGATCATAGGTAATCAAGATGTGCCTATGTCAGGTGAGGATAAAACCTCGATAGTGGTTGCTATGCGCAACCAGCCAGGGGCATTGCACGATTTGTTAGAGCCTTTCCATCGCCACAAAATCGATTTAACACGTATTGAGACACGTCCTTCGCGCACAGGTGCCTGGAACTACGTGTTCTTTATCGACTTCAGAGGTCATCGTGACGAGCCTCAAGTGGCGGCGGTGCTGGAAGAGGTCAAACTGCGTGCCTCTGAGTTACGGGTACTGGGCTCTTACCCCCAGGGCGTGCTGTGACAAAACGAGTATCATGTGGTAGCTCGCAGGTGGTATGTCATGAGCCGCGATTACTCATTGTAGGGCTTGGTCTGATAGGTGGCTCCTTGGCTGCGGCGCTTCGTGCATCGGGCTTTAAGGGGCAGATTACTGCCTGCGACCCAAACGCAAGCGAAGTGGCCCTTGGCGTGGAAATGGGGCTGATCAACGCTGGTGGTACACAGCTTTCTCCGCTACTTGATGGTGTTTCCATGGTGGTGCTGGCAGTGCCAGTGCTTGCCATGGAGAGAGTCATGCAGGAGTTGTCAGAAGGGCTTTCTGCTGCGACCACTAACGTCGTGATCACCGATGTTGGAAGTACTAAAGCGACCATTCGTGAGTGCGCGGAACGAGTATTTGGCTGTGTTCCACCTAATATGGTACTTGGCCATCCTATTGCAGGCTCTGAAAAAAGTGGTGTAGCGGCGGCTAACCCGACACTTTACGCTAACCATAAAGTCATTCTTACCCCTGAGCCCAACGTTAATGCCGAGGCGTTGGCGCGGGTAAAGGTATTATGGCAGGCCTGTGGTGCTGAGGTACTGCAGATGAGTGTTGGGCGACATGATCAGGTGTTGGCGCGTACCAGTCATCTACCTCATTTGCTGGCCTTTTCCCTGGTCGATACGCTTGCCCGGCAGGATGAGCGGTTAGATATTTTTCGCTACGCAGCCGGTGGTTTTCGCGATTTTACCCGTATTGCCGGTAGCGACCCGGTGATGTGGCGGGACATATTTATTGCCAACCGTGATGCTGTTTTGTCCTCTTTGGATGATTTTGAGGCGGGCTTGGCACGGCTGCGGCAGGCTGTTGAGAGTGGTGATAGCGATGCTCTCATTGCCACTTTTGATCGTGCCAGCCATGCGCGGCACTATTTTGATACGTTACTGAACAAAACTAGTTATCAGGCGGAGTATCACATGCAACCACAGGGTAAGGTTACCTATCGGGTGAGTCCCGGTGGCCAGGCGCAAGGTCGCTTGCGCGTTCCGGGCGATAAATCCATGTCTCACCGTTCTATTATGCTGGGTGCTTTGGCAGAGGGTGTGACCGAGGTAAAAGGGTTTCTTGAAGGTGAAGATAGCCTGGCAACACTGCAGGCATTCCGCGAGATGGGAGTCGCCATTGAAGGCCCGCATCAGGGGCGAGTGACTATCCATGGCGTGGGAATGCATGGTCTCAAAGCGCCAGCTGGTCCGCTTTACGTGGGTAATTCCGGTACTGCTATGCGCTTGTTCGCGGGCTTGTTGGCAGGTCAGGCGTTTGATAGCGAGTTAACGGGCGATGAGTCTCTGACTAAGCGGCCTATGGGGCGTGTGGCTGATCCGCTGCGCTTGATGGGGGCTACCATCGAGACTGCGGAGGGAGGGCGCCCGCCACTTAGCATCAAGGGTGGCGCACCGCTAAAGGGTATTTTTTACGATATGCCGATGGCTAGTGCCCAGGTGAAATCTTGCCTGCTCCTGGCAGGTTTGTACGCCGAGGGTGAGACCCGGGTGCGTGAGCCGGCGCCTACTCGTGACCATACCGAGCGTATGTTAAACGGCTTTGGTTATGTAGTGTCCCGTGAAGGTGATACTTGCTGGTTGCAGGGAGGGGGTAAGCTCACAGCAGGCCCTATTGATGTACCTTCGGATATTTCTTCCGCCACCTTCTTTTTGGTGGCAGCAGCCATTACTCCGGGGGCTGATATCACGTTAGAGCACGTAGGTATTAACCCCACTCGTATTGGCGTGATTAATATTCTTACGTTGATGGGCGCAGATTTAGTACTAGAGAATGAGCGCGAAGTTGGCGGTGAACCGGTAGCGGATATTCGCATTCGCTATGTGCCTCTGAAAGGCATTGATATTCCGGTTGATCAGGTGCCGTTAGCTATTGACGAGTTTCCAGCACTGTTTATCGCCGCCGCTAATGCTCAAGGCACTACTCGCCTGCGCGGGGCTGAAGAGCTGCGTGTTAAAGAGTCGGATCGCATTCAGGCAATGGCTGATGGTCTGGCGGTTTTGGGTGTGGAGCATACGGTTGTCGAAGATGGTATCGACATTGTCGGTAACGGTAACGATCAAGTGCCCAGCTATGGTGGCGGCCGGATTGATAGCCTGGGGGATCACCGTATTGCCATGTCATTTGCTATCGCAGCGCTGAGGGCCAGTGACGCGATTGTGATCGATGATTGTGCCAATGTAGCCACCTCATTCCCTGATTTTGTTGCGCTAGCTCAGCGTATAGGAATGGATGTTAGTGTGGAGAGTGCCAATGACGTTTGACGTGCCAGTACTGACTATTGATGGCCCTGGTGGGGCGGGGAAAGGGACGATTAGCAGCTTAATCGCAGAGCGTTTGGGTTGGCATCTGCTGGATAGCGGTGCGCTCTACCGGCTTACCGCTCACGCTGCAGTAAAGCATGGTGTTGCCTTAGATAATGAAGCGGCACTAGCGGAACTGGCTGCACAGCTGGATGTGGCTTTCCCTGTTGAAGACGGGCAACCTCGCACACTATTGGAAGGCGAGGATGTTTCCCAAGCTATCCGCACGGAACAGGCTGGTGAGCGGGCTTCTCAGGTGGCGGCGCTACCCGCGGTGCGCGAAGCGCTATTTCAGCGCCAGCGGGATTTCTGCAGACTGCCTGGCTTAGTAGCCGACGGGCGGGATATGGGAACAGTGGTGTTCCCAGAGGCTCAGTTAAAGATTTTTCTGACAGCAAGTGCGGAAGAACGGGCCCATCGTCGGTATCAACAGTTGCAGGAAGCCGGGGTGGATGCTAGTCTTTCGAGTCTTTTGAAGGAGATTCAGGCGCGCGATGCACGTGATACGCAGCGCAGTGTGGCTCCACTCAAGCCGGCAGATGATGCCATAACGCTTGATACCACATGCCTGAGCATACCGGAAGTGGTTGATCGATTGACCGATCTACTTGCCCAGCGTGGCATGGCAAACGGCATTTGATTCTCCCTTGCGGCGTTTTTGGAATGGTGTCACGACGTGGCAGGGCGATATTCCATATCAGTGAGCCCGGTCAGGTCTAACCAGCGCTAACACCTCCAGAAGCTGAATGACATTAGGCCCGCACTTGCTGGTGGTGCGGAGAAGGCATTTATGCCTCAACAACGTTGATCACGTAGGAAAACCATGAGCGAAAGCTTTGCTGAACTGTTTGAACAGTCTCTTAACGACATCAATATGGAGCCAGGCGCTATTGTCGCGGCTCAGGTTGTCGACATTGATGGTGACTGGGTTACCGTCAACGCTGGTCTGAAATCTGAAGGTCAGATCCCAGCGTCACAATTCCGCGATGAACACGGTAATCTGAACATCGCAATCGGTGATGACGTTCATGTTGCACTTGAAGCCGTAGAAGATGGCTTTGGTGAAACACGTCTGTCCCGTGAAAAAGCCAAGCGTGCAGAAGCTTGGAAGATTCTGGAAGCAGCCTTCGAGAAAGACGAAATTATCAAGGGCGTGATCAACGGTAAAGTCAAAGGCGGCTTCACCGTCGAAGTTGATTCTATCCGTGCCTTCTTGCCTGGTTCTTTGGTTGACGTTCGTCCGGTTCGCGATACTGCGCACCTGGAGAACAAAGAGCTAGACTTCAAAGTCATCAAGCTTGACCCTAAGCGCAACAACGTCGTTGTATCACGTCGTGCCGTGCTCGAAGCAGAAAACAGTGCTGAGCGTGAAGCGCTGCTGGCTACTCTGCAGGAAGGTCAGCAGATTAAAGGTATCGTTAAGAACCTGACTGATTACGGTGCCTTCGTTGATCTGGGTGGCGTTGACGGCCTGCTGCACATTACTGACATGGCTTGGAAGCGTATCAAGCATCCGTCTGAAATCGTTGCTGTTGGCGACGAAATCAACGTGAAAGTGCTGAAGTTTGATCGTGAGCGCAATCGTGTTTCTCTGGGTCTTAAGCAACTGGGCGAAGATCCGTGGGTCAACATTAAAGAGCGTTACCCGGAAAACACCAAGGTTCACGCTGTTGTTACTAACCTGACCGATTACGGCTGCTTTGCTGAGCTGGAAGAGGGTGTTGAAGGTTTGGTTCACGTGTCTGAAATGGACTGGACCAACAAAAATATCCATCCGTCTAAAGTTGTCCAAGTGGGCGACGATGTTGACGTTATGGTTCTGGATATCGACGAAGAGCGTCGTCGTATCTCTCTGGGTATCAAGCAGTGCACTGCTAACCCATGGGAAACCTTCAACACTGACTACAACAAGGGCGACCGCGTTTCTGGTACCATCAAGTCAATCACTGACTTTGGTATCTTTATCGGCCTTGAGGGTGGTATCGATGGTCTGGTTCACCTGTCTGATATCTCTTGGACAGAAACTGGTGAAGAGGCAGTTCGCAACTTCAAGAAAGGTGACGAAGCTGAAGCCGTTATTCTTTCTATCGATCCCGAGCGTGAGCGTATCTCTTTAGGTATTAAGCAAATGGACTCTGATCCTGTTGCTGAATACCTGTCTGTTAACGACAAAGGCAGTATCGTTACTGGCCGTGTCGTTGAAGTAGACGCTAAAGAAGCTCACATTGAGCTGGCAACTGACGTTATCGCTGTTCTGAAGGCGTCTGAGATCAGTGCTGATCGTGTTGAAGATGCACGCAACGTGCTGAACGAAGGCGACAGTGTTGAAGCGCGTATTGTCAGCGTTGATCGCAAGAGCCGTCAGATCAGTCTGTCGGTAAAAGCGAAAGAGCAAGATGATACTCGTCAGAACCTGAAGAAACTGCGTGAGCAAGAGCCAGAAGCTGGTGGTCCGACCACTATCGGTGATTTGATCAAGCAGCAAATGGGTCAAGACTAATTTAATAGTCTTTACCTATAAAACGCCGCCCTTCAGGGCGGCGTTTTTTATGGTGCATACTAGTGATCTGGGTTAATTCGTCCTGCGTTATGTTGCTGTTTATTGGTTGCTAATTTAATAGCTAAACTCTTTAAACGTTACATAAGTGTGAGAAACTGATTAGTAATTATCACAAAATCAACTAGACTAGTTGTCAATTAGCGCTTTTAGAGCAATAATGTGTCCGCATCCTGAGCTAGTAGGTATTGAGCCTGCCCAACTGAATACCTCACGCCATTTAATTTTATGCTATGTTAAATCTTAGCTACAAAGGAAACCCTATGTCACTTTTAAATGAATATATCCAGAAAGAGCAGCAGCTGAAACAACTGCAAGAAGAGCTTCAACGCTTGGAAGGCGATCAGCGCTTAAAAAGCGAGCTAGAGTTTAAGGCTAAGCTTGAAGCACTAATGAATGAGTTTGGTAAGCGTCCTGCCGATGTTATCGCCTTGTTAGACCCTTCATCAGACCAGCGCAGTGCAAAAGCACCAGCAGCATCTACCCGCCGCAAGCGTCGTTTGAAAATTTACAAGAACCCGCATAACGGTGAGGTTATTGAGACCCGCGGTGGCAATCACAAAGGGCTGCGTAGCTGGAAAAATGAGCATGGAGACGAAGCCGTCGAGTCCTGGCTGGTTCGTATGGAAGACTAAGTAATTTAAACCGGCATTTCTACCTAGAAGTGCCGGTTTTGTTTTTGAGTATTGTTGGGGCCTTTCCAATGACTCACGCTATCTATGCTAGTAAGGGCGTTTGCAGTTCTAGGCGATCTGAGTGCCACAAAACTCGAGGTGCCTCACCGCTTACATAGAGCTGACGTTGATGCTTGGTTAACTGTATGAGTGTCGCTGTCATCGCTTGCGATAATTCTGAAAAGTCGTCGAAGTAGGTTTTACTGTAGTAGTGAGGTGGCATAGCCACGCGACGGTATGCTACAGGTAAGGCTAGGTAATCAGCGCTAGTATTACTCTTCAAATAGAGTCCGATATCGGTGCGTGTCTGGTTAGGTATTGTCTCGTTCCCAAGTGCTTTGACCTTCTCAGGCAGCAGGTCTGGCAGTGCAATCGCGGGAATAGAAGGCCCTGTAGTAGCCTGTAGGCACTCCAAGTGATTAGCATGATGTTTGATTAATCCTAGTCCATGAATTTGCTCTGGGCCCTTGTAGAGGCGCATCAGAACGGTTTGTTGTAGCGGGCTTCTCTCGATGGAAGTTTTAAAATGACGCTTAGGCGGTGGTAGATGGCGCATGTGCTTCAATGCATGCCGATAGCAGCGTGGCGATAGCTGATAACGACGATGAAAAGCCCGTGAGAAAGAAGAGTGATTAAGATAGCCGCAACGTAACGCAATTTGCGCTATATTTTGTTCGGTGAGAGAGAGTAAGACAGCAGCGCGTTCAAGGCGTCTTCTCTCCCGGTATGCGCTTGGCGATACACCAAAGCAGTGGCGGAACTGGCGCCGTATCTGAGATGACGAATACCCAAGATGGTTAGCAAGGCCTTCGATACCATATGATTGATCGAGAGTGTCCTGCAGCCAGATCTCAGCTCGTGTCATTGCGGTGAACATTATCTGGCCTCCTGTGCTTATGATATACAGACTATCGCTTGTTTTGCCTGTAGCACCTTCCCGGTGCAGGATTGGGTCAATACGCTGATAGGCGAAGCGCTGCTTTTCTACCAGCTAAAGTGGCCGTTCTGTGAGCGGCCTTAAGTTGATGCAAAACTGCAAGCGCTGCCTCTGGTGTTGAGCTGTTGATACTCTTAGCAGCTGTATTTACTAGGTATTAACGCTGCAGCACTCTCTTTATGCTGCCAAGAGGAGGCAAAGGCAAGTTTGCTCTATTGGTTTACGCGTTTGTGCATAGTTTTTTGTGAAAAAGGCCTGTTTCAATAGGCGTAACGACCATTTCATGTAAGGTGTAAATGAAATATCAATGAAATATCAAAAGGTTCAAAAACAGCTCGATGAGCGTGAAAAGCTGCGTAAATTCCGCGAGCTAGATGATGCTTTTGCGCAAGCTTTACGTCAGTTGGATGACCCTAATAACAGTATGGATATTCCTACAGGGAAACCGGTGAGATCGCTGGCAGACCTTGAGGCTGATGACCAGGCGGTGCTTGCTGAGGAAAACGATAGGGTGTTTAAGGAGCGCTTCAAAGCACTGATTGGTGAGTATGGTTTGTCTGAGCGTGAGCTAAGCGAGTTGATACAGACGCTACTTACCTATGAGCGTTGGGAATTGCAGACTGTCCCTGTCATCAAAAGCTAGAGCTATCTAGGCTCCAAGGTTAATCGATTTGTTATCGATAGCGATAAATACGTAAGCTGGGTAGAAATGCTTCCTGCTCGAGTTTTTCATCGCGCCGTTTAGCTCTGGTTCGCTGGGTAGGTGGCTCAAGGGGGGGCATTTTTATATGGGGCAGTTGAGGTTGCTTGCTAGGCACAATAAGCGGAAGGGCAATATTCATTGCGCACCGGGTATGGCCATCTTCTAAAGGTTCGCTGAAAAACAAGTTAGCCCGCATCAGTGGTGCTTGTGATTGCACCTGAGCGAGTGGTTCGGAGCTTGGGATGCCAGCCAGCTTGCGCAGCTGGATGCGAATGTGAGGTGCGTCAGTATCCAGCTTTAACAGCTTCTGTTCAGCCTCTTGGGTCGTTAATTTTTTTATCGAGCGACCGCTGCTATACCACGCAAATCTAACTCTGGATACTGGAGCTGGAGCAATAGGAATATGCCGCCAGCACTGTTTAAGATGTAGTCTGGCTAAACCACCCTGGCGTAACAGGTTACCAATTTCAGGGTGGCGTTTAGGTAGGCGTAATTTAATGTCACTTACTGATGGTGGGTGTGCCTGCTTAATATGCTGTAACAGCTCGCTGATCTGTGTTTTGACCACATTAATCGCTTCAAACTTGGCTATTAGCGGTGCATCAGCTGAGATAAGTGCAATATAGTTTTTTGTTTCGCGGCCATCCTGGCCCTGCTGATGCCACATATCAAGTAATGCTTGTCGCAGCCAGGAAGAGGCGTTTGGCGGTGTATGGAAGTGCCATGTAGGCGCCTGTTGCTGTTCATAATATGTTGCTGCCTGATCGATAGCGGCTATCAAATCGTCAAAACGAACATCAAGTTCATGCAGTAAATGATAAACAGGAAGGGCGCTATTGTTCATGGCTGCGGACTCTTGGCTAGGAAAGCGGGGCGTCTTTATCTGCTTGGGCGAGAAGCGTGTCTAGATCGGCTTCATCCATGGCAGATTCACCCGAAATACGGTGAGACTCTTCTGCCCATGCGCCTAGATCCAGTAACTGGCAACGTTTGCTGCAAAAAGGGCGAAAGATGCTCTCGGGGCTCCAGGCAACACGCTTACTACATTGCGGGCAGGCGACCTCTAGTGGTGCGTCGTTGGCGGGTGTTGGCATAATGCTCTCCTTGAGTTATAGAAGGCCGGATTGGTAATGCTGGTTCAGCTGCGTAACCTGATGCAGCATCGAAGCATGGTCCCCGCTGTTATCAATGATATCGTCGGCCTTTGCTAGGCGTTCTTCACGGGGCAGTTGGGCGGCGAGAATAGCACGCACCTGTGCCTTACTCACGCCATCTCGCTGAAGTGTTCGTTCAAGCTGAAGATCGACAGGCACATCAACGACGATAGTGCGGTTAACCAGGGCGTCTTGGCCTGATTCAAACAGCAGCGGTGAAACAAGCAACACATAGGGGGACTGGCGCTGTAAACGCTCAAGATGTAACAGGAGCCGCTCGCGAACTTGTGGGTGGGTCACTGATTCCAGCCATTGACGCTCTGCGGGATCATCAAACACAATACTGCGTAGGGCTGCTCGGTTCAGAGTGCCGTCGGAATTGAGTACTTTGTCTCCGAAACGCTGAGCAATGGCGGTTAACGCTGACTCACCAGGGGCGACCACCTCCCTTGCTACATCGTCGGCATCTACCCACCCAATGCCTAGCGAGCCGAAGGCCCGGGCGACTGTCGATTTTCCAGAGCCAATGCCGCCCGTTAGTCCAACAATCATGGTTGCTCCCTGATGGTGATGCGATTAATGATGTAATTAGCCATTAAATAGCCGCTTAAAAGTTACCACTAACGTTAAAGTCATTAAACGTAGTGGTAAAGGGGGGAAGATTAATAAAGCAACGATGCATAAAGCGCCATCAATTCATTGCCTGCCAGTAGGCAAACCCAGCCTGCCAAAGCTAAGAAAGGGCCAAACGGTAACGGTTGGCCGCGTAAATGCGGGGAGCGTACTTGAGCCACTAGTCCGACAATAGCGCCAATGCCTGCCGATAGCATCAGCAGTAATGGCAGCATGGGCCAGCCTACCCAGGCGCCCAAGGCGGCTAACAGCTTGAAGTCGCCAAACCCCATGCCCTCTTTGCCGGTCACAAGCTTAAATAGCCAGTAGAAACTCCAGAGTACTAAGTAGCCTGCCATTGCGCCGATAACGGCGCTTGGAAGCATAATTGGTTGGAAGAGTAACTGGTAGAGCAAGCCCGCCCACAGAAGCGGCAGTGTCATAATATCCGGCAGCAGATATGTTCGAAAATCGATCACTGCCAGGGCAAGAAGCGTTAAGCAGGCAGCATAGATAAATAATGCGCTGCCAGTGGTCCCGTAAAGAGCTAGTACAGCAATAGCCAGAAGCCCGCCCATAAGCTCTACCAGCGGGTACTGTGCGCTAATGGATGTTTTGCAGTGAGCACACTTGCCACGTCGTTTTACCCAGCCCAATACAGGTAGGTTATCGTGCCATGCGATAGGGTGCTCGCATCGTGGGCACATTGAGCTGGGGGTTGCTAGATTAAAGCGAGGTGAAGCCTCAGCGGGAAGCTCAAGAGACGCGCGAGCTTCATTGCGCCAACTACGCATTAGCATCACGGGCACTCGAGTAATCACAACGTTTAAAAAACTACCAAAACAGAGCCCAATCAGTAACGTGAACAGATACCAAAGTATTGACGGGGAGTCCATAAAATTCCTAATAATTAAACTGTTGAATAGTTGAGATAAAGGCGTGCCATAAGTGTTATAGGGCGGTGCCAATCTCAAAGATAGGCAGATACATCGATACAACAATGCTGCCCACTAACGTGCCCAGCACAACAATAATCACTGGCTCCATTAGTGAGGTAAGCGCATCAACTTTATTTTCGACTTCTTCCTCATAGTAATCGGCGACACGGTTGAGCATGGCATCTAAAGAGCCGGCTTCTTCGCCGATACTAACCATTTGTACTGCAAGAGCAGGGAAGCGGTTGGTCATGCGCATGGCAAAATGGAGTTGCTGGCCCGACGTGACGTCTTGGTGGACTTCGTTAATTGCTTGGCTATAGACACGGTTATCTGCAGCGCCTGCAGCCGTTTCAAGCCCCTCCACCAGTGGTACGCCAGAAGCGAACGTTGTCGCAAGGGTGCGGGTGAACCGCGACACGGCGGACTTATGCATAATATCGCCTATCACCGGCAGGCGGAGTAGCAAATTATCTAGCTGATATGCAAGGCGGGAAGAGCGCTTTGCAACGATTCTAAGTAGTACTAGGTTACCTACTAATAGGCTTAAGGCATAGATCCAGTACTGCTGTGCTAATACAGAAAGATTGACCGTAAACTGTGTGAGCGCTGGGAGCTCAGCGCCAAAGCCCTGAAACATGCTTTCAAACTCAGGCACCACTTTGATAAGCAGCAGCAGGGTCACTGCTACCCCAATTGTCATCACCGTGGTGGGGTACCAGAGGGCTTTTTTGACACGGTTTTTAAGTGACTCAACTTTCTCTTTGTAGCTGGCAACTCGCTCGAGCATTTGGTCTAGAGCGCTTGCCTGTTCGCCTGCATCAACCAAGTTCACAAACATTCGGTCAAACTGCTTGGGGTGCTTAGCCATGGCGCTTGAGAGGCTGTCACCTGCGGAAACGTCTTCCATAACCTGTTGGGTAAGCGCTACCATGGCGGGCTTCTTTAGGCTTTCAGAGACCGCCTGCAGTGCTTGCAGGATGGGAATGCCTGCGCGCACCATGGTGGCCATTTGCCGAGCAAAGATCATAATATCAACATTGGTTATTTTGCCGCGCCCACTGAAACTGCTGCGCTTTTGAATTTTTGTTGCAGTAATCCGCTGTTTCGCCAACTGCTCGATAATATCTTCTTTTGTGCGGCCAATCAGCTCGCCGCGTATGGATCTATCCTGAGGGGCTTTACCAGCCCACTTCCAGCGGTGGAGAGGAGCTTTCTTTGCCTGACGTGTAGCCTTAGCCATATCACCTCTTACTCCTTGCTGATTCGATTAACCTCTTCCAGGCTGGTGCTACCATCCAAAACACGGCTTAGGCAGCCTTGGTGAAGGCTTGCATAGCCCTCCTTACGCGCTAGCTGGTCGATTTCAATAGCATTGCCATCACGCATGATGAGTTGGCGCATATCGTCGGTAATGGGTAGCACTTCATATATGCCGATACGGCCTTTATAGCCCTGGGTGCAGTGCCTACAGCCTTTGGCTTGGTAAATGGTGGCGCTGCGGATCTCTGGTAGGCTAAAGCCTGCTTTGCGCAGAGCTTCAGCAGGAAGATCGGCAGGTCTTTTGCATTGATTGCAGAGCTTGCGGGCCAGACGTTGGGCGATGATTAGGCTAACCGAGCTTGCGATGTTATACGAGGCAACGCCCATATTTGCCAGGCGGGTAAGGGTTTCTGCTGCGGAGTTCGTGTGCACAGTTGAGAGCACCAGATGACCGGTCTGCGCGGCCTTGACAGCTATTTCAGCGGTTTCCAGATCGCGGATTTCCCCTACCATCACCACGTCCGGGTCTTGGCGTAAAAACGCCCGTAGGGCACTGGCAAAATTTAAGCCAATCTTGGGCAGTATATTCACCTGGTTAATGCCGGTTACCTTTATCTCCACCGGGTCTTCAGCAGTGCAAATATTGCGCTCAATTTTATTAAGGATGTTGATACCGGTATATAGCGTAACTGTCTTACCACTCCCGGTAGGGCCGGTCACTAAAATCATGCCCTGAGGCTTTTTAAGTGCACTTTCATAAGCCATCTGCTGGTCATGGCTAAAGCCTAGCTGTTCAATACTCAACTGTGCTGAACTAGGGTCTAAAATACGTAGTACGACCTTTTCACCATATACGGTGGGCAGTGAGTTAACCCGAAAGTCTATTGAGTGGGTATGGGAAAGCTGCAGCTTTATTGCTCCATCCTGGGGTAGGCGGCGTTCTGAAATATCCAGCTTTGACATAATCTTAAGTCGAGCGGCAATACGGTGGCGTAATGCAAAAGGCGGACGGGCAACTTCTAGAAGGATGCCATCGATACGAAAGCGCACTCGGTAGAGGGTTTCATAGGGCTCGAAGTGAATATCCGATGCGCCGCGGTTAATTGCATCCATCAATATTTTATTAACAAACTTAACGATCGGTGCGTCTTCGCTATCATTGGCGGCGATGCTGGAAACTAATTTTTCACTGTTAGCATTTTGAACGATGTTGAGCGCATTAACCGTGTCGATATCATTTTTAATATCATCCAGCATACTGCGCTTGTTCAGCGCTAAGTACTGAATTAACGTGCTTTTTAATTGGTTCGCTGGGGCTAACACGCCATCTATGCTTAATCCGGTAGCAAATTGTAGTTCATCAAGTTGAGTAAGAGTAGCCGGATAAGGAACTGCAACGGTTAACTGATAGCCGTGGCGTGCTAAGGGAAGAATATCCCACTTTTCAAGAATTTTAACCGGGTAATCATTAGCTGGTGGCAGCGCGTTTAGACATATTGACTCTAAGTTAATTACCGGCAGACCATACTCCCAGGCGGCGACCAAGGCAGCGGCGTCGGCATTTACTAGCCCGTTTTCTACCACGTGTTGTAATAACGAGATACCTAGCTCAGCAGCAGTGGAGTTAGCATCAGCCACTTGAGTATCGGTTAGTAAACCGTGCTTAACCAGACGCTCGGCAATGCCTAGTAGGCCACCGTTTAAGGTCGTGTGGCTTAGAGTGGATTCACGGGTGGATTGATGCATTGGCATCTCGATAGTATAGGAAATGTGTTGCTCTTTTTACCATAGATACTTAATTTGGGGTACTTAAGTGACTTGGGTCGGGGATCTTAATAGTCATCAATAAGAATGAAAAGTGCATGCCGTGTTTAGTTGCCAATCCTGAAGGGGTAAGCTAATGTGGCAATGTTACTTGATTAAGTAACATTAGCTGATTGGATATACATTAATGACGACTCATTACGGCAGGGACTCCTGATGATGAAAGTAACCCAACTTAACCAAGCCCAGCACTTTAAACAGCAGGGCTTTACTCTGATCGAGTTGCTAATTGTGGTGGCAATTGTTGGTATTTTGGCCGCGGTAGGTGTACCACAGTATGGAAATTATTTAAATCGCGCTGAGCAAAGCGCTTGTATTGGTGAGTTAAGCGCGTTTCGCTCTCTAGCTGTTACGGCTTCAGTTGCTGGTGATGATACAGCGGATTTTGACTTCCAATCATGTAGTATTGATACTGAAACAGGAATAAACGAGGTAGCAAGCCGGTTTGATGGTACTGCAGGTGACAATCCTGATGACATTGTAATTACTACCATGAACCGTAACCAAACCGTTACAGTGACGGGGGGCGGTAGAGTTGCTGCCGGTGTGGCTGCTCCTTGAAGTAACTTATCATTTGTAAAATAGCTGCCTAATCGGCGGCTATGTTTTGTTTAATTCTAGAGTTTGTTTTTACGTGTTGTTACGCCTCTCTCGAATATCCTTGCTTTCTTCACACTGCCTGCTCATTTGCCCTCTACACTCTATGCTCCTGCCATCAAGGAGCTAGCTATGAAACCAATTATCATTGGCACCAGTTTATTGTTAAGCGCGTTGCTTTGGCACTCTGCTGCTTTGGCGCAGCCTGCTCATGCGCCGGCCCACGGAGCCCGGGATAATAGTTCTGAGCGCCACCGTGTTAGTGACCGCCAAGAGCGTCGCCACCATGAAAGCCGCCACCGGGATGAGCGCCGCTCAGACCGCTATGTTGATTTGCCACGAATAAACGAGCGTGAATTGTTGCGCCTACTGCGTCAGTACGATGCTCCTCGTGCTGAATCACTGCCTCCTGGGATTCAGCGTAACTTAGAGCGTGGCAAACCGTTACCCCCGGGTATTGCCAAGCGCTTTGATGGCCAGTTAGCCTCTCAGCTTCCCCGTTACCCGGGTTATGAGTGGGAGCGAGTGGGGGCTGATGTGGTATTGATTGAAGCCGCGACCA
Organism: Halomonas sp. 'Soap Lake #6'; assembly: GCF_003031405.1. Lineage (NCBI taxonomy): Bacteria > Pseudomonadati > Pseudomonadota > Gammaproteobacteria > Oceanospirillales > Halomonadaceae > Halomonas > Halomonas sp. 'Soap Lake #6'. Next base: position 1,580,128 of record NZ_CP020469.1, read on the forward strand.
GGATAGTAGTGGACGTGCTGGTGGATGCATTACGGTAAGCTGTTGGTGAGTGGGCGGGTCTGTCATGGAAATGCCATCGGTCCGCGTTTATGCTGCAAGGATAAACGCGGACCAATTGAGGAGCATTAATGGCAGCTTATACCCTAGAGGCACGGCTTGCTCTGGCGATCACGATTGCTGAAGAGGCTGGGAGGATGATTTGCGAGGCCCGCCAGGAGCAGAGCTTCAGCCAGCGACTTAAATCTGGCGTTGAGCTAGTCACTGATGTGGATGTCGCCGTTGATACGTTTATCAGTCAGCGTCTAGATGAGCTCTTTCCCGGCGAGGCGAGGCTCAGTGAAGAGCTAAGCCCTGAGCGTGCACTCCACATGCCTGCTGAGCAGCTGTGGGTTATCGATCCCATTGATGGTACGGTTAATTTTGCCCAAGGCCTGCGCCATGTAGCAGTGTCTATCGGCTGGATGGAGCGGGGGGTAGGTAAAGTCGGTGTTGTACACGCGCCTTTTTTAGGTGAGACCTTTAGTGCTGCACAGGGAATGGGCGCCTTTTGTAATCGGCAGGCGATTAAGCCCAGCGGTGCTGAATCTCTGGAAAGTGCATTGGTCGGCACAGGCTTCCCTTACCAAAAAGAAGCTCGTAAAAAACTTTTGCCTCGCTTAGCGGCAGTGTTAACCCATTGCCAAGACATTCGCCGTAATGGTGCCGCTGCGCTGGATTTATGCGATGTGGCTTGCGGGAGGCTGGATGCTTACTACGAAACGGTTTCACCATGGGATTTCGTGGCGGGGTGGGTAATTGCCCGTGAAGCGGGAGCACAAGTAGGCCGCTTGGTAGATGTGCCCGAGGGCATTTCCGAAGACCTCTATCCTGAACAGTTGCTGGTGACCACGCCCAAGATTTATGAGGCGATGGCTTTCCTGTTGAAAGAAGCTGATCGTGTGTAACGCCAACCAATTGAAAAGAAAGCGCAAAAAGAGCTTTTCATTTGGCACATAAAGCGATAGTATACGCACCGTCTTGAGGCAAACGTGAGCAATCAGCGTAAGCTAATAAAGACATCGGAGTGTGGCGCAGCTTGGTAGCGCGTTGCAATGGGGTTGCAAAGGTCGCAGGTTCGAATCCTGTCACTCCGACCAAGAATTTATAATGAAAACCGCCGCTTACGGGTCATGCCGAGCGGCGGTTTTTGTTTGTGTCGAAAAAATTGGGGAGACTCTACGTTTTTTTGTGGTGTAAATGCGCGCCAGTTTTGGCACAGCGCTATAGCTAGATCCCTTCCCATAATTTCGGGGGAAGGGCTACTGTTATTCGTGCGGCCCGATCAGTGCTTGGTAGTTAGCTTTGGGAAGGTCTTGCAGGTTCATATAGCAGACATGTATGGCCATTTCTGTCAGTTTGAGCGTTGCCAACTCGTCAATTAGAGAAAGGGCCAGGTCGTAGCTGGTGAGGCTGGTGGCGATGCCCGGTGTCCAATGGTGAGCTTTGATGGCTCTTGCAATGAGTACGTCTCGATCAGAGATGAGAGAGAAGGCTGAGCCCTGGTAGGCCTCGCGCCAGTGATCGCAATAACAGGCGATAACGAATTCTCGGAAGGTGTTCGTCAGTACTTTATGAAGTACTGCCCGGTTCTCTACACCCGATTCTGGTAGGTTGCTGTGCTCTCGCTGTATCTGCTCAAGATGATCCCAACGTTTATGATAGGCAGCCTTGTCCAACGCTTTCTCCTTATCCCTAGTTTAGAAGTCATCAATATAGCGGTGTTGCCTGGTTTCGCTCAATTCCTCTTTGGCCTGAGGTGCGAGATACATTCATGAGCGATAGAGCAGGTGGTTCAGAGAGCTCATGCTCTCAAGCAGTGCAAATTGCGCTTGAAGGAGAGACTCTGGAGTGGTGTAAGGCATGTGACGATGAGGTATGCGTTAAAGATTATAATTTGGAACCAGCTTACCGTATTGCGATTAGAAAGTTTAAGCAGAGGCAGATTTCTGGTTTTGGCTCCCAGCGTGCACTAATATTCTACTCCGAATGTTGTTCTATGCTGGAGATGCCAGTTGCTCCAGTATAGGTAACTACAAGTATCCTATTTCTTACCGAGTACATGAAGTATTGCAGCTGCCATAATGCATGCGAGCGCGGGTAGGATGACGTCCAGAGCAGAGTCGAGTGTCCAGCCGCGCCAGACTCCTTCAAACATGCCTACAGGTAGGGTTTCGCCCCATTCCCAACCCCGCTGCACCCCGAGTTTGTACTCATGCTGGGCAATCTCTCGGCCGAGAAGTAACGCAATAGCAATAGAGCCTGACACTTTAGCGGATACAAAAGGTAGCAGCATAAACTGAATCATCAGTGCAACGAAGATATGCTCCAGGTGTGTGTAGTTCATCGGTGATTTCCTAAAAGCGCTCAGCGCTCCAACAATATTTGCACTGCCCATTTGCACGCGGAAGAGCAATCTAGGCTGTTGTTGCATAGAGCAGCCTGTATGCAACATGCCAATTTATGTGGCGGCGGTACGCGATGTTAGGTTAGGGCGCTGCGGTGTAACGAGTAAATAATAGAAAAAGCCCTGCCGATAGCAGGGCTTAAAGCATAGTGCTTATTAGTTGGCCTGGGCTTTATGGTCTGCCAGTGCGGCGGCAACGGCTTCTTCCCATTGGCCTTCGGTGATTCCCCAATGCTCCATTTGAGCCTGATCGGCTACTCCTTCGGAGGCGGCGTCAAGTTCTTCAGGGGTACTGCTTTCAAAGCAGTGCTTGGCAAAAGCTTTTGTTTGGCCGTCCTTTAGCTGATCAATCATTTGCATGCTGGCTCTCCTTTTCCTTGATAAGTACGCTACACCGCTCGCGATGTTGGTTAGTGTAGTGTGTTAATGGGAACTCTGCTTGCACGGCTCATGGCTCGCCCTGCGACTTCTATTTTATAATGTGGCATCAGCGATAATTTTTAACGCGATGCCCGCAAGCAGCAGCATGATTAAATTATCGAACCAATGATGGGGTAGGCGCTTCCCAAGTTGAGAGCCTAAGGGCATCGCCACCAGTATTGCCAGTAGTGCCGCAAGGCTATAGAGGATGCGCTCAAACGTTAAGATACCCGTACTTAGTAGGGCGGGAATTTGTACGCAGGTAATCGCTGCAAAGAAAACTGAAATAGAGCCGATAAATACTTGGCGTTCCAGGCGCATTGCGTTGAGAAAAGTCACTGATGCCGGCGCAGACATACCCGCGGCGCCTTGTAGAATTCCTGCTAATAGCCCGACCGGCAGAACGATACGCTCGGCCAGTGAAAATGGCAGTACCATTTTACGCTTTGCTAGTTTAATAGCTAAATACATCACAATAGCCCCCGCGACCCCTAGGGACAGAAGGGTTGGCGATAGCACGACCAACCCCCAGGTGCCGAGCACAATGCCTAGTCCTCCAGCAATGGAAAACGTAGCCAAAAATCTAAGCGGTAAAAGATGGCGGCGGTACTGCCATACCTGCAATGCATTGCTAAACAGGTTCGGCGCCACTAACACTGCAATGGCCAGCTTTACGTCATAGAGCATCGTCAACACAGGAATGACGATAACAGGCACCCCAGAGCCAATGGCGCCCTTAATAACCCCTGCGACTAGCAGCGTGAGTAGAGCAATAATCACGTGTGTGTTCCTGTGGTGGTAGGCTCAGCGAGGCGGCTGAGCCTACCGGTTTAATACGCGCCTGAAGACAGGCGGCTTAAGGTGTGCCTGTTGAGCTGGGGTTACTTAAGAACATAGCAAGGCGTGTAGGGCTGGCCATCTAGCTTCATACGACCTTGGGACACAAACGAGCTTAACAGCTCATCTAAACGCTGCATTAGTTCGGGCTCAGCGGTCAGCTCAAAGGGGCCGTGGGCCTCAATGGCGCGAATACCATCCTCTTTAACGTTGCCCGCTACAATCCCTGAGAACGCTCGCCGTAAATTCGCAGCTAGTTCATGAGTAGGTTGCTGGCGGTGTAAGGCGAGCCCGCGCATCGCTTCATGGGTGGGTTTAAAGGGTGCCTGAAACTCCCGGGCAATAGTTAAGCGCCAATTGTAGTAAAACGCGTCCTGGTGCTTACGCCTAAAGTCAGTTACTTCATCAATCCCGGCACGCATTTTTCGTGCAACCGCTGTGGGGTCGCCAGTAATGATGGTGTAGTAGCGGCGAATATCTTCTCCCAGGGTGTAAACCAAAAATTCGTCTATTTTCTGAAAATAGGCAGCTGCATTGGCGGGGCCTGAGAATATAAGTGGGTAGGGGGTGTCGTTGTTGCCAGGGTGAAGCAAAATGCCCAATAAATATAAAATCTCTTCTGCGGTGCCGACACCGCCAGGGAAGACAATAATGCCGTGGCCAAGACGCACAAAGGCTTCCAGGCGTTTCTCTATATCCGGCATAACCACCAGTTCATTCACGATGGGGTTGGGTGCTTCAGCGGCAATAATGCCCGGTTCTGAAATACCCAGGTAGCGACCATCTTTACGGCGTTGCTTGGCATGGGCAACGTTAGCGCCTTTCATCGGGCCTTTCATAGCGCCAGGCCCGCATCCGGTGCAAACATCCAAATCGCGTAGCCCTAAGTGATAGCCAACGTCTTTTGTGTACTCGTACTCTTCCCGTGAGATGGAGTGTCCCCCCCAGCAAACTACTAGGCTAGGATCGCGGCCAGGCTTTAAGGTGCCAGCTTTGCGCAGAATATGGAACACGGCATTGGTGGTGCCTTCAGCTGTGTCCAAGTCAAAGCGTTTATGGTGCTGGATTTCATTGTAGACATAGACAATATCGCGAATCACAGAGGATAAATGCTCGCGGATGCCACGGATCATACGGCCATCGACAAACGCTTCGGCGGGAGCATTGGTCAGTTTGAGACGAATGCCGCGGTCTTGCTGCAACACCTCTATATCGAAGTCTTTGTAGGCCTCCAGTATAGCTATGCTGTCATCGGTGGGGCTGCCACAGTTAAGTACCGCCAGAGCGCAGCGGCGCAATAGGTCGTGTAAGCCACTTTTGGATGTGCTTTTAAGGCGGTTAACTTCATGCTGCGAGAGGACTTCAAGGCTCCCCTCGGGTGAGATGATGCTTGAAATCGTTGTGCGAGGCGCTGGCAGTTGTGTCATTAGTATGGCCTTCCCTGATGATAGTAATCACAATTTTCATACTATCATGCTGTTACAGCGGGTTCAGCTGATGAATGGTGCGTCCAGAGGGAGGTTGAGGTGTGCTACTCTATAGCCACGTTGAGAGTAGACGATGGCTAAACTAAATGGCGTTTGATTATGTTTAATGCCCTGTATTTTCGGACATTTATTACGTTGGTGGAAACCGGTAGTTTCACACGAACGGCACGCCGTTTAGAAATGACGCAGCCAGGTGTTAGCCAGCATATTCGTAAACTGGAAACCTACCTTGATAAAACGCTAATAGAGCGAAAAGGCCGAAGCTTTACGCTTACTGAGTCAGGGCGGCGCGCCTATGACTATGCACTAAAGTTGTTTGCTGAACATGAGCAGTTTCGTCACGGTTTAGATGATGATTCACTAGATAGCGGCGAGTGCCGTATTGCATCACCTGGCAGCGTCGGGTTGATGTTTTATCCCTATATCCTCGGCCAGCAGCAGATGCACCCGAACCTGACCGTTAACTACAGTTTTGCGTTTAATCATGAGATTGTTAACGATCTGTTAGAAGGGCGCTATGACATTGGGATTGTCACTGAACAGGTTAATCATCCAGATCTTACCTGTACCCTGTGGCATAAAGAGCCGCTCTGCTTAGTGGTTCCTGCAGACTTTGCTGGTAGTACGCTCTCTGACCTAATGGGGATTGGCTTTCTCAATTACTACGACGGTGTTAATCACGCTAATGCGTTGTTAAAGGCTAATTACCCTAATGAGTTTCGCTCGATGACGCATTTTCGTTATCAAGGGTTTACCAATGAAGTTAGCATGGTGCTGGATGCTGTGGCGCGGGGGTTGGGTTTTACGGTGGTGTCTCGTTTAGTACTGGAAACCTCCCCGTGGCAACGTCAGGTAAAAGCATTGGCGCTACCTCAAGCCATCAACGAAGAGCTTTACTTATTACGCCGTCAGGACTCAGTGTTGCCCAAGCGGTACGAAAAGCTACTTAGTGGTTTTCACAGCCAGCGGGAGCAAGAAAAAACGCCCCCGGCACCTGAATAACAGGGCCGATGGGGCGTTAAGTCACTGGAATAAAAATACGCTAATGAAAAAGTGGCGCAGTGTTAACCGCGGTATTCATCAATGCTAGGGCATGAGCATATCAACTGACGGTCACCAAACACATTGTCTACGCGGTTCACGGATGGCCAGTATTTGGCCATTGCTACTGCTTCTGTAGGGAATGCACCTAATTTTCGCTCGTAAGGCCGTTGCCAGTCGCTATCCATGACATCGGCCTGAGTATGGGGAGCGTTAACCAGCGGGTTGTTATCCAGTGGCCACTCACCACGCTCAACAGCAGCGATCTCCTCACGAATCGCTATCATCGCATCACAGAAACGGTCAATTTCGTACAGCGACTCAGACTCGGTAGGCTCAATCATCAGTGTTCCTGGTACAGGGAACGACATGGTGGGGGCGTGGAAACCGTAATCCATCAGACGCTTGGCGATGTCTTCTTCACTAATGCCTGAGGCGCTCTTGAGCGGGCGAATGTCGATAATGCACTCGTGTGCCACGGTACCGTTCTGGCCACGATAGAGGATCGGGTATGCCTCTTCCAGCCGCTTAGCAATATAGTTAGCGTTTAGAATGGCAAGCTCAGTAGCTTCCCTGAGGCCACGAGCGCCCATCATCTTAATATAAGCCCAAGAGATCGGAAGTATCGAGGCACTCCCAAATGCCGCAGCAGAAACCGCGCCGCTTTCTGGGTTTACGCCATTAATAGGTGTCATTACATGGTTGGGCACATAGGGTGCTAAGTGTGCTTTTACACCAATGGGACCCATGCCTGGGCCGCCGCCTCCGTGGGGAATGCAGAACGTTTTGTGCAGATTGAGGTGGGATACATCGCCACCGAAGTCGCCGGGGCGGGTAAGGCCTACCTGGGCGTTCATATTAGCACCGTCAACGTATACTTGGCCGCCGTGCTGGTGTACGACCTTACACACTTTACGCACGTGGGATTCAAATACCCCGTGGGTGGATGGATAAGTAATCATCACTGCTGAGAGGCGGTTGCTGTACTGCTCTGCTTTGCTGGTTAGGTCTGCTAGATCAATGTTGCCGTTTTGATCGCACTCGACCACGACGACTTCCATGCTTAACATGGCCGCAGAAGCGGGGTTAGTACCGTGGGCGGAGCTGGGGATCAAGCAAACATCGCGATGGGCTTCACCCTGGGCGGCTTGGTAGCGGCGAATCGCTAGCAGGCCTGCATACTCACCCTGTGCGCCAGAGTTAGGCTGCATAGAGATATGGTCGTAACCGGTGACTTCTACCAGGAACGCAGCAAGCTCATCAATCATCTGATGGTAGCCTGCCACTTGTTCGCGGGGGGCGAAGGGGTGTAAGTGTGCAAACGCAGGCCAGGAGATGGGTATCATCTCGCTGGTCGCGTTGAGCTTCATGGTGCATGAGCCTAGTGGAATCATCGCGTGAGCAAGCGACAGATCTTTATTCTCTAGGCGCTTTAAATAGCGCAGCATTTCTGTTTCGCTGCGATAACGCTTGAAAGTTGGATGCTCTAGGAAATTGCTTTCTCGTTGATACGCTGACGGAATGCCGCTGATACACTCGGAAAGTACTTTCTCATCTAACACCGCAGCGGAAAGCCCGTGCTCATCGCCGAGCAGTACGTCAAATAATGCTGCGACATCGTGGGCGGTAGTGGTCTCATCCAAACTAATGCCTACATCACCATTAGCGAAGTAGTGTAGGTTGATGTCATGGGTCATGGCTCGGCCATGAATTTTGCCTGCATCTACCTGGGTCAAGCGCAGTGTATCGAACCAGCTAGTATGAGCGAGGGTAATGCCAGCTTGTTTTAGACCTTCTGCAAGCAGGGTGGTTAAGCGATGTACACGCCCAGCGATTTTACGAAGTCCATCGGCGCCATGATAGGTGGCATAGAAGCCGGCAATATTGGCCAGCAGCGCCTGAGCGGTACAAATGTTGGAAGTCGCTTTTTCGCGGCGAATGTGCTGCTCGCGGGTTTGCATCGCCATACGTAGAGCGGTGTTGCCTCGGCTATCTTTAGATACACCGATAATACGGCCAGGAATTGAGCGCTTAAGCTTATCCGAGGTAGCAAAGAAAGCGGCATGGGGGCCACCAAAGCCCATGGGGACGCCAAAACGCTGCGAACTGCCTACTACAATATCTGCACCCATCGCACCAGGTTCTTTCAAGAGCACAAGGCTTAGCAGGTCGGTGGCGACACAGGTCATAATACCGCGTGCTTGGGCAGCTGCCAGCATTGGCTTGAGGTCGCTGATTTCACCGCTAGCGGAGGGGTACTGCACCAGCGCTCCGAAAACGTCGTGTTCTGCAAGCGAGGCGGCTGGACCACTGATCAAATCAAAGCCAAAGAACTCTGCGCGCGTTTTAACGACATCCAGTGTTTGTGGGAATATGTCATCAGCGACAAAAAAGGTGTTGGACTTGCTTTTTTTATTGCCGCGTTTACAGAGCGCCATTGCTTCAGCAGCAGCAGTGGCTTCGTCCAGAAGCGAAGCGTTGGCAAGCTCCATGCCGGTTAAATCCATAACGACTTGCTGGAAATTAAGTAGCCCTTCCAGTCGGCCTTGGGAAATTTCTGGCTGGTAAGGAGTGTAAGCTGTGTACCAACCTGGGTTTTCAAGCACGTTGCGCTGAATAACCGCAGGCATATGTGTACCGTAATAGCCTTGTCCAATATAGCTTTTTGCAACGCGATTTTGACGCGCTAGCTGGCTTAGATACTCTAGTGCTTCTGCTTCACTGCGTGGGTCATCTAAGTTCAGTTCGCGATCAAGGCGAATATCGCTTGGCACGGTTTGCTCGATAAGGTCTTCCATGCGCTGCAGGTTAAGCGCTTTTAACATGGTGGCGACATCAGTGGGGCTGGGCCCGTTATGACGTTTGATAAAAGCATCGTGGTCGGCCAGTTCGGCCAAGCGGCGTGTTTCAAATGACATGGGAGAGTTCCGAACGTGATGAGAAAACCGTGCAGGGGCATTAAAAAAGCGCCAGCCGTTAATGGCTGGCGCTTTAGGCTAATTAATCGTCTGAATTGAGTGTCGCTTGATAAGCATCGGCGTCTAAAAGTCCGTCTAGAGCTTGATCAGCCAGGCGTACTTTCATCATCCAACCGCCTTCGTAGGGGGCTTCGTTAACGGTTTCAGGTGAATCTTCAAGAGCATCGTTGATTTCGATGACTTCGCCATTGACCGGTGAGTAAAGGTCTGAGGCAGCCTTAACCGACTCAATAACACCGAACTCTTTACCTTTGCTAAGTTCTTGCCCTACTTCTGGTAGTTCAACAAATACAACATCACCCAGTGCTTCTTGCGCGTGGTCAGTGATGCCAATGGTTACAGTCCCATCTTGGTGATCAAGTACCCATTCGTGGCTTTTTGCGTAACGAAGGTTAGCAGGAAGATTGCTCATGATAATTTCCTATACAAAACGGTTGTTCGGACAAAAGCATACTAGCGCTTGTCCTTCGCCTTGGCGACTGTCGACCTAGCTAGCGCTTGGTGAATTGCCTCTATGGTACCGTGTTTCTGATCGGAAACAAATTTCTTAAACGCCTCAAAATGATGAGTCGAAACGTCGTATTTCATAATGGTTTGGCGAGAATGATACTTCATAAAAGAGTTACTTTCTCTGCGCAAAGGCGACATCACCATAGATACTACCTAAGGAAATGGTGTAAAACATGCAAATCATGCGCTTTGCTTAGCATAAGCAGCTCTGCGCAAGCGCTTGGTCACCTAGACTAATAAATTGCGAGGGCAGTACGCCTATTTCGCATCCATAATAATTGAGCAAACACACAGGGTAAGGAGAAACGCGTGGAAACATTAACTAGCCTCCTAGGAGTAATTAACGGCGTAGTTTGGGGCCCGTTAATGCTCATTTTGCTGCTCGGCGTGGGTATCTATCTTCAAATTGGCTTGAAACTAATGCCGATTCGCAAGTTAGGCATGGGTTTCAAGCTAATGTGGCAAGGGCGTGATGCCAAGCCAAAAGCAGCCCCCGGCGAAAAAGCACCTGGAAAAGCCAGCGATAGCGGCGAAATTTCCCCTTTCAATGCATTGATGACAGCACTGTCTGCCACTATCGGAACCGGCAATATTGCTGGTGTTGCCACAGCAATTGCATTGGGTGGTCCCGGTGCGGTTTTTTGGATGTGGATTACGGCGTTAGTAGGTATGGCAACCAAGTTTGCTGAAGCGGTATTGGCGGTGCGTTACCGTGAAACCGATAGCACCGGCTACCATGTTGGTGGGCCGATGTTCTATATCAAAAACGGCCTGGGTAAAAAGTGGCTTTGGCTGGGGGGAATGTTCTCGTTTTTTGGTGCTATTGCAGCGTTTGGTATCGGTAATACTGTTCAGTCTAACTCCGTAGCTGATGCCATGGATGCTACTTTCGGTGTGCCTCACTGGCTCACTGGGGTGATCATCATGGTGCTTGCTGGTGCGGTGATTCTAGGCGGCATTAAGCGTATTGCTAAAGTGGCCGGTAAGCTAGTACCGATTATGGGGATTGCTTACGTGATTGCAGGCCTGCTGGTGCTGATGGTTAATGCTAGCCAGATCGGTGAAGCGTTTGGGCTGATTTTCTACTATGCCTTCAACCCTATTGCAGCAGCGGGTGGCTTTGCGGGTGCTGCAGTAATGGCAGCGATTCGCTTTGGTGTGGCACGGGGGATTTTCTCTAACGAAGCAGGCCTGGGTAGCGCGCCTATTGCCCACGCCGCTGCACGAACAAAAAACCCTGTTCGCCAAGGCTTAATTGCCATGTTGGGCACCTTTATTGATACGATTATTGTTTGTACCATCACTGCTTTGGTAATTCTGACTTCAACCGTGTGGATTGATGGCGAAGCAGGGGCATCACTAACCGCGCTTTCGTTTGATGCAGCATTGCCAGGTTTTGGTAATCAGATTGTTGCGGTTGCCCTGGCCGTTTTTGCGTTTACCACTATCCTTGGCTGGTCATTCTATGGTGAAAAATGCTGTCAGTTCCTGTTTGGTACGCGTTCGATTATGCTGTATCGCATACTTTTCGTATTAGCGATTCCGCTGGGCGCTATCGCGCAACTGGGCTTTATCTGGCTCATGGCCGATACTTTCAACGCGATGATGGCTATTCCTAACTTAATTGCACTGGCCCTATTGTCCCCAGTGGTATTTAAGCTCACCAAGGACTATTTTGCGGGCAAAGAAGTACTGCCTGGTGAAGCCCTGGACCATGATAAATAGACTGAAGTAGGTCTTACGGATGTAACGAGTAGCTATGATGTGATTAATAGCTATAGAGCCGGGAAGCCAATGCATTGGCTTCCCGTTTCTTTTTTCGACAAAGGAAGCCTTATGTCAAATCTTAACCATACGCCGCTGCATGCATTGCACATCAGGCTCGGAGCCAAAATGGTGCCCTTTGCTGGCTATGACATGCCGGTGCAGTACCCCATGGGTGTTAAGAAAGAGCATGAGCACACTCGTCAGCAGTGTGGCTTGTTTGATGTTTCTCATATGGGACAAATACTGGTTACTGGCACTGATGCTGCGAGTGCGCTTGAGACACTCATACCTGCTGATTTAGTGGGGCTTAAGAAAGGCGAGCAGCGCTATGGGCTTTTTACAAGCAATGACGGCGGTATTATCGACGATTTGATGGTGGTAAACGCAGGTGGCCACTTTTATTTGGTTGTGAACGCGGCCTGCAAGGATCAGGATCTGGCTCATTTGCGTACAAATTTAGGGGCTACCCATAAAGTTGAGGCGCTAGACCGGGGATTACTGGCCTTACAAGGTCCTATGGCTCGTGATGTAATGCAGCGTCTATGTCCAGAAGCTTGTGAGCTGACTTTCATGCGCCATGGTCGCTTTACCATGGCGGGGCAGGAAGTATGGATCAGTCGTAGCGGTTATACCGGTGAAGATGGCTTTGAGATTTCCGTAGCCAGTGATTCTTGTGAGGCTCTGGCTGAACTGCTGCTTGCTGAACCTGAGGTTGAAGCAATTGGTCTGGGAGCTCGTGACTCACTGCGTTTAGAAGCGGGACTGTGCCTTTATGGGCATGATATGGACCTAGAGACGACGCCGGTAGAGGCGGGGCTGATTTGGGCCATAGCAAAGCCGAGAAGACATGGGGGAGAGCGTTCTGCAGGCTTCCCTGGTGCTGACTTGATTCTGCACCAAGTAGATGCCAAAGATCACCAGCGTAAGCGGGTTGGTTTAGTGGCGGAAGGACGGGCGCCGGTACGAGAAGGCACGGTGTTGTTAGATAAAGCAGGCAGTGAGATTGGCAAAGTGACCTCAGGAGGATTTGGGCCCAGCGTAGGTAAGCCCGTAGCGCTAGGTTATATAAAGCGGGAGTGGGAGGCATCTGAGACAGTGGTATATGCCTTGGTACGTGGTAAACAGCTACCGATGGTAGTGACGCCAACGCCATTCATTACACCAGGTTATTATCGAGGCTAAAGGTGGCTAAAAAGAGAATTTAGCTTGTCTTGTTATGCAAAAAGCCCCTGAAAACAGGGGCTTTTTTGTACCACTCGGTAAACAGTGTGCCGTTAACGAAGCACCTGACGCGGGTCGATTGGCTTGCCGCCCTGACGTAGGTCAAACAGCAAGTCGTAGCGTTGCGTTGAGCTGCTTTGGCCAACGTTACACAGCGGCTCACCGGTACTTACCTGCTGCCCGACACGGACTAAAATGCGTTCGCACATCGCATACACCGTTTGCAGGTTGTCTGCATGGTGGACAATCACGACTTCACCTAGCTGGCGCATACTATCGGCAAAGCGTACTTCGCCAGGTGCTACCGATTTGGCTTGGGCACCTGCTTGCGTTGCTAGCAGCATCGGCTGCAGCGTGCCACGGCTATCTGCGCCAAAGCGACGTACTATTCGGTAATCCTCTAAGGGCCAGGGCCAGCGGCGTGCAGAGGCAGGTAAACTGGCGCTTGGCGTAGGCGTGGGAGAAACCGCCGGACGGCTGCCGCTGCTTGTGGTGGCTGCACTTGTACTACTGGCACTACGTGCTGGGCCGCTGCTAAGAGGTACGCTGACGATTTGACCAACTCTCAATGCTGTTGGTGAGGTGCCAGGGTTGGCGCTTTGAATGCGTCCTGAGGTCGTGCCAAAGTGGCGTGCGATACTTGAATATGTATCACCCGCTCTGATCTGGTAGCGGTAAGGGCCGCCCGAAGGAGCGCGCTCTTGCTGAGTGGGTATAAGTAACCGTTGCCCAGCATTTAAGCGTTGAGCATTAATATTGGGATTAAAACGCTCCAGACGCTCTAAAGGGACATTCGCGCGGGCGGCAAGCTGCCCCAGTGTGTCGCCACGCTGCACTTCAATCCATTCACCGCTAATTTGACTAGCACTGCTGGTGGCTGGGGCAGGCTCCGTAGAGGTGCTGGAACCGGCACAGCCCGCCAGCCAACCGGCGAGTAAGCAAATTACAGCCCAGTTGGCTAGTCGTGATCGGTTTGACTGCCTAGCAAGGTGTCTTTTTCCTGCCAGAGTGAATTGATCCATGCGTGAAAGCGTTCCTTGTGCTGCGGTTCTTGGTGATAATTGGCATTGAACATCCATTCGGGGACTGCAATCTGCCTTGCCTCAAGGGTAATCGGGGCTTCTTTACCACATAGAAAGCCCCAAAAAGTTGGCGATGGATTTTCGTAACTGATCGTTACGTCTAGGATACCATCCAACTGGTCGCCTAGTAGACTAATCACCTGGGCAATGCCGCCCGCTTTTGGCCTTAATAAGTGTCGGAAAGGGCTATTTTGCGCGTCACGTTTAGCAACGGTAAAGCGTGTGCCCTCTATAAAATTGAATATTGTAATGGGGGCGCGCCGCGCTTGCCGACAAATTCGTTCTGTAGATTCTCGGTCGATAGTGGCAAGTTGAGGGTTTTGAGCAATTTGCTCGCGGCTAAAGCGACGCATAAAAGGAAACTCTAGTGCCCAGAATGCCAGCCCGACAATCGGAATCCAGATCAACTGGTGTTTTAAGAAAAAGCGCGGCATAGGGATGCGCCGATGCAGGGCCATAAAAAGAATAAAAATATCGGTCCAGCTCCGATGGTTTGAGATTACTAGCCACCACTGATTCGGACTGAGGGACTCTGGTGTACTAATTGTCAGGTTAGGTTTTAGCCAATGCCGCATCCACCAAAGGTTAAGACCTATCCAGTTCTGCGCTACCGCACATAGTCCGTCAAGCAACCGCTGTTTACGATGACGGCCAGGTGTGATTATTTTAGCAAGCGTTAATATGATGAGCGGTACGCCCCAAAAAAGCGTGCATATTGTCAGCAGTAAAACGCTGACGATTCCCTTAATAATAGGCATACCACCATTCCTCGATACAAATTGCTTATTCGATGTGCATGTAAAATGACACCTGTAAACTGAATGCTAAAGGATCAGGAGCATGCTGCCCAGTTTAGCGGCTCTTTAATGTGCCTATGAAACGCGTATGAATCAGTTTGTTAAGTTGGGGTGACGAGTGATTGTGGGACATGCAGCCTAGGTGCCTTTACGCTTTCAATAAGTACATCCCGCAGGGCATGCGCGGCAACCGATAGCTCTTGCTGGGTGAGTATACCCACCCGACACACAATGTTCGGGTCCGTCAATGGAACGCAGTGGGCGCCTAGCTCCTGCATCTGGCGAATGCACATCGAGGGTACGGCACTAACACCCAAGCCAGCGGCTACCATGCTACCTACCGTGGATAGCTGGTGACTTTCAAATGCGACAGGCACATCAATTTGTCGTTTGCCCAGTTCCTGCTCTAATAAACGCCGAACCATTGAGGGGCGCTGAAGCGTAATAAAATCGTGCTGCAGCAGTGTGGCCCAAGAATGAGTACTAACCTGTGCCGTGGTCGAGGGGGGAACCACTGCCACGAATTGGTCTTCAAATAGCGGCGTGAAGGATAAGCTTCCTGTTCCTTCCGGTGAAAATACAATGCCTATCTCGACTTGTCGGGAGCGGACCATATCAGTGACTTCTTCATTAATCACATCATGAACAGTGACATTGATTTTAGGGTATTGTTGGCGAAACTTAACCAGTGCACTGGGCAGTAAATTGCAGGCAAACGAAGGCATGGCGGCAACGCTTAGACGGCCAAGCTGGAGTGTAAAGCGCTGGCGCAGGCGCTCCTCGGTATTGTCCCATTGCGCTAGCAGGTGTTTCGCCAGGGGGAGCAGCGATTCACCTTCAGGGGTCAGCCGGACACTGCGGGTGCTGCGTATTAGCAGTTTGCCGCCCAGTGAATCTTCAAGGCCCTTGATGGCTAGGCTCAGAGCTGGCTGGGAAAGGTGTAAGCGTTCGCAGGCATGTGTAAAGCTCAGGGTTTGGGCTACTGTGAGAAAAGCCCGCAGCTGTTTAATCGTCATATTGGCTCATTTATTAATTTTTAAAATAAATTGATAAGAAAAACAAACTTAACAAATATATCATCTAGTACAACACTGACACTATCACGCAAGCAACATCGTCAAGATGTGCTCAGCACACCACCGATAATAATGTGAGGCGTAACAATGGCAGGATTTGATAAGCGTGTGGCTTCCTATGAGGAAGCGATGGAAGGTATCAAAGATGGTATGACCATTATTGCGGGCGGTTTTGGTCTCTGTGGCATACCAGAAAATCTTATCGCCGAAATTAAGCGCCGGGGCGCTAAAGATCTTACTGTCGTTTCTAACAACTGTGGTGTTGATGGTTTCGGGTTGGGAGTGCTGCTTGAGGACCGTCAGATCAGCAAAATCATCGCCTCCTATGTAGGTGAAAATGCGATGTTTGAGCAGCAAATGCTCAATGAAGAAATTGATGTTGTTTTGACTCCCCAAGGCACCCTGGCTGAGAAAATGCGCGCAGGCGGCGCTGGTATCCCAGCTTTTTACACCGCTACCGGTTACGGCACGCCAATTGGCGAAGGTAAAGAGGTGCGTGAATTCAATGGCCGCCACTACATTCTTGAAGAGGCCATTACAGGAGACTTTGCGATTGTAAAAGGCTGGAAGGCGGATCGTTACGGCAATGTTATGTATCGCCATACGGCACAGAACTTTAATCCGATGGCCGCGACTGCAGGCAAAATTACCGTGGTGGAAGTTGAAGAAATTGTAGAACCGGGTGAGCTTGAGCCAAGCCAGATTCACACCCCAGGCATTTACGTGGATCGTATTATTCAGGGCTCTTTTGAGAAGCGCATCGAGAAACGGACGATACGCAGCTAATCGCGGCGCGATTTTACGCTGTTGTCTCAACTCAGTTACTCACTGGTTATTTACTACGAGGTACACACCATGGCTTTAACACGCGAACAGATGGCGCAGCGCGTCGCTCGTGAGCTCGAAGATGGCTTCTACGTTAATCTAGGCATTGGTATTCCTACTCTGGTTGCCAACTATGTGCCTGATGGCATAGACGTCATGCTGCAATCAGAGAATGGTTTGCTGGGCATGGGCCGCTTCCCTACGGAGGACGAAGTCGACCCGGATATGATCAATGCTGGCAAGCAAACGGTAACGGCTCGGCCCGGTGCTGCAATTTTTTCCTCAGCGGAGTCTTTTGCCATGATCCGCGGCGGTCATGTGGATCTAACGGTACTAGGGGCTTTTGAGGTCGATCAGGAGGGTAATATTGCCTCGTGGATGGTGCCTGGCAAACTGATCAAAGGCATGGGCGGCGCTATGGATTTGGTCGCAGGCGCCGAAAACATCATTTGTACAATGACCCACGCATCCAAGCATGGAGAGTCTAAACTACTAGAGAAGTGCACGCTTCCGTTGACAGGGGCAGGCTGCATCAATCGCGTGCTAACGGATCTCGCTTATCTTGAAATTAAAGACGGAGCTTTCATCCTAAAAGAGCGAGCACCGGGTGTCAGCGTTGAGGAAATTATTGAGAAAACCGCTGGCAAGCTTGTTGTACCCGACCACGTGCCTGAGATGACTTTTGACGAGTAACGCTGCTTTGCTTTGCACTGCTGATTTTCGCTAATGGGTCAGCAAGACGTGGGTATTATTTTGGTTACCCGCGTCTTGCTGCTTATGCCATTTCGCAGCGCGTATGGTAGGGCAGTAGAATTTCAGCAATACGTTCGTGATCATCATCCAGGCGCTTTTGTGTCAAGGCTAAACCTCCTAAGCAGAGCCTATGTTCGTCGCCATTGCTAAACGCGATTTTTTGCGACATTGAAGGATAAAACCTATGGTGTAGCAATGATGAGACGGGGAAAACGCCGTTTTGCTGGCTTTCTATTGAAGGCATGCCAGAGGCGATTAGTTGAGTGTCGAGTGTTTCAAGCGGGTTGCCTAATGCCGTGCAGTCAAAGCCTGCATGGTGTAGGCGAGGACCCATTACAGATAACCATGCTGCAAGTGGATGAGCGGCTTGAAGCTGTTGATACAGTTCCCAAGAAGGCATAGGCCAGGGGCGGCCGCGACAAAGCAGATTATGCCCTTTGCAATCCTCTGGGTGGCTTTTGGAAACTAGTCCAGATAGCGCCTCTCTGGGGAGTTTGGAGAGTGTGCCCAGTTGCAGTTCTGCCAGTACTAGCCAGCTACCGTGATCACTTGGCGCGAGTAAGTGAATAAGCAATCCTTTATCCGCCATGGCGTAATGACCAGCAGACCGGTAACCCATGTGTGCGAGTTTGACCCCCAATGCATTAGCTGAGAAAGGCCCATGGTTTAGTGTTACCAGTGTCAGGTACTCTGCTGGCGCATTCAACGGCCATAGCCTGAGTGCCCCCAAGTCGGGGTGAGTATGCATGTAGTCAAGCCACAGCTGTTGTATAAACTCCTCGCGCTGCATGGGGGGTGTCCTCGCCGCCAGTGATTAGCCTGTAGCTTTTTTAATTAGCTCGTGGCTTTTTTTATAAACACTCAGTATAGGCAAGCAGAGGTGAGATGGATTCAACGGGAGTTAACGGCATTTTTAACGCCAGTGTGAGGCGTTAAAGTCATAAGGTTTTATGGCAATTGCTAAGAGGCTAGCAGCTGTTTACTGCGCACAAACTGGTCGAACTCGGTAAAGCCACCAATATGTTGCTGATCAACAAATATTTGTGGAACTGTGCGTATAGGTTTACCAGCTGTTTTAGCAATATCCTCTTTAGTGACGCCTTCTGAGGGCATGTCCACGTAGCGATAACCTTCAATTTTTCCTGTATTTTCTAAATGGTCAGCTAATTGCTTGGCGCGTACGCAGAAGGGGCACGACATACGACCGAAAATGACCACAAACATAGGTAACACTCCTCAGGCTAAGGGTTTTCATAAAATAAATTGCTGCTATTGTCGCGTAGCGAAGCGTGTTTGGCCAATAGTGCTGGGCTACGTTCCTGATTGAGGCACATTATTGGCACCCATCTTTCCAAGGAGAGCTGATGCAAAGCTTAGCCCCCAGCGAGTATCGATACTTAACGGCATTGGCGCAGGCGTATCGTGATGCGCATTTGCATACTATGAAAAAAGCCAGTCATTATAACCCCAGGCTCGGAGTAGATGCCCTTTGCTTTGAACATACAAATCTGTCAGTTAACCATGCAGCACTCATGGTGGGCGCCTTAATTACTCCCTGTGAATTATGGCTAGTGGCAGTGCCGGAGCCGTCTACGCTGAGTTCTCCGCTACCGGAGACGCTGTTGCTTGACTTGCCTTCCGGGCGATACCCACTAACGTTAGAGCGGCTACCTAATGATTATGAAATTTACAAACGAGTCATACTGAACGATTTAAGCGATTTAGAAAGCATGCAGGAAGCAGCTAGGTTAGCGCAGCAAATGATGTCGCGTTTGATGGCAAATGAGTAAGGTGTTGCGAGCATGGTGCTTAATGTATGTGGTGATATCTAGAAACGACTATTAAAGACGTAAACTTGCACATAAGGACCTATGAATGAGCTCTCAAACAGCTATAACCCCACGTGTTGCTGTAGTCACTGGTACCACCACTGGCATTGGTGCTGCCGTTGTTAAACACTTTTGTGAGCTTGGTCACCAGGTTCTCGCGGTAGACTTTAACCCCAAGGGGGAGCAGGTCGCCGATGAGGCTGGCGCGGCATTTTACCAAGCTGATCTTACTGACCCAGAAGCATGTCGTGGTGCCATTGCGGATGCGGTACAGCGCTTTGGTGGCGTTGATATTTTGGTCAACAATGCTGGCATTCAGCATGTTGCTTCGATTGAAACTTTTCCTGAAGAGAAATGGCGTCAAATTATTGACTTGATGCTAACTGCGCCGTTCCTTCTCACCCAGTCAGCATGGCCTTTTATGCGTGAAAAGGGATGGGGGCGAATTATTAATATTGCCTCGATTCATGCCCATGTTGCTTCGCCGGGTAAAGCAGCGTACGTGAGTGCCAAACACGGCATGATGGGATTGACTAAAACGGCTGCATTGGAAGGGGGCGAACAAGGAATAACCGCTAATGCTATTTGCCCTGCTTATGTGAAAACCCCATTGGTGGACAACCAAATTGCCGATCAGGCCAAGCTGCATGGAATGGGCGAGCAAGAAGTAATTGAAAAGATCATGCTAAAAAATGCAGCTGTTAAGCGCCTAATTGAGCCTATAGAGGTAGCACAAATGGTAGCGTACTTAGCGTCAGATGCTGCGGGAGCGGTGACAGGCTCAAGTTGGAATATCGATCTCGGTTGGACAGCCCACTAAGGTTGGTGCTGCCCCTGTTTATCTTATGGCGATGCCAGTCGTTAACGTTGATAACAGGGGCGGCTTGCTGATCATCCGTTACTTGCCCATTGACCGCTATTAGCGGCGTACAGGACGTTTCTGTAATTTGCGCTGCAGGGTGCGCCGGTGCATGCCTAATGCTCGAGCGGTAGCCGAGATATTGCCATCGTGCTCTTGCAGCACCTTTTGAATGTGCTCCCAGGTAATGCGGTTGATCGAGGGCGGATTGTCGGCAAGCTCGATGTTAGGGTCGGCTTCCTGGTGCTCAAAGGCGTGAATAACATCATCGGCATCGGCGGGTTTACATAAATAGTTCACCGCGCCTAATTTAATTGCTTCTACGGCGGTGGCAATGCTTGAGTACCCCGTGAGCACGACAATGCGGCAGTGGGGTACTGTGCTTAGTAGCTCGGGTAGTAGTTTAAGCCCCGAACTGTGCTCCAGCTTTAAGTCTAGTGTTGCCATAGTTGGCACAAATTGTGCGGCTACCGCCAGAGCTTGATCGGCATCGTGGGCAACCATCACTTCGAAGCCGCGCCGGGTAAGCGCTCGGCTTAATACGTGACAAAACATTTCATCATCATCGATGATTAGAAGGCGTTGCTCTTGCATCTGCATGATGTCCTCGATGTTGCAGCGGCTGCCAAGCCGCTATTACTTATCTGGGGCGAAGCAGCGTGGAAGTGTGACTTCCGTTAATGTGCCACCTTCAGGGTGATTGTACAGGCTAACACCACCGCCAAAGCGGTTAATCGTGGCATGGGTTAAAAACAAGCCTATGCCCATGCCTTTGCTTTTCGTAGAAATAAAGGTATCGCCAAGCTGGTCGGCGATAGACATGGCGATGCCAGGGCCATGGTCACGTATATCAATAATGACACTTTCATCTTGCCAGTCTAGCCGAATGGCTATTTGTTCTGGATTAGCGTCAGCGGCATTGTTCAGTAAGTTGGTGAGCGCTTGGTCAAGGGTTGCGTCTACCGCAAGCCATGGTCGGCCGCGTCGTTCGGCAACGTCAAAGTAGTGGCTAACGTCGGGCCGGATGACTAGCCAGCGCTGCACTACGCCTGCTAGCCACACTTCAGCGTCAAGTACCTCAGGCTCAGCCATACGCCGCCGGTCGGCATTAGTCACTAAATGTTGCAAGCGTGATTTACAAACATCGACTTGTTGGCGGAGCAAAGTAATATCTTGATGAAGAGGAGAGTCATCTGCTGCTTCGTCTTGCATCTCTTTGAGTAGCACCGCCATTGTTGAAAGAGGAGTACCTAGCTCGTGAGCGGTGCCAGCGGCTTGAGTCGCTACCGCTAGTACCTGTTCGTTGCGTAGTGCGGCTTCTCGAGTGAGTGAGAGTGCTTTATCCCGGTTGCGCAGCGCATGAGCCATTTTGTAGATGAAAAAGGTGACTAGCCCTGCGGACAAACCGAAATTTAGCCACATCCCCAGCACGTGCAGGCTAAGAGGGCCATCGCTGTTTATGTGCCCTAACTGCGGAATAGGATGATAGAAAAACATCAAAAAGGAGTAACCGGCCATGGAGCAGATAGCCACAATCCAAGCGTGGCGCCATGGGAGAGTGGCCGCTGCGATAGTTACGGGCACTAAGTAGTAAGTAATAAAAGGGTTGGTAGAGCCCCCGGAAAAATAAAACAGTAATGTTAAGCCAGCAACATCAGCCAGTAAGTGTGAGAGGTACTCTAAATGGCTGACTGCCCTTGGTCTACCCAACCGCCACCAAGTGGCAATGTTGAGTATGCCCATTGCAATCACGACGCCAACGACAGCCGTAACGGGTAAGTTAAACGCCAAAAACTCTATGCCTACAATGATGGCTAGTAAAAAACCAGTCCATGTGATGCCACGGACAATGGTTAATCTAACCAAGTTGCGGTTTGGCGTTGATAGCGGGAGTGGTAGAGCGGTAGGCATAGCGTGCTTATTTACCTGATGTTTTAACACTGTGAATGACAAACTTAATAAACAGTGTCATCACGTAAGTCAGCCA
Organism: Halomonas sp. 'Soap Lake #6'; assembly: GCF_003031405.1. Lineage (NCBI taxonomy): Bacteria > Pseudomonadati > Pseudomonadota > Gammaproteobacteria > Oceanospirillales > Halomonadaceae > Halomonas > Halomonas sp. 'Soap Lake #6'. Next base: position 1,602,040 of record NZ_CP020469.1, read on the forward strand.
GCCTGCCGTGGCTAGCAAATTGAAGAGCAGCATTTTAGGTGGCAGCCAGGCACTGCCCAACAATGCTTCAAGCATAATGTGAAAGAACATTGCTAGGAGTAGCGGTAGGGCAAGTGTGTGAATCCACATGTCGGTGCGCCGCTTGCGAATATGGTAGCGCCTCAGTAAATGGCGCATCGGGCGATGAGCCCAGCTAAATAGCACCATCGCGCCGACCACAAACAGCATTGCCAGAGTGGGTTCAGTACTGCCCTTGTACATTGAAATAGAGATCGACCAGGCAAGCCCAAGCCACATTAAGCCTTCAATACTGGCGATAATGTCTGCATAGCGTCGCACATTTTGCATAAACAACCACATCCTTGATCCTACAAAGTGTCGCCATAATACGATACTTGGTCGCGGCTGTGGGGGAGAGCGGTAGATTTATATGCTGCTGTATTGGGTATACTGTGCGTTCTTACTTTTTTGTCCGATGTAACTAAAACCAGACCAGTACAGGATTTGCCGTGGACGCTATTACGATAACCCGCCCCGATGATTGGCACCTCCATTTGCGTGATGATGAGGCGCTTAACGCCGTGGTGGGACATACTGCTGCGCAGATGGGGCGGGCGATTATTATGCCGAACCTGAAGCCACCCGTTACTACCACAGAGCAGGCCGTTGCTTACCGCGAGCGAATTTTAGCGGCGCTGCCAAACGGCAGTACGTTTGAGCCGTTAATGACGCTGTATTTGACGGATACCACTTCCCCTGAGGAAATCGTGAAAGCGGCAGAAAGTGGTATCGTAAAAGCCGTTAAGCTCTATCCTGCGGGGGCAACAACCAACTCGGCCTCTGGCGTAACCGACATTGCCCACTGTGATGAGGCCATTGCTACGATGGCCAAGGTGGGGATGCCGCTACTGGTACATGGTGAAGTCACGGATAGTGATATTGATATCTTTGACCGTGAAGCTGAATTTATTGAGCGGGTGATGAAGCCACTGTTAGCAAATCACCCTGATCTTAAAGTAGTGTTTGAGCATATTACGACACAGCAGGCAGCTGAGTTCGTTGCGGCGGCATCGGATAACATTGCAGCAACCATAACGGCCCACCACTTGCTGTTTAATCGCAATAAGATGCTGGTGGGTGGCATCCGCCCTCATTACTACTGCTTGCCAATTTTAAAACGTGAACAGCATCGCCAGGCTTTATTGAAAGCAGCCACTAGTGGCAGCCCAAAATTTTTCCTGGGTACGGATAGCGCGCCTCATGCGCAAGGCGATAAAGAGTCGAGCTGTGGTTGTGCAGGTGCGTATACGGCCCCTGTTGCGATTGAGCTATATGCAATGGCATTCGAAGAGATGCAGGCTCTGGATAAGCTTGAAGCGTTTGCCAGCTTAAATGGCCCGCGCTTCTACGGGCTGCCGCCCAATACGGGCTCCGTCACTTTGGAGCGTCGTGAATGGCGCCTGCCAGAGAGCTACCCGTACACTGAGGGGCAGGACATTATTCCGTTGCTGGCAGGTGAGATCTTGCCTTGGGCGCTTAAAGCCTAGCGCTAAGCGATGCTGCCTACTGCTGAGTAAATGCTCAGACTTAGCGTGTCAGTATGAAGTAAAACGGAGCCATCTGGCTCCGTTTTACGTTAGGTAGGGTGAGGTTTATGCGTTGCCAAGCGCCATTAGCATCTGATCAACCATGCGGGATGAGTGGTCTGCCGCGATATCTAAAAATTGCTCAAAAGAGAGGTGATTGTCGCCACTGCCTGGAATATCAGAAAGAGCGCGGATAACGACAAAAGGGCACCCGTAAAGATGGCAAGTTTGTGCAATAGCGGCAGCTTCCATTTCAACTGCTAGCATTGCTGGAAAATTCTCGCGAGTGGCGGCTACTCGCTCAGGGGCAGACATGAACGCATCCCCTGTAGCAATTAACCCTTCACGTACATTGACCTCGCCCAGCGTAGCTATAGCACTTCGAGCCACTTCGCGTAGCTGCTTATCTGCTTGATAAGCGGCCGGCATGCCTGGAACCTGGCCCAGCTCGTAGCCGAATACGACGGCATCTACATCGTGATGGCGGACTTCATCGGAGATGACTATGTCTCCGATGTTAAGGTCGCTGGCGAAGCCTCCGGCGGAACCGGTGTTGATGATGGCATCGGGTTGGTGGCGTTCTAGCAATATTGCGGTACCAACCGCCGCGTTAACCTTGCCAATACCTGACTGCAGGACCACCACTTCTATGCCGTGGCGTGTGCCAGTATAAAAAACAAATCCGGCGTGCTCGTAGCGCTCGGCATGTTCAAGCTGGCCTGCAAGGATACTAACCTCTTGTGCCATGGCGCCGATAATTCCAATCCGTCGCACGATAAAGTACTCCTTTGTTACCCGCTTGCTTCAAGCGTTGAATGATGGGGGGGCTTTAATCTTGGTCGTGGCGCTCGGCTGCTTCTAAGGTGTTTTCAAGCAGGGTAGCCACTGTCATCGGGCCTACACCACCAGGTACTGGCGTGATGAAGCTTGCGCGCTCAGCTGCTGTGGCAAAATCGACGTCTCCCACTAAAGAGCCATCCGTCAGGCGATTGATGCCTACATCGATAACGACAGCGCCCGGTTTGATCCAGTCGCCTTTGACGGTGCCGGGTTTACCTACTGCGACCACGACCAGGTCTGCGCGACTAACGTGCTCCTGGAGGTTTTGAGTAAAACGGTGGCAAACGGTCGTGGTGCAGCCTGCCAGGATTAGTTCCAGTGCCATGGGGCGTCCTACGATATTGGAAGCACCCACGACGGTAGCATCTAGGCCACGCACGGCAATGCCGCTTTGTTCCAGCATTGTCATAATGCCTTTTGGTGTACATGGGCGAAGTGAGGGCATGCGCTGCGCTAAACGGCCAATGTTATAGGGGTGAAAGCCATCTACGTCTTTATCTGGACGGATGCGTTCAAGGATTGGTCTGGCGTCTAGGTGCTTTGGTAGAGGTAGCTGAAGCAATATGCCATCTACGGTGGGGTCATTATTCAGTTGGTCTACCAGTGCTTCGAGCGACTGCTGGCCAATATCCGTAGGTAGGGCATGCTGAAAAGAAAGAATACCTGCCTGTTCGCAGGCGCGGTGCTTGTTATTGACATAGACATGAGAGGCGGGGTCTTCTCCGACCACTACAACGGCTAGTCCGGGGGCTCTAGCGCCAGCTTGCAGGCGTGCACTGACCTTTTCAGCAACAGCGTGACGGACATTAGCGGCGATGGCTTTACCATCGATGAGTTGGGCGGCCATGTAATAAGATCCCTATGAAGGTTGAAAAGCAAAGCAGACTGCAAGGCGCGTGTAGATGACGCGCATTCTTAAGGAGCTAATTTTCGCATGCTAGGAGAGCAAGGCAAAGCATCTATCTAATCAATCACTTTAGGTGTTGACTTTAAACTCAGAAGTAGTAATATATGCCTCGCTTGAGACGGGATATGCAGCAGCGTCTAAGGTAAGAAATCGGGATGTAGCGCAGTCTGGTAGCGCGCCTGCTTTGGGAGCAGGATGTCGGGGGTTCGAATCCCTCCATCCCGACCACATACCTAGCGCGGAAGGTGGTAGCTTGCTTTTCCAGGCTTTGGTTGTGGTCAAGTGCCCATCAGTATTCAGTTGTTTAGAATGCTTCATGTGCGCCCATAGCTCAACCGGATAGAGCAACGGCCTTCTAAGCCGTAGGTTGCGGGTTCGAGTCCTGCTGGGCGTGCCATTAATAATCTTGGAAAAGCTGTTCAAAGCCAAGTTTATTGCGGTGTTCTTTAGCAGCAATCAAGAAGTAAGTCTCTAAGTACTTTATCAGTGGTGGGTGTAGCTCAGTGGTAGAGCCCCGGATTGTGGCTCCGGTGGTCGTGGGTTCGATCCCCATCATCCACCCCATTGATAAAAAGTACTCATAGATAATAGCAGTTAGTACGTATCGAAAGTTTTCCCAGTTTTAGGTTGTGGTGGGTGTAGCTCAGTGGTAGAGCCCCGGATTGTGGCTCCGGTGGTCGTGGGTTCGATCCCCATCATCCACCCCATTACCTAGCGTTCAGTTGTTAGTACGCTACCGCACTTTACTTCTATATTATCCTCCCTAGCTATCAGCTTTATATTTTTAACTAGCAATAAGCAATTAAGCTGCTTATGCTGGTTTTTTGCCGTTCTTGTAAAATATTTTTATGCTTTTTATCTCCTTTCTTCTCCTTCCATTCAACCCTGTGTCGCTTGATGTGCCGCAAGGGGGGGGGGCGCTATTTGTTAAGCCGCAGAATGCAGCCAATTTTTGCAGACACTATACTGCGAATAGTTGAGTTATCCGTTTTTTAATAGTTTGCGATAGATATTGCTGTTCTGGTTTCGCAAAAGAGTTTTTTCAGCTATGTGAAACTGGTTTGTTTAGTGATATTTTTCAATCAGTTAATTTGGTTTGCTGGTAGCAGCTATTTTTTTAACGTTCGAGGGAGTGCGGCAGAATGGCGCGTCAAACGGTAGTGTTGGGAGCAGGTATGGTAGGTGTCAGCATTGCATGGCATTTGCAGCGTCGTGGCCATCAGGTGACGCTAATTGATCGCCGTGAGCCTGGTCGTGAAACTTCCTTCGGCAATGCGGGTATTATTCAGCGAGAAGCGGTTAAGCCTTACCCATTTCCGCGGGATATGAAAACCATTCTGAGTGTGCTGCCAAACAATCGAGTGGACATTCGTTACCGCCCGGCAGGCATGCTTAATGCAGCATCACCTTTATTAAGTTATTGGCAACACTCCTCTTCACGGCGATATGAGAAAATTATTCCTGAATACGCCTCACTTATTCAGCTCTGCCTTGAAGCCCATGCGCCTATGATTGAAGCCGCTGGTGCTGATCATCTGGTACGCCGTGAAGGGTGGCTGGAAATTTATCGTACTCCAGGCAAGCTGGCCAAGCGTGTAAAGGAGGCCGAGGAGGCACTTGAGCTTTATGGTGTCCAGTTTGCGGTGCTGGATCGTGCGGCCCTTATAGAAAAAGAACCCGATTTAGGCAGTGATATTATCGGTGCCATTCATTGGCTAGATCCATGGACGGTCGCTGATCCTGGTGGTCTTGTGGCTGCATATGCTGAATCTTTTTGTCAGCAAGGTGGACGTGTCCTGCAAGCTGATATCAACGGTTTCCATCAGCACGGTGAGAGGTGGAAAGTTGAAGCGGCAACTGAAACACTAGATGCGGATGAAGTTGTAGTGGCACTTGGGCCTTGGGCGGGCGAGTGGATGAAGAAGTTGGGTTACCAGTTCCCAGCGTTTGTGAAGCGCGGCTATCATATGCATTATACGACCCAGCCTAATACCAAGCTTCGTAATTGGCTGATGGATGCAGAGGTAGGCTATCTGTTGGCACCCATGAACGCAGGTGTGCGGCTGACTACGGGCGCAGAGCTTGACCGTCTTGAGTCACCGGCCCATGAGCAGCAACTGGGTGCTGCTGAAAAAGTGGCTCGCACGATTTTCCCTCTTGGTGAGCGCCGCGATGCCTCGGCTTGGAAGGGGGCTCGTCCATGCTTGCCGGATATGAAGCCTGTGATTGGCCCTGCACCGCGCCACCCTGGCTTGTGGTTGGCGTTTGGGCATGGGCACCAGGGTTTTACGCTTGGGCCGGCCACTGGGCGTTTGCTAGCTGATATGATGGAAAGCAAACCGACGGCTATCGATATGTCGCCATTTCGTGCTGATCGTTTCTGATTTTCGTCGTGCTTTTATCACGGTAAGTAACTTTTATCAGCGTTTATCATGCTGCAAGGTCAGCTATCTAAACAGCAGTGGGCTAGGAGTGAGGTGTAAGGGCGCTGGTTTTGCTACGCTTGGAGCATATTTAATGGAACGTGAGGTGAGAAGATGGATATTGTCGCAAGTAATGCAGTAAGCACCGCACTGCATATGAATCAAGCGCAGACAGCTGAGCAAGCTCAAATGCAGCTATTCAAGCAAGCACTTGAAGTGCAGGCTCAGCAGGTTGCAGAGGTGCTTGCCTCAGCTGACACTGGCGCCCAGCCGGATCTCGCGCAAGAAGGCAGTAAGGGTACCCAGGTAAATACATACGCTTAATTTTGCATGAGTAGTGTTTTGCTTGTGCAGGAGTACTTACTATCTTAAAACGCCGGTTATCCGGCGTTTTTTATGTTTTCCTGTTGCCCTCAAATTATTGGAGTTACCGCATGGTATGCCGCTATAGCCTAGTTGCGTTACCATATGCTCACTTAGGCGCCGTTATTGAGAGCGCTTTCCCAGATTGAATATTGCACCATCTTCTAGAGAACCCAATGTCTGACGCTAACATAGCGCGCGAAGCTGAGCTGCGCCGCACCTTTGCTATTATTTCGCACCCTGATGCGGGTAAAACAACTATCACCGAGAAGCTACTGCTGTTTGGGAATGCTATTCAGCTGGCAGGTTCGGTGAAGAGTAAGCGCAACGACCGACATGCCACATCTGACTGGATGAAGATGGAGCAAGAGCGGGGGATCTCGGTGACTACCTCTGTCATGCAGTTCCCTTACGGTGGGCGCATTGTAAACCTGCTGGATACACCGGGGCATGAAGACTTCTCAGAAGATACTTACCGTACGCTGACGGCGGTAGACTCGGCGCTGATGGTGATTGATGGCGCGAAAGGGGTTGAGGATCGCACGATCAAGCTGATGGAAGTTTGTCGTCTGCGCACAACGCCTATCTTGACGTTTATCAACAAAATGGACCGAGATATCCGTGACCCAATTGAAGTCATGGATGAAGTCGAGACGGTACTGAATATACAGTGCGCGCCAATGACTTGGCCGATCGGTATGGGGCGCCATTTTAAAGGGGTGTATCACCTCTATAATGATGTTGTACACCTCTATACCCAGGGTCAGGGGAGCCGTATACCTGATGATAAGCGTATTGAAGGGCTGGATAACCCAGAAGTAGACGCTGTGCTGGGTGAAGAGCAAGCTGAAGAGCTCCGCATGGAGGTTGAGCTGGTACGTGGGGCGTCACACGAGTTTGATCTTGAAGCCTACCGACGCGGCGAATTGTCACCCGTGTACTTTGGTACTGCTATGGGCAACTTTGGCGTACGCGAAATGCTTGACGGCTTTGTTGAGCATGCTCCGGCCCCACAGCCCCGCGACACTGATACTCGCCAGGTAACTGCCCATGATGAGCGGTTCACCGGATTTGTATTTAAAATTCAGGCCAACATGGACCCGAACCACCGAGATCGTATTGCCTTTTTGCGGGTGTGCTCGGGTAAATATGAGAAAAACATGAAAATGCGCCATGTGCGCATCGGTAAAGACGTGAAAATAGCCGACGCATTGACCTTTATGGCGTCGGATCGCTCACAAGTAGAGGAAGCTTGGCCAGGCGATATTATCGGTCTGCATAACCATGGCACCATTCAAATTGGTGACACTTTTACGGTGGGTGAAGACATGCGCTTCACTGGTATTCCTCACTTTGCACCTGAACTATTCAAGCGTGTGCGTTTAAAAGATCCGCTGAAAATGAAGGCGCTGCAAAAGGGCCTTCAGCAGCTCTCTGAAGAGGGCGCTACCCAGGTGTTTATGCCGGTCGACAACAACGATTTGATTCTGGGGGCTGTAGGTACGCTTCAGTTTGATGTAGTAGCCCATCGACTGAAGGAAGAGTACAAAGTTGACTGCTTGTATGAGGGCGTCAATGTGCAGACAGCGCGTTGGGTATACTGTGAAGATGCCAAGATGTTGGAGGAGTTTAAGCGTAAGGCCAGTACTAATTTGGCGATCGATGGTGGCGGCTACCTAACGTATATTGCACCAACCCGCGTTAACCTGCAGATGACCCAGGAGCGTTGGCCCGATATTCGCTTCCAGCCTACTCGCGAGCATTAAGCAGGCTACCTATGTTGATTGATGCTCATTGTCACCTTGATGTTGCAGCATTTGATGCTGATCGCAGTGAGGTTATTCATGCTGCCAGGGCGGTGGGTGTTAATCATTTTGTGGTTGCGGCAACTACGCGAGCTCGCTGGCCAGGCTTGCTGGAGCTGGGGGAACGAGCGGATGTAAGCCTGTGCATAGGCTTACATCCCTATTTTATTGCCGAGCACCAGCAGCAGGATCTCGCTGCCTTGGAACAACAAGTAGCGGGCAATAAGCGTTTCATCGCGATAGGTGAATGCGGTATCGACGGGCGCTTCAAGGATACTCTAGATGAGCAGTGGTACTATTTTGAAGCCCAGCTGAAGTTGGCTAAACAGTATGAGTTGCCCATAGTCGTGCACTGCGTTAAAGCAAACGATACAGTAAGCAAGCGGCTGCGCCAGCTGGCACTGCCTAGGGGTGGTTTAATTCATGCCTTCTCTGGGTCTTACGCCCAGGCTGACAAGTTTTTGCAGCTGGGTTATACGCTCGGTCTAGGGGGAAGCGTCACCTTTGAGCGTGCCCAGCGGCTGCGTGGCGTTGTTGCGCGATTACCCAACGATAGCTTTGTGTTGGAAACGGATAGTCCCGATATGCCCCTTTGTAGGTATCAGGGGCAGCGTAACGAGCCTCGTCGAGTAGCCGAAGTTTGCGAGGTCGTTGCCTCTTTACGTAACCAAACTGTCGAAGAAGTAGCGGCATTGAGTAGTGCTAATGCCGCTCGACTGTTTAATCTGTTTTAGCAACAAGCTGCCCGTTACGCGTTCAAGCTAACGGCCAACTGCTCGGGATCTAGGCGCTCAAGTGCATAGGGTAGTGAGCAAAGAGTTGCGGGTTGATCATGCCAAAAAGCTGCAGATACTCCTTCCATCACTTTAGTGCTTACTACCGCAAGCAGCTCTATGTCCTGCTCTTCATTGAAAGCACAGCTGACTACTTCGCCTACCGACTTGCCGTCTGCATCTACTAAGGTATCGCCTATGTTAGGTGGCGTGTCTGTGGTGATGGAAATACGTGCCAGACGCTTTTTTACCTGACCACGGAAGTGAGCGCGGGCGACGACCTCTTGGCCGGTATAGCAGCCTTTCTTGAAGCTGATCCCGCCTAGCGCTTCCCAATTAAGCATTTGCGGTAAGAAGTGATCCTGCTGTGCGATAGTGATCCATGCTATACCACTACGAATATCCTCCAGATGCCATGCATTGCGTGTCTGGTCATCATCGCTCAGCTCATCATGGGGTGAGCTATTGTCAACACAGAATAGCCAGCGTGCTTTGCCCGGCTGACGAAGCGCTGTCACGCTGTGATTGTTGTACTGAGTGTTGGGATGCTCTGGTAGGACCACGCCTGTTGTCTCAGCCAGTGATTGGGCCTCAGCGCTGGCGCCAATAAAGGTAAGTGACGATTGAATTACCAACTCTGCGCGATAGAACGCAGCAAATTTCTTTAAGTGACTGGCTAGCATATCTATCAGTGAAGTGCCCATTATTAAACGAAAATGCTCCTCACCTAAGCGTAGCAATTGGGCGTTAGCCAATACTCTTCCTTTTGGTGTGCAAAAACAGGTTAGTGGCGCGAAATGGCCATTAGCTAAACTGACCTGGGTGCTGGTCTGGCCTTGCAGGAACTTCTCTGCGTCCGCCCCCATCACATCTAGCGCGCCAAGATGTGTAAGTCGTACGTTACGATTTAGTTGGGTCTGCAAAGTGGCGGCCGCCATAAAAAAACTCCTTAGTGCAGGTGAATGCTACTATCTGGCCTTGGCTAGCTATTGGCCGTGCCTTCGCGGCAATAGTTGAGCATAGAGTGCTAATATATGTAGAGCGTCGATGTTTTGACAAACGACTGAGCTTTGACAAACGACTGGGTTTTGGCACATGAATTAGCTAGGTGAGGGCGCTGCACGCCAATTGCAAGGTAGTTAAGGCATGCTATCCTAGTTGTCCATCCCCTTTTGGGTGTATTGGTATTGCATAGGATTGAGTGGTTCCTAACCTGTTAACATCATCTAAAAGGGCTGCAGATGGCTTTTCAAGCATTAACATTTCACGGTGTGACTAACGCCGACCAGGTAAATAAAATCACCACGGCATTAATGATGCTAGACGGTGTTGATAGCGTTGAAGTAGGGCGCTATGGCGCTGAGGTAGAAGGGCGTGCCAAGCGTGAGGCTCTTATAAAAGCCATTGAGAAGCTTAACTTAGGGGTAAAGGTATCATAATGCATAAGCCCATCACTATCATCAGCCAGCGCAATCATGTTTTTCGTCAACGAGTTGAGATCGATGATTTAGACGCGCTGTATGCGGATGTGCCGCCAATAGTGGGTGGAGAAGGCAGTGCACCGGACCCGCATGATTACTTCGATATCGCGCTAGGCACTTGTAAAGCGATTACTGTACAGATGTACGCGAAGCGTAAAGAGTGGCCTCTAGAGGGGGTCACCGTAAAGGTTCAGCGTGATGATAGCCAGGAAAAGAAGGGGATCTATAAGTTAGCTGTTACGTTAGTGCTGCACGGTATTGACGATCCAGAGCAGCGTGCCAAGCTTGAAGCGATTAGCCATCGCTGCCCTATTCAGCGATTAATGACCCAAGCTACAGTAGAAATTGAGACGCACATCGAATAGCGCTGCATACTGGGGTACTCCCACCCTAATAAAAGGAGAGAAGATGAGCAAGGAGTTTAGGCTGCAGTCAAAATTTAAGCCTGCCGGTGACCAGCCAACGGCAATACGCAGCTTAATCAGCGGGCTGGAGTCGGGGCTTGCCCATCAGACCCTGCTGGGGGTGACTGGCTCGGGTAAAACATTCACGGTGGCTAACGTAGTGCAGCAACTACAGCGGCCGACTATCGTGATGGCGCCTAATAAGACTCTTGCTGCTCAGCTTTACGGGGAGTTTAAGTCCTTTTTTCCAGACAATGCAGTTGAGTACTTTGTCTCTTACTATGACTACTATCAGCCGGAAGCATATGTGCCTTCTTCTGATACATTTATCGAGAAAGATGCATCGATTAACGACCATATCGAACAAATGCGGCTTTCTGCCACTAAGGCACTGCTGGAGAGGCGTGATGCATTAATTGTTGTCTCTGTTTCGGCTATTTATGGCCTGGGCGACCCAGAACAATATTTAAAAATGCGTCTGCACTTTAGTCGAGGTGAGCTGATTGATCAGCGCGCTTTTTTACGTCGCTTGGCAGAGCTGCAATACACCCGCAATGATATGGACTTTCGGCGGGGTACCTATCGGGTACGTGGTGATGTCATTGATATTTTTCCCGCAGACTCTGACGAAGAGGCTGTACGCGTTGAGCTATTCGATAATGAAATAGACTCGATTCGCCTATTTGACCCACTCACTGGTGATGTACGTGGGCAGGTAGCGCGCATGACTATCTATCCTAAATCCCACTATGTCACCCCGCGTGAGACGATTTTAGGTGCCATTGACGCTATCAAAGAGGAGCTTAAAGGGCGCTTGGAGTGGTTGCGTAAACACGACCGCTTAGTAGAAGCTCAGCGCTTGGAGCAGCGCACCCTATACGATATTGAAATGATGCTGGAGCTGGGCTATTGCAACGGTATTGAAAACTACTCGCGTTACTTATCCGGCCGTGCACCAGGCGAGCCACCGCCGACATTCTTTGATTATTTACCAGATGATGCGCTGCTCTTTATTGATGAGTCTCACGTCAGCGTCCCCCAAGTGGGGGGGATGTATAAAGGCGACCGCTCTCGTAAAGAGACGCTAGTCGAGTATGGCTTCCGCCTCCCTTCGGCGTTGGATAACCGGCCAATGAAGTTTGAGGAGTGGGAAGCGATAAGCCCGCAGACAATTTTTGTCTCAGCTACGCCAGGGCCTTATGAGGCGGAGCACACGAGCCAGATTGTGGAGCAGGTGGTGAGGCCGACGGGGCTTTTAGACCCAGAAATAGAAGTACGCCCAGCAAGCACACAAGTAGATGATCTGCTTTCTGAAATTGGTTTGCGCACTGCCGTTGGCGAGCGAGTGCTTGTGACTACGTTGACCAAACGTATGTCCGAAGATCTCACCGAATATCTTGATGAGCATGGTATCCGTGTGCGTTATTTACACTCCGATATTGATACGGTGGAACGCGTTGAGATTATTCGTGATTTGCGGCTTGGTAAATTCGATGTCCTCGTGGGTATCAACCTGCTTCGCGAAGGATTGGATTTGCCCGAAGTGTCACTGGTGGCAATTCTGGATGCAGATAAAGAGGGCTTTTTACGCTCAGAACGTTCGCTGATTCAAACGATTGGGCGTGCTGCCCGTAATGCTAACGGTAAAGCGATTTTATACGGTGACAGAGTTACCGATTCAATGCGGAAAGCCATCGATGAGACCGAGCGCCGCCGTGCAAAACAGACTGCCCATAACGAAGAGCATGGCATTACGCCAACTACGGTGACGCGCTCAGTGGCAGATATTCTTGAGGCCTCTCAAGCACCGGGTAAGAAAAGTAGCCGCCGTCGCGGCAATGAGCGGAAAGTGGCGGAAAGTGCCGCTGAGTATGATGTGGCTAGCATGTCTTCAAAAGACTTGTTAGGGGCGATTAGCAAGCTTGAAGATGCGATGTTTGAAGCGGCACAGAACCTTGAGTTTGAAGAAGCCGCAAGGCTACGCGATCAACTCCACCGGATGAAAGAGCAGCAGCTGGCGCTGGGGTAATGACGGTGCTGGGGTGAAGGGCTCTCAAGCAAGAAAGCTCTGTGCGCGGCTAATCCATCAGCGAGCTGGCAGAATTGCTAGAGTGTTGCCTGTACGATCTTGAATAGCATGCGCCTGATGTATTGTATTGGATTCTGTTGATGACAGTGATCCATCCGGGATTTCAATCAGCCATGCTGCTGGATATGTCTCGCGCAGCCTTCTTGGGTTCAGGCGGACGGTTGAACCTGCCGCGTGCTGGAGCTCCCCGAGTTGGGTATCTCGGATTAAAAGCGCGCCACCAATCTCGTGAAGTCTTCGCATGTTGTCCAGGGTTAGGTGTGCATCTGTCAGAACTAATCCATCAACGTTGATTTCGGCATCGCTTTGTACATAAACAGTCCAGCGATCTATATCGACAAAACCGTCGGTGTAGGATTTTCCCGTGCTGGCTCGGAGTACTGTGCCAGCGGGTAATACGATTTCGTCTACAGTAGTATCCAGGGCAAGAGTGCAAGCGCTGAAAGTAGAAATCTCACCATCAGCGTTGAGGGTGAACTGAATCGGCTGGGTTGCGTCACAGTACCATCCGGCCTGAAGGCTGGTTCCTTGCCCAATCACGCGTAGGGTGGTCGGGGTGAAGCCGACTATCCTGCTATCATTTATTTTGCTACTTATGTCGCGTTCGACTCGTAGAGCTTGTATTCCTGAGATAAGTACAGGTTCGGGAAAAGAGGCGGCCTTAAACGAATCTTTCAGATTGGCGAGAGCAAGCTGGAGCTGCGTACCCGCGGGCATATCAATGTGGCCAAGTTGTTGCGGCGCCCCCAACGCTAAACGATAATTTGTGTTCGATGCACGCTGTTCCTTTGCCAGTTGAAGATAGACATCGGCTGTTTTGAATAATGTAAAAAAGGCTATGACCGTGACCAACAGGTAGACAAAAAGCTTGTAGCGGTTACTCTCCCTTTTGCGAAGAAAAACCAGTCTCAGCGTCCAAATCAACCAGACGAGTGTTGTGGAAAAAAGGGCAGCGATAGTTAGCAAAAAGCTGACTGATGGCAGGCCAATTGGAATCATCAAAAAATACCTTTTAGTCTGTTTATTCTGCTGGCAACGCTACAGTTTAGGCCATGTTTGTGCTCTGGCAGAACTATAATTTATACCGTTATCATGAGTGTTCTTCCAAACTCAGACCAAAGCGCTAGAGTTTATCACTCACAACGGACGTAGAGCGGCTGCCGCTCAAGGGGCAATACGGTATACTTCCTCGACACTTGGATGGTCACTTATTAGTCAAACGTAGCATAAACGACTAAGGCCATAGAAAAGACGATAACCGAGGAGCTGTTTGACCATGACCGTGATCCGCCAGGACGACGTGATACAAAGCGTTGCCGATGCTCTGCAGTACATCTCTTACTATCATCCGAAAGACTTCATTGATGCCATGGCGGCCGCTTACGAGCGAGAGGAAAACCCCGCAGCCAAAGATGCCATTGCACAAATTCTTATTAACTCGCGCATGTGTGCCACTGGGCACCGGCCTATTTGTCAAGATACTGGGATTGTGACAGTGTTCGTTCATGTGGGCATGAATGTCACATGGGATGCCGAGCTGAGCCTCGATGATATGATTAACGAAGGCGTACGCCGTGCATATCAGTTGCCGGATAACATACTGCGTGCTTCTGTGCTTGCTGATCCTGACGGTAAGCGAGCAAATACCAAAGACAACACGCCAGCGATTATTCACCACTCAATTGTTCCTGGCGATAAGGTTGATATTCACGTGGCCGCCAAGGGCGGTGGCAGTGAGGCAAAATCTAAGTTTGCGATGCTAAACCCATCCGACAGTGTCGTAGACTGGGTGATGGAGCAGTTGCCTAAAATGGGCGCAGGCTGGTGTCCGCCTGGTATGCTGGGAATTGGTATCGGTGGTACCGCCGAAAAGGCGATGATGATTGCCAAAGAAGCGCTACTCGACCCTATTGATATTCAAGATTTGCAGGAGCGTGGCCCTAGTAACCGTGCTGAAGAACTGCGCCTGGAGCTGTTCGATAAAGTGAATAAAAGCGGTATCGGCGCTCAAGGCTTAGGTGGTTTAACCACGGTGCTGGATATTAAGGTTAAAGACTATCCAACCCATGCGGCCAATAAGCCTGTGGCGATTATTCCCAACTGCGCCGCCACCCGTCATGCGCATTTCACGCTTGATGGTAGCGGCCCAGTGGCACTTCCTGCTCCCAAACTTGAAGACTGGCCAGAGATTACTCGAGAGGCAGGGGACAACGTTAAACGCGTAAATCTGGATACGGTAACGCCAGAAGAGGTTCAGACCTGGCAGCCGGGTGATACCCTTCTGTTAAACGGCAAGTTATTAACCGGCCGGGATGCAGCGCACAAGCGTATGGTAGATATGATCGCCAAAGGCGAGCCCCTGCCAGTCGATATGCGCGGTCGATTTATCTACTATGTAGGACCAGTAGACCCTGTTGGTGATGAAGTTGTTGGCCCTGCTGGCCCAACGACCGCAACGCGAATGGACAAATTTACGCGTACAATGCTGGAAGAGACTGGTTTGCTTGGTATGGTGGGTAAAGCTGAGCGCGGCCAGGCGGCTATTGACGCGATTCGTGACAACCAGGCTGTTTATCTGATGGCTGTCGGTGGTTCTGCGTATCTAGTGGCGCAAGCGATCAAGAAGTCTCGAGTTGTTGGCTTTGAAGACTTGGGTATGGAGGCTATCTATGAGTTTGAAGTTGAAGATATGCCGGTAACCGTTGCAGTGGACAGCTTAGGGACGTCTGTCCATCAAACAGGTCCCGCCAAGTGGAAAGAGATTATTGCCCAGTCGGCTTAAAGACTCGCTTACGGATTAGGCAATAATACATAAAGAAGCCCCGTCTCATGCGGGGCTTTTATGCATAGGCAGCAAACGAAACAAATAAGGGATCCCTGGCGTATGGCGAGGAATAGTCAATGACCTCATGGTTATTAGGGACAGGCATAATGCTGATACACGTGCTCGGCATCGTGTCAGCAATAATGGCACTTATGTCTAGCCGCACTTCTCAAGGGGCAGTTGCATGGATCATTTCATTGCTTACCTTTCCTTATGTGGCTTTGCCAGCTTATTGGTTTTTCGGGCGTCCACGGTTTTACGGCTACGTATCGGCACGGGGCGCCCGCGATAATGTATTGAGGCGTGTACTAGCGCGTTATCGTAATAATGTTAAGCCCCATGTTGCTTTGCCAAAGAATGCTGATATACACGCAGTGGAACAGCTGGCAATGATGCCTTTAACCAAAGGCAATAGTGCAGAGCTTTTAATTGATGGAAAGGCCACCTTCGAAAGCCTCTTTGCAGGAATAGATAATGCACAACACTATTTGCTGCTACAGTTTTTTATCGTTCGTGACGATGAGTTGGGGCGGCGTTTGCAGAGTCATTTAATTCGAGCGGCACAGCGGGGTGTGCGTGTTTACTTTCTTTATGATGAAGTGGGTAGCCGAAATCTCAGCCAGGGATATTTCAAGGATCTGACAAAAGAGGGCGTTGAAGCTAAAGCTTTTCGTTCTTCTCGTGGCTTTAAGCATCGTTTCCAACTGAACTTCCGTAACCATCGAAAAATCATGGTAACCGATGGCAAAAAAGGCTGGATTGGTGGTTTTAACGTTGGGGTAGAGTACCTAGGTGAGGATCCTCGTCATGGTGCGTGGCGTGATACCCACTTAGCTCTTCAAGGACCAAGTGTGTTAGGCCTACAAGAGGCTTTTTGGGAAGATTGGCACTGGGCAACGAATGAGGTAATAACGCTTAATTGGCATGCGGAAATACATCCCCAGGAAGATCATCAGGTAGTTATTGTTCCCTCAGGGCCTGCTGATAAACAGGACACGGCCAGCCTATTAATTCAGCAGCTAATTCATAGCGCGAATGAGAGATTGTGGGTTACTAGTCCCTATTTTGTGCCGGACCAAGGTGTGCAAGATGCGCTTCGTCTAGCAGCTATGCGTGGGCTTGACGTGCGGGTAATGATCCCTGAACGGCCAGATCACTTGCTGGTGTTCTTGTCCGCATTTTCATTTTTGCCTGATATGTTGAGAGCTGGAGTAAAAATATACCGTTACCTTCCTGGTTTTCTACATCAAAAAGTCATTTTAATCGACAATGAGGCAGCAACCGTCGGTACAATCAACTTGGATAATCGCTCGTTTCGACTCAATTTCGAAATAACTGCTTTCATTCCCAGCCCATCCTTTGCTGCTCAAGTGAGCGCTATGCTGGAAGAGGATTTTGCGCACTGCCGACGCGTTACGATGGATGAAATAAACCAACGACCTATGTGGAAAAAGGTCATATCACGGGCTGCTTACTTGACCGCGCCAATCCAGTAATCAAAAAAGCACCGTAAACAGCTTAGTATGGTTGGGCACAAGGAGTTTTGGGTGAATTTAGAAACAAAATGGCTAGAAGACTTTGTCGCATTGGCTAATACACGTAGCTTTTCTGCATCAGCGAAGCAACGGCATGTAACACAACCTGCCTTTAGCCGCCGGATCAGAGCGCTAGAGCAGGCTATTGGTGTAACGCTGGTCGACCGAACAACCACACCCATTGGCCTAACCTCTGAAGGCCAGCTGTTTTTGATTACTGCTCGTAACTTAGTCGAACAACTAAACGAGTCGCTAGGCCATCTTCGCGGTTTGTCGATTGCTAACGAAGCATTGGATATTGTAGCTGCCCACTCATTAGCGCTCAGTTTTTACCCGCCGTGGATATCACGGCTTCAAAAAGGGTTAGGGGAGCTGCCAACACGCTTAGTTGCCATGAATGTAGGGGAGGCTATTCATGTGCTGCGCGAGGGTAATTGTGATCTGATGCTGGCCTATTATGATCCCTTTGCCACTATGCAGTTGGATGCGGAAATTTTCCCTTCGTTTTCTATCGGTAAGGTAAAAATGTTGCCAGTGACGTTGCCTGATGAGAATGGTAAGCCACTTTTCTCGCTGCAGCGCGATAGCTCTATTCCTTATTTAGCCTATACCCAGGGGGCTTTTTTAGGCCGTAGCGTGCGAATGCTGCTTAAGAATGACCCGCTCCGTATGAAGCTACGCACTGTCTATGAAACCGCTATGGCAGAAGGTTTGAAGGGGATGGTCTTGCAGGGTGTGGGTGTGGCTTGGATCCCTGATTTCTGTATCCGGGAAGAACTAAAAAGTGGTCGACTAGTACGAGCTGCTGATGAAAATTGGGATATTCCTCTTGAAATCCGTCTCTACCGCTGCTCGCTCGTACACAAACCTGGGGTGGAACGACTGTGGCGGCAAATGATGAAACTACCACGAGATTTCTTACAGGCTTAACCAGCAGAGCGATGATACTAGAAGCCACTGAGATCAGCTGGTAAACCCAAAAAATTCTGGATAATAAAAAAATGGTCTTCAAATAAACTCTCAGGCTCTAAATCGGCTAGCGCCACCCAGCGCGCATGGTCCCCTCCTTTAACTGGTTTAATGCGAGGGAGTTGCTGGTCTGGGCGTAAAGCGAAATAAAACGCCTCAGCCAGCGTCCGTCCCCGCCAGCTGCGGTGTGGCTCATCGAACAAGCGCTGGCCGCGCAGTGATCCTTTTAAAACGGGCTCCGGCACTTTCAGCCGTAACCGTTCCCGCAATTCTCTCAAACAGGCGTCCAGCAAACGCTCGTGAGGATTAATAAACCCTCCCGGTAGTGCAAATAAGCCCTTACCGGGAGCGGCCGTCCGTCTTACCAATAAAACGTGCCCGGATTGCACCACTACTGCACTAACAGTGACGAAAATGGGTGGGTAGGGCGCCTGAGCCCAAGCGTTGCGATATTGGTCTAAAAGTTGTTGCTCTTCTAACAGTTGATGATAGGCATCGCCCCGGCAAAAATTGGCTACTCGTTTAACCACGCCCGGAGGTAAGTCGTGATAAGCGCCAGTGCTAAGGTAGTCATCAGACGAGCCTGATGAGCGAAACAGGCGCTCACGTATCTGGCTTGCCGAAATGCCTTCTACAAGCGGTACGCTGACAGACTCCCACTGTGGGAAGAGCGATAGGTAGTAGCTGGATTGACCACGGCTTGCGCCGATTAAACCAATGCGGGGCAGTCGAGCATTAGCGGGTGTAGCCAAATCACGGACTTTGCGCTGAACATCTCTAACCCATACGTCATCGTTGTAGAGTGCGTCCAGTAAGGGGGTTATTTCAAGGCGCTGGTTGTCGCTGTCATCAAACACCGAGCGAATCATCGATTGGCGCTCGTCAAAATGCCATGGGTTCCTCAATGAGCGTGCCTGCCAAGCTGAACCCGCCAGAACGATGACTTGCCTAGCTTGCTTTAGTGCCTCATTAATGATGGCGATATGGCCCAAATGAGGAGGCTGAAAGCGGCCTATAAATACTAAACAGTCAAAGTCGTAGGCTGGAGCAGATCGAACAGCATCCGAGGTCATCGTACTTCCTTGATTGTCAGCAGAAATGAAAGCCATTATGGAGTGAGTGGTAAAGGGGTGCAATGTGATCATACCTGCGTCCGAGGCTATGGTTAGGTATGCTTACCCATGGAACATTGGCATTCGTCATTTAAGAGAGCACTACATAATGGTCTTTAAGGGAATGGATATGGTTAAACGCACGCTCATTTTTTGGTGGAACGTGGTGCAAGATGCAATTTCTTTGTGGCTTGAGCGCAACGCGTTTAGCTATGCAGGCTCACTTGCGTTTTACACACTGTTTTCACTGGCTCCGACCATCATTATTGCGGTCACCGTTATTGGAGTCGTGCTGGGGGAGGATGCAGCTCAAGGTCAGATAGTTGCCCAGTTGGAAGGCGCCTTAGGTGTTGAAGCGGCTTCTGCTATAGAGCAGGCCGTGGCACAGTCTCGGATTGAAGAATCCGGCTTGCTACCCACTTTTCTGGGGTTTGCAGCACTAATAGTAGGCGCCACTACGGTCTTTGCGCAGATGCAGTTTTCACTTAATACCATCTGGGGAGTTACTGCAAAGCCAACATCAAATAGCATCCTTATTTTTATCAAAAACCGCCTGTTATCGCTTACGGTGGTGCTCTCGATCGGTTTTATTCTACTTGTTTCACTAGTGCTAGGAGTGGTGCTAAGAGGAGTGTTACAAGCTGCTGATTATCTCGTGCCTTATGCCAGCTTCTTTACCACAACACTTGAGTCTTTGGTCTCGTTAGCAGTGGTTACACTACTTTTCGCAACAATTTTCAAGGTGTTACCGGATGTCGTGTTGCGTTGGCAAGACGTATTTATAGGTGCGCTAGTGACCGCTGCCCTCTTTACCATAGGGCGTAGCGTCATTGCGGTGTACTTGGCTCACACCGCCACAGCATCAACTTATGGCGCTGCAGGCTCTGTGGTCATGATTTTGCTATGGGTGTATTACAGTTCGTTAATTTTGCTATTTGGCGCTGCCTTTACACGCTCGCTATTATTGCGTCGAGGTCGTCCATTAATTCCTCGCAATAGCGCGATACTTGTAAAGCATGAACTCATTCCAAAAACAACAGAGGCTTAACGATGAAGAACAGCTGTGTGCGTGCTTACGTGACAGGTAAAGTGCAGGGTGTCTGGTATCGCCGTAGTACTCAGGAGCAGGCTCTTAAGCAAGGTATTACTGGCTATGCTAAGAACCTGCCCGATGGGCGTGTAGAAGTGCTAATGTTTGGGCCGTCAGACACGGTCAGTGCACTTTCAGAGTGGCTATGGAAAGGACCCGATGGCGCTCGGGTTACTCACGTCACTTTTGAAGTGCTGGATGGGCACCATGCTCCAGACCATTTTTCCACGTATTAAGTTAACCAATTCACATTAACCAGTGCTTACGCCCCTTTGCCACGTTTTAATATTGTCAGCGGTTAGTGCCACAATATTTTGCCGAGCTTCAGGGGTTATCCAAGCATTATGGGGGGTAACGATCAGATTTAATGGTTCCTCGTTTGCGAGTGCTTCCAAAAGCGGATGGCCATCTTTGGGCGGTTCCGTAGGCAATACATCGACCGCCAATCCGCTAATCTGACCATTACGGAGCGCATCTAGTGCAGCCTCTTCATCGATAATACCGCCCCGTGCACAATTGATAAGCAGCAGTGATGATTTGGCCTTTGCCAACCGCTCTCGGTTGATTAGGTGCTTTGTCGCCTCATTGAGCGGGCAGTGTAGGCTGATAATATCGGCACTAGGTAATAGCTCGTCGAGAGAAGGGCGTTTGTCATTGGCTTCGTTTCCTGGCCGTGCAGCAAAGATAACTTGGATGCCAAAAGCCTCTGCTAATCGTGCGACTTCCAAACCTAGCTCACCTTGGCCCACCATCACTAGATTTTTGCCCGATAATTGAAGAGTGGGGTGTGCCTGTAAACAAAAAAAGTCACTGTTCTGCCACTGACCAGCGGCAATGTCGGTCTGATAGCGTGGTAGGCGATTCGCTAAAGCCAGCATTAGCATTAGAGTATGTTGCGAAACACTGAGAGTGCCGTATGCAGTGACATTCTTAACCACAATGTTGTGTGCTTTTGCTGCGGCTAAATCAATGTTATTAAGCCCTGTCGCCATTACGCAGATGA
Organism: Halomonas sp. 'Soap Lake #6'; assembly: GCF_003031405.1. Classification (NCBI taxonomy): domain Bacteria; kingdom Pseudomonadati; phylum Pseudomonadota; class Gammaproteobacteria; order Oceanospirillales; family Halomonadaceae; genus Halomonas; species Halomonas sp. 'Soap Lake #6'. Next base: position 1,623,244 of record NZ_CP020469.1, read on the forward strand.
GCCGTAACTTGGTCAATTGCTCCAATGTTTGGGCATCAAGTTTTACTTTGTTAACGATGGCGATGTCCGCATTTTTTAGCCGCTCAAGCGCTTGTTCTGGCGTGCTTTGCTCATAAGTTTCAAGATGAGTAACGACGTTACGAATTGCGGCTAAATCGATATCGGGCCCTAGGCTTTGGGCATCCAGCATGACCGCATTGGGCATTTTATTCTCTCCATTCATTACCGATAGCCGCTTGGCCTTGCTCGGTAGGGGGCACAAAAGGGTATAATGTGTCGCTCTATCAACCGCAGTCTTGGAATTTACCCCGGCAGGCCACATATTCACAGCCTGGTAGCGTCTAGGTTTGCCACTAATCTGTCAGAGCTTGGTCCGTTAGAACCTAGTCTGCGAGAACTTGGTCTGTCAGCATTTGGTTTGTCAGAGGCTTAGCCTGTTAGGACCTAGAGAACCAGTCTGTTAGAACCTAGCCTGTCGGAGTTGAGTTTTTCAGGAGTTGTCAACATGCCTATCTATGAGTACGAGTGCAAGGCCTGCGGCCACCGCATGGAAAAATTACAGAAAATCAGCTCGGACCCCCTAAAGGAGTGTCCAGCTTGTCAGCGTGAAGGACTAGAGCGGCTAGTCTCTGCTGCAGGCTTCCGCTTAGCGGGCGGAGGTTGGTACGAAACAGATTTTAAAACAGGTAGCAAGAAGAACTTGGCTGCCGATGGTCAAGCTGCTTCAAGCGCTTCTGGGTCGAAAAGTGGACCCAGCAGCGCACCAGCGAAAAAAGGCGCCGCGGCATAGCCGCGGCTGTCCAGGTCGGGGACCGCCCGCAACTATTTCATAGCACGTAACAGAACAGGATTAGACATGCGCAGCCATTATTGCGGCCAGCTTAACGAAACTTTGGTGGATCAAACGGTCACCGTATGTGGTTGGGTGCACCGTCGCCGTGATCACGGTGGGGTCATTTTTCTCGACATGCGCGATCGCGATGGTATTGCTCAGTTCGTCGTAGACCCTGATACTGCCGAGGCGTTTGCCAATGCCGACCGTGCTCGTAGTGAGTATGTCCTGCGCATTACCGGGCGTGTCCGGCTACGCCCTGATGGAACACAAAACCCCAATATGCCTACCGGTATGATTGAGGTATTAGCCAAAGAAGTTGAAGTACTCAATACCGCTGCTACACCGCCTTTCCAGTTGGATGAGCATGGCAAGGTAGGCGAAGAGGTTCGCTTAAAGCATCGTTACATCGACCTTCGCCGCCCAGACATGATTGAAAAGCTGCGGTTGCGTTCGCGTATTTCTCATAATGTTCGGGCATATCTTGAAAATCAGGGCTTTCTTGATATTGAAACCCCGGTGTTAACACGCGCCACGCCAGAAGGTGCTCGCGATTACCTGGTACCTAGTCGTACCCACGCGGGTAGCTTCTTTGCGCTACCGCAGTCGCCCCAGTTGTTTAAGCAGCTCTTAATGGTGGCAGGCTTCGATCGTTACTACCAGATTGCTAAATGCTTCCGTGACGAAGATTTGCGTGCTGATCGTCAGCCTGAGTTTACTCAGATTGATATCGAGGCCTCTTTCGTTGAAGAGAATGACATCATGAGCATCACTGAGGCCATGATTCGTCAACTGTTTAAGGAAGTTTTAAGCGTCGAGCTACCTGAGTTTCCTCGTATGACATGGCAAGAAGCGATGGATCGCTTCGGCTCTGATAAGCCCGACCTGCGTATCCCTCTTGAGTTGACTGATGTTGATGACCTGATGCAACAGGTCGACTTTAAGGTGTTCTCAGGCCCAGCGAGCGCTGAAGATGGGCGTGTAGCAGCACTGAAAGTAACCGGTGGTGCGAAGCTTTCTCGTAAAGAAATCGATGAATACACCAAGTTTGTCGGTATTTACGGTGCGAAAGGCTTAGCCTGGATTAAGGTGAATGAGCGTGCCAAAGGTCTTGAAGGGCTGCAGTCGCCAATCGTTAAGTTCATGGAAAATGTCGTCGAAGAACTTCTCGATCGTGTGGGTGCGGAAGATGGCGATATCATCTTCTTTGGGGCTGACAAAGCGCGTATCGTTAATGAGGCGATTGGTGCATTACGTGTAAAACTGGGTGCTGACCTTGAACTTTACACTCAGGCATGGGCGCCGCTTTGGGTAGTTGATTTCCCGATGTTTGAAGCTGATGATAACGGCCGTTTGAGTCCGCTGCACCACCCCTTCACGGCACCTTCATGCTCGCCGGAGGAGCTGAAAGCGGATCCTGCAAAAGCACTGTCGCGTGCTTATGATATGGTTCTCAATGGCACTGAATTGGGTGGCGGCTCAATCCGTATTCACGACCAAGCCATGCAAAGTACCGTGTTTGAAATTCTGGGGATCGGCAAAGCAGAAGCGCAGGAGAAATTCGGCTTCTTGTTGGACGCTCTGCAGTATGGGGCTCCGCCCCATGGCGGTTTAGCCTTCGGTTTAGATCGTTTGGTGATGTTGATGGCCGGCGCTAAGACAATTCGTGAAGTGATTGCCTTCCCGAAAACACAAAGCGCAGGGTGCTTAATGACTGATGCTCCTGGTGAAGTTAGCCTTGACCAGTTAAAAGAGTTAAGCATCCGTTTGCGTCAAAAAGCTAAAGCTGACGCTGCCGAATAGCGTTCAGTTACGCTAATGTTCATCCGACACCGACGCCCTGCGTCGGTGTTTTTGTTAGCGACGTTTTATTGTCAGCACAGTCGAGCGAGTGAAATGAATGGAATCGAGTCCGCCTCCACTACCAGAATTTTAGGTATTGATCCTGGTTCGCGTATCACTGGCTATGGGGTGATTGACCTTATTGGTGTTACACCACATTACGTTGCGAGCGGCTGTATTCGCACTGCAGAAGGCGCCTTGGAACAACGTTTAGCTCAAATTTATGCAGGTGTGGCTGAGGTCATTGGTTTGCATCGGCCCAGTGCAGTGGCCGTTGAGCGGGTTTTTATGGCTAAAAATGCTGATTCAGCGCTAAAACTGGGCCAGGCGCGAGGTGCGGTGCTGGTTTGTATCGCCAATCACGGCCTTAGCATTGGCGAGTATGCTGCCCGCCAAATCAAGCAGGCAGTTACAGGGCAGGGGGGAGCCGATAAAAGCCAAGTGCAGCACATGGTAACGGCCATACTCAAGCTTTCGGCTACGCCGCAGGCAGATGCTGCTGATGCATTAGCCATTGCGCTGACCCATGCGTATGCCGGAAGCGCTTTGACGGGCTCTGCTTCAGCAAGAGGCCGTAGCAGCCGCTCTACAGGACGTTGGCGGTTATAACGACTACTGGTCATCTGTACAGAGTGGCTTTATAGTGAGTTTCTGTTTTTTTGAATGTTGCGAGTAACAGTATGATAGGACGTCTAAGCGGTTCTCTATTGGAAAAGCAACCTCCATGGATTGTGATCGATGCTCATGGTGTGGGTTATGAGTTAGAGACTTCAATGAATACTCTGGTGGCTTTGCCAGCTGTGGGTGAAAGTGTTTCACTTTATACACATCTTACTATCCGCGATGATGCTCACCTTCTCTACGGATTTGCCCGTGAGCATGAGCGTGCTCTGTTTCGTGCCCTCATTAAGGTAAATGGTGTTGGTCCTAAGCTAGCGTTAGCCATCCTTTCGGGGATGGACGAAGATGCCTTTATGCGCTGTGTTAGGGATGATGACAGCAAAGCACTGACCAAATTACCAGGGGTTGGTAAAAAAACTGCTGAGCGTTTGATTATTGAAATGCGAGACCGCTTCCCTGAGTGGGAAAATGGCAGCCATGCACCGCTCGCACTAGAAACTACAAGCGGCAACCCGCCTCCTCGAGATAGCCTTGCGGATGCTGAAGCAGCGTTGGTTAGCTTAGGCTATAAGCTTACGGAGGCTTCTAAAATGTTGGCTGATATCGACCCTAATCAGTCAACAGAAGTGCTGATCAAAGCTGCGTTGACGAAACGGATGAATGGATAATTGTTCTTGCTCACGCAGGAATAATGGGTGCTGCATGCGGTTATGTCAGCCATCACTAAAAGAGCTTCTATGTTAGAACACGATCGATTAATCGCTGCTGAACCTGAACTTGGAGAGGTGCGGATTGATCATGCTATTCGCCCTAAGCGCCTCCAGGATTACATTGGCCAACCGCGGGTGCGAGAGCAGTTAGAGATATTTATTGGTGCAGCTAGGCTTCGCGAAGAAAGCCTCGATCATACGCTGGTTTTTGGCCCTCCTGGGCTCGGTAAAACAACGCTTGCAAACATTATTGCCACGGAAATGGGGGTGGGGCTTAAATCAACCTCAGGGCCAGTACTTGAGCGGGCAGGTGATTTAGCCGCTATGTTGACCAATCTTGAGCCAGGTGATGTGCTGTTTATTGATGAGATTCACCGTTTGTCCCCGGTGGTGGAGGAAGTGCTTTACCCTGCGATGGAGGACTTTCAATTAGATATTATGATTGGTGAGGGACCTGCTGCTCGTTCCATCAAGCTAGACTTGCCGCCTTTTACCCTGGTGGGTGCAACTACTCGGGCGGGCTTACTGACGTCACCGCTGCGCGATCGTTTTGGTATTGTTCAGCGGCTTGAGTTTTATAACCTAGAAGAACTCACTGAAATCGTATCTCGTTCAGCACGACTGCTTAAGGTTGAGACTAGTTGCGAAGGTGCAGTAGAGATTGCTCGACGGTCAAGAGGTACTCCACGCATTGCTAACAGATTGTTACGCCGTGTGCGGGATTACGCAGATATAAAAGGCAATGGTGTGGTAGATGCCAATTTAGCTGATGCTGCGCTCAATATGCTTAATGTCGACCATCATGGGCTTGATCACATGGATCGACGCTTACTGTTAGCCATGATTGATAAATTTGATGGTGGCCCTGTAGGCGTCGACTCGCTATCAGCAGCTATTGGTGAAGAGCGCGATACCATCGAGGACGTCATAGAGCCCTATCTGATTCAACAAGGTCTCATGATGCGTACTCCTCGGGGGCGGATGGTAACACGCCAAGCTTGGTTACATTTTGATAGAACTCCCCATGAAGACTCGGTCAATGTAGAAGGAGAGCGGCGCCCATGAGTCATGGCTTCAGCATGCCTGTTCGCGTTTACATGGAAGATACTGACGCTGGTGGTATTGTCTACTACGTTAACTATTTGAAGTTTATGGAACGAGCCCGAAGCGAATGGCTAAGAGAATTAGGATTAAATCAGCAAACGCTGCTAGACGAAGGGATACAGCTAGTGGTATACCGCTTGGCCTGTCACTATACCAAGCCAGCACGCCTGGATGATCAGCTAACAGTAAGTGCACTAGTCAATAGTGTTGGGCGATGCCGCATGACGTTTGAGCAGCAGGTTTGGCGTAATAAGGAACTCTTATGCGCTGCAACAGTCGAGATAGCCTGTTTAAGTGCAAAGACCTTGAGGCCAAAAAAATGGCCAGACTCTCTGAGTCTGTTAGGCGGCGCATAAAAGATTTAAAGTGCCAAACCGTGATGTCCACGCTTGGTTTCTGGCGGTAGTTACCGCATCTATCACCACTAAAGTCGGCTACACCGACGCAATTGATTGAAGAGGGCAACTGTGAACGATAACACCATGTCCATCCCCCACTTAATAATGAGTGCCAGCACCGTTGTGCAGCTGGTAATGCTACTGCTTGTAGTGGGGTCAATCCTCTCGTGGGTGGTGATCTTTCAGCGTAGCATTGCACTGCGCAGGGCGAAGCAGGAGTACAGCCAATTCGAAGAGTCTTTTTGGTCGGGTGTCGACTTAAATGAACTTTATCGAGAGATTCCTGCCGATGATCCCCGTCATGGGGCTGAGCATGTTTTTCAGGCAGGCTTTCGTGAGTTTAACCGGCTCATGCCCAAAACCCGCAACGCCGACTCTGTATTAGAAGGTGTTCAACGCAGTATGCGGGTTGCGTGGTCTCGGGAAGAAGATCGCCTAACTCAACATCTAGTTTTCTTAGCAACTGTTGCTTCAGCAAGCCCTTATATTGGCTTGTTTGGTACGGTGTGGGGCATTATGGGCTCTTTTCAAGCGCTTTCCATGACTCAGCAGGCTACTCTGGCTACTGTTGCTCCTTGGATCGCAGAAGCGCTGATTGCAACAGCTATGGGGCTCTTCGCTGCGATTCCTGCGGTAATTTTCTACAACCGCCTGTCAAACGAAGCGGCTCGTTTACTGGGTAAATATGAAGACTTCGCCGAAGAATTCCACGCTATCTTGCACCGTAATTTGCAAGGCCGCGACGGCAAGCCTAACGCCAGTTAAGGGAGTCTGCCATGCAAGGTCCGTTTAACCGTAGCGGCAAGAGCAAGCCGATGGGGGAGATCAACGTCGTCCCTTTCATCGACGTCATGTTGGTATTGCTGGTGATCTTTATGATTACTGCGCCCATGCTAACCCAGGGAGTGCAAGTCGACCTGCCTCAGGTCACTTCAGAACCTATTGAAAGCCCTGAAGATAGCGACCCGATCATTATTTCGGTAAACCGTGATGGTGGTTACTTCATTACTCTTGGCGAGGACTCAACAGAAGTTTCTCTGGAGCAAATGTCTGAGCGTATTATCGCAATTTTACAGCGCCGTCCAGGCACGCCTGTCATGGTTCGGGGTGATCGCAACGTACCCTATGGTCAAATTGTTGTCCTCATGAGCACGTTACAGCGTTCAGGTGTCGCTAATGTGGGGCTGCTTTCTGAGCCGCCGCAAGATAGCTAAGGATAACGCACAGATGGCTACCGATTCACCCCGCGACCCGCAAGACGTTGGCTATACACTGCCAACGATTTTGGCAGTTGCAGTGCACGCGTTAGTTGTGGTGTTTAGCCTGATAAGTTTGCCAACGTCTACTGCTGAGCCTGACTCCTCATCTATTGTTCAAGCGACGTTAGTTGGCACAGAGACATTCACGGATCAGGCGCAGCAAGTCACTGAACAACAGGCGGCAATGAATGGGGCTGCTGAGCCAGAGGTTGCTGACCAGACACCGGAACCAGAGCCTCCCACTACTGATGATACCTCTCAGCAGGAAGAGGCCCAGCAACAAGCTGCTGAGGAGGCAGCCCAGCGCGAGGCTCAGCAAGTAGAGGAGCAGCGTGCTCTAGAGGAGGCGCAGGCTCGGGCGGAGGAAGAGGCTCAGCGGCGGGCAGAAGAAGCACAGCGTTTAGCTGAGGAGCAGGCGACTGAGGCGCAAGCTCGCGAGGAGGAAGCCCAGCGCCAGCGTGAGGCCGAAGAGCAGCGCGCTCGTGAAGAGGCAGAAGCCCAACGTCAGCGTGAGGCCGAAGAGCAGCGCGCTCGTGAAGAGGCAGAAGCCCAACGCCAGCGTGAGGCCGAAGAGCAGCGCGCTCGTGAAGAGGCAGAAGCCCAGCGCCAGCGTGAGGCCGAAGAGCAGCGTGCCCGTGAAGCAGAAGCCCAGCGTCAGCGTGAGGCCGAAGAGCAACGTGCCCGTGAGGCGGAAGCCCAGCGTCAGCGTGAAGCTGAAGAGCAACGTGCCCGTGAGGCGGAAGCTCAGCGCCAACGTGAAGCCGAAGAGCAACGTGCCCGTGAAGCAGAAGCCCAGCGCCAGCGTGAAGCCGAGGCCCAACGTGCTCGTGAAGCTGAAGAGCGCCGTGCAGCGGAAGCTGCTGAAGCCGCTATGCAGCGTCAACTCGCGGGAGAAGCGGAGGCCGCCGCTAACGCTCAGCAGGCGCAGCAGGCTGCTAATAGCTTTATCAATATTGTCCGGCGTGCAGTAGAGCAGGCCTGGATAATGCCACCAGGTGCAAGTAATTCGATGAGTGCTACGATTCAAGTAAGGCTAGGGCCGTCAGGTGAATTGTTGGCAACGTCTATTGTTACTTCAAGTGGCGATGGCACTTTTGATCGGTCTGCTATGCAGGCTGTGGAACAAGCTGCACCCTTTGGCGAGTTGCGTGATCTACCCGCCGAACAGCAGCGTAACTTACGTCAATTTAATCTGCGATTTACCCCGGGGGATGTTCGCTGATGCAAACCTTGAACAAAGTATGGCTGTTTTGCGTATTGCTGTTTGTCAGCAGTATGGCCAGCGCAAACCTGACGATTGAAATAACGCGAGGGAGTGATCAGGCCCTCCCAATTGGTATTGTGCCTTTCGCTGGTGGCGACAACATGCCAGAAGACATTGCACAAATAATCCAAGACAACCTTGAGCGTAGTGGGTACTTTGCACCTCTTGAACGTAGCGCTATGTTTGACCGCCCAAGCCAAGCTGGTGATGTAGAGTTTGGGACTTGGCGCTCGCTAGATGTACGTTACCTAGTGGTAGGGCGTGCCCAGCAGACAGATAGTGGCTACCAACTTCAGTTTGACCTCATGGATATTAGCGGCCAGCGCCGCATGATCGGCGAAACAGTGACTGCCAACGCAAATGATCTGCGTGGCGCGGCACACTACATTAGCGATCAGATTTTTGAGGCTATAACTGATATCCGGGGTGCTTTCTCAACGCGTATTGCCTATGTAACGGCTCAAGGTGTGGGGGACAATATGCAGTTTGGCCTCTACGTGGCCGATGCTGATGGCCGTAATAGCCAGCAAGTCCTCACTTCTGATCAGCCAGTAATGTCCCCAGCGTGGTCCCCTGACGGCCGTAAGCTAGCTTACGTTTCTTTTGAGACAGAGCGGCCTGCTATCTATATTCAGGATGTTGCAACAGGACAGCGGGTGCAGGCAACGTCGTTTGATGGCATTAATGGGGCGCCAACTTGGTCGCCTGATGGTCGCCGTATTGCTATGTCGCTTTCCAAAGATGGACAGCCGGAAATTTATATTCTCGATGTTGCCAATCGCTCTGTAGAGCGCATTACACAAAGCAATAGTATTGATACTGAGCCAGCTTGGTCTCCCGATGGCCGTAGTATTATTTTCACCTCTGATCGTAGTGGTGGCCCGCAAATTTATCGCCATATATTGGGCAGTGGTGAAGCAAATCGCGTTACATTTACGGGGAATTACAATGCTCGCGCACGTTTCTCCCCCGACGGTGAGCAGATCTTTTTAATTCACCGGTCAAGCCGTGGCTATCAAGTTGCACGCCAGGACCTCGATGGCGGTCGCTTAGTCGTACTAAGTGAATCGACAAGAGATGAATCTCCTAGTGTTGCTCCGAACGGTACCATGGTAATCTTCGCTACCCAACAGGGTGGCAATGGGGTTTTGAGTGCAGTGTCGGCAGATGGCCGCTCTTCATTCAGATTACCCGCAGCACAGGGTGATATCCGCGATCCCGCGTGGTCACCTTTCCTAAATTGATGAAGAACCGCATTAGTTTTCTGTTTTCAGGCAAGGAGTCTGATTATGCAACTTAAACCGTTGGCTCGCTCATTGGCAGTGGCGTTATCTATCGTAGTTATCGCTGGCTGTTCCAGCACCGGCGGAACCCAGGATGGTGACTCGTACGGCGGCCAAGATGGCAGCGGCGTGGGTTCTACCACGGGCGTTGGCACTGGTGGTCAATATGGCTCCACGTCAGGTGCTGGTGCAGGTGCTGGTCAGCAAGCTGATTCACGCATTCCTGAAGTGCGTACCATCCACTTTGACTTCGATCGCGATACTATTAAAAGCGAATATGAGTCGGTTGTAATGGCCCATGCGCGCTATCTGCGTGCTAACCCCAATGCTCGCGTTGTATTGCATGGCCACACCGATGAGCGTGGCACGCGTGAATACAACATGGCACTGGGTGAGCGTCGTGCAGGAGCTGTCCAGCGCTTCCTAAATGTTCAAGGTGTTTCCCCGTCGCAAATGAGCGTTGTAAGCTACGGCGAAGAACGCCCTGCGGTAAGAGGCCAAACTGAAAGCGCGTACTCGCAAAATCGTCGCGTTGTATTCAACTATTGATGGCGTTGGCGTGCTCACGGCACGCCAATAGCATATCTACGGAGTCATCATGAATCACAGTCTCAAACGCTATTTTGAGAGGCTGTGCGGTGCGGGAGCCATTGTGCTCCCGCTGTCCGTATTGCCCTTGAGTGCTGTTGCTCAGCAGCCGCTTGTTCAAGATCTTTCGTCGGGTTCTTCCAGCGGTTTTTATCAACAGACGCAACGCCTGGAAGCTTCTGGTGGAAACTTGGTGATTTTCAACCAGGTTCAAGAGCACCAGCAGGAGATCCAACAACTTCGTGGCCAGATTGAAGAGTTGCGCCACCAGTTGGAGCAGTTGCGCCGCCAGACTCAGCAGCAGTATTTAGATATAGAAGACCGCTTAATGAGTAGTGGCCACAGCCAGATTGAGCAGTCTACACCGCAAGTAGAACCAGAAGCGGCGGAGCAAGTGGTTAATGCACCCTCTGCGCGCAACGCGAGTGAAGATGCGCAAGCAGACTACCAGGCCGCATTTGCTCATGTTCAAGCACGCCGTTTTGGGGACGCTATTGCTGCATTTGAAGCATTTGTTGCCGACCACCCTGAAAGCAGCCTGACCGCCAATGGCCATTATTGGCTAGGTGAGCTTTATGCTGCAGAGGGTGAGCTGAGTGCAGCAGATGATGCATTCAGTCGTGTAATCGATCAGTACAGTAGTAGTAGCAAAGTACCGGATGCGCTCTATAAGCTGGGGCTTGTTAAGGCTCGCAAAGGCGAGGCGGAACGTAGCCGCGAGCTGCTTGAGCAAGTTCGTGATGATTACCCCCAGAGCAGCGCAGCTGGGCTTGCAAACGATTTTTTACGTCAATCAGCCGGATAATACCGTTTTAATTAACGCTTCAAGGAAACCTCATGAGCTGCAAAATCGACTATCAACCAACGGCCAATCTTTTAGAAAATCGCGTCGTGTTGGTAACCGGTGCGGGTGATGGTATAGGCCGTGCTGCGGCGCTGAGCTACGCCCAACATGGGGCAACCGTTATTCTATTGGGGCGCACCATTTCAAAGCTTGAAAGCGTTTATGATGAGATTGAGGCGGCTGGAGGACCACAGCCTGCCATCTTTCCGCTCAATTTTGAGGGCGCAACTCTCAAAGACTTTCATGATATGGCTGAAACGCTGGACAGAGAGTTTGGTCGCTTAGACGGGCTGCTGCATAACGCTGGTTTGTTGGGCAGAATTACGCCTTTCGAACAGTACAACCCAGAGCTGTGGGAGCAGGTAATGCAGGTCAATATCAATGGGCCTATTTGGATGACCCAGGCTTTGCTACCTCTGCTTCAGCAATCTAAAGATGCATCGGTTATTTTCACGTCGTCAAGCGTTGGTCGTAAAGGCCGTGCATACTGGGGAGCATACTCAGTTTCTAAATTTGCGACTGAAGGCTTTGCTGAAGTCTTAGCGGATGAGCTGGAGAATCAGGCTAATATTCGCATTAACACACTAAATCCAGGGGCAACGCGTACGCAAATGCGGCGTTCAGCATTCCCTGGTGAAGATGCCACAACGCTGCGCACCCCCGATGAGATTATGCCAACTTATCTTTGGTTGATGGGGCCAGATAGCGCAGGGGTAAGTGGACAACGGATTGATGCCCAGCCGCCTCGCGTTTAACGTTGTACTAGATTAACGTTGCACTAGATTAACGTTGCACTAGAGGCGGCGTGTCACCTTGGATGCTCTAAGCGTTTATTGCTCAACTGAGCGGTGAAATGCGTTTAGAGCATCGACCAGATCTTCACAGGTCTCAAACCAAATATCAGCAGGCCACTGCTGGTAGTTGTCTTCCTCGCTTATGTAGCCATAGCCAACTGCTACAGCCGTCATGCCCGCCGCTTTTGCTGCTTCCATATCACGTACATGATCACCTACATACCAACAGGCTTGTGGGGGTACTCCAAGCCTGTGTGCAGCTTCCCAAAGTGGCTCAGGCGCTGGTTTCTTGACGCTAAGGTCATCGGCGCAGAGTAATGCCCCCGGGTTTAGCGCTAACGCTTTAAGCAAAGGTAAGGTGTAACGGCGGGGTTTATTGGTAACAATGCCCCACAAGCGCGCATCCGAGTGCCAGCGGGCTAGCCAATGATCTAAGGGGGGGAATACTTGGCTGTGTACAGCTACTGCTTGCTCGTAGGCATCAAGCAGGTATTGCCTGGCGGTATCATGTGCTTGTGTTCCATGTTCCAGGCCAATGGCAAGCGTCACCAGTGCGCTACCGCCATTCGATACTTGTCCGCGAATCTGCTCAAACGGTAGAGGTTCAAGGCCATGATGTTGCCTTAAAACATTTGTTGCGTGAGCTAAATCTGGGGCGGTATCTACCAGTGTGCCATCTAGATCAAACAGTACGGCCTCTGGCATTGTCATTATTGGCTCACCTTGCGGCAGTACATCATGTAGTTAACCGATACATCATGGGCGACTAGGCGATAGCGTCGAGTGAGTGGATTATAGGTAAGCCCTGTCTGCTCACGTACTTCAAGTCCGGATGCGCGTGCCCAACAGGCCATCTCTGATGGGCGAATAAATTTTGCGTAATCGTGTGTGCCACGGGGTAATAGCTTTAGCACATACTCTGCGCCTAGAATCGCAAATGCATAGGATTTTGGGGTGCGATTTAGGGTAGAAAAGAACACATAACCACCAGGACGTACCAGTGTGCTGCAAGCACGTATCACCGAGGATGGATCAGGTACGTGCTCTAACATTTCCATGCAGGTCACTACATCAAACTCGCCAGGCTGCTCGGCTGCCAATGCCTCAACACTAATATTTCGGTAATCGACCTCGACACCACTCGCTTCAGCGTGTAACCGGGCGACACCTAAAGGAGCTTCGCCAAGATCAACGCCGGTAACTATAGCTCCTCGGTGCGCCATCGATTCACTTAGTATGCCGCCTCCACAGCCGACATCAAGCACTCGCTTCCCTGCAAGGCCTGAGCGGGCATCAATAAAGTCTAGACGAAGCGGGTTAATTTCATGCAACGGTTTAAATTCGCTTTGTGGATCCCACCAGCGGCTGGCGAGTGCTTCAAATTTAGCAACTTCCGCTGCATCGACGTTGCCTTGGTAGCGGTGAGCAGTGCTATCCTGAGGTGTCGCTTGCATGTTTTAACTCCATAGGCTGAAAACATTTGGCTGAAAATTATTAGGCAGGATGTTGTCGTCTTCGCCGGTGGTTACGTCAAGAGGCAAGGTGGCATCCGGCCAAACGTTCAGTATTATGTCATTCTAACCACTCCTGGAGCGGAACGCATGAAAAGGAACTCAGCATGACTCATAACGCCCTATTTTCCCTGCTAATACTTCATCGGGGAGCTTGATAGATGCGTGTGTTACTCCATGGGAGCGAATTAAGTGCGGCCACAGCCGCAGCAGCACTGGCCTGGGTTGGTCATCAAGTTCATTGGTTACCTCATGAAGATGCCCAGTGGCATGTTTTATCAAAAGAAGACTGGTTGCGTCGTGAGCCAGACTTAATGACGCATATTGAACAGGCAGTGGCTAATGGCACGCTAAAGATCATCGGAACGCTTGAGCAGGCTCAGATCGTCCCAGATGTAGTGTGGCTATCACTGTCACCTGGTCAACGTGAAGCAGCAAATAGGTTACTTAAACACCCGATGTTTGAATCACATCGTGGTGCAGTGCTCATCAATAACTCTACATTTCCTGTGGGTGAAACGGAGCGTCTTCATGCTGTCATGGGGCCTCAGCATAGTCGTGTTGCGTTACCTGATACCCTTGAAGAAGGGCGGGCCTGGGCATCATTTACACGCCCTGCGCGTTGGCTGCTAGGCTGCGATGACGCCATGGGCGAGCAGGTCGCGAGAGAGTTATTAAGGGCCTTCAACCGACGCAGTGAGGTGTTCCAGCGCATGCCGTGCCGTGCTGCTGAACTTACCAAGCTTGCCATTAATGGCATGTTGGCAACGCGCATAAGCTATATGAATGAAATAGCCGGTCTTGCAGATACGTTGAGCGTAGATGTAGAGCATGTGCGCCAAGGTATGGGGGCAGATACCCGTATCGGATTTGAATATTTATATCCGGGGTGTGGTTTCGGTGGACCTAATTTTTCTCGTGATTTAATGCGGTTAGCCGATGTCCAGTCGGCAAGCGGTCGTTATTCAGCGTTGCTTGAGCAGGTAATGGATATTAATGAACAGAAAAAAGAGACGCTGTTTAGGAAATTGTGGTCATTTTTTGAAGGTGATTTAGCAGGTAAAACCATTGCGATTTGGGGGGCAGCGTTTAAGCCAGGTACCGCACGTATAGACCATGCGCCTGTACTCACGTTACTAGAAGCTCTTTGGGCTCAAGGTGCCAATGTGAGGCTACACGACCCTGCGGCTATTCCTGCTTTACGCGCTGCGGTCGGTGATCGTGACGACTTGGTCACTTTTGAAGGTGACCCTTACCAAGCTTGTGAGGGGGCCGACGCATTAATGTTGGTAACCGAGTGGAAATCCTACTGGAACCCTGATTGGCATCGTTTGTTCTCTCTGCTGAGCGCTAAACTGGTGTTAGATGGTCGAAACATTTTCGACCCAGCCTTTGTGGCAAGCTGTGGTTTACGCTATAGAGGGATCGGGCGTCGTGCCGATCCGACGACTCTGTGAGGAATAACCATGTCCAATAGCACTTCATCCCAGCGCATTGTTCCTGATGTGGGTCAAAGCATAGCCACGCAACACTTGCGTCATCGCAAGGGGCCAAGGCTGTGGCCATTGTGGCTGGTAATGCTAGTGATCATCGCGGCACTGGGAGCGGCTACTGTCGGGCTCTGGTATGAGCGTGAGCGCTTATTGGATGAACTTCATCGCGTAAGTGGTGAGGTCTCTAATATCCACGCTAGGCTCGACTCAGGTGACACGGATACACAGGATACGATAACCTTTGTACAGGCTCAGGTGGCGACGCTATTTCAAGAGCAAGAGCAACTGGCAATGGTGATTACGAACACCCGTGAAGAGCTTTATAGTCTCTTAACGGCTAATGAAGAGCTTGTGTCAAACGATGCCGTGATGACGCTTTCACAGTCAGTAGAGCAGCTCCGTGAGCAAGCCAACTTTCGTGATAGACAACTAGCAGCCATCCGAACATCATTAGATGCTTTGGAGCAGGTGGGCACCTCAGGTCGACAAAATCTGGTCGAAGAAGTCTCTTACCTAACGCAAAATACAACGCAGCGAATAGAAGCACTTGAAAATCAACTGGAAAGTGAAAGCAATGAATTAGAAACGCAATTTTCCCGTTGGCGTGTGGAAGTTGATCAGCGGTTAAGTGAAGTTACCGCGAATTTAGATGAACTAAACTCAGTGGATATAACGGTAGTTAGCCAAGAATCGCTGGATGAAATTGAGCAGCAATGGATGCAACGTATCAATACTTTGGAGAGCGATATACGCCAAGTTCGTCAAGCACAGCTAGCGTTTAGCGCGCAAATGGAAATGCTCCGGTAAGCAATATTCGGCCGCCTTTAAAAATGTTATGAAGCCACCGAATCACGGATTTGGTTAGGGACAGACTGTATGGGAAAGCAACGCCGGTGGCCCGTAGCCACTAAAGCAGCCTGTTTTATGGTGCTGCCATTATTCACGTTGAGCCCTACTTCCTGGGCATTAAATGCAGCGATCAGTGGTGTCAGTAGTCAGGTGGAAACTAATATCGATGCTTATTTACAAAGTATCGACGAAGAACAGTACACAGATGTACGACTAGAAGGTGTAATCAGGCAGCGTACCCGCGAAGCAATGCGTGTATATGGATATTATGAGCCTGATATTACGGTTGAACTTGATAAAACGCCTGTCGCAGTGCGAATCGAACCAGGCCCCCAAGTTAAAATTGAAGTCCTGTCGGTCAATATTGAAGGGGATGCACAGCATGATCGCCCATTTCAGGATGCACTTGAAAACTTTCCTTTGCGGGAAGGTGATCCATTGCAGCATGCGCCCTGGGACCGGTTGCGTAATCAATTTTCCAGCTTAGCCATTGAGCGAGGGTACTTCGACTCGGGGTTTACTGACCGCCGAATGGAAGTGAGGCCTTATCTTGAAAGTGCTCGTCTTTATATGGACTTCAATAGTGGGCCGCGCTATCAATTTGGTAACACGTCAATTCGGGGGAGCCACATTGACCCCGAGCGCCTTCGCCACATGCAGACCTATGAAGCGGGTGATCCCTACCTTGCTGAGTCCATTGCCCGATACAACCAGCGTTTAGCAGAGACCGGCTGGTTTAGCTCGGTGACTGTCCGCCCTCGGTTGGATACGGCCCAGGAACTTACCATTACTCCACCTAGTGGAGGAGCTCCTTGGTGGAGTGAGGCGACTGCGTCTCAACCTCAACGCCCACGCCTTTCTGGTGCGGCGCTTGCAAGTGCATTAAGCCTTAATCGACGCGATGAAGATGATACTCGTTTGCCTATCGATGTTAGCGTTGAGCCAGCTGACCGCCACCAATTCGAGGTGGGTATTGGTTATGCGACGGATGTCGGACCCCGGTTACGTTTTGGTTGGCAGCAACCCTGGATAAATCGCTTCGGACATAGCTTAAATCACGATCTTTATATTTCGGCGCCTGAACAGCGTTTCAGCGGTGTTTACAACATACCACTGGAAGATCCTATTCGTGATAACTATCGCCTTCAGTATGGGGTGCGTAACCGAGATGACAGCGACACCCGGTCTCTAGAAGGCACGGTGGAAATTGCACGTCGTTGGGAGTTTGAGAATCGTTGGGTGCAAACGCTTTATTTTCGTACCACCTATGAAGATTTTACCCAGGGTGGCGTTTCAGATGAAGTCTGGCTCTTCTATCCGGGCATCCAATGGTCACGGACTCGTGCTCAGCCTCAACGTTTTCCTCTTTGGGGGGATCGCCAGCAGCTTTCCATTGAGTATTCAGATACCGCATGGAAATCTGACGCCCAGTTTGCCCGGCTAACCGGTGATACTGAATGGATTCGTACCATTGGCAACGATAATCGGTTTTTGGCCAGGTTGAGCATTGGCGCCATTGAAACCCATGATTTTGATAAGTTACCGCCCTCATTACGCTTCTTCGCCGGTGGCGATCGTAGCGTTCGGGGCTACTCCTATGAAAGCTTATCGCCAAGAAACGAAGAAGGGCGCCTGCGGGGCGGTCAGCAAATGCTGACCTCAACGCTCGAATACCAACGCCGTGTGAAGGACAACTGGTGGGCTGCAACCTTTGTGGATAGTGGAGATGCATTTGATAACTGGGGGCCAGAAGATCTCAAAACCGGTGCAGGTGTTGGGGTGAGGTGGGTATCGCCGGTAGGCCCCATTCGCGTTGATGTTGCTCATCCCTTCGATAACGATGACGACTGGCGTTTGCATTTTTCCATTGGCCCGGAATTCTAGGAGAGTATTTTGGCTAAGGTTGATTCAGCAGAACCCGCAAAGCGTCAGTTACTCTCGCCTAAACGGCGTCTGTGGTTAGTGGTGTGGAGCTTCATACGGTTACTTATCGTAGTGCCTCTATGGCTGTTTGGCCTAGTAGCACTACTATTGGGTGTAGCGCTATCGCCCTGGGGCACGGGAGTGTTGTTCTCACAAGGTGAGCAGCGGGGCTATTTCACTTTTGAGCACCAGGAGGGAGCACTACTTGATCGCTTTACCTTGCGGGGCTTTCGGCTCGAGCTTGGTGATACCCGCATCCATATTGATGATTTTGAGTTAGCTTGGGCGGACGACTGCTTGCTCTCTGGTCGTCTTTGTTTAGAAACCTTGCGACTCGAGGGGGCGGATGTTCGACTGGGTAGCGGAGACGATGTAGAAGAGGCTGATGACGATTCAGGTGGTCTCGCTCGTATCCAGCTGCCGTTTCCTATTGAACTGCGTTCTATTGAAGTAAATAACGCTCATGTGGAACTGGCAGATGGGACACGCATCACCTGGGATGCCTTTACTACCTCAGCCGTGGCGGAAAAAAGCCTAGTTCGCATTGCCTCCACTGAGCTTATCAGGCCAACACTGTACCTACCGCCGTCGACTGGCGATCAGCTCACCCAGGGTGTTGAAACACCGCTGACGGCTGAAGGTATTGACGGCGCTATCGCTGTTTTGCAGCCCATAGCCGATGATATTTCCGCTGTTGCTCAGCCTGGCCCCTTGGCTGCTGATGGACGTATAGAACTGCCGGAAATCACTCTACCCATCGACGTCCAAGTTGAAGCCCTAACCGTATCTGATTTCAACTTGGAGGGGGCGTTTGCTTACCATGTAGAACGCTTAACATTAGAAGCAGAAACACAGGGCAATCGCATAACGGTCAAGACCCTGGAAGTGTTAACACCCGATGCTCAAGTAACGCTTGTCGCTACGACTGCGTTAGAAGGGGATTATCCGCTGGAGGCACGTTTAACCGCAGAGCTTTTCTTGCCAGAGCTTTTCCCAGAGCTGGAGGGGGAGGAGGTCGTGCTTGAGCTATCAGGTGATCTTGCAGAACTTTACGCTAATTTAGCAGTAACTGGAGTGGTGAACGCAAACTTAACTGCTCAAGCCGACGCACTATCGTCAACTATACCCTTTGCAGCTCGGTTACAAAGCGATAGCTTACAATGGCCGTTAACCTCTCCCGATGGTGAAGAGCAAGAGGTCTATTCACTTGAGTCGCTAGACCTTTCTGTTACAGGTAGCTTGGAGGCTTATCAGTTATCGCTGGGTGTTACTGCACAAGGGCCGCAAGTACCTTCAACGCAGATCAATGTTAGCGGTGATGGGGATCTTACTTCGTTCCGATGGGAGCAGTTGGCGTTACGCGTTGATGAAAGTGTGCTGCATAGCCAGGGGCAAATTAATTGGGCTGCACCTATACAAATTGATACGCGTATCCAGCTTGAACAGTTTGATCCTGCGCACTTTGTCGACGACCTTAATGGGCGCCTTAACGGAGATATTGCCTTAAGTGTGCGGCAACTAGATGAACTTTGGGAAGTGAGTGTGCCCAGTCTAGCTATCGAGGGTGACCTGCAGGAATACCCCCTCACTTTACAGGCAGCCTTAGAGGCAAATAGTAATCTTGAAGTCGATATTCAAGAATTTCTGTTTACACAAGGACAAAACCGACTAACTGCTTTTGGGCAGGTTAGCCAGGAGGCGATGTCCCTTGAGGCTGAAATAGCACTGCGTGAGTTACAAGCACTACATCCCGAACTAGCGGGCACGCTGACAGGCAATATACAAGCGAGCGGCAGTTTTACTCAACCTGCACTTATTGCCCGCTTATCTGGAAGTAACCTGCGCTTTGCTGATAACCAAATTGAGCAGTTGTCGCTCGACGCAGACGTGCAAGGACTGGACGACCCAAGGTTAGAGGTGGATCTAGGTTTACAGCAGGTTAATGCAGGAGGGCAGTTACTTTCCAGCGTATCATTGGAGCTGGATGGCCATCTTTCTCAGCATACGCTATCGATAAACGTGCAAGGTGGTTCCAACAGTGTGCTAACTCGCGCACAGCTTGCCTTAAATGGCCGTTTTGATCAGCAACGTCAGCTGTATCAAGGGCGTTTAACTCCACTGGAAATTGATTCCGAGGCAGGTGATATCAGGTTAGTAGCACCTCTGGATCTTAGTTATAACTTAGACAGTGGGCAAGCGCAGCTATCTCCGTTTTGTATCCGCCGGGAGCAGGGGGGGCTTGTATGTTCCGAAGAGTCTATCGAAGCCTCTGCTCAGCAGGGGCGTGCGGTGCTAAGTGTGCGTGAAGTGCCTATGGAAATGCTTGAGCCTTTCCTTCCCGAAGAGTGGAGTTTTGAAGGTGATACTACTGCCGATGTGGTTGCTTCTTGGCGTCAAGGTGGTGCGCAGTGGCAGGCTGAGGTGCAACTGCTCAGTGAGCTCGCCATTACTGCTATCAATGACTACGGACAACCTGTCCAACTGCCGATTATTAATCTAAATGCTCAGATAGATGCCAATCAAGCGCGGGCTGATGCCAATATAGCGCTATCGCTCTCTGAGGCCGGGGATCTCTCACTAAATCTTTCGGTAAACGATCCATTGGGACAAGGTGCGCTCGCAGGTGAGCTGCGTGCAAATAACCTGTCTCTTGAGCCATACCGCCCCATGGTGGTTGAAATGGACCGCCTGGAAGGAATGCTAAACGGCAGTGTGCAAATTAGCGGCACGACCAGTCAGCCTGACCTACAGGGAGAGCTTGCATTACGCAACATTCGTGTCCATGGCCTGGATATTCCTGTTGATGTGCAAGATGGTGCTCTGGTGGTCTCTTTTGATGGTGAGCAAGGAGACATTGACGGCTTTTTAGCCGCAGAACGCGGACGCCTGAATATCTCAGGTGATGCTTATTGGCCGACTGGTAACGATTGGCGAATTGGTGTTGATCTGAATGCGACACAGGAGCCGTTATTGATTGTAGTGCCACAATTTGGGCGCCTGGAGGCAGCACCGGATATACGTATTCGTATTACACCTGAACTGTTACAAGTGCGTGGCAATGTCGATTTGCCGTGGGCTCGATTAACGCTTGGAGATTTACCCTCCTCCGCAATTTCACCAAGTGCTGATGAAATTATTATTACCGAACGCGATGACCGAGAAGCTGAGCGTTTGGCTCAGCAGCGCGCTATTAGTGGCGAGACTAGCGCCGCCGATGAATTAGCACAAACAGGAATGGCGCTCGATGTACTAATCACGTTAACGCTGGGCAGAGATATGCTGTTTTCAGCCTATGGGCTTGAATCTGGCTTAGGGGGCACGCTAGAAATTCGCCAGGGCAGTGGCGCATTGCAGCTGTTTGGTGATGTCAGCTTGGTCGATGGGCGTTTCCAAGCGTTCGGGCAGGATTTGCTGATACGGCGAGGACAGGTGCTATTTAGCGGCCCTCCCGGCTTACCGGTACTGGATTTCGACGCTGTACGTAATCCAGATATTACCGAGGATGATGTTATTGCTGGTCTTCGGGTAACCGGGAATGCTGAAGAGCCTAATGTATCTATCTTCTCCGAACCTCCCATGGATGAGACTCGTGCACTATCTTATCTTTTGAGAGGCCGTGCTCCAGATGCTTCAGGTGGTGGAATAGATAGCGCTTTAACCACGGCACTGATAGGCATGTCTCTTGGCCGCACAGGGAGTGCTGTCGGGTCTATTGGTGAAGCCTTCGGTATCTCTGATTTGACGCTGGATACCACGGGAGCGGGTGATGATAGCCAAGTGGCGTTAAGTGGGCAGTTAACCGATGATATTCGGATTAGCTACGGCGTGGGAATTTTCTCGCCTATAGCAGAACTCACTCTTCGCTATACGCTCTGGCGTAATTTATATGTACAAGCGGTTTCGGGGGCTAATCAAGCGGTGGATTTAATTTACACGTTTTCCCGCTCTGGCAATCCCGACATTTACCCACGGCAATAAAAGAGGGCGTTATGACGCTATTTTCTGAAAATCCGACTGTGCCAACAGGACGTAAAGCGCCTATCGAAACCAGTGAAACACACACCATCACTGGGCATGCGATGCATCCGCCTTTTCCTGAAGGGTATGAAGATATAGTCGTGGGAATGGGGTGCTTCTGGGGGGTAGAGCGCTTGTTTTGGCAGCAGCCAGGTGTGTATATAACGGCTGCGGGTTACGCAGGTGGTTCGACTCCCAACCCAACCTACCAAGAAACGTGTACCGGCCGCACAGGTCATACCGAAGTTGTTCGTGTGATCTATGACCCGAAACAAGTGTCATTGGACACCCTATTGCAAATTTTTTGGGAGCAGCATGATCCCACGCAGGGTGATCGCCAAGGGAATGATATTGGTAGCCAGTATCGCTCTGCGATTTATACGACCACTGATGTGCAGCTGGCCACAGCTAAACGCAGCGCTGATGCATACCAGCAAGCGCTTGACCGTTCAGGTAAAGGAGCCATTACCACTGAAATTAAGCCATTAGATACGTTTTACTATGCAGAGGCTTATCACCAGCAGTATTTAGCTAAAAACCCAAATGGTTACTGCGGGTTGAAGGGGACGGGTGTCACTTGCCCCATTTGATAAGTCGGAGTAATCAAATATGCAACGCTTAATTCGTGGTACGGCGCTTATCAGCTTAGCTACTGCAGCCATAATGCATGCTACTTCGGCATTCTCAACGGATGAAGGCGCAACTCCTCAGCAGCCACTTGCCTTAGAGGATTCGCCTTTTTCCAGTGAGCGAGAGGCTGTTGCTTGGCGGCAAGAAGAGCTGAAAGATTTAGAACGCTTACTGCGCCAGCTCCGATTTGACTTGGTCAATAACCGCGATGCTCGTGGTGCAGCCCCTCGTCTTGTCGAGCTGCAACAGCGTGCAACTCCTGAGTACTTCTTGCCGGCGTTTATTGAAGGCACTCATGGCCGTGGTTCAGATGCGCGCCCCGCAATCTGGCAAGAGTGGGACGAATTCGCTGCAGGCTTTCGTGATCTTGAACAGAAGGTCGCAGAGTTAGTAAGTGCCGCTGAACAAGAGGATTATCGTGCAGCTACACGAGCGTTCTCGGATGTAAGTCTAAGCTGCCGTAGTTGTCACCGCGCTTATCGGCATAATTAGTAAGCGGATAAGCGCGGCTATTGCCAACGTTAGTCGCCTGGCTGGATGCGGTCGATGCGGTAGAGTGTTTCGACCTGGTCTAGGCCGCTAATCGTGCATCGTAGATCTTTAACGCGGCCATCACTTAGTCCATAGACCCAGCCATGTACCGAGATTTTCTGGCCGCGTTGCCAAGCGCGCTGTAAAATTTTGGTGCGGCACAAGCTATTAACCTGCGCCTTAACGTTCAACTCGCACATGCGGTCAATCTGGTCTTCTATCGGCAGATGCTCAAGTGAGTCACGGTGACGATTATACTGTTCTCGAACAGAGTGAAGCCAATAATCAACGACGCCGCACTCGCTGCCTGTTACCGCCGCTTTAATACCACCACAGCCATAATGCCCCACAATCATCACATGGCTGACCTTAAGAACGTCGACGGCATACTGCACCACAGAAAGCGCATTCATATCAGTATGGTGGAGTAGGTTAGCTACGTTTCGGTGAACAAATACTTCGCCTGGTGGCAGCGAGATGATCTGATTCGCGGGTACACGGCTATCAGAGCAACCAATCCATAAGTAATCAGGATTTTGTTGGTTGGAGAGGCGTTTAAAGTACTCTGGATCCTCTTCGCACATGCGCTCAGCCCAAGCGCGATTGTTTTCGAGGAGCGTCGCAATAGGGTCAGGCATGGAATCTCCGTAGGATGAAATTATCAGGTTGGAAGGCGCTAGACATCAGTAATAGTAGCGCGTCGTTAATTCAGAGTAGGGGTTTTAACCTTCCCAGTATGTAAGGTCAATCTTCAGTTTACCGCCAGCGTCAATAATTTGGCGCTGCAGATAGGAGTCAACCATGCCAGCAGATGCTAATTACGAATATGATTTATTTATCATTGGCGCCGGATCAGGCGGAGTTCGTGCTGCCCGTATGGCTGCCGCTACAGGGGCGCGGGTAGCCGTTGCAGAAGAACGCTACTTAGGTGGGACTTGCGTCAATGTCGGATGTGTCCCCAAAAAGCTCTACTCATACGCCGCCCACTTTCACGATAGTTTCATGGATGCTGCTGGCTTTGGCTGGAAGCTCCCTGAGGCCGCTGTGTTTGACTGGCCAACGCTGCGGGATAGTAAAACCCTCGAAATCAAACGATTGAACGGCATCTACCAGAGGATGCTGGAAGGTGCTGGTGTCACTTTATTCAACTCCAGAGCCACACTGGTTGACGCGCATACTATTTCAATAACGCGAGAAGGTAGGGTGACCCAGGTCACTGCTAAACAAATATTATTGGCGACGGGAGGGTGGCCTTGGGTGCCTAGCTTTCCAGGCAGCGAATACGCGCTTAATTCAAACCAAATATTTGATTTAGAAGCCTTCCCAAAGCGCTTTCTAGTATTGGGTGGCGGCTATATTGCGGTTGAGTTTGCCAGTATTTTTAACGGGTTAGGCAGTAATACACACCTCATTTACCGCGGTGAGCTATTTTTAAAAGGCTTCGATCAAGAAGTTCGTGAGTTCACCCGCGACGAGATGGTCAAAAAAGGCGTTAATCTCCATTTTGAAGCTAATATTCAGCGAATTGAGCCTAGCGGCAGTGCGTTCAACGTATACCTCACGACTGGAGAGATGCTAGAAGTTGATGCCGTTCTCGCCGCGACTGGGCGCCGGGTAAATATTGAAGGCTTAGGATTAGACGCATTGGGAGTAGCATTAGATGAGAACGGGAAAATTTCTGTTAATAATCGCTATGAAACGACAGTTCCTTCGATATTAGCCTTGGGGGATTTAACAGCAGGTCCTGAACTTACCCCTATCGCCTTGGCTGAAGCGATGCAATTGGTGGACATTCACTTTAATAAAATGGATCTTCAGCCATTAGATTACACCACCGTGCCTACAGCTGTGTTTTGCCACCCTAATATCGGTACGGTTGGGCTCACCGAGGAAGTCGCTCGAAAGAAATATTCTAAAATCCGTGTGTATCGCACCGACTTCAGACCCATGAAGCATACGCTTTCGGGAAGCTCTGAGCGTGTGCTGATGAAGCTGATCGTTAATGATGAGAACGATGTCGTGCTAGGTGCTCACATGGTGGGTGACGAGGCGGGCGAGCTCATCCAGGGGATTGCGATAGCCGTAAAGGCTGGGCTTACCAAGAGCGATTTCGATCGCACAGTAGGCATTCATCCAACGGGTGCTGAAGAGTTTGTCACAATGCGCACGCCCTCACGCTACTAAGTTGGTTAACTACAAGTTGGTTAACTACAAGCTGGCTATTCTCATATTGGGCGGGCTTAGGCCCGCCTTTTTATGTCGTGCACTTGGCAGCAATTGATCTAGGCTTTTACTCATCTCCCTAACGGGAAAGCCCTTGGCCAGAGGGTTTTTCCAGTAATTATAATATTAAATTATGGAAACCAAGGGTAAGGATAATATGGATTTTGAATTGCTCATAATCAGCTGTTATAATGAGCGTCAAATTCGCTACAGCGAAGCATAACCATGAGTACGCCAACCAAACCTTTTACACCCTCTGCTGACCTCGCGCGACCCACTGTCGCTGACGCGGTTGTTGGTCACTCGGAAACACCACTGTTTATCCGCAAACCTAATGCAGATGATGGCTGGGGGATTTTTGAGCTTATAAGAGCTTGCCCACCTCTTGATGTGAACTCTGCCTATGCCTACTTGCTATTAGCAACGCAGTTTCGCGACACCTGTGCTGTAGCAACTAATGAAGAGGGCGAAATTGTTGGCTTTGTCTCAGGCTATGTAAAAGACAATGCGCCTGATACCTATTTTTTATGGCAGGTTGCAGTCGGTGAAAAGGCGCGTGGGACAGGATTAGCACGGCGCTTGGTCGAAGCAATCATGTCTCGGCCTGAGCTTATGAATGTACACCATTTAGAAACTACTATTACTCCCGATAATCAAGCTTCATGGGGGTTGTTTCGTCGTCTTGCGGCTCGTTGGCAAGCCCCTCTTAATAGCCGCGAATATTTCTCTACTGAACAGCTGGGTGGAGAGCACGACCCGGAAAACTTAGTCCGTATTGGCCCGTTTCACACCAATACTATTTAAGTTTCGTTTTCCGCTCACATTGACCCAGCTTGCTCTATGCCTGCTAGGCCCATCTATCAATACAAGGAGGTCGCTTAATGCAGACCCAAACGCTTGAACGCTTAGAATCTAATGTACGTACTTACTCTCGTTCTTTTCCCGTCGTGTTTACTAAAGCGCAAAATGCGCGTTTAACTGACGAAAATGGGCGCGAATACATCGATTTTTTAGCCGGCGCTGGCACTCTCAATTATGGTCATAACAACCCCCACTTGAAGCAGGCAATGATTGATTACCTGGCTACAGATGGGATCGTGCATGGCCTTGATATGTGGACGGCCGCCAAGCGTGACTATCTAGAGACCCTTGAAGAAGTAATTCTTAAACCTCGTGGCCTTGAATACAAAGTTCATTTGCCAGGACCAACAGGCACCAATGCCGTAGAAGCGGCCATACGCTTGGCCCGTGTTGCTAAAGGTCGCCATAATATTGTGACCTTCACCAACGGCTTCCACGGCGTAACAATGGGGGCATTGGCCACAACAGGTAATCGTAAATTCCGTGAAGCTACAGGCGGCATACCCACTCAGGGGGCCAGCTTCTTGCCATTCGATGGCTACATGGGTGAACACACGGATACCCTTGATTACTTTGAGAAACTACTCAATGATAAATCGGGCGGTCTAGATGTCCCGGCAGGCGTAATCATTGAAACCGTGCAAGGCGAGGGCGGTATTAACGTTGCGGGCCTAGACTGGTTGAAGCGTTTGGAAAGTATTTGTCATGCCCATGACATATTGCTGATTGTTGATGACATTCAGGCGGGATGTGGCCGTACTGGAAAATTCTTTAGCTTCGAGCATGCCGGTATTACCCCAGATATCATTACCAACTCAAAATCGCTATCGGGGTTTGGCTTGCCTTTTGCTCATGTATTAATGCGCCCTGAGCTAGATAAATGGAAACCAGGCCAATACAACGGCACTTTCCGTGGCTTTAATTTGGCCATGGTTACAGCAACAGCAGCACTGAAAAAATATTGGTCTGATAGTACCTTCGAGCGTGATGTGCAACGCAAAGCGCGTATTGTGGAAGAGCGCTTCCAGAAGCTGGCAGCCTTACTGAGTGAAAATGGCATACCTGCAAGTGAGCGAGGCCGCGGACTTATGCGCGGTATTGATGTTGTTTCAGGTGAAATCGCTGACAAAATCACCAGTAAAGCGTTTGAGCATGGCTTGATTATCGAAACCAGTGGTCAGGACGGTGAAGTTGTTAAGTGCCTCTGCCCGCTGACAATTACCGATCAAGACTTGTTGGAAGCGCTGGATATTTTAGAAGCATCTGTCAAAGCTGTGATCAGCGAGTAATTTTAAGGAGCACTCACATGATTGTTCGCAATATTGAAGAAGCACGCAAAACAGACCGCCTGGTAACCGCAGAAAACGGAAATTGGGACAGTACGCGCCTTGTTTTGGCAAACGATGGTGGTAACTTTTCTTTTCACATTACCCGCATTTTTGAGGGTACTGAGACGCATATTCACTATAAACATCACTATGAGTCTGTGTACTGCATTGAAGGTGAGGGTGAGGTTGAAACGTTAGCCGATGGTAAAATTTGGCCAATTAAGCCAGGTGATATTTACATCCTTGATCAGCATGATGAGCATCTGCTGCGTGCTCATAAGACCATGCATTTGGCGTGTGTTTTCACTCCTCCCATTACTGGCAACGAAGTACATCAAGAGGACGGTTCATACGCACCAGCCGAGTAGCCGACGTTGTTATTGCGTTGTAAAACGCTGATGTGGAGTAACTGAATAAAAAGCAGCCTTGCTGATTAGCAGGGCTGCTTTGCGCTGGATGATAAGGCTGTCAGTTAGTTGCTTACTTATTCAGCGGCGCTGGTCAATGCGCTCGAATCTCCAGGCGCGCTGGTCTGTTTCACTGTCATCATCCATCTCCAGTAGCGATTCGGCAAAGTGTCGCGCTACTCAATCATTGTGTGACGTTAGTCCAACACTGGTTTGAACCGTAAGGCCCACATAAAAATAGCAATGCACCAACTGCCTTGGCAGCTTTTGGGTGTGTAGTATATTGGTAGTGATTTTTACCGCTGATCGTGGAGCTGCCTTGGACAAATTCGAAGAGATGCGTGTTTTTGCTTCCGTGGCCCAGCTGGAAAGCTTTTCGGTCGCCGCTCGGCAGCTTGAGCTGTCGCCTCCTCGCGTTACCCGGGCGGTGGCGGCACTTGAAGCGCGTTTGGGCATTGCTTTGTTACAGCGCACTACGCGGCAGGTACGTGTGACCGAGGCGGGGCGTCGTTATCTGGAGGATATTCAACAGATACTTGCTCAACTTTCGGAGGCCGAAGCCTCTGCTACCGGTAGCTATCTCACTCCACGTGGCCTTTTAAGCGTGACTGCGCCTGTGCTATTCGGCGAGTACTTCGTTACGCCGCAGATCGTTAACTACTTAGAACAATACCCTGATGTGCAGGTGCGCGCCGAACTGATTGATCGGCCGGTTAACCTGCAGGAGGAGGGCATCGATGTGGCGGTGCGTATTGGGCATGTGCCCGAGGATTGCCATCACTTAATCGTGCCCGTCGGCGAAGTGCGGCAGGTGGTCTGCGCTAGCCCCGAATGGTTAGCACAGCACGGCGAGCCACAGCACCCGCATGAGTTGGAGGCGCTGCCCACGGTGGTGGCTGAAGGCAGCAATTTTGGCAACCATTGGTGGTTTGAGGATAAGGGCAAACGCATTGAGGTGACGCCATCGCCACGGCTGCGCATTAGCGCCATTCACGCGGCGTTAACGGCGGTCGAGGCGGGCGCTGGGCTTACTCGGTTGTTGTCTTACCAAATAGCTGCCAGCGAAGCGGAAGGCAGCGTGCGGCGCGTGCTCACGCGCTTTGAACCACCGGTCATTCCCATTAATATTTGGGTAACGGCGGGCCGTGGGCGCGCCGCCAGTGTACGTACCTTCGTTGATTTGCTGGCCGAGCGGCTACGTGCCGATCCGGCGCTTGGCTATCGTGCATGACCATGGCGCTTTCCCCAGAATCACTGCTGCGTTTTGAGGCCTTGATGGCGCTGTCTGCCGTTGCCAAGCACGGCAGTGTGCAGGCCGCTGCGACTGACGCGAGTAGCTGCTCGGCAGCTAAACTCCATCGCCTGCTTCGCGCACAGGAGCTGCGCCTGGGTGTCGCTTTAGTCACTAGCTCAACTAAAGGCAGTTCATTGACGCCAGCGGGTGAGCGATTGAACGCACATGCCGACGCGCTTATTCACGCAGTGGTCGACGCTGAAAACAACGCCCGCCAGGAGCACCTTGAACTCAGCGGCACGTTACGTTTGCAGGCGCCCCAGGCGTTAATGGAGCTACTACTATTGCCGTTGGTGCTGAGGGGGCAAGCGGCGCATCCGGCGTTAAAGGTCTGCCTGCAAGCTGATGAATATCCCCATCTGGTAGACGCAGCGGCTTCGGCCCACATCCGCCTAATGCCGGGACCCCTTCCTGAAAGCGTGTACGCCAGATCCCTTGGCGGCTTACGTACCGGCTTGTTTGCTAGCTCCCGTTATCTGAACAAAGCAGGGCGACCTGATAGCCTGCAAGGCTTGGCTCGCCACGCGCTAATTCACTGCCCAGAAGCGGGGCAGGCGCCGGTATGGCGGTTGGCCGAAGGTCAATCCCTTCGCTTTCAGCCCAGGTTGAGTATTAGCACCAGTACTGCGGCGCTGCGGGCGGCCATTGAGGGCGCGGGCATCGTGCGCTGCTACCAATTAGAGGCGCGTCGCGCTTGCGCCCAGGGGCTGCTTGAGCCTGTCCTTGAACCCCTTTGGCCAGCAGCTGAGTCTCTGGCGTTAACCTACGCTCTTGGCCTACGGGCGCCCGCCAGCGTTATGGCTTTTTTGGAGCTAGCGACCCCCTGGTTGCGGGAACAGTTGGCAGATTGATTATTTCATTTCACACAATTTTCTATTGATTAAAATTGTTATTCTTACCGTTCCTGTTTTAGCTCAGGATAGCTGATGTTGCTTCATTCACTGAAGCCCACCTGTTCTTGAAGATGCTAACTAAGGAGCCAATCATGTCCAACGCTATTAAGGTCTATCGCCACGCACTTTCCGGCCATTGCCACCGCATCGAGTTAATGCTCTCGCTGCTCGGTTTGCCCGCCACCTTTATCGATGTCGATCTCGCGGCAGGCGAGCATAAGGCAGCGCCTTTCATAAATCTGAACGCCTTCGCCCAGGTACCGGTGCTCGATGACCACGGCGTTATTCTGTCGGATTCCAATGCCATTTTGGTCTATCTCGAACGTCGCTATGGTGCTGGCCACTGGCTGCCCAATGACCCGGTGAAACAAGCCCAGGTGCAGCGCTGGTTATCCGTGGCGGCTGGGCCGTTGGCAAATTCGGCCATGAAGGCTCGCTTGGTCACGGTCTTTAATGCACCTTTCGACCCTGCACCGCTCATTGCCGATGCGCATGAGCTATTTGCAATTGTGGATGCCCATTTGGCCCAGCAACCCTTCCTGGCGGGCGACCAAGCCACCCTGGCTGAGATTTCTCTCTACAGCTACATCGCTCACGCACCGGAAGGCAATGTATCGCTGGAACCTTACCCGCATATTCGCGCTTGGCTGCAGCGCATCGAAGCGCTGGAAGGCTTCGTGCCAATGGGCGTTACCAAGGTAGGGCTACTTAGCTAAGTCAGACTAAATAGTTAAGCCAGACAAAATAGCTAAGCCAGCCTAAACAAGGTCTCAGCACGGAGCGGGTTACCTTCCCGTCAGGAGTCGAGAGTGAAAAATGCCGACACCAATAGCCCATGGCATGCGGGCGAACTCGCCCTGCAGCGCTTAATCGGGGCAGAGCAGCAGATGGCAGAGATTGGCAGCAAAGTGATGCGGCCCTTCTTGACGCCACAGCTTCAGCACTTCTTCCCTCAGCTGCCGTTTGTGGCGGCAGCGGCGGTGGATGCTGATGGCTGGCCTTGGGTGACACTACTGGAGGGCGCGCCGGGTTTTGTTTATGCGCCTGATGAAGGTCGGCTCGAATTAAACGCAGAGCCGCCTTCGGACGATCCTCTTGCACCCTTGCTTAGTAGCGGCGCCAGCCTTGGAGTGCTGGGCATCGAGCTGCACACACGCCGTCGTAACCGGGTAAACGGCTTGTTGCGGGGCTCAAACGGCCAATGGCATTTAGAGGTAACCCACGCCTTTGGCAATTGCCCCCAGTACATTCATGACTGGTCAGCGATGAAGTCGGTGCTGCCTCAGCCGGGCGCCGTGCTTACCATGCGCGACTCGACGCTTGATCAGCTGCCTGAGCCGGTGCTAGCGCATGTTGATCGGGCACTCACCGCTTTCGTAGGCAGCTACGCGCATACCGAACAGGGTCTTCAGGTGGATGCTTCCCATCGTGGTGGGCGAGCGGGCTTTATTCGCCGTCAGGGGGCTGATCTGATCCTGCCAGACTTTTCGGGCAACCGATTCTTTAATACGCTGGGCAATGTATTGGCTAGCGGTCGCGCTGCCTTGGTAATACCTGATTTCGTCAGTGGGGATATGCTGCACCTCTCCGGCGAGGCGCGGCTTGTGGATGAGGAAACAGCGGGGGCGCATTACCCCGGTGCTGAGCGTTACTGGTGCCTGACGCCGAGACATATCGTGTGGCGGCCGGGAATCATGCGCTGGCGTAGCCATGCCAGTGGAGTAGCGGTTGAAGCGGATCCTCTTGGGCCTTGGCAGACGCTTGCCCCTTCTACTCAGCAGCGAGTTCAGGTGGTAGATGTGGTGCAGGAGACACCTGAGATTCGTTCCTTCTATTTACAGGGCGAATTACAGGGCCAAGCGCTGGCACCCTTTAACGCGGGTCAGTTCATTATGCTGCGTGTGCCGCGATTGGATGGAACCCCGCTGGTGCGCAGCTATACGTTATCAGGCAGTAGCGGCCAAGCAAGCTATCGTATCAGTATCAAGGCAGACGGTGAGGGTTCGCGTTACTTACATAAAGCGCTGAAGGTGGGGTCGAAGCTAGCCGTCAGTCAACCAACGGGTTCGTTTACTGCAGCAGCCAGCGGCTCGAAGCGCGCCCATTGGGTGCTACTGGGTGGTGGCATTGGTATTACGCCTTTAGTAAGCCTAGCCCATGAGTTAACCGATGCAGGTCGTGGCCCGGTGACGTTGATTCAGAGTGTGCGCGATGTTGCCGAAGCCCCTTTCGGCAAGGAACTGCTCGACCTCCAGGAGCGGGGGCTGTATTTACGGCGTCACGTGACGGGGTCAGAGGCTGCCCCTAATGGCTGGATCCCAGGCCGGGTTTCGCTGAATCAGGTTGTTGCTGATCACGAGCTGTCGGCGTTGCAGCTGTATCTTTGTGGCCCCGCCTCATTTGTTCAACGCTACCATCAGGAGGCGCTAGAGCTTGGGTTTTCGGCGGGGCAGATCCATACGGAAGCGTTTGGACCTTCGGCGCTAACGCAGGCATACGCAGCGCCTGTCGCCGAGCAACCGGTAGACGTGAGCTTTACCCATCAGCGCGTGGTTACCCAATGGCAGCCGGGCGAAAGTCTGTTAGAAACCGCTGAAAAAGCGGGACTACAACCCGACTATGGGTGCCGCAGCGGTAGCTGTGGCGAGTGCGCCTGCACATTGACTGCGGGTGAAGTGACCTACCCGGAGGGCATATCAGCACCCAAAGAGAAAGTTTTGCTGTGCAGTGCCCATCCAGCGGCGCACTCGGGGAAGCTTGCGATTGAACTTTCTTAGGGTATTGTCAGTAATGGAAGCGGGATTTTTTCAACAATAAACGATTGTCGCCAAAACACGGGAAGGCTTTGCAATATTGTAGGCTGACCGCTAGTCGTAGGAGCCGCTTGTGCCATACGAAACTGCTGCATACCTAGCCATAAAAGATAAACAGCTCCGGCAACTTTGACGACCATAAACGCCGTTGGATTTTCCTCATGCCGAGGAGACTTTGCCAGTACTGACGGGAGGGAGTAAGGAAGTGCGTTTGATCCTGGGCACGGCCTGGGGAGAGCAGTTCCCGGTGCAGACAGACCTTCTCTGAAATGTTTTATGCGGATGCGATGCTGCAGTCAGGGGCAAAACTACCATTGCCGGATAATCATGAGGGCCGCGGCATTTATGTCATGTCCGGTAGTGTTATCATTGCAAGTGAGACATTCGAGGCTGGCCGCATGATGGTGTTCCGGCCAGGCAATCCGATCACGTTGGTGGTGGGTGAAGTCGGCACTCGACTGATGTTGCTGGGCGGTGAAACGCTGAATGGCTCACAGTAGCGGCATACTTTCTGGCTGAGGAATAAAGGGTCGCTTTTCCTCACCAGAGCGATAGTGTCTAGGTATCAGCCTTAGCCAAAGTCTCGACTCGGCGCACGAGCTGTAACAAGCCGCAACTTCGAGTGATTAATGTCAATGAAATTAGTGCTTCAGCATTTCTGAGGCACTACATCAAATTTAGAATGCTGGAAGGGTGTACGCCAACTTTAGTGCTTTGTGTGGTCGTACAAAAGTAGCAGCCTATGTTTTGTGATGGAGTTCTCCTTGTGTTCGTATAATATATATTATGTTAAATTGACCATTTGAAACGCTGAAAACCCCGACTAAGTTGGACAATCGGTCTACCTTCTCCTTATTATTCGTGCTCTTACTATCCAAGGATATTACTTGTTATGCGCCCAGGTGTTTTGTGGCTACTGGCTGGCTTGTCGCTCACGTTCGCAGGTTGTGCTGTTACCCCGCCAGATTCTAATGAACCACCTCCGCTGAGCGAAGCATCATTCAATGCCCGTATCCTTGAGCTTGAAAGCGCCTTGACTCAGCAGTGTAATGCTTCGTCAGTGCTTCAGGAGCGGCAGTTGAGCCAGCAGCAGGCACTGACTGCTGATGTACGAGAAGTCGGTAGTTTGTTACGCCATTTACGCAATGACGTTGCAAGCCTAGAAGCGCGCAGCGAAGAGCCTGTTATTATTCGCGAAGAGTGTGCGGTGGTGAGCGAGACTGATGGTAAGACCTTGCTCGGCCGCAGCGAGTGGGTTGGGATGCCCAGCATCGGGACTTATCTTAAAGCCCGGGTAGACTCCGGGGCGAATACCTCTTCTCTCTCCGCCTCTGACATTACTCGCTTTGAGCGTGATGGTGAAAACTGGGTGCGCTTCAAGCTTGCGCTTAATGACTCTGATGTTGTGGTGGACCGTGTCCGTGATGAGTGGATTGAAGCGCCTATCATTCGTAGGGTGCGCATTGTTCAGGCTTCTGGTGAAGAGTCGCGGCCTGTTATTTCTCTGCTGATGACACTCGGGCCTATCCGCGAAACGGTTGAATTTACCCTGAACGACCGTACTCATTTAGACTACCCAGTGCTATTAGGCCGGCGTTTTATGATGGATATTGCCACTATTGATGTTTCTGAAACCTATCTTCATGAACGCCCTGAATTTCCAGGCGGCGAACCAGCCGAGCATGCTGCTGCTGACGAAGCGTCTGATCAAGACGATACCGAAGAGTAACCTGTCTTCCCCGCCGCTTTTTGTTGAAAGGAATCTTCATGTCACGGCTACCGTTTTACTTAATCGTAGGTTTTTTATTGATTGCTGGTATTGCTACCAGTGTTCATCGTCATCTCCAGTTTGAGATCCCTTGGTTTCCTGGCGAGCAGCGTCAAGTGTGGGAAATCGAAGCAGTCATCAATTTCAATGCCCAAAATGGCCCTGTGCAAGTGGATTTAGCGCTGCCATCGCATCAGGCGGGTTACCGTGTTCTTACTGAAAACACCGCGTCTTCTGGCTATGGACTAGCTTACCTGGCGGATGAACTTGGTCGTCAGGCCCAATGGACGATTAGACAAGCAGCGGGTAGCCAGCAGCTTTACTATTCAGTCCAAATGTTAGTATCCCCTGATGCTCGATCACCAGTGCAAACACCTCCAGAGCTCTCCTCCCCCCCTCCATGGGAAAGCCCCTACGATACAGCTGCAAGTCAGCTCATTGATCGAGCTTGGGCGCGTAGTGCTAATAACGCCACCTTTGCCAGAGAGCTGATTTTAGATGTTAACGGTAATCGTCAGGGAGAAAACGCACGATTGTTACTTACCCAAGAGCAGCCGTCATCACTGGTAGTGCGGCTACTCAATCAAGCGGGTGTTCAAGCAAGGGAAGTAAGCGGGTTAATGCTTGAGGATGGGCGTAGAAGGCAAGCTCTGAGTACCTGGATTCAGGTATTTGATGCATCTACTGAGAGATGGGCGATATTCAATCCCATCACTGGAGAGCAAGGAAAGCCGGATAACTTGTTGCTGTGGGAAACGGGTGGCCGTGCGGTATTGGAAGTCCAGGGTGGGACTAATTCCCGGGTGAGTTTTTCAATGTTAACCCACCATCAGCCAGCGTCAGCAGCGGTGCGCAATCACTACTCAGAGGATACGCTACTTAATTTCTCCATTCACAGCCTGCCGCTGGAAGAGCAAGCACTCTTTCAAACGATTTTGCTGATCCCGATTGGTGCGCTGGTAGTCGTTTTCTTACGCGTATTGGTGGGAGTGAAAACTTCAGGCACCTTCATGCCTGTACTGATAGCGCTTGCCTTTATTCAAACTACACTACTGACCGGTTTAATTGGTTTCTTGTTAATAGTGGCAGTCGGCTTGATTATTCGTAACTATCTGTCTTACCTTAACTTATTGCTTGTGGCGAGGGTTTCGGCGGTTATCATCACGGTCATCGCCATTATCTCAATTTTTACTGTCCTTGCTTACCGCATGGGGCTAAGCGCTGGGTTAACCGTCACCTTCTTCCCGATGATTATTTTGGCGTGGACTATCGAGCGGATGTCAATTTTATGGGAAGAAGAAGGTCCGAAGCAGGTGTTGATCCAAGGGGGTGGCAGTCTGCTCACGGCTGTTCTTGCATATCTTGCAATGAATAATCCATGGGTGCGCCATATTACGTTCAACTTCCTTGGCGTACAGCTCATACTAATGGCGCTCATTCTGCTGCTGGGTAACTATACCGGTTATCGGTTACTTGAACTGCGTCGCTTCAAGCCAATCACAGATGATGAGAAAGTCTCATGAGTTGGCTTACAAACTGGACGTGGCCCACTCGGTTGCGCGATAAAGGCATCATCGGTATGAATCGGCGTAATATCCGCTACATAGGGCGCTATAACTCACGCCGCTTATACCCTTTGGTCGATGATAAGCTCAAAACAAAGCTGCTGGCCCAGCAATATGGCATTACAACGCCAGAACTTATTGGGACGGTAACCACGCAGTTTGGTGTTAAGCATATTAGCGAGATGCTGGTAGGCCATAATGGTTTTGTCATCAAGCCAGCGAAGGGAAGCGGTGGTAAAGGCATCCTGGTGATTGAAAAAGTAGAGGATGATGCTTTTATCAAGCCCAGTGGGGTTCGGCAGTCTATAGAAGATGTTGAGCGCCATGTGTCTAATATTTTGTCTGGGTTGTACTCTTTAGGTGGCTCTCCTGATGTGGCAGTGATAGAGACGCTTATCAACTTTGATGAGAGTCTCTTGGCCTATACTTATGAGGGCGTGCCGGATATTCGGGTAATTGTGTTTAAGGGTTATCCCGTGATGGCGATGATGCGGCTCTCAACAGCAGCATCAGATGGTAAGGCCAATCTTCACCAGGGGGCTGTAGGTGTCGGTTTAAACATTGCCACTGGTGCCGCTTTGCGTGGCGTTCAGTTTGACCGCCCATGCTTTAGCCATCCTGATACGGGGCATGACTTGGCAAGCCTGGTTGTACCTCAGTGGGATACGTTGCTCCATTTGGCTGCAGGTTGCTATGAAATGACCGGGCTTGGTTATCTAGGAACCGATATGGTGCTTGATCGTGATCATGGCCCTATGCTTCTGGAGTTAAATGCACGCCCTGGCCTGGCCATTCAGATGACCAATGGTGAAGGTTTGCGCCGACGGTTAGATCTGATTGAGCGTCAGCCTGACGGTATTTCTGTTGAGGAGCGAGTAGCGTTTGCTCAGCACCATTTTGCTCGTCAAAGTGAGCTAGTCGAAATCCCTGACAGCGCCATGGCGAGCGCGTAGACTATGGTAACGTTGTCCGATGAGTTATCTATGACTGAAGCTAATTCGTTACTATTGCAGGCAGAATCTCAATGCCATACTCGCGGGGTTAGGTTTACCCCCATTCGTCGTCGTGTTCTTGAGTTAATCGCCGAAAATGGAGGCGGTTTAAAAGCTTACGATTTGCTGGATAAGCTTTCGACGGAGCACGCGGCTGCGCGCCCGCCTACGGTCTATCGAGCCCTTGAGTTTTTAATCGACCAGGGGCTAGTGCACCGGATCGAGTCGCAAAATGCTTATGTGGCCTGCGCATGCCCTGAGCACACTCATGGCTTCCAGCTGCTTATTTGTCGCCAATGTGGCTACGTTGAAGAGCTGCACCTTGATGCTATTAGTGATGAGTTAGCCACACTGGCGAAGCGACAAGGTTTCAACGTCGAGCGTCAAACCATTGAGCTGCTGGGCCTTTGCCAACACTG
This sequence comes from Halomonas sp. 'Soap Lake #6', assembly GCF_003031405.1. NCBI lineage: Bacteria > Pseudomonadati > Pseudomonadota > Gammaproteobacteria > Oceanospirillales > Halomonadaceae > Halomonas > Halomonas sp. 'Soap Lake #6'. The sequence goes on from NZ_CP020469.1 coordinate 1,660,300, forward strand.
TCGACAGCCGAGTGCTTAACTATGTCTCATTTTGACAAGATAGAGCCAAATGCCCTATTTAAAGCGCTAGAGTCTGCAACTCCAGCTGATGCGTTGCCACATACAGATCAGCTGCTTGATGCGGTGCGCTTTAATGAGAACGGTTTGCTACCTGCCATCGCCCAGCAGTACGATACTGGTGAGGTGCTGATGATGGCGTGGATGAACCGCGAGGCACTCGAGGAGACGCTAACAACGCAGCGTGTTTGTTACTATTCTCGCTCGCGTCAAAAGCTGTGGCGCAAAGGTGAAACCTCTGGTCAACAGCAGCAGCTAAAAACTGTCGCGCTAGACTGCGATGGTGACACACTGCTGCTTAAGGTTGACCAAACGGGCCCTGCTTGTCATACCGGTCGCCGCAGCTGCTTTTATATCTCCCTGGATGCTCATAAAGCACTTATTAGCAGCGTGCCGCTGATTAATCCTGAAGCTCTCTACGGTAAGAAATAAGTGCTTGCCTTGATAGCAACAGTACGTCGTGGCTGCACAAAAGCATTAACCGTGCTAATGATCGGCTGCATCAAAGTCTACCAGTATACGCTGAGCCCTCTTTTAGGGCCGCGTTGCCGATTTTGGCCTAGCTGCTCTTCTTACACCATAGAGGCCATTCAGGTGCACGGCCCCTTTAAAGGTGGCTGGCTGGCGATACGACGGATCATCAAGTGCCACCCAGGCCACCCTGGTGGTATGGATCCTGTGCCAGGTGGTAGAAGCGAGCAGCTATGCCAGGAGGATGGCAAGCACACCTCCCACTGCTGTAGTAGTGACAAGGAGATTGAGGCGTCGCCGCACGCCCAGTGTGGCGATCGCCGCTAATGCTTCTACTTCGCTAATACTCCTGCTTCTCTGCCCGCCTTTCTCCGGTTAAGGTTAAAGTTACCCTCTTCTACCCGAGCTGTTCTCTGCGCTTTGCCACTTGGTATATGCGCTCTAGCATGGCGTGCAAGCCATTGCTGCGAGTCGGGGATAAGTGCTTATCCAGACCTAAGTCCTTCATAAAGTGTGGTTCTGTATTGTTTATCTCTTGCGCACTTCGCTCGCTATAAATTCGTAACAGAACCGCAATTAACCCTGAAACAATGGCTGCATCAGAAGTAGCTTTAAAAATCAGCTTGTCACCCTCCTCCTCATGCCGCATCCAGACATTGGATTGGCAGCCCTTAATTTTGAACTCATCTGTTTTAAATTCTTCCGGAAAATCAGGCAGCTGCTTTCCCATATCGATAATGTACTGGTAGCGGTCCATCCAGTTATCGAATATTTCAAACTCTTCGACCAGCTCTTGTTGGGCTAGCTCAGCGCCGGAGGTGCTCATGGCGTTTCCCTTTGGGTTAGTGTCACAGAATGCTATCCATTATAACGTTTAGCCGCGCTCTTTTGGGCCCGTTTGCCCTAAACGATGGCGCTGTTGTTCATGGTGCCACTCAGCTTCCTCGGTGTGTAGGTAGCGTGTAGTCGTATCTATTCTTGCGTGGCGAGCGCTTTCGGCCAGGTAGCGCAAGCTAACGCCTGATTGTGCTTGGTGGGTGATGGATGTGTGTCGCAACCAGTGAGGGGTCGCCTGGCGTAGAGTGCTAATGTGAGTGGGATTACCGCCCTGCTCTTCTAGCGCATCAGCAGCATCAGAAAACGTTTTGCGAATCAGTCGATACACTTGATTGTCGCTAATACCACGCTGACCATCTAGCGCACGGATAACAGGAGATGTCTCCTGGTGTTCAGGTAAATCGACTAACCCTAAATACCTACGCCACTCTTGTAAGCAATCTAACATGTCGTTTGGTGCCGGTATGCGTGCAAGCTTGCTACCCTTGCCGACCACAACCCACCACCAACGCCCTTCTCTTTGTTGGAAATCTCCCATTTGTGCAGCTGACATTTCGCTAATGCGTGGTGCTAATAAGTAAGCGAAGCCAAAGATAAAGCGTCTACGTGCATGCTCATAAAGAGTACGTGGATTTTGTGTTTTTGGAGGTTCGTTGATCCAGTGCCACAGCCACTCCCACAACTCGCGCTCCAGATAGCGCTCAATACGCTGGGCTTGTTGATTCAGCCGCCTGGCTTTATCGCGCATCAGAACAAACGGGTTGTGGCTGATCCATCCGGCTTCAACCAACCAGCTAAATAGCCCTTGAAGAATGGTCAAGCTTTGCCGGCGGCTGGCGGGTGAAAGGCCGTTACGAAAAGGTCGCCATTGGGGGTGATGGCGTGATTTGGCTGGCCCTACCCATCGCTCCCGTGGCTGAGGGTCCTCTAAAAAAATTTCAAATTGCCGTAATGTTTCACGGTTTATACCCCTTAGCGCCATGCCGTGGCTTGTTAGCCAAAGCAGAAGGCGTTCAGCCTCACGGCGGTAGCTTTTCAGCGTTTGTGGGCTGTCTTGATACTCTGCCAGCCAAGCCGCTACTGCCTGGGCATCACTCTTTGCCTCAATGCGCAATACACCATCTGTTGCTTCTGGCATTGACCAAAAGCTATTTTCTGATGGTAATGCAGTGGTCTCTGGCTTGTTCATCGGGTAATTGGGCATCACAGCTTCTTTTTATCGGGCATTTTATAGCTGTTTATTTTAACTCATTACTGAGCATAAGAGTCCCTTGCGGGCAATAAAATTCAAGATAATACGGGTAATCTTGAATTTTATCTCAATAAGATAAATATTATTACGTTTTATGTATTACGTAATTATTGTCTTTTAGAATAAATACGTAGAAAATAGGTGTTTTGACTAACGGGGAAATCCCAATGGCGCGTAGCGGTATTCAATACAGCGATGTACAGCAGGCAGTAGATACCTTGCTGGCTCGTGGCGACACGCCCAGTGTGCAACGGATACGAGAAGTACTAGGCACGGGGAGCTTCACTACGATTAGTGAGCATTTTCGTCACTGGCGTACCGAGCGTGAAAAGAACCGCGATGTTCCTCCGCCCAAAGGTGTACCCGAAGTCGTCGTTAATGTGGCAAGCGAGTTATGGAGGGAAGCTCAAGAAGTGGCCAATCAGGCGCTAGTGCACTACCGCGAAGATGCTAACCGCCAGGTAGAAAGTGCCCAGCAGCAAGTAGCCGAGGCCACGCAGCTAGCCGCAAACGCAGAGCAGAGAGAGAGTGCACTGGCCGAGCACCTGCGTCACACCGAGCTGCGTCTTGAAGCGCTTAATCGTGAGCTGGCAGAAAGCCAGGGTAATGAACGCCAATGGCAGCAACAGGCGGAAAGTGCGCGGCAGGATAATCAGCAGTCTCAGCAGAAGCTTATTCAGCTTGACCAAGAGGTAGATGAACTGAAAGAACGCTTTGCAAGTGAGCAGCAGCGTCAGCAGGCCGCTTGGGAGCAGCGATTGACTCAAGAGGAGCAGCGAAATGAGGCGTCAGAAGGTAAATTGATGGCCCTGCTGGACACCTTGAGACAAGAGCGCGCCCAGACAGAAAAAGCGTTACAAAAGCGTATAAGTCAGTGGGAACAGCGCGTCGAAAGTCTCAATAAAGAGCTTCAGTTGAAAAATGCTACGCTGCATGAGTACCAACAGGATAATGCCACCCAACAACAGCGTATCGCTGAGCTTGAGCGCTTGAATGTCGAGCTACAATCACAGCAAAAAACGCTACATGACGAGCTAACGCAAGCCCGCCAAGCGCTGGATCATCAACAACGACAAGCTAAGGGAGATGATCAGTGGCAGAGACAGCTTACACAGCAGCTGGAAATTCTACAGTCACAGCTAACGGCCCTGCCCAGCCAACTGATTACCACTGACAAGCCGAATGAAAGCGCCGACAAGTAGGAGTTTGCTATAAAAAAGCCCAGCGTTAGTTTGCTGGGCTTTTGGGGGAGGCAGAACGGCTAGCGATAGTAGGCGTTAGTGGTGTCAGTATGGTCGGTGACATCACGAATGCCGATAAGCTCAGGAATACGTTCCATGAGTGTTTTTTCTACGCCCTCTTTCAGCGTAAGATCAACCGCTGCACAGCCCTGGCAACCACCACCAAAGGCGAGGATCGCCACTTTTGCTTCGGTAAGTTCTACCAGCTTGATCTCACCACCGTGGGCCGCCAGCCCTGGGTTAATCTCACTGTAGAGAATATAATTGATGCGGTCTTCCAAGGGGCTGTCTGCATTTACCTTGGGCATTTTCGCGTTGGGGGCCTTTATGGTGAGCTGGCCACCCATGCGGTCTGCATTGAAGTCAACGACGGCTTCTTCGAGAAATGTCAGGCTGTTCTTCTCAAGAAACACATTGATTTTTTCAAGCTCAAGTTTGAGGTCAGTAGGCTCTTCCTCCCCTGGACGGCAGTAAGCTAGGCAGGTTTCTGCATAGGGTGTGCCGGGCTGGGTAATGAAGATACGTACTGCTATACCTTCAACGTTCTGCTTTTCCAGCAGTTCCGCCAGGTAATCTTGGGCGCTGTCGGTAATATCAATACCGGGAGCTTCGATAGTCGTGGTCATAAGGGATGTTATCCTCCCGTGGTAGTGGCGAGGCCACTTCACATGTCATTTGTTGCTATGGTAAGCAAAACTGCTCGCCGACACAATCCCGACCGTTTTAGTCGACTATTTCAGCGCTATAAAATATTCAACGGGCTAAGCCTCCCTGAATCTGTCAAATGAACCACTAACAGGGGTAACTCTTGCACGCTAACTTGCTGTCGTGAGTAGCTCCCTTTGTTATGATAGAGGCCGCTTACTAACCGCTACGACTATAAAAACACCTTTTTTCGACTGAGACGCTGGAGATTTCCCCCTGCCATGGCCGCTAGTGATTTGACTACTTCCCTTGCCCAACGCCTGACTCAACGCATTCTAATTTTGGATGGCGGTATGGGCACCATGCTGCAGAACGCTCAGCTAAGCGAAGAGGATTTTCGTGGCGAACGCTTTCGCGAGTGGCCATCGGATCTAAAAGGTAATAATGACCTGCTAGCACTAACCTGCCCAGATGTAGTGTCACGTATCCACCGGGATTACCTTGAAGCAGGAGCCGATATCCTTGAGACCAATACCTTTAACAGTACGCGTCTCTCTCAAGCTGATTATGGTATGGAAGATCTTGTTCCTGAGCTCAATCGGGAGTCGGCGCGCTTAGCCCGGGAAGTTTGCGACGCGGTATCGGCCGAAACTGGCGTGCCACGTTATGTCGCAGGCGTTCTTGGCCCAACATCACGTACTGCATCACTGTCACCCGACGTCAATGATCCTGCGAAACGTAATGTTACCTTTGACGAGCTGCGCGAGAACTATTACGAAGCGGCAAGTGAGTTAATCAAGGGTGGTGCTGATCTGATTATGATCGAAACCATCTTTGACACGCTAAATGCTAAAGCGGCTATTTATGCCCTGGAAGAGCTGTTTGACGACCTGGGCCAGCGGCTACCAGTGATGATTTCCGGTACCATTACCGATGCTTCTGGCCGTACTTTATCTGGGCAAACTACGGAAGCTTTCTGGAACTCTATCCGCCATGCGCAGCCACTCTCAGTCGGCCTGAACTGTGCGCTGGGAGCAGAGGAGCTTCGCCCCTATTTAGAAGAACTCTCTACCAAGGCAGATACCTTTGTTTCTGCCCACCCCAACGCAGGCCTACCAAACGAATTTGGTGAGTATGACCAAACCCCAGAAGAGATGGCGGAAATTGTAGGAGAGTTCGCTCAAAGCGGGCTGGTCAATATTATCGGCGGTTGCTGTGGCTCCACTCCCGAGCATATTCGGGCAATCGCTGACGCCGTGCGGCCCATGGCACCCCGTAAGGTGCCCCAGCGTAGCAATGCATGTCGCCTGTCCGGGCTTGAGCCATACAACATTGAATCAACATCACTGTTTGTTAACGTGGGCGAGCGTACTAACGTTACCGGCTCGGCCCGCTTTAAGCGCTTAATTGTCGAAGAGGATTTCACTACCGCACTGGAAGTGGCGCTGGAGCAGGTAGAAAGCGGCGCGCAGATTATCGACATCAACATGGATGAAGGCATGTTGGAGTCCCAGGAAGCTATGGTGCGCTTCCTTAACTTAATTGCCGGTGAGCCTGATATCTCTCGCGTGCCCATTATGATCGACTCCTCAAAATGGGACATCATCGAAGCGGGCCTGAAGTGTGTCCAGGGCAAAGCCGTGGTGAATTCGATCTCTCTAAAAGAAGGTGAAGCCGCTTTCCGCGAACAGGCCACAAAGTGCCGCCGTTTCGGTGCCGCGATTGTGGTTATGGCGTTTGATGAAGATGGCCAGGCGGACACCTTCGCTCGTAAAACGGAGATTTGCGAGCGTGCCTATCGTTTGCTGGTTGATGAGATCGGATTCCCTGCTGAAGATATTATCTTCGACCCCAATATTTTTGCCATTGCCACGGGCATTGAAGAGCATAACAACTATGCGGTCGATTTCATTGAAGCCACTCAATGGATTCGCGAACACTTGCCTCATGCGATGGTTTCTGGCGGTGTGTCTAACGTATCGTTTTCGTTTCGAGGGAATAATCCGGTACGTGAAGCTATTCACTCAGTGTTTTTATATCACGCTATCCGCGCGGGCCTCACCATGGGTATCGTTAATGCCGGGCAGTTAGCGGTGTATGACGACCTCCCTGCAGAGCTACGTGATGCGGTGGAAGATGTGGTGCTGAACCGGCGTAACGATGGTACCGAACGACTACTTGATCTGGCGGACAAATATAAAGGCGATGGCAGTGGTGCCGCCAAGAAAGAGGATCTTGAGTGGCGCAGTTGGCCAGTTAATAAGCGTATTGAGCATGCACTGGTTAAAGGCATCACAGCGTTCATTGAACAAGATACTGAGCAGGCCCGCGCCCAGGCGACCCGCCCTATTGAGGTAATTGAAGGCCCGCTGATGGACGGGATGAACGTTGTTGGCGACCTGTTTGGTGCTGGCAAAATGTTCCTTCCCCAGGTGGTTAAGTCGGCGCGGGTAATGAAGCAGGCCGTTGCCTATTTGATTCCATATATCGAAGCCGAGAAAAGCGAAGAGACACAGGCCAAAGGCAAAATTGTCATGGCCACGGTGAAAGGTGACGTACACGATATCGGCAAAAATATTGTCGGCGTGGTACTGCAGTGTAATAACTATGAAGTCATCGACCTTGGCGTGATGGTACCCACCGAAAAAATTCTGCAAGCGGCTCAAGATCATAACGCCGACATCATTGGGCTTTCTGGGCTGATTACCCCATCGCTTGATGAGATGGTACATGTGGCCAAAGAGATGCAACGCAGGGGTATGAATTTACCGCTACTGATTGGTGGTGCAACTACCTCAAAAGCACATACGGCGGTTAAAATCGAACCGCAGTACGAACATCCTGTCATTTATGTGACTGATGCCTCGCGCGCCGTTGGTGTGGCTGGTAAGTTACTTGCGCCCAGTCAAAAAGCGGCTTATGTCGCAGATATTCGTGAAGAGTATGAAAAGGTGCGTGAGCGTAATGCTAAACGTCGCCCTAAAGCAGCAGACCTGGACTACACCCAGGCGCGCAAGCGGCGCTTTCGTACTGACTGGAACACCCTCACTCCGGTGAAACCTCAAACGCCTGGCCTCACCACCTTTGATGATTATGACCTGGAAGAGCTAGTTGAGCGGATCGACTGGACACCCTTCTTTATGAGCTGGCAGTTGGCTGGTAAGTACCCCAAAATTCTAAACGATGAAGTGGTTGGCGAAGCGGCGCAAAACCTGTTTGCTGATGCCCAGGTAATGCTGCGCAAACTGATCGATGAAAAACGTGTTCAAGCCCGGGGAGTTATTGGCCTGTGGCCTGCCAACAGTATTGATGACGACGTCATTGAAGTATACACAGACGAAAGCCGCACAGAGGTAGTTGAGCGTTTGCACCACATTCGCCAGCAAACCACTAAAGGCCGTGATGGCATCTGTTATAGCTTGGCAGACTTTATTGCGCCCAAAGAGAGTGGCAAAGCTGATTGGATTGGCGGCTTTGCAGTCACTACTGGTCATGGAGTGGATGAGCTGTCTAAAGCCTACGAAGCCGCGGGTGATGACTACAATGCGATTATGGTGCAGGCACTAACCGACCGCTTAGCAGAAGCTTTTGCCGAGCGCATGCATGAGCGAGTGCGCAAAGAGTTCTGGGGTTACGTGCCAGAAGAGACGTTAGATAATGACGCCTTGATTGCCGAAAAATACCAGGGCATTCGCCCTGCTCCAGGCTACCCAGCCTGCCCCGACCATACCGAAAAGGCCACGCTCTTCCGCCTGCTGAATGCGCCTGAAAACACGGGCCTTACGCTCACGGAAAACTTTGCCATGTGGCCTGCCGCGGCAGTTTCTGGCTGGTACTTCGCGCATCCTCAGTCGAAGTATTTCTCTACGGGCAAAATCACCCGTGACCAGGTAGAAGCTATCGCTGAGCGCAAACAGATGCCGCTTGCGGAAATGGAGCGCTGGCTATCTCCGGTGCTCTCTTACGATCCTAGCTAATGTCGCCTGTGGTTCTCCGCCAAGGTAAGGTCATGCGGCTGGCTTTACCGATTATGTTGGGTATGCTTTCTCAAAGCATGCTCAACCTTATCGATGCTGCGCTAGTGGGACGTCTTGGGGAGGAGGCACTAGCGGGTGTGGGTATCGGTGGCTATGCCATGTTTATGATGACGGCACTGGTGTTCGGCCTCTCCTCAAGCGTGCAGTCGCAGACTGCTCAGGACTTAGGCTCAGGCCAGTACACCACCCGCTCGTTGAAGGCAGGACTTACCATTGGTGCTACCGTAGCCATCCCTCTCTCATGCTTAGCATGGTGGCAAGCTCCTGCTCTTATTCAGTTAATCGCGCCCACCGACGATGTATCGCGGATAGCCATTGATTACTTTCGTTGGCGAGTCATATCTCTGACGGCTATTGCATTAACGCTGTGCTTGCGTGGTTACTGGAATGGCTTGCAGCAGACGCACCTTTATCTACGCATTATCGTCATCGTGCATGTTTTTAACGTATTCGTAAGTGCGGCCTTAATTTATGGCCTTGCAGGTTTACCCGCACTAGGAGCCAGTGGTGCTGGTATTGGCACTACGCTGTCACTGCTATTAGGGGTAGTGATTTGGTGGGGCGTTACCGTCAAGCATGTTCGTAATGAAGAAGCTCTCTGCTTTAGTACTCTTCGCACCACACTATTTCTCGCTGTGCCACACTCTATGCAGCAGCTGTGGTTTGCAGCTGGTTATGTGGTGCTTTTCTGGTTGTTGGGAAAGGTGGGAGCACAAAGCGTTGCAGTGGGCCATGTATTGGTGAACTTATCGTTATTGCTAATCTTGCCTGGTGTTGGGGTTGGCATCGCTGCAATGAGTTTAGTCGGTGAAGCATTGGGCCGAGATGACCAACATGCAGCTCATCGCTGGGGGATAGATGCTTTGAGTGTTGCAGGCATGCTGCTCACCGCTTTAGCTCTACCTATGCTGCTGTTTCCTGAAAATATATTGGCGATTTTTTTTGCTGATGAATCGCTCATCCAGTTGGGTACCCTACCGCTGCAAATTACAGGCCTAATGATAGTGTTGGATACAGCCGCCTTAGTGCTAGCGCAGGCGCTAATGGGAGCAGGCGCTCAACGCATGGTAATGTTTCTTACACTAGGCATGCAGTGGCTGCTTTTTTTACCACTGGCTTGGTGGGTGGGCGTTTGGCTAGGGTATGGCCTGATAGGTGTATGGCTGATACAGCTTTTTTATCGCCTTCTCAATTCAGTGAGTTTTTTATGGGTCTGGCAGCGAAGGCGCTGGTTGGCTCATAGTTTTAAATGCCATTTAACGATAAAAAGATAATTATATATTCTTTTGTAGAATATGAAGACCGAGTTAAGGTGGCGGTACATTACCGTCCGTCTCGACGTGACCATTTCGCTTTTAGCAGGATCGTGCCACATGTACCGTTATGATATTCACGACCAAACATTGGTTGACGAGCGCGTAGCTCAGTTTCGTGACCAAATGGACCGCTACCGCGCCGGGCGTTTGGGAGAAGAAGAGTTTCGCCCGCTGCGGCTGCAAAACGGCCTGTATATCCAAAAACATGCGCCTATGCTGCGTATTGCGATACCCTATGGAATGCTTGCAGGCTACCAACTGCGCGCATTGGCCGAGATTACCCGCCGCTATGATCGGGGCTATGGTCACTTCACTACCCGACAGAACCTACAGTTAAACTGGCCAGCGCTGGAAGATGTGCCTGATATTTTGGCAGATCTTGCCAAGGTGCAAATGCACGCGATTCAAACCAGCGGTAACTGTATCCGTAACACCACGAGTGACCAATTTGCCGGCATTGCGGGTGATGAAGTAGAAGATCCTCGTCCTTGGTGTGAGCTAATTCGTCAGTGGTCTACCCTGCACCCAGAATTCGCCTTCCTGCCACGCAAGTTTAAAATTGCGGTAAGTGGGGCTGCACAGGACCGCGCAGCTATTCAAGTACATGATATAGGTCTGCGCCTATGGCATAACGCTGAAGGCGAACTGCGGGTTAAAGTGCTAGCCGGTGGTGGCCTTGGTCGCACACCGATGATTGCCGATGTAGTACGCGAGGATCTTCCCTGGCAGCACCTGCTAACGTATTTAGAAGCGTGTGTGAGGGTTTATAACCAGTTTGGCCGTCGTGACAACAAGTTTAAAGCACGCATAAAGATATTGGTGAAAGCACTTGGCATCGAGGAGTTTCGCCGTCGTGTCGATGAGGAATGGGCGCACCTAAAGGATGGTCCGCAGACATTAAATCAGGCGGCGGTTGACTCAGCCAAGCTTCACTTCCCTGAGCCAGAGCGTCGGCCCGTGGCTGAAAGCGCGATAGAAAATTTCGAACAACTGCGTAGTGAAAACCGTAGCTTCTCCCGTTTTGTAACCAATAACGTAACTGACCACAAGGTGCCTGGTTATAAGGCCGTGACACTGTCGCTTAAGCGCCGTGAACATGCACCTGGAGATGTAACCGCAGACCAAATGGAAGCCGTTGCAGATCTAGCGGATCGCTATAGTTTTGGCGAGGTGCGGGTTACTCACGAGCAGAACTTAGTACTTTCAGACGTTCCGGTCGATGAAGTAGAAGCACTGTGGAAAGAGCTTGATGCGCTTGGCATGGCTAATCCAACGGTTGGTACGCTGAATGATATCATCTGCTGCCCTGGTGGAGATTACTGTGGTTTGGCCAACGCAGTCTCTATTCCAATTGCTCAGGCATTACAAGAACGTTTTGAAGATCTGGATTTCCTCTATGATCTTGGCCCGCTTGATCTCAATATCTCTGGCTGTATGAATGCCTGTGGTCATCACCATGTAGGTCATATAGGCATTCTAGGCGTTGATAAAAAAGGTGAAGAGTATTACCAGATATCGGTAGGGGGTAACTCCACGGATGATGCATCGTTAGGTAAAATTCTAGGCCCCTCTTTCTTTAGAGAAGATGTGCCGGGGGTGGTTGAAAAAGTACTTGAGGTATACGTGGCCGAGCGTCATGAAGACGAACGCTTCCTGGATACCTATCGCCGCATTGGTTTAAAACCCTTCAAGGAGCGTGTTTATGCCCAGCAATGATATTCAGGCCGAAACAGCTGAGCTTGTGCCGGTGCATGTTAATCACCTAATTGACAATGGCGAGCTGGCTGCAGAGAACGCCTGGTGTGTGTCATACGATGCCGATACGCTGCCTGAGCAGCGTCCGGCTTTCGTGCCGCTGGCGCTATGGCAAGCCAATCAGGATGATTCTGAGCTGGCACCATTACTGACCAGCGACACGGAGCTGACCCCCGTGCTTGGCCAGCAGCTTAGTACAACCAGTGCTATTGCAGTCGATTTCCCGGCATTTACCGATGGTCGCGGTTACACCATTGCCCGGTTATTGCGTGAGCGCTACGGCTATATGGGTGAAGTTCGTGCTGTGGGTGACGTGCTGGTGGATCAGTTGGACTATATGCGCCGCTGTGGTTTTACGACCATGGCGTTGCGTGATGACCAGCACCCCGATGATGCTATTCGTGCACTCAATGCTTTTAGCGTACGTTACCAAACGGACGTAGAAGTGCGTCAGGCATTGTTCGAACGCCGTTTAGCTGATACTCAGCAGTAACTACAAACAGAATAGAACCAATGACAAGGGCAGCTTCTGGCTGCCCTTTTGCTCTCCTGCTACTTTCCTGCTTATTGATTAACCTCGCCGTTTCTGCTGGCGCTCTCGATTATTGGCTTTGGCCCGGTCGCTTTTGCGCAGCATCACCCAGGTAGCACCAAGGCCGCCGTCAGCGGGTTGTGCTGATACATAGGCCTGCACTTCATCAAACTGGCTGAGCCATTTTGCTAAATAAGAGCGTAGTATATTGGCAGGGCTATCCAGTTCGCGACCACGTCCATGGACGATTAATACGGAACGTAGATCATGGGCGTAGGCTTCTTGGATAAACGGAAAAAGCATTCTGCGAGACTCCGCAAGAGGTCGTCGTAGCAGATGCAACTGCGCTTGTACGCTGTAACCTCCGTGTTTTAGCTTATCGATTACCCCTTGTTGAATGCCTTCGCGACGGTACTCGATAGGGTCAAATGGCGGTAAAAGATCGACAAAGTCATCGGATAAAAAGTTACGCTCTTCTAAGCGTTCTGCAGCACTTTCACGTCGCGCTAACTGCGCTTCAGAAGGAGATTTTCGCGGCGTACCAGTATCTGCTCGGTTTCCTCTGGGCAGTGGCTTTACATCACCAATAAATGTCCGGAAGTCGAATTCATCACGAAGTGGCTGGTTCATAGCAGGCTCCTTCGACAGGGTCTATGGCTTATCCTAGCAAAACCGTAGGAATTGCTTAAGACTTGTTTCATTATGTTGGTGAGACGAGCTTTATTTTCAGCGGATTAAAGGGGATACAATGGCTTGGCTTAAGCGATTGTTGGTAGGCAGCACTGCGCTGGCAATCGGCGTTGCTGGGTGGTTATGGTTGACCATGCTAAGCCCATGGTTTTATGAGCGCCCTGCCCACCTACCTGATATCGAGCAGCGAACACACCAAGTGTTTGTCTACGGAACGCTGCGCTATTCCGCCGTTCGTTGGTTAGTAATGGGGGCATCTGGTAAACCAGAACCAGCGCAGCTAAACGGTTTTGAACGTAATGGTCTCGACCTTTCCCCGAGGGCTAACAGCCATGTAGAGGGGTTGGTGCTGACCGTAACAACCGATCAGTTGGCACGTTTAGATCGCTACGAACGACTGGGCATTCGCTATGAACGCATTGAACAAACCTTAGATGATGGCACTACGGCATGGATTTATGTGCGCCTATTCACACACAGCCAACTGGTTAGCCCCTCTCCTTCCCAGCGCTTAGCTCTGTTAACATATCGCTGATCTGCTGATAGCTGCGATATGACTCCATCGTAGTTAGATTGACTACATTTAGGATACGCCATGAGTGATGCTACGCCGTTTGTTCTAATTCTTTACTATTCTCGCTTTGGTGCCACATCGGATATGGCGCGTCAGATAGCAGCAGGTGTTGAAAGTGTGGCCGGTATTAAAGCCCGCTTACGCACGGTACCTCCAGTGTCCACTACGTGTGAAGCCGTTGACCCTGAGATTCCTGCAGAAGGTGCGGTATATGCTGAACTGGAAGATCTGCGCCAGTGCAGTGCGCTGGCACTGGGCAGCCCCACACGTTTTGGCAATATGGCAGCGCCACTCAAGCACTTTTTGGATACAACCAGTAGCCTTTGGATGAATGGAGCACTTATAGACAAACCCGCCTGCGCCTTCACATCCTCATCGAGCTTACACGGGGGACAGGAGAGTACCCTGTTGACCATGCTTGTACCGTTACTCCACCATGGCATGGTGTATGCGGGAATTCCCTATAGCGAAACTAAACTGATTGATACGCAAACTGGCGGTACACCCTATGGGGCAAGCCATGTGGCGGGTCCGCGCAGCGACCGTCCAGTGGATGAGTACGAACGGGCATTGTGTGTTGCTCAAGGCAGGCGCCTTGCAAGATTAGCCTTAGCACTTAACCAAATGAGTACTTAACCAAATGCGTGGGGAGAAAACCGAATGAGGCAGTGGTTAGAAGGGCTTGAAACGCGCCAGGGGTTAGACAAATTGACCCATCAGGCTAGGCAGCTGGTACTTATCAGCTTTGTTGTTCTGTTGCTTCTGGTGATTTACCGTGGCTTTTTTATTCAAGAAGATGGGTTTAATTGGCGCCCCGTTGTAGCTTTCGTGTTGCCGCTTGTACTGTTCCTACCCTCCATTATTGGTCAGCGTGCCCGGGGGCATGCGTGGCTCGCATTTGTGAGTTTGCTCTATTTTACCCAGGGAGTGATGCTGGCAACTCTACCAGGGCAAGGGCTTCGCGGCGTATCAGAAGCGCTTGTTTCACTAGCCCTTTTCACTGGTTGTATGGCGTACGCACGCTTTCGTAGTCGCCAGCAGCGTTTGCAGCGCTAGTCTTAGCGGCCTTGGTGATTCCTGAGTGATTAGGACCAAGGCCGCTAAGAAAACCATCGTCAGTCAAGCAAACCATAGCCAACCAGTAACACCAAACGCAATAAGTAGCGCAGCACATGCTCTTAATCGTTGATGGCTAATTACCGCTGCGGTTAAGTCCTCTGGCGGATGTTTAAAGTGTTTTACGCCGGTCACCATCGCTGTGACCAAGCTTTCCCCTAATAGCTTGTGGGCGATTAATGCCACTATATGCAGGCTAATTAAGATCAGTAACAAATCGCTGTTCAATGCATGCAGGCCCGACAACTCTCGGCTGACGTCTCGGCCAACAAGATTATAGAAAGGTCCTTGGAAGAAAATGTCATCACTCAAGAAAAGGCCGCTAATGGCTTGGAAGGAGAGTGATAAAAGCAACAAAACCACCATCCAACCACCCAGCGGGTTATGGCTGGCGTATTGAGCGGCACGGCGCAAAAAGAGCGCTCTGGTATAGGCAACTACCTCAGAGGGAGGAGACAAAAAGCTACCAAAGCGTCCATAAATACTACCAGTGAAACCCCATATAAAACGAAATACCAGTAGCCCTATAATGATATAACCAGTCTGTGCGTGCACTTCGATGGGAAATAAAAAGGGTACTCCATCTGTTTTAGTGGTGTAGTAAGAAAGAGCGACCGCTACCAGCAGCCCCCAATGAAATAAACGTATTAACACATCCCATACGTATACATGCTGTTTCTTGCTGCGCATCCACCTTCCTCTGTCGCTGTACCGGGAGAGTTTCGCATTTATCAGCAATTTCTCCTAGAAGCTATTCATCAATCCCGTTGGATAGTGCCTACAGCGTAGATACCCTGGGTTAAGTAGCTGTCCAAGGTTAGGTAGTAAGATGCAATGCTGCTTGATCAATACTTGAGCTTTACCAGCATACCAGCGAACATGGAAAGCAAAGTTGAACTTTACCGCAAGGGAGCACCATCCAATGACCCGTAACATAGCTGATATCAGGCGTGACTATGAAGGTGGCAGCCTAGATGAAGCGCATACACCCGCCGATCCGTTCGTACTGTTTGATGAATGGTTCAGCCTAGCTCTGGACTCCGAGGGAGAAGATGGTAATGCCATGACTCTTTCAACAGTAGATAGCCAAGGTCGGCCACACGCACGGGTTGTGCTATTAAAAGGCTTTGATGAGCGGGGCATGGTATTTTTCACTAATTATCATAGCCACAAAGGCAGCGAGTTAAGCAACGTGCCTTTTGCTGCCATAACGTTTTGGTGGCCTTCTCTTTCACGCCAAGTGCGTATCGAAGGCCCAGTAGAACAAGTATCTGCTGATGAATCAGATGAGTACTTTGCTAGTCGCCCCCGAGGTAGCCAATTGGGTGCCTGGATTGCGACCCAAAGCGTAGTAATCCCCAATCGTAACTGGATCGAAGAGCGTCAAAAACGTTTTGAGCAGGCTTACGATGGTCAAGACATACCGCGTCCCATTCACTGGGGAGGCTACCGGCTTACACCAGAAATGATCGAGTTTTGGCAAGGGCAGCCCAGCCGCCTACACGACCGCTTGCGTTTCGAACGCCGTGATGGGGGGGAGTGGAGCCGCTTCCGTTTAGCTCCATAAAGCTCACCCAAGTAGTTGGCAAGTGGTTGAAAAAGCCCGCAGGTTAGATCGGCATCTGCGGGTTGTCTGCGTCTTAAGATCTTAGTCTGGCTGACTCTCCAGGCGGTGCCGTTGCCATTCGCTATCAGGTTCGTTAAGGCGCAGCACGGCATCAATCACCTGCTCTTCCATATTGTAGCGACACTTAAAGCCCAAGTGCTTCATTAAGGCCCGCATCGGATGGTTATCCACCATGATTTTGCCAATCATCTCAAGCGTGCCAATGCTAGTGCAGTAGCCGATCATTTTTTTCATCAATAAGCTACCGATGCCAAGCCCTTGCAAATCATCTCGAATGATCACTGAGAACTCTGTACGAATATTATCTGGATCATTCCATACTCGGGCGACGCCCAGCATCTCTTTACTGCCGTCATCATGCTGGTGCTCGGCAATAAAAGCCATTTGCCTGTCATAGTTAATATGCGAGAGAATCGATAAATCGCGCTGGGTCAGGCTGGATTTATTGTGGAAGTAGCGGAAACGGATGCTCTCTTCCGACAACTGTCGATGAAACGTCGTGATAAGCGGCGCATCCTCTGCGCGGATAGGTCTTACTTCAACCGGCCAGCCATTTTTTAGCGTCACCCACTCTCGTAGTTCTTCGGGGTAAGGCATGATGGCAAAACGTGCGGGCGTCCCTAAATCCATTGCAAAATCAACCGCCAGCATTCCATCACGGTTCAATAGTAGTGGATTTAGCTCAAGGCCACGCAAATCTCCGAGATCCGACGCTATTTGCGATAGTTTCACAAGCAGCTGACATAGGCGTTGTATATCCCTGTCGGGGTCAGCCGAATGCTCACGAATTAAAGAAGCCGCATGTGTTCTCCCCACTACGTCGGCAGCAAGACTCATATTCAATGGCGGCAGGGCTATTTGCCTATCTGCCAATACATTAACTTTATAGCCACCAATACCAAAGACAATCAGTGGACCAAATACCGGATCTCGGGTTATCCCAGCGCAGACCTGCATCGAGTGTTTACCTCGCTGCATAGGCTGTAAGCAGTACTCTCGGATGGCGTACTCGGGGAATTTTTCCCGTACTTTATCGCCTAGTTGGCGAACACCGTCAGCCACTTGTTCTGGTGTTTCTAGATCCTGGAGCAGCCCCGCGGAAATTTTATGGGGATGCTTGCGATAACGATAGGGACGACAATTACCTTCATGGATGACTTTAAGAGCTTTTGGGCCTTCAAAGTGTGGCGCAATGGTTAAAGCCTCTTCAGGGCTAGTGATGTAAGCGCTGGGCGCTGTTGGGATGCCATAAGCCTCAAGAACCTGGGCAGTTTCTGAGTGTGTCAGCGTTTGCCTCCCCTGCTCTTTCGCACGTCTAATTAACTCTCGGCATTCGGCACGTATCTCAGGGCTGGTGGAAAACGGTAAGCTAGGCGGGATTTCATGAAGCAGCGCCTGTACTCGCTGATAATCCACCATGTGCATAAAAGCCTTAACCGCTTTTTCAGGCGATGTGTAGGTGGGTATCCCCGCTAAATTGCAGACATGCCGTGCATTCAGAGCTTCTTTTAACCCCATCCAGCTCGTTAACAGATTACGTTTAAACGTCTTACTGTGGTCAATCAATGCCTGTGCGGTGACCACTGAAGGGGCTAGCCGCGTGGGTGCATGCACCACTAAAACGGCATCCACGTTAGGGTCTGCTGTAACAATCCTCAGGGCTTCTACAAAACGCTCTGGAGTGGCGTTGCCGCCTAAATCCACCGGGTTTTCACCAGGTTTACTCATATCCACTTGGCTTTTATGTAGTGCCGCCTGCGTCTCTGCACTAAACTCTGCGAGTTTTCCGCCTGCGTTCATGAGCTTGTCGATGGCGAGCATAGCAGGCCCTAACCCATTAGAAACAATAGCTAAACGGTCACCTCGCAAGGGTTTCATTCGTGATAAGGTTTCTAAAGCATCAAACAATTCGTCAGAATCATTAATCCTGACAACCCCCGCACGAGCAAAGGCTGCATCAAACACCAGATCACGATTAGCAATGCCGGGAGTTGGAGCCATCCCCGAAATATCAGACTCAGGGGTTCGGCCACTCTTAATTGCCAGCACAAGACGATTGCGCGATGCATCACGCACCGATGTCATAAAGTGCTGGGCGTCAGTGACACGCTCAAGGTGCAACAGGATTGCTTGGGCCGGAGAGAACTGATTTACATAATCGATCAAATCCGGTAACAGAACGTCTACGCTGTCGCCTACAGTAATTAAGTGAGAAAAGCCTACATCACGACCTGCTGCCCAATCTATCATTGCATTGGCTAGCATCCCTGATTGCCCCAAATAAGCCACTTTGCCTGCTTTCACCGGTTGGCTAGCATATGACGCATTGAGCTTCCTGCCAGGCACTATGAGCCCCATACACTCAGGGCCTAAAACTCTTATTCCGGACTCCCTCGCCGCTTGCAACATGCGCTGCCGAATAGAGCCCTTGTTGCCCTTTTCACGATCTAGATAAGCACCACCTGAAAGTACCAGTGCCGCCTTAACGCCAAAATGGCCGAGTTTTTTGATGAGACTGGCAACACCTTCGATCGGTGAGCAAATGACGGCTAGATCAGGGACTTCAGGTAGCTCGCTGACACTGCGCACACAATCGACACCAAAGACCTTTGTATAGCCCTTAAGATTGACGGCCCATAGCGTTCCTTTAAAGCCACCTTCTTGAAGGTTGGTGAGCACCAATCCACCGAGCGACGCGGGTTTTTCCGAGGCACCAAACACCGCAACCGTTCGTGGCTCAAAAAAATGGTGCAAAAAACGTGTGCTCACAGGCGTATCTCCCTGAGGTAAACAACTACTGTGTACGACTTATTGAGACTGTCGCGCAAGCCCCCCTGACGATTATGGTGGCTTTAATATGAATGGAGCGCTTGCATGATTACTGCCTACCTTACCCATCCCAACTGCTCATTGCACCATATGGGGCCAGAACACCCCGAAAGTCCACAACGTTTGGAGGCTATACGAGCCCGGTTGTCGTTAACGGGCTTGCTTCAACAAACCATGCAGGCTGATGCGATAGAGGCTAGAGAAGAAACGCTGGCGAGGGTTCACCCAGCGAGGCACTTGCGTGCATTAGAGAAGTGCTTACCAACGGAGGGCATAATAACCTTGGATAGTGACACCATGATGAACCCTAATAGCCTTCAGGCCGCTCGTGTAGCCGCTGGTGCTGTAGTACGCGGTGTCGATCAGGTGTTTAAACGCCAAGCAGATAATGTTTTTTGCGCTGTTCGCCCACCTGGCCATCACGCAGAAGCATCTGACGCTATGGGTTTCTGTTTTTATAATAATGTTGCGGTGGGAGCAGCCCATGCGCGTGCTAAGTATGGTGCTAAACGCATTGCGATACTCGATTTTGATGTCCACCAGTGTAACGGTACCATTGATATCTTCAAAAATGATCCCGAAATCTTAATTTGCTCTAGCTTTCAGTACCCCTTCTACCCGTGGCGCTACCTACGCAGCGAGTGGCAAAATGTTGTGAATACCCCACTGGAGGTTGGTACAGATAGCCAAGAGTATCGACGTGTCATCGAGCGCCAATGGTTACCTGCGTTACATGCTTTTAAACCCGATTTGGTCATGCTATCCGCCGGGTTTGATGCCCATAGGGACGACCCAATGGGAGATATCTGCCTGGAAGATGAAGATTTTTATTGGGTTACCCATTTAGCCATGGAAATTGCAGCGCTCTATGCAGAAAATCGGGTGGTATCAGTCTTGGAAGGTGGCTATAACCTTAAAACGCTTGCTAGTGGCGCTGAGGCGCATATAAAAGCGCTGCTAGGCTTACCCTTTAGCAATGTGTCCTGAAACGGTATCTCAATTTACAAGCCCAGTTGCAGCTCAGCGTAGTGCAAATAGGATATGGTACTATGCTGTTTTATTGGCAGCTTCTCTACGTGATACCTTATGACGGCAACTTCTGAAGAGCATGCAGCGCTGCGCATTGCGTCAGGGCGAAAAGCCTTTGTAGAACCCTTACGGCTTGGCGAGAGGCTCAAGCAAATTCGACTGGCTAATCAGTGGACACTTGAAGATGTTAGCCAGCGTACGGGACTGGCACGCTCAACCCTTTCCAAAATTGAAAATGACCAAGTCTCACCTACCTTTAGCGTGGTTCAGAAGCTGATTGCGGGCTTAAATATCGACTTGCCTCAGCTATTTACACCGCCCAAACGGGAACGCTACACCATGGGGCGTAGGGACCTCACTCGTAAGGGTAAAGGGCAATTGCACCCTACCCCTACTTATGAGCACGAGCTACTCGGATATCAGCTTGCTCAAAAGCGCATGATTCCGTTTAAAACCATTGTAAGAGCACGCAGTTTTGGTGAGTATCAACAGTGGGTGCGCCATGATGGCGAAGAGTTTTTGATGGTGCTGCATGGCGATATCATGCTTTACACAGAGTTTTATGCCCCACTAGTGCTAGCTGAAGGAGACAGCATCTATTTTGACAGCGATATGGGCCACGCGCTGGTTTCTACCAGCAGCGAGGATGCCGTCGTACTTTCTGTGTGCACAAGAGGAGATCTAGTTTAGGAGCTATAAGCAGTTAGTCGGTTTTGGTAACCCTGCGATACGGGCGATTCGCTTAGGTGGGCTACCAGGAAACAGAGACATTAAATAAACTGAACGCCCTTTTTCTTCACCCAATGCTTGCTTTGTGGCTTTTACTAGTGGGCGCATGGCAGGTGCCATCTCATACCGGGCATAAAAATCGCGCACAATTTTTATGATTTCCCAGTGTTGGCTGCTTAATGCTAGTCCTTCATCCTCAGCTAGAAGATTAGCAACCTCCTCGCTCCAATCTGCTTGCTTTACCAGATATCCTTCGGGATCAAGCGGAATAGTATTTAGTGAATCAAGATAACGGTATAACTTTTGGTTGCTCATATCAATCAGTACCAGGAGATAATCTTCTCATGCTTCTCAGTAAGAGCTACGAAATCGGCCAGCTCAATGAGCGGCAGATCATTGGAAAGTGCCGCAGAGTAAAGACCTCTAGATAGCACGTCTTCTATAAGTAGATAAATACTAGAAGCAGATGTTTTCCAACCCAGCCACTCAGGGTACAAGGCTGCTTGAGCGGCGTCTTCAATAAGCACTACCGTATCACCACCACTCATTGCTTCAAGCATGTGCTGGGCTGCCTCGCTACTCGGGGGCTTATTAAGAATGTGTAATATCAAGCGGCTGCCCTCTAGAAATTTAGTACGCGGTCAAACCGCTTTACTACGCTAGGCAACTCTGCCCTAGGAATCACAGTGACACCTTCGACCAAATGCTCGCTATGAAGATTAAGTGCTTGTAACGCCTCATCCGGCACTAACAGCTGCTCAATATCATACATCTCCAACATATCAATTGTTGGAAGTATTGCCTTTTGACCTGGCGCACCTATTGCCTGCTCTTTTAACAACGCCAACACCCCCTGCCCTAAAAAAAGCAGGCTAATTGATTGCCCAAACGCGGCGGCAACCAAAGCAACGTCTAAGCCTTCTCGCAGTTTATTAGAGCTGTATGGAGCATGACGAATAATGATGAGCTGCTCATTTTCATTAACCATTCGGCCCTCCTATGCAAACGTAATCAAACGATCGCAACGCTGTTGTAACGCCAGTAACTGCCCTAAGCCGGTTAATTCAAACGGTGACTCAAGATTAAAATTTTCCTGACCATGTCGCTTTGCCTCAGCTTCATCCATTACGCCACGGCGTAATGCTGCTGCAATACAAACATCTAGTGCTACATCATGCTGTTCATGCAGTTCTATCCAGGCACTGCGCATATTAAGCTCATCCTGAGGGGGAGCCATCAGCTTCGAGGCATTATGGATGCCATCCTGATAGAAAAAAACCCCTGAGACACGGTGGCCTTGTTTCACCACAGCTTGGGCAAAGCGCAGCGCTGAATGGGGCGCAGCACTCACATAAGGCGCTCCCATTACCAACAAGCCATACTCCATAACATCATCTCTCTCTATACACCAAAAAAAACAGACCCTACTGAGGTAGGGTCTGCCATAGAGATTGCTACCGCGACAATCAGTCGTTGCTCATAATACCAAGGATAGATAACAGGCTTACAAACAGATTGTAGATTGACACGTAGAGTGTGACGGTTGCGAGAATATAGTTAGTCTCGCCAGCACGATGCACGATTTCGCTAGTTTGATACAGGATAGCCGCGGCGGCAAAGAGTACAAACCCAGCTGAGACCATCAGTGAAAGGGCAGGAATATTAAAGATCAGCCCAGCCACCATAGCCAAAATCAGCACGATGGCACCTGCCATCAGGAAATTGCCTAGGAAGCTAAAGTCTTTCTTAGTAGTGAGTGCGACCGCAGAAAGGCCAATAAACGTTAGCCCTGTCATCGCGAGCGCATTCATGATCAGCGCCCCGCCGTTAGGCAGTGTTAAATACGCAGAAATGATTGGCCCAAGGGTAAAGCCCATAAATCCTGTGAAGGCAAATGTCGCCAACAAACCAGTAGCTGAATTAGCCGTTTTATGCACCAAGAACATTAGGCCATAGGCACCAATGAAGAACACGAAAATGTTCATTCGCTGAATACCAAGCGCTACTGAAGCGCCTGCCATAACAGCAGAGAAAAGCAGTGTCATGGCAAGCAAGGCGTACGTATTGCGCAACACCTTGTTAGCACTGACATTACTTACCGCGCTACCTGATTGCGGTCTTGCCGTGTGAGAATCGTTAAAAGCCATCGTTCTTGCTCCCTAATGATAATACCAACAACAGACAAGAATGCCGTTACCGAGTTCCAGACGCAAGTTTTTGTATTTCACGCAAAGCAAACACTCCTGAGCATCGGAGCAAAGGAAGCAGGATTGGTAGCTTTTGCTACCCCACTCAACGCCTATATACCAAGGCCTTTGAGGAAGGTCTGCACAGGAAATGTAGCGTTCTTAAGGGGGGCAGCAACAATGATCGCGGATTATTGCTGCTTTCATATACGTTTCAAATGACTAACATAGCGATTGTCACCGGCGATCCAATCAGCTTTGTTTGACCTCTTCTTCTTCACCTTCATCTTTCTTGTGTGGAACAGCAACTGTTGACACTGCCTGGCGAACATCTTGGCCGTTATATAGCCGAGCATCAAGAACGTTCAAAACCGCCAACTGCGCAAATAACACCGCAAAGCAGAGCACAAGACCTTTCAACATGACGGCACTTCCTTAGTAGGCTAACAAAATCTTTGCTGAAAGCGAATAATAGCCTACCGTATGAAGAAAGCAACGAAGCAGAAGTAAAAACCTCCTCTAACGGTCATTTAAGACCACCCTTTCTATGTTTCAAACTCTCTATGCTTCAAACTCTTCTGTATCAATATCCGCCTGCTGAGCCTCACTGTAACGTGACCCAGCCACTTGTTTCGCCCCCATCATGCCGTTCAGCTTAGCCAGGGTGGCATCATCAATTTCAATATTTTCAGCCTGTATGTTTTCACGCATATGCCCAGCAGAGCATGTTCCAGGAATAGGCACAACATTTGTAGACTGCGCTTTTACCCAGGCCAATGCCAGTTGAGAGGGAAGCACTCCCAAGGTTTTCGCTAGGTCATCAAAGCGATCTAGCAAGCGTAAGTTATGGGATAAATTATCTTTGCTGAAACGTGGCATTGTTGCTCGCATATCCCCTGCCGCGAATACGCTGTTTTCTTGCACTGCTCCGGCAAGAAAGCCTCTTCCTAAAGGGCTGAAAGCAACCAGCGCTATATTTAACTCAACACAGGCCTCCAGCAACGCTATTTCCGGATTACGCGTCCATAGCGAATACTCAGACTGAACCGCTGACACCGGATACTCAGCATTGCCCTTACGCAATGTCTCTGCAGAAACTTCTGATAAGCCAACTGCACGCAGTTTCCCTTCGTCCACTAACCGTCCTAAGGCACCAACGCTCTCTTCAATTGGCACTTGGCGGTCCAGACGGTGCAAGTAATAGATGTCGAGGTGATCCGTTTGTAAGCGCGTCAAGCTGGCCTCACATTGGCGACGCAATGTTTCAGGGCGCCCATCAATAACGCGCTTGCCGCTTTCAGTGTCCATGGCCATGCCACACTTACTCGCCAACAAGAGATGCTGCCGTTTGCCTGTCAGCGCTTTGCCCAGTAAGCGCTCGTTGGCAGTGGCTCCGTAAAGTGTGGCGGTATCAAAATGGCGATAGCCCACATCAAATGCTTCATCAAGTGTTCGCACCGCCGCTGCTTCTGGCACATGTTGCCCATAACCATGGGATAGATTCATGCAACCAAAGCCAATACGAGGGGACGCAACCTCGGTTAATCGATCAAAAAACGCGGACATAGATAACCTCTGAGTAGTTAACCGTTGCTGTAGCGCTAAAGACCGCCGCCACCATATTGCTCCATATAGGTGATTGCAGCAGCTTCTCTCCAGGGCGGCGCAGATGAGCAATAATGCTGCGATTAATATGCTATGGGAATGCCATCAGCGAGCGTCCTGCGCACGGCCTCTCATCATGGCAGATCCACGGATATGTCTTACGAAAAAAGTACGGTTGTATTGCCTAATACCGCTGACAGCCGTTGCAATTGCCACATAGAGGCATGGTTTGAAAGTCACAGGAAGAAGCGTGAAGCACGCCCACAATAATAATCGTTTCGACGTTTACTATATCTTAGCGTATACGAAAAAAGCCCCTGAAGAATCAGGGGCTTTTCGAGATAGGTGGCGGAGGGACAGTCCGTATACTACATGTCCCACAGCATCCTAAGAAATACAGCAAACCACTGATTTATATAAAAATAAACTTCAATACAGTCCAAACTCATCCATACAAATACAATATAAAACAGAGACCAAGTATGGGCTGGAGTATGGGCTGGGATATGGTACGCTGAAAACCTACTACGGGGATAGCGGCTATGGGAAAACTGACGACTAAAGGCGTTCAAAAGCTGGTCAGGGAATCAAACCCTGGCATGACTAATGATGGGGATGGGCTGTACCTCAAAATTGGTAAAGGTGGCGGCGCAAGCTGGATTTACCGTTTTCGCTGGGATGGCAAGCTGAGAGATATGGGTCTTGGTAGCTATGCAGATACATCTCTATCTGAGGCAAGAGATGTAGCTTCTGAGCAACGCAAGCTCGTTAAGCAGGGTATCGACCCGCTGTCAGCTCGTGAACAGAAAGCTGATACAGAAGCGGGGCCTGTGACGTTTACGCACTGCGCAGCACGCTATATCCAATCCCACCGCCGCAGCTGGCGAAACGCTAAGCATGCACGCCAGTGGGTCAGCACGCTTAAAACATACGTGCGCCCTGTGATAGGAAACCTCCCTGTAGAGGAAGTCACAACTCAGGACATATTGAAGATTTTAACGCCTATCTGGACGGTCAAAAACGAGACCGCTAAGCGTGTACAAGGGCGTATTGAAAACGTATTAGACTTCGCAGCGGCACATGAATATCGCGACCCGGTTAACCCTGCCCGCTGGCGTGGCCATCTCGACAAACTCCTAGCTAAGCCTTCGAGGGTTCAAAAGGTGAATCACCACCCTGCTATGCCTTACGAGCAAGTAGCGGCGTTTATGAACTCAATTCAGCATTACAACAGCATGTCTTCTAAGGCGCTGCAGTTCCTCATATTGACCGCTACTCGCACGTCAGAAGTACTCAATGCTGAGTGGCATGAAATCGACATAGCAAAATCAACTTGGCAGATACCCGCCACACGTATGAAAGCGAATCGTGAGCACAGGGTGCCACTATCTAAGCAGGCACTGGATCTGTTGTTGAGCCTCCCTCGCGTGAGAGGCAATAGCTTTATTTTCCCAGGTATGAAAGCGGGTCGACCGCTATCCAATATGTCGCTTCTGCAATTTATGCGCGGGCTTGGTTACGGGCCTAGTGGTGAAAAAGGCAATTATGTACCCCACGGCTTCCGCTCAAGCTTTAGGGATTGGACAGGCGAGGTAACGAGCTATCCTAGGGATGTAGCTGAAATGGCGTTAGCACATGCCATTGAAAATAAAGTGGAAGCCGCCTATCGACGTGGAGATCTATTTGAAAAGCGGAGAGCAATGATGCAGGAATGGGCGAATTACATCACGTGAGTGATCAATTGTCACAGTTAGGCGCTGTTTAAGGCAGCGCCTAAAATCATTTAGAACGAGTAGAATTGCGTGTAAAAGCCCATCGCAGGAGAGTCAACGCTTGGCAGTGCTGCCGCAGAGCCACGACTTGGAAGCTCCACACGCTTACCATCGTCTGTCACAGCAATAATACTTGTGGCTTTACGCATGCGCTTCCAAGCATAAAGGAACCCTTCAGCGTGCGTGCGTGAATTGATGAAATGTGGATTGGATATTTCATAACCATCCAATACGAGATTGAACTCACCCTGACGATCATTCCCATAAGCGATACCGTCAATAGTCAGCGTCATGTTGACTGGGTTTTCATCATTACACGCAATGTACAACTCAGCAGAGCCGTCAGAACTTACCGCCATATATTCTGCCGTTCCTTGGCCCCAACCACTTGCCCAGGTACCAGGCTCACCAAAGTAGGCATTAGCTGTAACAGGCACAGTCGCCAACCCAATCACGAACGAAACTGATAAAGCATTTGCTAATTTCATTGCAAATCCTTTTTTAGCTTTTGAATGCTGTAATGAAACTATCGGCCAGAATTAAATTTTATTTAGTCATATTTTTATTCTGAGCTGTTCTATAGCAGTCAGCCAAGCATCAAAGCGAGGGCAAGCTGCCCTCGCCTCCTGCAAACCATCTTCTAAAGTAACTGGGCCATGGAATTTTTTATCATACTGAGGGGCAATCGCTTTAATACGCCGTGAG
This sequence comes from Halomonas sp. 'Soap Lake #6', assembly GCF_003031405.1. NCBI lineage: Bacteria > Pseudomonadati > Pseudomonadota > Gammaproteobacteria > Oceanospirillales > Halomonadaceae > Halomonas > Halomonas sp. 'Soap Lake #6'. The sequence continues at coordinate 1,687,305 of NZ_CP020469.1, forward strand.
GGGCAGGTGTCATAACCATCGTTGACTTGTTCAGCCCCGCCACACTGATCAACTATCTGACGGATCTTATCGCCCAAGCCAATAACGCCAATGACACTTTCAGCACGGTCGGGAACTGCGAGTACCAGCGCTTCAAATTCATACTGCTGAATGTATGGCGTGAATCGATGCCGTTTATCGGCTGGTATCAAATCGTTGATCGCTGCTTCTAACGCATCAACACTACCCTCTGGCCGTTTATGAAATCCATAGAAATCGTAGAATGTGGTCACATGGTCAAACATCGCAAGAAGCTTGCTAAGCTCTTTTTCAACACGCTCAAGCGAAACACGCCCATGCATATCAATGGGATACGCAAAAACGTTGCTATGTGCCAATACCGGTGCCAATACCCGCGTCACAAACTCGCGTTCCGTTGCCCCTTCAACACTAATACCCAATCGAATCATGCTGGCGTACCTCCCAGCAGATTTTTCTCCCAAAGATCTCCTAAGCGATAATCATCCAACCATGCTTCTAGCGCGCCCGCATCTAAACGCTTAAAGGTTGAGCGATTTTCGTGATGTTCAACGACGACCACATCGTCAGCGCCAAACTCATTAGCCAGCGATACTGACTGCGTAGAGATAATAATTTGAGTTGATTGGCTAACCAGCCTAAGCATGGAACCCAATAGCTGTATGGCATACGGGTGCAATCCTAGTTCAGGCTCATCTAGCAATATCAGGGAAGGTAGGCTGGGCTGTAGCAGTAAAGTAGCCATGCAAATAAAGCGCAGCGTACCGTCCGAAAGCGCATGCGCATCAAAATAGGCGTCGCTGCCTTTATGTTTCCAACGCAGCCGAATTTTACTGTCGTTATGCCGTTCAGGTGCCAGTATGAAATCGTGAAAAAACGGCGCGACCCGCTGGATCGTGGACACGATTCGCTTATAGATGTCTGGGTTATGGGTCTGAATGTCATAAAGGAAGGCCGCTAAGTTTTCACCCTGTTCGCGTAAGCGATCATTATCTAACAGCTCTCCCGCCTGCTTCATAGGCGCACTGCTGCTGGTATCATGAAAGTGATATACCTTCCAGTCGGAAATGTGCTTAGCCACATTACCTGCAATAGTCATACCCTGCGGTGCTGGCAAGGCTGATTCGTCAGCACCAGGCTTAGCAAGCGCTTTTTTTTTGTCGCCACCTGAAAAGCCTATGGCGTCAGCAAAAAACTCGCAAAACTCTTCTTTAAAGACTAGCCGCCCATCTTGCGATGGAATCAAGGTTGCCCCATAGCTGTTTGGATCAAAGCGCAAGTACGTTGAAAGCGTAGGAGTCTGTTTTCGGCCAAAATGAAGCAGCGCATCCGCTCCGCCCTGTTCCGCTACATATAGCTGCAAATCTTTTTGAAGCAGTTTATTCATGAAGCGAAAAAAATTGATGAAGTTCGACTTCCCCGCACCATTAGGGCCAATGAGCACGTTCAGTGGCTTGAGCTCTAGCGAGGTAGACTCGATAGAGCGAAAACCATTAATTTCTAGGTGCGTGAGGTAGCCAACTTTAGCCATTCACTGTGTCCTCCAACCCATGTGATGTAAATCATCCACCTGACGCAGGCAGTAAAATCTTTGCAGTGTCGTGATGAGTCCATCACGTTTGAAGCCATTATCATACGCTAGATTCGACCATCAGGCTGCCGACCTGTGAGTAGCTTCAGGATAAGCAGCGCGAACTGCCTGCCGGTTTCTTCGTTCTCCAGTAACGGCATACTGAGCTTTTCATGGTCGTTCATGGCATCTAACACGGCGTCAGTGACGCGCTTGGGAAACAGCCCGTGCATCACTTGGGTTTCATCATGGTGATTAATCTGAGCCATAACAGCATCATCACGCTCAATGCGGTCAACAATGCCATTGGCAAAATGCAGCTTATCGCCATCGCTAATATCTGCGCCATAGAGGTCATTCAGGCGCTCAATGATCTCATTAAGGCGTTGAGTTTCGGGGTCATGGGGTTTACCGGAGCCAACATCTGAAATCGGTTTCAAGCCGTAATCGCCGCTCTCCTCTTCAAGCGAGAGGCGCTGTTCAGCGCGTTTGGTCAGCCGATAGCTGTCCAGCTCAAGCTCGCTGACATCAATAGGGTCGCCAATTAATAACCGATCAATACGTAGCAAGGGATGCAGGTGCTTGGCATACACGCACAGCTGTTCTAATTCAGCATCATCGAAGTGGATGATCTGACTGAGAAATTCATAGGTGCGTACAAAGCTCTGTAAGTTTTTGCGGAACAGGTCAAGCTCATCGCGGGTCTTGCCTGCGTCTTCTAACTCCTGCTCCGCACGCATGCGCCCTTTTTCGTCACCCTGCTGTTCCGCCTGCTGGCGAGCATCTTTCCATGTTTGTTGCTGCTCTACGGTGACTTCATAACGCTTTTTGAATCGATCTTGAGCGGGCTGGCAGTGATAACTCAGGCGCGAGGCCGGTGCTTTAGGGTCAAAGAAAGCAGTCGCGAACGCTTCTACCTCAGGCCAGTGATAAATGCCGTTAGCATCCAGTGTGCGTTTAAGGTCATACACCACCTGCGGGTCGGAAACGTCAGCCAAGGTTGCTTTGCGGTAATACGGCGCAAACGCTTCTAAGATTTCTTGTGGTTCATTAAAAAAATCGAGGATAAATGTCTGTTTGCCGGGAAACAGGCGGTTCAGCCGCGAGAGCGTCTGCACGCAGTCTACGCCCTGCAGTTTTTTATCCACGTACATGGCGCATAGCTTGGGCTGGTCAAAGCCGGTCTGGTACTTGTTAGCGGCGATCATCACGTTGAAATCGTCGCTGTCCAGCGCCTTGGCTAAGTCACGTCCACGCACGCCGGGGTTGAGTAGCTTGCTGGTTTCGCTGACTTCTTCAGGAATGATCTCATCTGCCGGTACGCTGCCGGAAAACGCCACCAAGGGATGCACGTCGCTATAGCCTTGAGCTTCCACATAATGGCGCATCGCCAGCTGGTAGCGTACCGCCTCTTGGCGGCTAGCGGTGACCACCATGGCCTTGGCCTGGCCATCTAGCAAATGACGCACATTAGCGCGAAAGTGCTCAACAATGACCTCTACGCGCTGGGCAATGTTGTAAGGATGCAGGCGCACCCACTTGGCTAATGCACGGGAGGCTTTCTTGGCGTCTACTTCCTGCTCTTCATCTTCTAAATGGGCAAGCTTCCAGGCAGTGCTGTAGGTAACGTAATTGCGAAGCACATCGAGAATGAAGCCTTCCTCGATAGCTTGGCGCATTGAGTAGAGATGAAATGGCTCAGGCTTGTTGTCCGCACTTGGCGGCAAGCTTGGGTCTGGCACACGGCCAAACAGTTCTAGTGTTTTGGCCTTGGGTGTGGCGGTAAAGGCGTAGTAGCTGATGCGCTCATTCGGGCGACGAGTGGACACGGCTGCATCTAACATTGCTTCTGCACTGATTTCTTCGTCTTCATCAGCGCTCTCGCCTGCGGCGGCTAGCAGCGCCTTGAGCTTGCGCGCAGAATCGCCTGCCTGTGAGGAGTGAGCTTCGTCGGCAATCACTGCATAGCGACCTTCGGCAAGCGTAGGCCGCTTATCAAGGGCATCGAACAGCGCAGGGAACGTTTGAATGGTAACGATGATGATGCGGGTATTGCTCGCCAGCGCCTCCGCCAGCTGTTCAGATTTGCTCTGGTTGCCGACATCGCGGGTGATCGGGCACACCACCCCATGGGCATGTTCAAACTGGTAAATGGTGTTTTGCAGCTGGCTATCTAGCACGGTGCGGTCAGTCACCACAATCACTGAGTTGAAGCGCTTCTGCTGGCCGCTTTCGTCATAGAGGTTGGCGAGCTGGTGGGCCAGCCAGGCAATCGAGTTGGACTTACCTGAACCAGCGCTGTGCTGAACTAGATAGCGCTGGCCGCCATCTTCGGCTTGGGTGGTCTCAATCAGCTGATTAACCACTTCCCATTGGTGGTAGCGCGGGAAAATCAGCGTTTCTTTCGTTTTGCGTCGACCGTGAAAGTCTTCGGTGGTTTTCTGCTCCAAGTGCAAAAAACGCCCGAGAATCTTCAGCCAAGCATCCGGCAAGAGCACACGCTCCCACAAGTAGCTTGTGGCGTAGCCGTTGTCATCTTTTGCTGGCGGATTACCGGCACCGCCGCCTTCGCTGCCCAGGTTAAACGGCAGAAAAAACGTCTCTTTACCCGCCAGCTTGGTGGTCATGGCCACTTCCGCTTGGCTAACCGCAAAGTGCACCAGCGCGCCGCGCTTAAACGCCAGCAGCGGCTCAACCTTGCGGGTGACAGGATCTTTTAGCGGGCGATCGTTGCGGTATTGGCGCTTGGCGTTTTCCACCGACTGCTTGAATTCGCTTTTCAGCTCTAAGGTGGCGGTAGGGATACCGTTTACAAACAACACCAGGTCTAAACGTGGGTTGTAGCTCTGACCGCCGTTCCCTTTTTCACGCGCATGGGGTGAATAAGAAACTTCCGGCACCACGCGCAGGCGGTTGGCGCGGTAGCGGGTGAGCGCCTCGGGGTTCATGGCGTGATCGGGCTTAAAGCTGCACAGATCAAACGTCACCCCCGGCACTTTAAAACCATGGCGCAGCACCTCTAGCGTGCCTGCCCTCTCCAGCTCGCGTACCACTTTCTGAACAAACACCGTTTCAGACGATTGCGGGTTAGCCTTGCAGAACTTCTCCCACCGCTCGGGCCAGGCGTCCTGCACATACCCCAGCAGATCTTCGGTATAAAGTGCTGTGGTACGGTCATAGCCGCTGGCAGTGCCCACTGTCCAACCACCGGTGGCCATGGCGTCGATGATGTCTTGTTGGAACTGCGCTTCCCTGCTGTCCGCCATTGAAAATCCTTAGTAGTTAACTACATAGCTGCTTTACTTTATTTTGATCATACATAAGCCAGTGGATAACCAGCATTCTTGATAACCCACCATGGCCAGCTTTCGTTATACTTTGCCTTCGTCCTCCAGCCTATCTCTAAGTGCTTGTAGCTCTCTACCAGACAAAAGCATATCAAGTCCCTCTTTCGCAGCACTGAACCAGCGATTGACCATGTCAGATTCGTCCACTGCCCCTTTCATAACGTCGGCCATCGGGCGATGAATCATCAACGGATGCCATAGGTTATTTCCCTGCGAAACCGTCCACTCGCCAGACTGCTGGGTTAGTCGATGGCATAGCGAGCGGTACTCAGGCGTTTCCCAGAAACTATTCCGCTGCCCCCAATTCTTTGTAACATCAAGAATAATAGAGAAATCCCCGCCCCTCCCCTTACCTACAGGCTGGATACTATGATCATGAGAAGAGAAGTAATATCCAACAAAAACGCTAGGTCTCCACGGCTGGGCTAGGTTAACTCCATAGCGCCCTTCCACCATCCCCAGAATTCTTTTTCCTCTTAAAAAAGCAATCCTTTCACTCTCTGAGTTGGCAAATGCATCGTAAGCCCACTCCCAGTCAGCGCTAACTCCTTGCTGATTGGCCGACTTCAAAGCTGTGTGAATCATCTCGCTAGGCAGACCAATTTCTTCGGCAACGGTCTCAATCCCATTTTTAAACTTACGCTGGCCAGAGGCGCCTAACGGCTGATCAGACTCAGCCCGCTCTTCAATGGTATCGGGTGATTCGCTAGAAATATTGACCGAAAGCTGTCCGCTGTCATCATTCCGGATAACTTCCACAGTGGTTCGGTGTATGGTCTCAGTGCGGGCTATGGGCTGAGATAGCCATATAATGTCTTCAGGATACTCATCGTTTTGAAACGGGGAGACTTCCAAAACACTAATCTGATAATCGGTTGCATCGTTCCTACTGGCTGAACGAATCCATTCTGATAAACCTTCAGGTGCTTCATCGCAAGCAATGATGTAATGCAACTGCCCTTGAGACAGCCGATTTCTGTAACTTTGCGCTACCCAACGCGCCCGATTGGGATCTCCCACTAGCTTCAAAGCGACGTGTTCAAGACGAGTACAGCCAGGTAGACCTTGAGAAAACAGTTCAACTTGACTGCGTTCATCAAGGCTGCCAAGTGCAGCACCGTAATCGAGAATCTGTGAAATGACAGACCTACCTCTAAGCTCCCTGTTGCCAAAGCGCTTCACTTCCACAATTCCGACATCACCACGATCAGTCAGGAACATTAGATCAGGGTATTTTTGATGCCCCATTAAGTCTTGAACACGGCCCTGCCTAACTAAATGAATGCTGTCTACAAACAGGCCTATCCTCTCAAGACACAGCAGCTCATGGTTCCTGAAGATCACATCCTCTAAATGTGATTCAAGAAGCCTTAACTCCCCCAGTCGCTTTCGCTTCAACGTTTGATCCGAGCCATTAGTTCTGGTTTTTACCATGCCATCAATCACGCTAGTTCACTCCTTGATTCCCCTAGAGCGGCCGCAGCACTCACCTGCTGGTCTTGCCAAGCCCCATATGTTTGGCCAGTGCCTTCCAATTTCCAATGTATTCGCCCATTGGCACTTCGACCTGATACCACTGCAGCAGCGGCACTCGGGCTAGTAAAGGCGTAATCGCTGGCGAAACGTCTCACCTTATTCTCGTCCTCAACCAGCACTCCTTCATCACATAGCTGCTGATAGAGGCTTTGGTAACCACCATCAACACCTGTCCATGTACCTCTCGCGATAGAACCTTCCAGCACGTAAAACTCACCGTCCAGTTCTTGCCCGTAGGCTTTAATACCGTAACGAGGTACTTCTGCTACAAACTTTGGAGAGGCAGCTGGCGACGGTTTTAATATCGACGGTGGGTGAGATGGCATAGGCCGACCTCGCAAAAAATCCAGCCCAAGTACCGGCAGTACGGTACGGATCTGCTCAACAAAAAACGCCATATCAGCACGGTCGGATTCTGGCAGGTTGATGTATTCGTGCGCGGTGCCATTGACCAGCTTGCAGCGCCCTAGCTCGCCTGCTGACTGGATCAGCAGGCTTTCCAGATATTTGACGTGGGCTTTGGTGAGGTTTTGATCCTTGCTGGTCACTAAACAGACTTTCTCCCAGAAGTCCTTACCGCCTTTATCTTCTGGCCGGTTATGCTGTTTTAGTCGTGTTCCCACATCATCACTTTCGCCAATATAAACTTGTGGGCGCGGGCTACCTTCCAAGTCAGGCCCCACCAAAAAATAGATACCGGTGCGACCACACTCAGGGCGCTGCACCAGCTCTGTCAGCTTGGTACGCGGGCCAGTGAGTACGTGGCCGGTCCAGTTCATGATTTCGGCGGTAAGCAAGCCATTGGGCGTGCCATCCACTAGAAATAGCCGGATGCTGCGTCCCTGTGTCATTAATCACATACCTGTCAAAAAGAAATACATTCATAAGCAGTTGATTTAAATGAGCCATAACCCATTCTTGCTTATAAAAAGGCACTGCTTATCAAATACCCGTCAAATAAAAACGCAGGGCGATACCATCACATGACGATTACCGCACTGATTCACTAACAGGTGATCAATGTCGCGTCCTGGCCTGCTGATTATCGTCGGGGGTTGTGACGTCAGGATTGGACGGTGCGTCTTCACCGATTAAAACGGGCTTGCCATCTTGCCAAAACACCGCGTATTGGCCCAGGCGGCGCTTGCGCTCTAAGGTTTCGGCCACGGCGGTGCGAAGGCTGTTGAGCATTTCCTGAGTATCGGGTGGAAGTTGTGTCATACAACCTCCATCTGAGAGGCCTCACCAGTCAACACCGAATCCTCTGGTGGCTGCCAGCCACGCACGTCAATCTTGCCGGTGACAGCAGCGGAGATGAGTGCAGAACGGCGCTCTTGGAGTAAATTGATAGTTTCTATACTCTCATGCATCAGATCATCTAATCGAACAGCCTCAATAGCAAGGAAATCCAGCACTTGCCGTTGCTCCTGAACAGGAGGAAGTGGCAATGGACATGACATTACGCTACTTGAAGATATTGATGCCAAATTCGTGCTTTGCTTGGAATAGAGGTAAAAGTAAGCGCGAGCTGTATTGGAGCGAGTGAACATAGAGAGCCAGTGTGGCAATAAAAAGTGGTTCGGCCGAATAGCAAAAACATGATTTTGGTGGAGGCAATTAGTAACTTCCCCCTTCCAAACGGTACCACGACCAAGCTTGTCGTTATCTCCACCTTCATTCATCAACACATCACCTTCTCGAAGACGATAGCGTTCTACCTCAGAAACAGCAACTTCCACTGTTTTAACCGTTGATAGGTCTACATAGCCGTCCTGTACATTCGCTACGCGAAGATAAGGGAGCTCCACAGTTGGTGTTTCAGCATCATAACTCTTACCTTTGGCAATGCCTCCTTGGATCGTTGCATACCAACGAAGTGGACCAACAGCCCAATGCGCAGGCACTCCTCCCAGCCACTCCACCCTGGAGTCTTTCATCGGCACATCGGGGGCAAGGCCTTTGGTAACGGCATGGGAAATCACCGCCTGACGCTTCTCCTTGAGCAACTCGATCAGCCGTTGCTGCTCTTCCACCAAGGCGTCGATGCGGGCGGTTTTGTGGTCGAGGAAGATGGCTATGGCCTGTTGCTCTGAACCAGGAGGGAAAGGCGTTGGTATTGTCGCAACTTTCTCTGCCGTAAAATGAGCAATAGTCGACTTATTACATAGTACGTCCACGTAACCTTTTTGTTTAACGGCGAGCATCCAGTAAAAAAGGAAATGCGCGCTATTGTTCGCCTTTGACCTCACTCTATTTATTGAATTCTGAATATGATAACCAGAGCCACTGCGCCACAAAGCTGGGCGACCAACATCACCGCCTTCACTGATCAGCAAATCTCCATTCTCAAGAGCTAACTGACGCACTTCGGATGGGCTAAACCACATTTTTTTCACATCTGTAAGGTCAACTCCCTTTGGCTGTATATTAGCGGCTCGCAAATATGGAAGAAGTTGATCGCTTTCCTTTTTAGGTTCTGGCTGTAGCATTTTTCCTAAAATAACATCGTAGCCACGTTTTAGAGCTGAAACATACCAATGCGCTGGCACTTTCCCCAGCCACTCGACGCCGGAGTCCTTGTATTCGGGATAGGCGGGATAACTCATGCCGATAGCTCCTCGATCATCTGCTTGATCTTGTCAGTGCAGGCTTTCAGATCGGCATCGATCTCCTCCAACGGGCGTGGCGGCGTAAACTTATAAAAGTGGCGGTTGAAAGGTATCTCGAAGCCAACAATCCCGATACGGCCGTCCAGTTCGTCGCGCTTGTTTTCATCGATCCAGGCATCCGGCACATGGGGCTTTACCTCACGCTCGAAGTAGTCATACACCGATTCACCATAGGGCACGTTTTCGTTATCGCGCAGGCTGGTGTCCGGCTCGGGGTTACCGTGTTTGTCTAGGCAAATATCGGCGTCCGAGTCGCGCTCGGAAAGCGCGTTGAATATCGCCTTCTGTACTGACGCGACCACTTTTAAGCCTTCAGCCTTGAGCGCTGCATTCAAGGCCTTGGTAAACGCTTTGCGATTGGTGTAGCGCTGCTCTCCTATTTGCTCACAGGCGGCCTTAAGAGCAGTTTGTTCGCCCTCATCCAGCTTCTGAATGGCTTTTTCGTCGTCCAGCTTGGCTAGGCGCTCGGCGCTAGCTTCGAAGTTCAGGCGCAGCGGCCGCTCGACGGTAATACGCCGATAGCCAAAGGCTTCTATGGGGAAGAGCTTGCTTTCTTCGTTTTCCTCATAAGTGCCATACAAGCGCACGATGTCGTTAATATCGCGGTCGGTAATGTACTGGCGTTTGCTGCCCAACGACTTGCGCATCTTGGTGGCCCGGCCGGTGGCGTTAATCAGCTGAACTTTGCCTTTGCGTTCGGCGGGCTTGTTGTTGGAAAGCACCCATATATAGGTAGCAATGCCTGTGTTGTAGAACATATCCGTGGGCAGGCCGATGATGGCATCCACCAGGTCATGCTGCAGCAGGTAGCGGCGTATTTCGGATTCCCCACTGCCTGCCCCACCGGTAAACAGCGGCGAGCCGTTGAGGATGATGCCGATGCGTGAGCCGCCATCCTGGCGGGAGCGCATTTTGGCCACCAGATGCATCAGAAAAAGCAGCGAGCCATCAGAGACACGCGGTAAGCCAGGGCCAAAGCGGCCATCATAGCCACGGTGCTTGTGCTCGTCGGTGACTTGCTTCTGTACCTTCTTCCATTCGACGCCAAACGGCGGATTGGAGAGCATGTAATCAAAGCACTCGCCCGCCAGCTGGTCATCCGAGAGCGTGTTGCCTAGCTTGATCTGTTCAACCTCCTGCCCCTTGACCAGCATATCGCCCTTGCAGATAGCGTAGGACTCGGGGTTCAGCTCCTGCCCATGTAGCGAGACGGTGACATTCTGACTGACCTGCTGAATGTAATCGTCGCTTTCGGAAAGAAACCCGCCGGTGCCCGCCGTTGGGTCATACACGGTGACGATGCTGTTGGGCTTGAGTTTGGCTTCTTGCCCGGTCAACACTAGTGAGGTAGTCAGGTGGACAATATCGCGAGGCGTGAAGTGCTCCCCGGCGGTTTCATTGGAGCTTTCGGCGAACTTGCGAATCAGCTCTTCGAAAATGCCGCCCATGCCGTGGTTGCTGACCCGCGCAGGGCTTAGATCAATCGCTGCGAACTGCTGTACGACCTTATAGAGCAGGTTGTTGGCACTGAGCTGCTGTACAAAACTTTCAAACTCGAAGTGCTCGAAAATCTCCCGGGCGCTCTGGCTGAACGACTGCACGTAGCTCATCAGGTCGTCGCTGGTCTGGGTATCAGACAGGCTAATCAGGCTAAAGGGTGACGCATTGAAAAACGGCTGGTTGGCTGCGCGTAGCAACAGCTTCTCACGCACTGCCTCAGGCTTATTCTGGTGATCCTTAGCGGCTTTCAGCACCTCGGCCTTGGTAGGCTCTAATACACATTCCAGGCGACGCAACAGCGTAAACGGCAGAATGATACGGCCATACTGGGACTGCTTGAAATCGCCGCGTAGAAGGTCAGCGACCGACCAGATAAAAGCAGCAAGCTGAGAGTGACTTTCCGTGTTCACGGAGACTTCCCCAAATTTAGTGAAATTAATGGGTACTATCATACACATCTGTGCATCCAATCGAGTACCTTCTATGCTTCACAGCAAAGGCTAGAGTAGCGAACAGAAGCATTTTAAATTCATAGCCCTGAACGTGGAAAAAATACACTTACTCTTTAAATACAATCACTTAAAAACACAAAATAGTAAAAGAAAAAGTTAAGCTTGACACGCCTGATGGATCTTTCCTCTTTATACCCTCGTGTCAGGAAAACTGGGGTGGCTTGATGAATCGGGTGCGCCCATCATTAGCATCAGGCTTTATGTTAATGATCAGCACCGTGCAATTAAATCCCGTGTTGATATTCATACTTTTACATGGCTTGATATGCAAATCTTGTATAATAGAGCAATAAACTAGCCATGACCTACCCACTGAATGCTATCCACTTAAGGCCCGAATCATCTAATTACCCTACCCCCGTTATGGTTGTAGATGACCTTTATCATATAAAATCGAAGACATCTTTAGCTGAGCACATCGAAGACGCGAAGGAAGTTTTGAAAAATGCTTATTTTTCAGGCAATCATATCAATAGCGACCTACCTCCTGAAGAAAACCAAGACCCTGCATTTTTAGATGCGTACCATACAGCCTTGAAAGCGTTAAAAAGCGGCCAAAGTGGAACATCCTGCGAAGAGCATATAAAAAACACACTTAGTACTGCGTTTCAGAGCCCCTATTTACAAAGCTATTTCTCTCAAGCAATGACTTGGTTGCTGTGTTCTGACTTACTTTTCCAATCAGGACGTGAGCTAAATGCATGGTCTACTCTCATCGAATACAAAAAGTCAGAGTTTAAAATAGAGATAGCTCTATATGAGGAAGACAAACTTTCAGTATCGAACCGTAATAGAGCTTCTGGACAGAATAATCACCAGGAACGGCGATACTTAAAACCTTATTTTTTCGAGCTTTTAGCATCTCAAGCACCTGTCAATGGTTGGAAAGCTATGAAAACTGCGGCAAGCAAACTAGCGCCGCTCATATTTGAGCGGCACATGAACAGTGGAATTGATGCAGATCCGGATACAACAGTCACTAATGTTGAAACTTGGCTAACTACCTGGTTAAAAAATGATGAGCAATGTAGAAAACAATATTTTACTCACCGCCGTAAGTAGTCTTTACCAAACATCTAAACCTTTTATGCATGACGCCGCATAAGCCATTGATTTATATCACTTTCAAACCATCCCACTGCCGATTTTCCTAGTTTAAAAGGCCGTGGGAATGTCTTATCGTAGCGAGGTGATTTGGGATTCATTTTTTCGTACACAGAAGAACGGCTGATGCCAATTTTCTTTACTAATTGCTTCATACGTAGAACAGTGATGGTTGGTTCGATATTACTCATGGTCGGACTCCTTGTGAGTTGATATCGACAGTGTAGATCCGCTCAACACCACCAGTCTCGCAATGGAAATAATTAGCTTTTTGGAAAAATAAGACAACAAAAACAGCTATGTAAAAAAATACTGGGGCTTTAGCTGTGAAATTTTTTAAAAAAATAATCTCTTTGTATTTTTGTGATTTTCCTCCAAAACGAAATCAATTGGGCGCAAGCGCCTATCTTGCCGTGGTTCGTCGAAACCGCCATGTTGCGCATCCGAGTCGACCAGCTTTGCGAGCTCGATACCAAACCAGCCGTCTCTGAAGCGGGCGACGTCACCCCCAGATTGAGTAGCGCTACACTTTAGAGTCCGATCCTATGCGTAAGGAGATTGGACATGAAGAAGCGTTTCAGCGAAGAACAGATCATTGGCTTCCTGGGCGAAGCCGAAGCGGGGCTCCCCATCAAAGAGCTATGCCGTCGGCACGGCTTCTCGGAAGCCAGCTATTATCTTTGGCGCAGCAAGTTTGGTGGAATGAGCGTGCCGGATGCCAAACGACTTAAAGAACTCGAAACCGAAAATACGCGATTAAAAAAGCTCCTCGCCGAGTCGCTACTGGAGATGGAGGTCACTCGCGAGGCGCTGAGAAAAAAGTGGTAAGCGCCTCTGCACGCCGAGACGTGGTGCGCTTCATGGTGTCACGTGGTCTGAGCGAGCGCCGAGCGCTCCGTGTCATTCGTATGAGTGCCAGTGCATTACGCTATCAGTCGGCCCCTGACCGCAATGGGCCATTGCGTGAACGCATTGTTGCCTTGGCACATCGGCATCGTCGCTACGGTGCTGGCATGATCTATCTGAAGCTGCGTCAAGCCGGTGAACAGGTCAATCATAAGCGCGTAGAGCGTCTCTACGCCGCGGCTCGGTTGCAGGTGAAACGACGCAAGCGTAAGAAGGTTCCTACGTCTGAGCGCAAGCCCCTTGGCCGCCCTTGTGCCGCTAACCAGGTCTGGTCAATGGATTTTGTGTTTGATCGTACGGCGGAAGGACGCGTGATAAACAACCTCACCGTTGTCGACGACGCCACCCATGAAGCCGTGGCTATCGTGCCTGAACGTGCCATTGGAGGGCTGTCTTTAACACGGATTCTGGATCAGTTGGCTGTACACCGTGGGCTACCCAACGCCATTCGTACAGATAATGGCAAGGAATTCTGTGGGCGCGCCATGCTGGCGTGGGCTCATCTACGTGGTGTTGCCCTGTTTTTAATCGAACCTGGAAAACCCAATCAAAACGCCTATATCGAATCGTTCAATGGGCGCTTTCGAGATGAATGCCTGAATGAGCACTGGTTTACCAGCCTTCACCACGCCAGGGTCATCATCGAAGCATGGCGACGGGAATATAACGAGGAAAGACCGAAGAAAGGACTGGGCGGGTTAACGCCTTCCGCCTATGCCGAGCAACTGGCATTAAAACACGATACAGTAACTTCAGACTCTAAACTCGGATGCTACTGAGAATGGGATGACGTCGAGGGGATATAATGTGCCGTTAGGTTTTTTGAAAACGTACAATAATAAAAAGTGGAATCATGAAGCGCCTACATCATCAGCACTGATTGAGGCGTATCTTGAACGGGGGGGATGACTTTGGGGAAAGATCAATAGATTGATCTTACCCAGCAACAGTGGACACTGGTTTAAGCGATCATTCGGGCTTCGAAGACCTCTGGGCTGATCATCCCAATAGCACTGTGCCGCCGTTGCTTGTTGTAGTCCAGTTCGATGTATTCAAACACTTGGCGTCTCATCGTATCCCGCGTTTTAAATTGCTCTCCGTGGATCGCTTCAACTTTGAGACTGTGGAAGAAGCTTTCGGCACAAGCATTATCATAGCAGTTGCCTTTGGCGCTCATACTGCACTTAAGCTCATGCCGGGTAAGCAGCGATTGGTAAAGCGTGGAACAGTACTGACTGCCCCTATCTGAATGGACTATCACGCCTTTGGGCATTTTGCGTTTCCATAGCGCCATTTGTAGCGCATCACAGACAAGATCGGCCGTCACGCTCACTCATTGCCCAACCAACCACCTTACGAGAATAAAGGTCAATCAGCACTGCCAGGTAAAGCCAGCCTTCGCCCGTTGCTAAGTAGGTGAGGTCCCCCACCCACTTTTGATTAGGGGCTGTGGCCGTGAAGTTTTGCGCTAGTAGATTTGGCGCCACTGGCAGCGAATGCCGAGAGTTCGTGGTGGCCTTGAACTTGCGGGCTGCTTTAGCGCGCAAGCCTTGGCGCTGTAAGCTGGCAGCCACCGTCTTACGATTGATCGGCATTCCATCATCTCGCAGGTCTAGCGTTAATCTCGGGGCGCCTGAGCGACCCTTACGTTGGTGATAAGCCTTGGCCACGCGCTGATCGATAATGGCTTGCTGGCTGCGTTTTGGAGACGAGCCCCCCTCGCGCTGCCGCCAAGCGTAGTAGCCGCTTCGAGCGACCCCAACAACATGGCACATACGTTGAACGCTGAAAGCCTGACGATGACGATGGATAAAGGCGTACTTCACTTCAGGCTCTTCGCGAAGTACACCGCGGCCTTTTTTGTGATGGCCAGCTCTTCATTGGCTTCGGCTAACTGTCGCTTCAAGCGAGCGTTTTCTTCTGCCAGTGACCGCTCTCGCTCCGATGTATCTTGTTGTTGCTGAACCTTAGAACGCCACTGATAAAGCTGACTCGAATGTATGCCCAGTTCACGAGCTGCTGCAGCGACGCCTATGCGATCAGCAAGCGCTAACGCTTCTTGCCGATAGGCATCTGAATAACGGGTATAGGATTTTTTCTTCATTGATGTCGTCGATTTTGCCATTGTTCACCTCATCGTAGCGTATTACATTCTTGAGGTGTCCACTGTTACTGGGCAAGATCAGATGGTTCGATTTCATTCAAAGCGTAGATAATGCACAACATCGAACCATCTTTAGAAACAGCTTAATATCAGCATTTAGGCTATAAAGATGTATTTATCCTGGTTCCAGGATACCTACCTGTATCGCCTGTACTGAAATACTGTGATTCGTAACTCGGTAGCTCTTCAATATAATAGTCAATACCATTTTTCAAGACGCTATTTACACCATAAAAAATCATCTCGGAAAATTGAAAATTAGCATGACTAGCACATTTTACATGCCCCAGCTTTATAAGCAGCTGTAAACCTTGGTCAAGTTTTTTACGGTTGCGGGATTTGCCACGGCCATTTTGAAGAAACAATGTCTTGTTAAAGTTAAAAACTTCTTCTCCAATCGGATAACCCAGACGCCTGATTTCTCTAATAAGTTCATTAGTTATGGTAACAATTTCAGGCTCGCCTGCTAAATATTTAAGGTATTGGTTAGAATGACATTTACAAAGCCGATAAGCATATTCAAGGACATGGCTTTCAATGTCTCCTTCATACCCCTCGAACGTGTGAAGAATAGCGGCAACACGGGTGACGTTATCAATCAGCTTTGAAGCATGATCCCGTGCATGGTAATACTTACCATGCTCTGCCATATCTTGCTCAATGCTTAGTTGAATTTCTTGCCAAAGTGTTTTGGCTGATGAGCTAAACCTTAAAACCTTCCGTTGTCGGCTTTTACTGTCCAATATAGCAAACGCCTCAGTAAGCAAATTTGTTACTCTATCGCTAAACTCCTTGCTTTTTTTGGCATCAACAGAAGACCCACCTTTCCGATTCCCTATGAATGATACAGGCTTGATTACGATCAGACGCGATAGAAAGCCATTGTCTCTGGCTTCACTACCCCGCTTTTCTAAAAATCGATCAATTACTTTCGGCTGCGCCATCAAAGCCAGACTTAATCGTGGATTTTCTAATGTGAAGCTTTCAGAACTACGGCGTGATACATCCAGGGTGGAACCACTCCACATCGAATTAAACATAGGTAAATCTTGAAATGCACGGCCTTCAAAAATGTTGCCTGCTTCGCTAGAAACCAGACAAGCTAACGGAATATTTTCGTACAAACTAAATGCGAGGGCACTTGGTGTTACATTTTCATATATCAGCTGCCGAAGACGCGAAGGTTGAGGTTTTTGATCATCTAACTCGGCTTGTTGCCGCTCAATCTCTTCAATGGATTCACCATTCAAGTAAGTTTGGGTCCGCTTTTTTTCAAGTGCTTTTTCCGCATTTCTCCAGTTTTTAAGATTTCGTTGATATACCTGAATGGATAGCTGCCGCTCCTTTTTTTGTGCTGACTGAAAATCACGAATGGGTTGAAAGAACCAATTTTCTAAGGCTGTTTTTCTTTCGCCACTCTCAGCAATAGTCAGAAGGTTCAACGAAGTAGGAACCACATGTCCATTAGGAAAAGCTACATCAACAACTCCTTGACATGCCATTGCCATTGCACCAAGCGCAGTCGTTCGTGCCATTTCCGGAGCCACCTCGACATGCTGGCTCACCTCACTGCTCATAGACTCGAATAGTGATTGTTCATCAAAGGCTGGCCATTCTTCTTCACTATTTATATTTGTCTGCATTGTGTTTCTCACTGTGAATAATTATAAAAATTAATAATTTTACATGCTATTTCTGCTAGTAATAGCAAAAATAGCAAGCTTTCATAACATATTTTTTATTTTTATCTGAATTCATGGACACTACCCATGTTTGGTTCTGAGTCTTTTTGATGATGGCCAAGGTGTACCCACGCCTGGGCGGAATGCTCTGAAGAAAATCATTAAAACGATTTTTAAGGTGTATTGCCGAATCAGATTAATCAGGGAGAGCGAAGGATAATTAATTTCTCAGCTAACGATATAGGCGCACTTAGGTACTAAGTACAGCAAAGTAATCGAGCGTTCGAAGCGTGGTTCGAACGCTGATTTTAGTCGAGTTGGGATATTGCGACTTATGACTAATGACGGATTACGTGGCTACCGTCTGCTTCCCTCAAAACAATGGATACTTTGTCCGATCGGCTTCGAATATTCTTTACACATATAGCTAGCCCCATGAAATACTTCTTCAAAAGTAGCTTGGTCATTTCTTTGGTAATGCCAAGTGTACGCTTGATGAGTCATGTCATCGGTGGCTATATGTACTAACCCTTTCATATTTTCTAGTGGCCAGCCTATCGCGACTGACCAAGCCCGGACAATTCGGTGGAAAAGATTGTCACGCTCAAAGCTTCCACCAGTTGAATGAGTATAATTTCCCAGGCTTCTATACGCATCCCCGCTTAACAGCAGTAGTACGTGGTAGTGATGGTGGATGCTGGTCACTTGCTCGCGACACCATACGTAGCGCATTTTGTGAGGATATTTGGTTTTTGCGATATCTAGTTCCCACTGCAAATGATTTATAAAGTTGCGAATATAGGAATTGTCATTGCCTGTATTGCTAATATAATTCCGTGCAGGAAAGCGCGGGTCGATGCGTACGGCGAATATTCGTGGACATTCTCGGCGGGCATTCTCCATTACGCGAAGCAAGGTTGCTAGGTAGTTTTCAATTAAAGGGCCTTTCTCAATCTTTACCCTCATGTTTTGGTAATACATATCCCACCAGAGCTTAAGGGCTGGGTTACATTGATGACGTTTACGTGGGTGTTGTCCTACGTACTGTATAGTGGTATTCATTATCAAACTCCTAAAACTCACGCACGGGAATAGACACAGCGTTGATGCCGTGCCATGCCTGTAGCAAAAATGTGATCATGGGATTAATAGAAAACGCTGAAATGTTACCGCATTAGTAAACGCGGTTATCATCGGCGTAACAGGAAATGCCTTAGCAGGTATTTGTGAACATCATGCGAGCGCTGCCACACTGCCTTCTTATCGCTTTAGCATTGTAGGGCTATTCGTTAGGCGTGCCTTTAACACGCCTTGCTTAGCGTTACATGACACTTGATTGCTTTGTCATGAAGAGATGTGCTGGTTTTACTAGGACTTAACGGCTATCTTCTTGAGGAAAGGCCGTCTGCTTAAAGGCTCCTTTGATGGATACTATTTCTAATCCCTCAAAGGAGCATAATACTATTACCGTTATTTAAAGCGGATCGATGGTTTAGTATTTAGAATACTAAACCCGCATGGTAAGCGGGTTTCTGCCGACCATGACAACTTTATCCATCTTTCCTTTCAATAAAAATAATTCCATTTTTTCAATAAGATAACTAGAAGCCTTTTGGGCTCGGCATCTGCTCAGATAATGATACCAGTCAGTATTTTCTTTCTAAAATGACACTTCCCCAGGTATGACCAGCACCATTAAAGCGTGACAGTTCTAACTAACACTCAATAACTCGTTCCACTGTGTTGTGTATCGCGGCGTTCGTCGCTCACTGCGCAGCGCCCAGGCATTTCCTTTACGGGGCAGGCCCAACTGTACCGTTCCCTTACCCAGCTCACGGTTGAGCTTGTCCATCGTCGCCATCAATCGTTCGCTACGTTTGGCTTCTTCGTCAGTTTGCGGGGTTTCAGTAAGGGTGAGCTGTCGGTTAGCTTTGGGGGATAGATCAAGCAGCATTAGGCCGGCTTTGTGATAAGCGTATCCTTTGCGCCAGAGACGGCGTAGCCCTTGCACTGCGGCGGCAATAATCTCCCGACTGTCGTCAGTTGGTCGCTCCAGGGATATCACCACGCGTTGGCGATATTGGGGTAAATCTTTACGAAACGGGTTGGTGCGGATAAACACCATAATGGCGCTGGTGACGCTTCGCTGTTTGCGAAGCTTTTCACCCGCCCTGGCGGCATGATGCCGTAGCGCCTCCCTTAGCTGACGGGGATCGTTAGTAAGTCGCCCAAACGAACGAGAAACCATGATCTGTTGTCTGGGCTGGCTCATGTCATCTAGCTGAATGGAAGGTTGCCCCCGCAACTCCCAGACGATGCGCTCCTGCATCACACTAAAGCGCTGCCTAATACGCTTAGGGTCTGCTTCGCGCAGATCCCAGGCAGACTCAATACCCATCACCCTTAAACGTTCACCGGTACGGCGCGCCACGCCCCACAGCTCGGTCACCGGCAACTGCTTAAGCAGTGCCTTGGTCGTTTCACTATCAGCGGTCAGCTTACACACCCCGTGCTGTTTGTAGGCGGGATGTTTTTTAGCCGCTTGGTTCGCCACTTTGGCCAATACGCGGGTAGGTGCAAACCCCACGCATACGGGAATGCCTGTCCACTGTCGCACGGTATCGCGCATGGCTAGGCCACGTGCCTCCAGGGTCTTATGGTCGAAGCCTTGAAACCCTACAAAGCTTTCATCAATGGAGTAAATCTCAACATGGGGTGAAAACTCGCCTAGCACTTCGGTGACCCGCTGGGACATATCGCCATACAGGGCGTAATTACTGGAGAACAACACCGATTGGCGACGAATATGCGGTGCAAGCAGATGCATGGCCGTCCCCATTTCCACACCCAGGGCTTTGAGTTCGTTACTGCGAGCCACTACGCAACCATCGTTATTTGATAGCACTCCCACTGGACGCCCTTCGAGCGCCGGGTTAAATACCCGCTCGCAAGAGACATAGAAGTTATTGCAGTCGACTAAGGCGATCATTGCACCGTAGCCCCTGGCAAGCTGTGAATCACATGGGTGACGACACCCCAAACATGGGATTCGCGGCCATCAATAGGAATGGGCGGGTAAACGGCGTTACTCGCACAGAGGTAAGTACGTTGGCCCACACGTTCAAGACGTTTCACCGTGAGTTCTCCATCTACACAGATTACGATAATTCGCCCCGGCAACGCTTCCAAGCTGCGATCAACCACCAACAAATCTCCATGATGAATACCGTCACCGATCATGGAGTCACCTTCGGAGCGCACAAAGTAGGTTGCTGCCGGTCGCTTAACGACGTACGTGTGCAGATCCAAATCGGTATCTAGGTGGTCATCCGCTGGTGAGGGGAACCCTGCACGCACGGCGCTAGAGTAAAACGGTAAGGGACTGGGCAAGGCCATGGCATCCGCTTGGCCTATGAGGGAAACAGGTAAAGACATAAGGGCACCTCTTTTTACTGTATATAAAGGGCTATGTTGTCATCTTCTGTTGTTTTGCTTTAAATATACTGTATAAAATACTGTATGTGCAGCCTTCCTCTGGAGCATGCCATGAAGCAAGCAGCCTTTAAAATCCTTGAGCGGACACTTTCTAGCCTCCCAGTTGATCGCAAGAAATACTTGGCGGATCGTCTTCTTGGGCAAATCAGCTCTCAGGCGAATGCGCTGATTGATACCGCCAGCCAGCACTTGCCATGTCCGCACTGTGGCAGTGCACACCCTATTAAGTGGGGGCGTAGCGGTGGCTTGCAGCGGTATCGATGCCGGAATTCTGAATGTCACAAGACGTTTAATGCCCTTACAGGTAGGCCCTTAGCCAAACTGCAGCACCGAGATAAATGGTTCGACTACCTGAGTTGCATGAGAGACAGCTTGACGTTACGCGCTTCAGCCGCCCGAGTGGGCATTGATTTAAAAACGGCTTTTCGGTGGCGTCATCGTTTCCTTAAAGCAAGCGCAAGTTCCAACGCTAACGCATTATCTGGAATCATAGAGGTAGATGAGACCTACTTTCTGGAGTCGTGTAAGGGACAGCGCAACCTTTCTCACCGTAAGCCGCGGAAACGTGGAGGACAGGCCAAAAAGTCCAAACAAGTTAATAAGATACCCGTCGTTATTGCACGAGACCGTAATGGCCGAGTAAGTGATCTAGTGGATCCGGCGCTTAAGCAATCGACTGTTCATGAGTTCCTGGAGCCGATCATCAATCGCGACTCGATTTTATGTTCAGATGGACATAGCTGGTATAAAACTTTCTCTGCTAACCATGGCATTGCTCACCATCGTTTGATCACGCTCGATCATCAGCGCGTGATCGGCAAGGAATACCACATTCAGAACGTCAATAGCTATATGGGCCGGTTAAAGGGCTGGATGGGGCGCTTTCATGGAGTAGGAACTGCGTATTTACCCAACTATCTGGCATGGCGACGATTGTTTGAAACCGCAGAGCCAACGGAGGAAAGGTGGCTTCGTATAGCGATTGGCTCAAACCAACAGCAGATACCAACATAGCCATATAAAGACAGTATTAATAAAGCAGCCAGAGGGCGCAAGCCCCTAAAGGTCAAAGCCAAAAAAATTCAGACCTATATCACTCCTATGCATCCACCACCCTGAAACCTTTTCCTCTGCATAGGAGCGCTGTTTATGCCCCCATCCTGCACACGCTGTGCGTCACCGCGCACATTGAACCTTGAGGCTGCCCAACGCGTTGGCGTAGTGGGTAGCACCCTGTTAGGCGGTGCCATCGGTGCCTGGCGTGCGACGGCCATGACCGGCCCACTTGCGGTTGCTGTCACTCGCTTTCCCCTTGCAAAGCTGCCTGCTGCATTGATGGGCGCGGTTGCCGGTGGCCAAACCGGCTCCCGTATCGCCCACTCGCTGCTTAAACAGTGGCTGCCCTTGGGTAACGGCACCCCATGGCTATGCCTGTCGTGCGGTCAAGCGTTTCGCTATCCCTATCCTCCCTTAGCGTCTGCCCACTAACCCCAGCTTTTACCTTCGCCTATGGGCGGCTCCCTTACTTAACCACTTATTTGCGCTGGCGATTCGTCAGCGTTTTTTTATATCTGGAGAATGACTCATGGCACATCTAGTTGAACAAATGGCTTACGTTGGCGATACCCCTTGGCATGGCCTGGGGCAGCAGCTTTCACGTCATCAACCGTTGGAAATCTGGCAGCAACAGGCCGGTATGAATTGGCATATTGAAGAAGCGCCAGTGCGGTTTATTGCCGAGGGTGCCAGCCACTTGGGTAGCATCCACTCGTTCCCAGAACAGAAGGTGCTCTATCGCTCGGATACCAAGGCTCCCCTTTCCGTAGTATCTCAGCGTTATAAGGTGGTGCAGCCTGAGGAGATTCTGGAGTTTTACCGCGACCTAACGGAATACGCCGGTTATGAGCTGGAGACAGCGGGCGTGCTTAAAGGTGGGCGTAAATTCTGGGCTTTGGCCCGTAGCGGCTTAAGCACCTCGCTGAAAGGCCAGGATGAGGTGAACGACTACTTGCTGTTGGCGACGTCGTGCGATGGCACCCTAGCCACTATGGCGACCCCCACCACGGTGCGGGTAGTGTGCAATAACACGCTACAAATTGCCGTGGATGGTACGTCGCAGGCGGTGAAGGTGCCCCACCGTTCGGAGTTCGACCCCCGTGCAGTGAAACGCCAACTGGGTATTTCTGTTTCTCAGTGGAACGACTTCATGTATCGCATGAAGGCGTTAGCGGAACGCAAGGTCGACCACGGCGAGGCACAGCAGTATTTTCAGTCGGTACTCTGCGGTATTGATAAGGCGATAGACGATCCTTCCAAACTGCCCAACTATCGGGCGCTTAACAAGGTACAGAAGCTCTACCACGGCGAAGGCCGCGGTTCTCATCTCGACACTGCCAAAGATACTGCGTGGGGCTTGCTCAATGCTATTACCGAGTACGTGGATCACGACAAGCGTGCGCGCAGTAACGATACTCGATTGGATTCAGCGTGGTTTGGTCAAGGGGCTCAGTTAAAGCAGGAGGCATTGCAAACGGCCCTTGCCCTGGTGAGCTGACATGCTGTTTCTCATCATCTTACTGCTAATTCTTTTGGTTTTTATCTTACCCCTTATTGGATAGCGCGATCAGCCCAGCCATCTACACGGCTGGGCTTTTTGCATTTTACGTGGAGCACACCATGGCCAATCTTAGCCTTGATTTAGATATCGCATTAACCCAACTAACGGAACGACTGCTTACCCAAGACCAAACCTATGCCAAGACCTACGTCATGGCAAAGGGGCAGCTCTATCGCACCGAGCTGCGCTTATGCCCCGTTTCACCTAGTGAGCTTCCTGCCGATCTTTAATCCGTATTGAAGGTACTTCGTCATGGCAACTAAAACTAATGTGGTAAATCACGACTTATCTGCACCCTCTTTACAAGCTGTTCCTACGGTGCCTGCCCCTCACCTTGCAGAAAGCACGGCCATCATTCAGGTCATCGAGCGTGCGGCGCTTAACCCAGACGTTGATATCGACAAGATGGAACGCTTATTACAGATGCAGGAGCGGGTGATGGATCGCCAGGCCATGATGGCCTATAGCGCGGCCATGGCGGCCATGCAGACCGAGTTACCCAGCATCGAAGAACATGGCCAAGGCAATAACGGTAAGTACGCCACGCTGGAAGATATCGTCGATACCGTGCGACCCATTATGCAGAAGCACGGCTTTGCAGTGAGCTTCCGGATTCAGACGCAAGAACGTGGCATTCAGGTCACCGGTGTACTGATGCACAAGGATGGCCACCGCGAAGAGACAAGCATGCTGTTGCCTGCGGATATGAGTGGTAACAAAAATGCCGTGCAGGCGTTTGGCTCATCTACTAGCTATGGCAAGCGGTATGTGTTGAGCGCCCTGCTAAACATCACCACGCGAGGCCAGGACGATAACGGCAACACCGGCACTAGAGTAAAGCTAGTAACGCCCTTTCAAGCGGGACAGATCCAACGCCTGATCAGCCAATGCCCCGCGACGACCCAGGAGTGGTTCAGCGGCAAATACGGTTCCGCCGTTCAGGTGCCTCAGGTTGATTTTGACAAGCTGCGAGCATCCCTCACTAAGCGTGCGGTTAAGTAAAACGGCGTATCAACCCCTATCTGAGTAAAGGAGGCATCCATGCAGATACTCAACATGGAGCAAGGCTCCCCTGAGTGGCTAGCGGCGCGCTTAGGGCGCGTCACCATGTCGGAGCTAAAAACGCTGCTGGTCAACGGCAAAGGCCCTGGTGGATTTGGCACCGGGGCCTTTTCGTATATGCACCAACTAATCGGCGAGCGGATTACCGGTGAACTGGCAGAGCCGTTTCAAGGCAATGCCCATACCCGACGGGGCCACGAGCTAGAAAGTGTGACAAGAGAGCTCTACCGCGATGCCACTGGCGAACCAGAGCCAAAGGAAGTGGGCATTATCCTCAATCACGAGGTGGGCTACTCACCTGACAGTTTGGTGGGTGATAACGGCTTGCTGGAAATCAAAACCAAACTGCCCAAGTTCCAAATCGAAGTGCTGTTGAATGGAGAAATACCTGATGAACACATACCCCAATGCCAAGGTGGACTGTGGGTTAGCGAGAGGGAGTGGATCGATTTTGTGAGCTACTGGCCAGGTATGCCGCTGTTTATCAAACGCGCCTACCGTGACGACATCATGATTCGCACCATCGCTGAGCGGGTGGAGGCATTTCATGAAGAGATGGAGCGGCGGATGAACCAAGTGATGGCTGCGTGAACGGCCACTCTCACAGATATTCCTTTCAACCATTAACGACATAGATGCCGGGGCCACCACCCCGGCATTTTTTAATTTTTTGGAGGTCATTATGCCCCATAGCAAACTCAAAGCCGGTGAAGTGGCGGGCACCTACTTAGTCACTTCACCGGTGACCGAAACCGACATCATTACCATGGCTAAGCGCTTCGCACGGCGTAAACTCGCCAAAGGCCGCAAGATATCTAAGCCCTCGCAGGCGTTCGAGCACCTGCAGCTACTGCTTCAGGACTATGAACATGAAGTGTTCAGCGTGCTGTTTCTTGACAGCCAGCACCGCGTGATACGCTTTGAAGAATTGTTTCGAGGCACCATCGACGCGGCCAGCGTGTACCCACGGGAAGTACTAAAAGCCGCCCTTGCCTACAATGCCGCGGCGGTCATCCTCGTTCATAATCACCCTAGCGGCGACCCTGAACCTAGCGATGCAGATCGGCGCATTACTGAGCGACTCAAAGAGGCCCTGGGGCTAATGGATATTCGAGTGATTGATCACGTGGTGGTGGGGAGTGATGGTTGTAGGTCGTTCGCCGAAATGGGGTATTTGTAGAGCCCCAGATCCATATTAAGGAGCTGCCGGAAAGGCAGCTCCATCCGTCAAACTGGCTTTATTTTTTCGTTACTTCAGCAAACAGCCGAGGCTGTGTGAAAACGTAGCTGTCGCTATACTTATCCCATGACAGAGTGTGGGAGGTAACAATGAAACGGTTCGTCGCAGGTGAGTCCCAAGCTACCTTGTTTCCGGAGCTCCTGCGAGTTCAGGGAAGTCCGAAAGCTGCTGGAGTAGCAGCGATATACGCGTTGGTTAACGCCACTATTACATGCAGCGGCGTTACCTCAAGCGATACAAATTCCGGGGCAAGTACCGCTTACGCTTCCTTAGCAGTCAGCGACCTTTCTTGACTAACCATCTCAGCTTCCAGGATTCAAAGCCCTAAGGATGTAACCATACTCTTTTCGTCCACAGGTTCAGGAGTCACCACCGCATCTTTGATCATCAGCTTCCCGCTCAGTAGCCGATCAAGATGTACATCGAAAGAATCGAACTGTGGATGTAGCGCAGCTGGCAGATGAACATATACGTCCTTTGTCTGCCCAATCCGGTACACTCGATCAGTTGCCTGGGCTTCTTTCGCCGGGTTCCAGTGACGTTCTACATGGATAACGTGGTTGGCGCCTACCACCGTCAAGCCCACACCTGCAGCAATCGGTGACATGATGATAATATTGAACCCGGCAACTGCTTCGAATTGCTCAATCATCTTCTTGCGAGTCAGCACGTCCCGCTTTGTCTGTACCGCTGCGGTATCGCCGTTGATAATGTGAATATCCAAGCCATAGATCTGGCTCAGCCACATCTTGAGCGCTATCTGTAGCTGTTTGGTGACCATGAAAAGAATCACTTTCTCCCCTTTAGCCTTGATGCAGTCAAGCTGCTCCAGTACCACCGACAATTTTGCCGACTCTGCAATCACATTGCGCGCAGCTTCTGCTCCGGCAACTCGGAGCAAGCCCGTATCACCCATTCGTGGATGCAGCGAGATAGAGCGCAACTGCTGCAACGCTGAAAGTGCCTGCCCACGCATATCTTCCTCTACACGCTGTCGCCGGTAACTATCCAGCACACCGTCATAAGCCTGTAACTGACCACCTTTCATCGCTACTGCCAGTTCGGGTGCCCTATGAAGATTCCCAGCTTCGCTCTGGAGCAGCCCTGAGCGAATATATTTGTTCGGCAAGCCTTTTAGCTGCTGCTCTTTAATTCGCCGCAGCATGAAAGGGCCAACCGCTTCGCGCAGGGAAGAGCCGATCTCGATGCGCATCTGATCCCGGGTTTCTTCCGTAGCCTGAGTAATCGGAGTGATCCACTTACTCCGGAACTCTGCCCAGTTGCCGAGCAGACCTGGCTGAGCCGTATCCATCAGACACCAGAAATCACCCAGACTGTTTTCAACCGGGGTACCGGTTGCCAGTAGCTTGAAATCCGCCTTCAGCCCCTTTGCCGCGCGGGTCTGCAGCGTATTCGGGTTCTTGATATTCTGCGCCTCGTCAAAAACCACCACACCCCAATCAATGACACAGAGTGAAAACTGGTAATCGCGCAAAGTCTGGTAAGTAGTCAATACTACCCGGCCATCCATATCGAGACGCTGGGTACCGGCTTCCCATCCAATTTGTAGCGAGTAACGGATATCCGCTTCGCTCATCTCATCGCTTTCATCCAGCACATCAGCCAATTGAAGCGACTCTCGTTGGGCGCCTTTGATACGGAACTCAGACAGATCCCTGCCGGCCTGCAGCACCTTCACATCCCGGAACGGAGAAGTCTTGAAGGTCTTGCTTATCTCGTCTTCCCAGTTTTCCAGCAAACTGAGCGGTGCTACCACCAATATGGGCTTCTGTGTTTTACCCGCCGCCGTCTGGATGGCCAGATATTCGGCAACCATCACCAGAGTCATGAAGGTCTTGCCCAGACCCATATCGTCGGCTAGCAAAGCCCCTTGCAACCGATACATGTTTTCATGATCGTCGGCCATGGCCTTGAGCAACAGATCAAGCATCCAACTGATCCCTTCGGTCTGATGCGGGTAGGGCGATCGAAGTAGCTTCGAGGCATCAACTCCCGGCGCTCTGGCCTGCTGCTGCGCTTTGGTCAGCAATTCACGGGTGAGTTCGTCCGCATCCTTTAAAAGAAGCGTGACCCGCTCGGTTGCGAGCTGCTCATTACCTTCCTGTTCCTGTTTTACAGATTTATGCTGAAGGTCTGCTTCTATGTTCCTAAGGACACTGGCGACATTGGCAGGCTCACTGATATCAAACTGCTCTCCTTCAAATTCAACGCTCTGGGCACCCTGTTGCTGGGCGGCGGACAAGCGTTCCTTGAAAGCATCAAGATCTTCAGTACAAGTAATATGTTTGTGCAACGCTTCAGGAGGCTGGGGACGCGATGAAGTCGCAAACCAATCCCGTTTCTTGTCATCCAGCGGGCCGAAATCCATGTGCTGCATTTTGCCAATGCCCAGCACACGAACCGAAAATCCCAGATCTAGATTGACCAGAGAAGCATCAAGGAACGCGGAGGGTGTCTTGATGAACTCCTCCACCTTGTCAGCTGGTATAAGCCGACTGCCCAGCACCTCTCGTAACGCAGCGATCTTCTCCGGTTCCAGCAGTACCAGTCTTTCCTCTACCCTCAACACGCCACCATCACGGGTCAGATCCAACTGGCTCCAGCGCTTGTCGAGTTGATCCGGAGTCGAACCATCACCCAGTGAAGGACAAAGCTCAAGGCTGCCATCCGGCATCCGCGTTGCCACAACACCAATCCCTTCAGGTACCACCACGTCGAGATTACTGAATGCGCCAAGGGCAAGATCCATACCACTGCGCCGGGCTGCCTGCAGCTGCGCCATCAACCGCAGATTTGCGGCTTCACCGGTCTCATCAGGAGACAGGCTGCTATGTCCTGCAAGCGCCGAAAATGCCGACAGTTCAGCCGGATTCAGACGGTACGGCTGGCTCTGGCCAACATATAAGTAAGGGCCCTTGATTAGGATCGGATACTCCTGCCCATCAATGGAGGCAAAAAGCTGCACTCTGAAGCCAGGATTTCGGGTATGCCCTTTTACATTCGCGACAAAGCCATGGGTAAAGCGACCAGGCAGATTCAGCAACTCCGCCTGTTCATCATCCAGCGCGGCAGCAACTCGCGAACTTACCAAATAGCCGTTTGGCAACGACTCGGCATCGCCTTGTTCAAGCAGCATCTGCAGCACAACCATTTGCAATAGCGCAATAGGCGAGCCCTTACCTGCCTTAAGTTCAGCAATGGTTTGGGGAGAGGCAAAAAAGAGCAGACCGCTGGAATCAACCTGCGTCTGCAGCGGCTCGCCATCTATTCCAGTTGCTTGCCGACCAAACATCAACGAGTTGAACAGATCCTTGAGATGATTTTTCATGTTTTCAAGCCATTCATCGTCTTGGTTTAACCTAGGCCATGTCTGTCAGCGTTATCCTTTCTTGGGCTAGCAGCTGACAACGGATCAAGCCGCGTTTTTAGCGGCTTTACATAGGGTACGCCAAACCGCCTGAGATAGTTTCTGTAGTCATCTGGGAACATCAACTGTTCGATATCAATAGACACCCCATGGTCGGCCAAAAAGCTGAAAAAACGGTTGTGCCACGTAGAGGGACTATGGGTGATGGCTTCGTATGGCGCATCTACACCGTAAAGTCCCTTATATCCACTTGGGGCACGTATCGTCAGTTCGGAATGTGATAGTTCTTTAGTATTATAACTATACAATCTCTCCCACGGTGGCCGCAGGTATACCCACAGTTTGAAGTTATGTGAGCCTTCAATCAGACAAAAATCACCGCAATCAATATAGATAACCGCTTTGTCAGACATGCCGTTGGCATTGGAGAGTCTTACGAAGTTTGTTTTTAATTCATCACCAAGAATACTCTTCACCGCGAACGCGGCTTTGGCTCCAAGCATCAGGCGTGTTTTGCGTACCAACTTGAGTCTGTCGAGTCCCTCGATAAACCGCTTACGAGCCGGAAACATGCGCTGCATGGCAGCATCACCGCTTTCCTTGCCAAATTGCTCCAACGCGCTAAGAAATAAACGCAAATCCTCCTTGTAAAGCCAACGTCTCACCTTTTCAATTCGATCTTCGCCCAGCGGCTGCCACCATTCACGATAGCTCTGTGCAGTACTTGCGATACGTGGATCACCAGCCAGATCCATAATGAAATTCTGCCACTCATCACCCGGTGCATCACCTGCCCGATCAATAAGAATTTCCAGAGCAACATGGCCGATACGCTTGCCGTCCTCAAAGGGGGCTTGGCTGACCGCTGGCTTGAGCAGCTCAGCCAGTACCTCGTGATATTGACCAACCGGCAGCTCCCTCAAGGTATTCAAATAATAATGCGCCCGACAGATACTCGCATACCGGCCATCATCGAGCCCCCGTAACTCGAAGTACAAGAAGGCCCGATCAAGCTCCAAGCCTTCCTCATAGACGTAATCCACCAAGTGTTTCGGCCCATTAATTGAAAGAAGCCATTTCGCTTCGGAATACAGAATGGACAATAAGTCCCGTTGGTGACCAGAGCATCTGGAATTATGTGCAAAGCGTGTAGACAGCTGTTGCTCTAAGAGGTCTTGCAGCTCTTCTCTGAGATTTTCCCCATGCTGATCTAGCTCGTCGAACATGCGGAAGTACAGAGCAATCAGATTCTGCAGCGGAACCATACCTAGCTGCCCAAGCTGTTGTTTCACCAAGAGATCAAGGATTTTCGGGCTCAGCATTCTGCGGCGGAACTCGGCATCTTCCAGCCAAAGCTGAGTAATGGCCCTCGCCGTAATGCGTTTGCGCATCAAGTTAGCGAGTGCCCGACCATCCATACCCCTCGACAGACGCTTCAAATCCTCGGATGTTTCGTAAAACAAATCGTTTTTGCCAGCAGCTCCTGCCACCCTCTTCAGGCGTTCTGTAAGTCTCGGCCAGCTCTCCAGAGACCCTTCAGGCCAGTCTATTACTAACAGCTCAGGTGGCGGCAGATTCATCGTATAGCTTCCTCAAGGTTCTCACTGACCCTACGGTACTCTGCACTGCTCGGCCGCCTGATGGTAAAGCGGATATCGATTCGTCGGTTCTGGCTTAGCTCCTCTTCTGTATCCTGTCGACTGGTAGCCGGCCGGGTTGGCCCATAGCCACTGACTGAGAACAGCGGCTGATTATCTTTATTCTCTAGGTCATCCAAAGAGAATTGCTCGGGCAGCAGCTCATCCCATAGCTGCCAGAGCGAGATGGCTCGAAAAGCCGACAGCCCCCAGTTTCCCTTGCCCATAAAGCCGTTCAGTGGGCGGTTATCTGTGTGGCCCTCAACAAAAATCGTATCCAGGTAATCGACTCGATTATCCTTACTTATGACATCACTAAGCACCCTGCCAATCTCTACAGCTGTGCCCTGATAGGCTGTCCCAATCTCATGCGCACCGGTACCAAACCCCAGAATATCGTTAGGAATACTCAGAACGGTGTCATTTTCACTTACCGTGACGCGTATGCCACGTTGTTGCAACAAATCAGCTGCCTCATGCAGGATAGTTCTACGCACCTGCTCTGCTTGCCGCAACTCCTGTATTTCCTGATTGAATTCCTGTTGCTGCTTTCTCAATTCTTCTTGAATTTCCATCAATTGGATAATTAGCACAACCGACGCTAGGATGAATATGATCAGCAGCGCAGACATTACATCGGAAAAGGACATCCAATAGGGATTTTCCTCATCCACATTAGAGGGACTCTTTTTCAAAAAGCGCATCAGACTTTCTGCTCCAGATCATCCACTACCCCACTGATCGCACTCACCGTACGCCGCATCTGATCAGAAAACTCCAGCGTATTCTTGTTCCAGAGTTCCATCCTCTCGCCAACCTGAGTACGCACCTCCGTGGAGTAGCTGCGCAGCCACTCATCAGCCTGCTGCTCGATCCCGCCGACCTGCTCCTTGAGCGCCTGGCCAAGCCCTTGAAACTCAGTATTGATGCCGTCCAAGAACCGCTGTTGATGCTTGGCAAACACCTCAAAACCTTGTTCAGCAGCCACTGCAGCCTTCTCGAAATGCTGTGTCGCCGTTATCAGTTCTGACTGTAACTGCCTGAGCGTATCCGACTGCAGGCTCACCTGTTCGGCCAGCTCGTGGTTCTGATCAGATGCTCCCGCTAGTGCTTCAGTTACAGTCTGCAAGCGTACATCCAATACGTCCGCTGCCTGCTTAAGGTTAGCTGACAGCAAACCCAACTGAGTAGAGCTGTTGTTCATATGCTGACTGCTGACCTCAACCGAACGGCTGACCTCACCCAATTCAGTCATTAGCTGCTGGTGCTGTGTGGTCAGTTCAACCATTTGCTGTTGAGTCTGCTGGACACTCTGAGTCACGGCAGATAGTAACTGCTGCTGTTCTGCCGCAAGCCGTTCGAGCTGGCTATTGAAACGAGACTCGATAACACTTTCCCGTTCACTGGCTGCCGCAGTATGACTGCTTATAAGTGTCTGTAGCCCATCCAGTGCTGATTCAAAAGCCTGGCCCATTTCACTCTGCTGTTTAGCCGAGGCTTCGCTAATAGCCTGAATCTGGCCGTTCGATGCGTTATTGAAGTGCTCAAGCTGGCTCTGAAATCCAGCCACCATCTGCGTTTGTAATTGCTCTTGGTTAGCAGCCCGGTTGCGCTCATCCTCAGCCGCCTTGTCAAACTGTGCACTGACTTTGTGTTCCATCTGCTCCATTAACTGATTGAAACGTAGCTCCATCTGCTGCTGACGCTGTGCAGCATCTGCGCCCTGCTGTTCGAGAAGTTGTGCAAACTCTCTTGAGGTACCTTCGGTCTGCTCCCTTGACCTATTCTGCTGCTCGTCAAGTTGCTTGAACAAAACCTCCATCCGGTCGGCCATACCTGATACAGCCTGTTGGACTTCTTCAGCAGCATTCTTCATTAGATGACCCTGCTCTGAACCTGCCGTTTTCATACCATCCATAAAACCGGACACCAACTTCTCCAGTACATCCGTAGACTGCTGATTGGTATTATTCACCAAGGACTGAATAGCGGGTGCCATCACGGTATTGATCGCATCCGTAAAGGCTTGCTGCATGGAGTCACTCATGCCAGATACAGTTTCCTGTAAACGATCGCCGATACGTTCATGCAGTTCCTGCAGGGCTTCCTTGCTTTCATCGGTGGCAGCTGCAATTTGAACCAGTGAATGCTCCGCTGGTAATCGTGGGTACAGAAAGTCGATACGTTGCTGCAGGTCACGGATTTTTGCCAGTGCACCCCGTTCTACCAGCTTCTCAAACAGGTTAAGCAATAAGCTGAGGGCCACACCCCAAATCGAGGTCATGAAGGCAACAGCAGCTCCGTTGATCATCACTGAAATGCCATCTTTAAGCGTTTCGACATCTCCGGCATTAATCTGCAAGCCCTTCAATCCGAGTGTCAGCCCAAGGAAGGTGCCTAA
Source organism: Halomonas sp. 'Soap Lake #6' (assembly GCF_003031405.1). NCBI lineage: Bacteria > Pseudomonadati > Pseudomonadota > Gammaproteobacteria > Oceanospirillales > Halomonadaceae > Halomonas > Halomonas sp. 'Soap Lake #6'. The sequence goes on from NZ_CP020469.1 coordinate 1,720,153, forward strand.
CACCCCGATAGCTGTTAGGAAGGCTGGCGCAGCCGCAAGCAAGCGGCTGGAAGTCAGACCATAGGCCAAGGTGTAATTATTGAAGAAATGCTCAGCTTCCAGCGTATTAAAAAGTCGAGATTTGTCTGCTGAATACACCAGGCTTTCATCAAACTCCCGCCACAATGGTCCAGTGATTATAGTGTCCTGCTCCAGCGCCTTTTGCAGCGTTGCCAAACGGTTATGAGCCAGACTGTCACGATCCTGTCCTTGGATAAGCTGCTGCACCCTTTTCAAGCGCCGAGAGAAATGCCAACGATGGCGGATTACAGACATCACTGATATGGCCATGATTACTATCATAAGCAACCAGATCCAGACTGCAATTTCCTCCATTTCCAGACCTGGCGTGAGTACCAACGCGAACTGTGGCCACAAATGACTGATCAAGTCGAACATATTTAACCCTATTCACTTTTTTATGCTGGCGCTCCACGAGCTCCAGGTAATTAGCTCTGACGGCGGAAGACCCTTCATGCCACGTGTCAATGAGTGGCTCTGATCAGGTAGGCAGTGGCAGGAGGACAGAACTCTACACCCCAACGGATGCCAAGCAGCTATGGTGGAATTCGTACAGCGTTTTCTTAGGTGATTGGTTATACGCTTACAACACCCACTTAGTTACCATCCTAGCTACCATTTATACATGACCACACTACTCCTTTAAAACTCTGGGACGAATCATACTTTTGCACTCTGCATTGATAGAAAAGCAAAGAGAGCTGCATTTTTACTGTTGTCATGGCATTAGTTACTTTTAATAGCTTTTTCAACAGTCAAATAACAATTAAGTAACTCATCATTATTAGGATAACAGCGTCTGAAGGAAAAGGGTTAGTCATCCTTCGTGTAGGTGGATGCATGCATGAAGGATTTGTTGGAATGCAACCTGAAGGGAAGCAACAAAAAGTCTGAGGATAGAGGCTGCGTCCAAAACGGTTCAGTTCTGCTCAATGAAAGCCAAAACCAAAGTATGGGCTGATGTATGGGCTGACTAAATTACAGACACAAAAAAGCCGCTGAAATCAGCGGCTTATTCGTAACACTTGGCGGAGGGACAGGGATTCGAACCCTGGATAGGCTATTCACCTATGCCGGTTTTCAAGACCGGTGCATTCAACCGCTCTGCCATCCCTCCGGCTTATGGGTGCGTATAATATCAACATTTCCTTGGAAGTCAATGCCTTTAGGATGAATTAGTACAATCTTAAGCCAACCCGAGTGATATTACCGCCTTCCATCTCACTAACTACCCAGTGAATACCGTGCCAATCTACATCATCGCCTACTACCGGGTGCCCACCTACTCGCAGAGATACAAATTCAGCAAGCGTCATATCCTGTTCACCTGGGCTTAAGGTCAAACCGTACGCTTGGGCAATATCTTGCATTTGTGCACTGCCATCCAGGGTAAAGGTGCCGAAGAACGCCCGCTCCTGCTTGAGCTTGGCATCGCCATTGAATAGCCGGTTTAGTGCCGTCAGGTCTTCCGAGCGCCCTATCACGCAGATCACATCATTAAGCTTTAGCCTCGTACTGCCTTTGGGATGCAGCATTGCATGATTGCGAAACAGGGCAGAAATCAAAGCACCGGAAGGGAAGCGCAAAAGCCTGATTGGCACGTCCTCCAAGTCTTGATTTTCTACCACATAGACAAACATTTCGAAGTCATTGTCAGGCAGGATGCCAAGGGGCCCTCGCCGATTTGGGGTTGCCCCCGTAGGCACTTCTACTTTTAGCCAGCGCGCCATTAGTGTTAGCGAACCACCCTGAATAAGTAGCGACATCAATACCACTGCAAATGCTACATTGAAGTACAGAGAAGCATTTTCTACCCCCCCTATCACCGGGAAGATAGCAAGCACAATAGGAACAGCCCCTCGTAATCCTACCCAGGCAATAAACCAGGTTTCGCGCCAGCGAAACTTGAAGAATGGCTTGATGGTAATCAGCACGGCTAGCGGACGGGCAATGAAAATCAGCGCCAATGCCACTAAGCTAGCGGGCAATGCCACATCCCAAAGCTGGCTTGGAGTGACGAGCAGCCCCAGTACTAAGAAAAGGCCTATCTGGCTCAGCCAGGCCAAGCCATCATGAACAGGTAAAATAAAGTTGAGATGGCGACCAGGCTGATTACCGATCATCAACCCCGCTAAGTAGATCGCTAAGAAGCCGCTGCCACCAAGTACGCTGGTTAAACCAAATACGCTAAACCCAAGTGCCAGCGCCAGCATGGCGTAAAGCCCAGGGGCAAGGTCGAGCCAGCGCAACAGCTTGGCACTCAGCCACCCGCCACCCAGACCAATCGCCAAACCAATACCAAATTGAGCAATAAAGAAAAGCAGCGTTTCAGTGGGCCCACCAATATCCCCCACCAATAGTTCAACTAGCATCAGAGTTAGGAAAATTGCCATCGGGTCATTGGTGCCCGATTCAATTTCCAGAGTAGCCCCAACCCGCTCGTTCAAGTTAACACCGCGCCCGCTAAGCATTGAAAACACTGCCGCTGCATCGGTAGAGCCTACAATGGCACCGACCAAAAGGCCTTGAATCAGTGTTAAATCAAACACCCACATAGCAATAATGCCAACGATGGCACTGGTGATAAACACGCCAAAGGTGGCTAGAGAAAGTGCAGGCCTGAAACCTACCCGAAAAGTTTTTAAACGGGTGCGCAAACCGCCATCTAACAAAATCATGGCTAATGCCAAGTGGCCAATCGTAAAGGCCATAGAGTAGTCATCAAACACGACACCAAGCACGCCTTCCTCGCCAGCCAACATGCCCAGACCAAGGAAGATAAGCAGTAACGGAACACCGACCATTGATGAAAGGCGGCTCGCTAAAATACTGAGCGCCATGAGTGAACCGCCAACTAAAAAAAACGTATAAATTGTGTCCATGTGTCTCCGTCTCTACATCATTACTGCTCTATTATTGCATGCCATTGTTGAATTTACTGTGTTCATCTTGCTTGCTTGATTCACTAAGGGGCTAGTCAGACGCTTGACCACACGGCTACACTCCGCCGTCACGATGTCTGGAGCTCTTATTTATGTTGCATCCGTTTTCCCGCCCATGGCTAGTTGCGTTGTCACTCGCACCACTAGCATCAATCTTGTTGTTATTATTTTCAAATTCAATCGCTTACGCAAACAAAGAAACCACTGTCAGCACTGAAGAACTACGTCTTGAAAGCGAAGTAAAGGTTCCTGAAGGATTATGGTCACCCTTGCCAGATCTGGTAGAGGAAGATGAGGTTGAAGAAGAGGCCCCGACAATGGCCCTCACACCACCTCCACCTCTAGATCCACCTCCTTTAAAACAACTAACGCTAATGCTTGATTGGTACCTAAGCCCACAGCATGCAGCCTTAATTGTTGCCCATGAGCGAGGACTATTTGCCGCACAGGGGCTCGAGGTTGAACTGCAAACGCCTGCCGATCCCTCGATTGCCATTAAACTGTTAGCCGCTGGGGAAGTCGATCTTGCGTTAGCACGCCAGCCCCTACTTCATCTACATGCACATGATGGAGCTCCAATTGCTCGTATCGGTACTCTATTTGAAACGCCTTTAACTGCTGTCATTGTGGCGGGTAACCAATATGAAGATAACCAAGCGTATCTTGCAGGCCTGCATTACGGCTTTTCTACTCGTGAAGGGCGTGATGCTGTGCTAGCGCACCTACTGCCCCGCTCCATACAGCAAATCGATGACTTTTCGCCGCCTGAAAACGTACGCTTTTCTTCCGCGACCGCGCTAAGAGATGGCAGTGTCGATGCCATTGCAGATGGCTTCTATCACTACTTACCCCCGCAGCTTGCAACAGAAGGTATTGCAACGCATGTTATTCAATACCACGAGCTCAAGATTCCCCGCCATGACGGGCTGATTGTACTCGCCAATAGCGATTCAATGGTTCGCCGCGCGCCCACATGGTCAAGGTTTTTGATTGCATTAGAAGAGGCTAGCCATTGGATAATCGATAACCCAGATGCTGCCTGGACACTATTAGCTACAACTCATCCAGTCCTAGACAACGCCATCAATGCCACTGCATGGGAAGACCTGCTAAGACGTATGACATTGAGTCCTGCAGCGCTTGATACAAGGCGCTATACGACATTTGAAAACTATTTATTACAGGCTGATCTTATTGATGCCAAGCTGCCAACTTCGCGCTTAGCGATCGACCCACATTCGATGCTGCGTTGACAATAGCAGCCACATGCACAGGAGCCCGATGAGCGACGCACCACTAATCTTCATTGATGTCGAGACAACCGGCACGCGTGCTACCCGTGACTGCATCACTGAAATAACAAACAACTTGCAGGATTACCGTCAGTACATTTGCGAAGCTCAACAGCTGTGCCCGCAAGTGCCTGGCTTGGAAAAGGGGAATGGCCGCTACTTTGCATATCAGTTGGGTAAGCACAAAGGGGCTTACTGCGGTAAAGAGCCTCTAGCAGATCATACAAAACGAACCCAAGAAGCGATGGAAAAACTTCAGATCGGTACACTTCAGATCGACACATGGCAGTGACCCGAGCACATAGTGATTCGAGAAAAACACCAGAGCTCCCACAGAACTTCCTATCACATAGTGGATCACTGGTGTTTCTTCAGGCAGCGCCATCAAACGGCACGCGGCGAAAAAGCTTCAGAGCACGGCACCTCAGTTTGATGTCGACCGTATTCTTAACCGATTTCTACGCCATACACAGCGGCATCAGCTAACAATCACCACCTAAAAGCAATTGCCTCACGCCTAAACGACCGGTAACAGCTACGACTGCGCCGCGATAAAAGTCTCAACCGCTTGTTGAAACGCCTCAGGCTGGTCTGCATGCAACCAATGACCTGCTTGCTTAAGGGTTACCACCCTTGCCTTAGGCAACATCTCCCGCAACGCAGGCAGCATATGGTCGCCCACATAGTGAGAATCGGAGCCACGAAGCACCAGAGTTGGGCCATCGAAGGGGCGGTCTCCATCTGGCACTCCAATAATAGCGTCGTAGCCACGCTTAATCTCATCCAAGCCAACCCGAACGCTCATTACCCCTTGCTCGTTGCGCACTAGGTTAGTAGCAAGAAATAACCTCGTTGGCCGTGAATCAACATGCTCTGCAAGCAGGGCATCTGCTTCGCGACGGTTGGTAGGCGCACCTTCTTTTACCCGTTCCAACGCGGCAAACACATCATCATGGCCATGCTGATAAGCGACCGGCGCAATATCAGCAACGATTAGTGAAGCGCAGCGCTCAGGCGCCAAACGAGCAAGCGTAATGGCTACTTTTCCACCCATGGAGTGCCCAAGAATATGCGCACGATCGATAGACAATTTATCCAACACCGCCAACACATCCTCACTCATGGCAGAGTAGCGCATACCTTCTGCATGGGGTGAGCGCCCATGATTGCGTAAATCAACGGCAATCACTCGCCGGCTACGCTGCCATACTTTAAGATGCGAGCGCCAGTTATCAGCACTGCCTAACAATCCATGAATAACCACTAACGGCAACTGCTCATGACCATCTTGCTCGGCAGGCAAGTCAATGGCATGAAGTTCGACGACAGCAAGTTCGGTCATGTAGGCTCCTTCGCCACTATGCAGTTCTAGGGGGCATGTCAACTTGGCCTGTCCACACTACCAAGCGACGCGTTAACCAAGCTAATAGCAAACCGTATAAGGGCAAGAAGAATAGTAGGCTAATGGCAAGCTTAATGGCGTAATCAACCACCGCAATCTCAACCCAATGGTTCGCCATGAAAGGATCAGGACTGTTATAAAATGCTGCAAAGAAAAATGCGAAGGTATCCGCTAAATTTCCTAAGATCGTCGAACACACAGGTGCTACCCACCAAGCCCATTGGCGTAAACGGTCAAATACCTGCACATCCAGTAATTGCCCTATGACATAGGCCAGAAAGCTAGCTAGCGCGATACGAGCAACAAACAGGTTCCATTCACCTAAAGCATCCAGGCCAGCAAAACTACCACGAGGAAAAACTACCGACACAACATAAGACACGACCAGTGCAGGCAGCATGACACGCAGAATGATGCTACGGGCAGGGCCTTTGCCAAACAATCGCACCGTCAAGTCAGTGGCTAGAAAAATAAACGGAAAGCTGAACGCTCCCCAGGTAGTATGAAACCCAAACATCGTAAACGGCAGCTGAACCAAATAGTTACTAGCGGCGATAATGCCAATATGGAAAGCAACCATTACCAATAGGCAACGGCGGTGCTGTGTATCGGTCAATGCAAACATGTAGGCTGGCCTTTTTTTAATGTCAGGAGGGGTTAGGGAACCCTCTAAAAAGCGTGTTTAACGCTACCGGGCGCGCATTATACGCTTTCCGATAAGTAATAAAAGGCAAGGTAATAAAAGCCGCCCAGAGAATCAGACGGCTTTGGGAAAGATCTTGCTCAATAGACTCAGAGGTCTAACGGTTTAGCTCGTTCCGCAGCACCCACTGAGCGCTCGCACATAGCGACATGAACGTCCTCCAGGCTAGTGGGGTCATCAATCGTCGAAGGTATGCCAAACGGTTTACCATCTGCAATATTGCGCAATAGCTTACGCAATATTTTACCAGAGCGCGTTTTAGGTAATCGATTAACCACTAACACCTGCTTAAAGCACGCAATTGGCCCAATACGTTCACGTACTAAACTAATTAGCTCGGCTTCAAGCTTAGCCTCATCACCATCAAAGCCATCCTTGGGGATCACCAAGCCAATGGGCAACTGCCCTTTTAGATCATCGTGAATACCAATCACCGCGCATTCTGCAACGGCTGAGTGCCCTCCTACAACCTCTTCCATTTCACCAGTCGATAGGCGATGTCCAGCGACATTGATCACATCATCGGTTCTTCCCATGATGAACAAATAGCCATCTTCATCGAAGTAGCCGCCATCACCGGTTAAGTAATAGCCTGGAAAGGCTGCCATGTAAGCGCTATGAAAGCGTTGTGGGTCACGCCATATACCGGTTAAACAGCCTGGTGGTAGTGGCTGTTTAATCACCACACTCCCCTGCTGCATGGGTGCAGCCCGATCACCATCACGGTCTAATATTTGTACATTAAAGCCCGGCACTGGATACGTAGCAGAGCCTGCTTTGGTTGGTACTGCCTCAACGCCTGGTAGGTTAGCCGCAATAGGCCAACCTGTTTCGGTTTGCCACCAGTGGTCGATAACAGGCACATCTAGTAGATCATCTAGCCAATGAAAGGTTGGTGGATCTAAACGCTCGCCAGCCACATAGAGATGTTCAAGGCTACTGATATCGTAGTTGCCTAGCAGCTTAGCATCAGGGTCCTCTTTTTTAATCGCCCGAAATGCCGTCGGTGCAGTGAAAAAGCTCTTCACTTTATACTCATCAATTATCCGCCAGAAACTCCCAGCATCCGGCGTTTTTACCGGTTTCCCCTCATAAACAATGGTGGTGCAACCGCGAAGCAAAGGCGCATAAACAATATAAGAGTGGCCTACTACCCAACCTACGTCAGAGGCAGTAAACATCACATCGCCTGGCTCCAGTGCATAGATAGCTTCCATGGAGTAAGCCAGAGCGACGGCGTAGCCGCCGGTATCGCGCACTACCCCTTTGGGCTTGCCAGTAGTTCCAGAAGTATAGAGCACATACAGTGGGTCTGTTGCCTTAACGGACACGCAGTCCGCAAAAGGAGCACTTGCCACTAGTTCAGCCCAGTCGTAATCGCCCTCTAATAGTTCTGCGTGGAGCGCTTCACGCTGAAAAACAACACAAGCATCAGGTTTGAAACTACTCAGAGTGATAGCTTGCTCAATAATTGGCTTATAGGGCAGCACCTTATCAACTTCGACCCCACAAGATGCTGCAACAATGACCTTTGGCTCTGCATCTTCGATACGGATGGCTAATTCATGGGGTGCAAAGCCACCAAAAACCACAGAATGCACAGCACCTAAGCGAGCACAGGCATACATGGCAACCAAAGCTTCCGGCACCATAGGCATGTAGATAACCACCCGATCACCTTTGGTAACGCCTAAGCTTGCAAGTCCACCGGCAAATTTGGCTACGCGGTCGCGCAACTCATGATAAGTAATCGTCTGCTTTGACTGAGTAACGGGAGAATCCCAAAAAATAGCGGGTTGGCCGCCCCGTCCTTGCTCAACGTGATAATCAATAGCGGCATAACAAATATTCAGCTCGCCGTCACCAAACCAGCAAGCGTGCTGTTGATCATCATAAGAGAGCGTGGTCGCTGGTGGTGTGTACCATGGCAGCCGTTTTGCCTGCTCTGCCCAGAAAGTTTCGGGATGCTCCACCGACTGCTGATAAGTACGCTGATAGAGGGTCATAGTGGCTTTGCCTTGATTTTGTCAACGAAATGAATCCAATTGTTGACACTTTATAAAGTTAATCGCATTACCACCCTCATACTATGGGATACATCGCGACTAAAGCCGTATAAAACACCCAAGGTTGTCGACAACCAAAGGCAGTATTACCATTGATTAACCGTTAAACTTGCGTTTGGACAAAACACGCTAAATTACTGATCATTGAATCAACAAGTCCTCGCGACGCGACGATGCCTAAACAACCATAACAACGCTGTTTTTATCAGTGTAGGCAAGGAGATACTTATGTTTGCTTCCCCAAGCGCCGCTACACGCCTGCTAGAAGATAACTGCCAAGCAATCGAGACTGGCACTAACTTGCTTAAAGCACTCGCTAACGAAAAGCGCCTACAGATCCTCTGTTTGCTAGCAGAGAAGGAGCTGTCAGTTACCCAGATTAATCAGCAGCTAGCACTTAGCCAATCTGCACTCTCACAGCACCTGGCGATTCTGCGTCGAGATCAATTGGTTAACACACGCAGGGAGTCACAAACTATTTTCTACTCCCTTAAAAGCGATAGCGCCAAGGCGATCATCGATACCTTGGCGCATTACTACGCGGCTTAAACTGGCAAACGACTCTTTGTAAGCGTAAGCATAACGTGCACAAGGCTTGTGCTTAGCGGCGCTGCCAACCGGCGGCATCGACTAGGCCCAACCCTTTTACAATGGCTTGCTCGACCCCTGTCGATATTGCCAAACCAACTTTACGGCTTATCGACTTAGGAGGTTCTAGCTTCACGTGATAGACATCGGCTTCGGCCATACGCTCAACCAAATACGCCTCGCTAGTGCCGACACTATCTACCAGTTGCTGCTCAAGGGCCTCACTGCCATACCAGATTTCACCGGTTGCTAGCTTGTCGATATCCATGTCGGGGCGATGTTGGGAAACGTAGTTTTTGAATAATTGATGAGTGTTTTCCAGGTCATCAATAAATTTCTCACGCCCCTCTTGGGTATTCTCGCCTAAAACAGTCAAGGTGCGCTTATATTTACCCGCGGTGAGAAGTTCAACATCAATGTCATGGCGTTTAAGTAGGCGATGTATGTTGGGAACTTGTGCAACAACGCCAATAGAGCCAATCACCGCAAACGGTGCTGCTTTGATATGGTTAGCGGTACAGGCCATCATGTAACCGCCGCTCGCGGCAACCTTATCGATGCAGACGGTTGTTGTTAACCCTGCCACACGAAGCCGATCTAGTTGAGCTGCGGCGAGTCCATAGGCATGTACTAGCCCTCCCGCGGACTCTAAGCGAACAATTACTTCATCTTCAGTGCTGGCTACTTCGATAATTGCAGACACTTCCTGGGCAAACTGCTCTGTTTGGGATGCTTTTAAATCACCGTGAAAGTCTAGAACCCATACTTTTGAAGCATGTTGGTGCTCACTTTTGCCTTCTTTGGCGGCTTTGTGTTTTGCCTTCTCTTCTTGTCGAAAGGTTTTGATTAACTTTTTACGCGCTCCCTGCTCCGTAGTGTTTACACGCAATCGGCGTCCTCGTGCACGCCGCTGGTCATTTAGCGACTCGATGCGCAACTTGAGGCTATCATCGTTAGATTCCTTGCTACGCATCACAAGCAACAAAGCAATCCCCACCAGCGCCACTACAGCAGCTGTCTGGATTAGGAATGTCCCCATCTCTACAAGCCACTCACTCATAAGCACTCTCCACCATTATGTTTAAACGTTACGATCTTTCACTTAGATCATTTACTTTTCTGCGCGTATGATCATCTACGCTTGCAGCTCTATCAATGGGCACCCCAGACTCATAACATCATAGCCACGACGCTTGATTAAAACGATTGTTTGAAATAGTCTCATGGGTAACGTGCTGATTCCTCAGTGCCTGCACTCTTAATTCACCTATAAGCAATTAGGAATTTTTATTATGTCATCGAATACGCTTGAAAAGTTACAAGCCCGTTTCAACTCAGAAGCAGCAAAAGGCATGGATGAAGTGTTTCAATTCCATTTCACTGATGCAGGCAGCCACTACTTGAATATTCAAGACGGTACCCTCGACGCTCAAGAGGGCGAACACGATGATCCTTCCGTTAGTTTGACGATGAGTACCGAGACCCTAAAAGGCATCATGAGTGGCGACGTTAATGGCATGACTGCCTTCATGACTGGAAAATTGAAGGCAACAGGTAATGTCATGCTGGCTACCAAGCTCACCACCCTATTCCCGAGTAAGTAACCCCCCTGGGAATAGAGTAGGTAACGGTAATTGGGTTGTTAATTACGCCAACGTGCCAAGTGAGTCTCAATGAGCTCACGCGAGATAGAGTAAGGCGGCGGCAGCGCGGGTAGCTGTCGCGGCGAAAACCACGCGGCATCACTAATCTCGACTCCATCAATGTGAATACGCCGCGTGGTTGCTTCAGCAAAAAAGCCAAACATTAGTGAGTGCGGAAATGGCCACGCCTGGCTTTGATGGTAACGAAGCTGGTCAACGTGCACCCCTACCTCTTCAAACACCTCCCGATGCACGGCCTCCTCAGCAGACTCTCCAGGCTCAATAAACCCCGCAAGCGTTGAATACCGCCCTGGTGGAAAACGAGGACTACGCGCTAGCAACATCGCTTCGCCGCAGGTTACCAAGGTAATGATACAAGGTGAAATACGCGGGTAATTGCGATGCCCACAGGCATGGCAATGCATGGCAAATTCAGCCTCAAGCTTAGTCGCTTTTTCTCCGCAGCGGCCACAGAAACGATGATTTTCCAACCAAGCACCGACCTGCAACGCCGTAGAAAGCAGGCTAAACCATGATGCGGGTAAATCCCCGAGCCATTGTCGGCCGTCGATCCAACCATCCCCCGGAGTGTTTTCAACCAGCAGTGCTACCGGCTCATCGTGCCAATAGCATAACGGCTGCATCTCCTCACTCCAGGGCTGTGCAGGCTGCAAGGGGGTCAGCTCACCGCCAGCCAATAAGGGCGCAGGAGCCAAGTGACTACGGGAGACACGGATAACACGTCCTTCACGCGCATGGTAGGGAATTTCACGTCTAAGCATCGGCGCGGAGTTCCTCAAACCAGCGTAGCTTATGCGCTTGGCATTTAGCTTGATGCGCAGCGTGTTCGTCGACAGTGGGGCGAATAACCCGTAACTGCCCTGGGCTAAGTGACAGCCGCTCAACAGATAGCCCCTGGCTTGCCTGGCGCTCTTGCTGCTTATTGGAAGCCTCAGCATCTAGCGTTAGTGCTGTTTGGCCTCCCGTCATCGCCAAGTAAACGTCTGCCAGAATCTCAGCATCTAGCAAAGCACCGTGTAATACGCGGTGCCCATTGTCTATATCATATCGCTTACATAGTGCATCTAAGTTATTACGCTGGCCGGGGTGCATCTCCCTGGCCATGACCAACGTGTCAAGAATACGGCAATGCTCTCGCACAGGGCCTAGCACCGGCGCTTTGCGCCGCTGGTTGAGCATCGTTAGCTCATGATCAATGAACCCAACATCGAAGGGAGCGTTGTGAATGACTAGCTCAGCACCTTCGATAAATGCCCAAAAAGCGTCTGCAATTTCTGCAAATACTGGTTCATTAGCCACTTTTGCATCATCAATACCATGAACCGCGACGACTTCAGCGTCGATATGCCGCTCAGGGTTAATGTATTGATGATAGGAGCGGCCGGTAAACCGCCGATTAATCATTTCAACAGCACCAATTTCCACCAATCGGTGACCATCTTTTGGGTCAATACCGGTAGTTTCAGTATCTAAAATCACTTGGCGCATGTGGTGCTCCTCTGATGCTCATCAATGGCTTCATTCGCTAAGGCATCTGCTCGCTCGTTTCCAGGGTGACCGCTATGCCCTTTTACCCAGTGCCAATCTACGTTGTGCCGCTGGGTCTCCTCATGCAGAGTTTTCCAAAGCTCAGCATTTTTTACCGACTGTTTCGCCGCTGTTTTCCAACCGCGCTTGATCCAGTTGTGGATCCACTGAGTGATCCCCTGCCGAACGTATTGAGAGTCCGTCCAGAGGGATACTTCGCAGGGTTTATTTAGTGTTCGCAGCGCCATAATGGCGGCCATTAACTCCATACGGTTATTTGTTGTCTCAGCTTCATAGCCTTTCAATGTCTTCTCATGCTGACCACTTGAGAGCACGACCCCCCAGCCACCCGGACCTGGATTTCCTCGGCACGCCCCATCGGTATAAATTGTCACCCGGGGCAGCCCTTCGGCTGCTTGCTTACTCACGCTCTCTATCCTTTTTCAGACGACCTTGGTTTGAAGAGTGGCAGTGCGCTGAAGCACCGTTACGTGTCGCCCCAAGCGAGGAGGCAGAAATCGGAGCACGCAGCCCAAATTTAACTCGCTCGATGGGGGCATGACGCTCGCGACGCTGCGCTTGAATCATGTAGCTTTCGCCCAAAGGGAGGTTATGCCGTCGGCCCCAAGCCTCCCAGCGTTCGCCACAAGTAGCGCTCATTGGACCACGAAAGCAGCAGTAGTCTACGCGCTCTACCTTAAAGTCGACAAATGCCAGCCAATCCCGCAGCCGATTAGCAGTGTGCCATTGCCCATTCCAAGGAAACTGCGACCGTTTTTTACGCCAGCGTTGGACCAAACCACCAAGGCCAACTGGGTTAAAACCAAATAGAACCAATACACCGTTATCAGCCGTCACTCGCGCTGCTTCTTGAAGTGTAAAATGGGCATCAGGCAGGTGCTCTAACCAATGATGCACAACTACCGTATCCATGCAGCGGTCAGGCAGGGCTAACTGATCCGGTGGACATATAAGTGTTGACGTTGACTCAGCCAGTGAACGAACAGGCGCCCAGCGAACCACATGGGGTATAGCTGACATTGTCATCAATGCTGGTCCCATGCTCATCTCTAAGCTATGCCCGCCTTTACGCCCTTCCACCACAGGACCAAGACAAGCACGCTGCACATCCCAAAGCGAACGGCCGGCCTCAGTTTGCCAATACGCCTCGCTTTGAGCCATCTGCTTTGCCAGCATGAGTGCCATCGACGAATTTGACATGAACAGCGCTTACCTCCACAGTATTGACCTTTTAACGTCTTTAATATGCTGTTTTAGGCATCATAAAACCCTAAATAGCGCTTACCCATTAACTCTGACTGTAACCACTTATACGAACTTCAAAGGATCTCGCCCATGATGAGCGTGACACCGATTCCTGCCCTTAGCGATAACTATATTTGGCTAATAAGACAAGATACCAGTCAAAGCGTTTGCGTGGTGGATCCTGGTGAAGCGGCACCTGTCATCGAGCGTCTTGAGCGTGAGTCTTTGCAGTTGGAAACCATTTTGGTTACTCACCACCATCATGATCATACTGGTGGGCTGCATGAGTTGATTAAACGCTACTCACCCCGTGTTGTGGGTCCTGCAAACTCATCAATTGAAGGTGTTAACGAGCCGGTTAGTGATGGCGACGAAGTAAGGGTCTTAGGGCGCTTATTTGAAGTAATAGCGACGCCTGGCCACACCTTAGACCACCTCAGCTATTTCACCCCGGGTATTCCTGCTCTGCTTTTCTGTGGTGACACACTATTTTGTGCCGGTTGCGGCCGTCTGTTTGAAGGGTCACCAGCACAAATGTTCGCTTCACTGAAAAGGTTTATGGAACTCCCTGCGGATACACTGGTCTTTGCAGCCCATGAGTATACGCTGGCCAATCTGCTATTTGCTCGTACTGCAGACCCAAGCAATGAAGACATTAAACACGCCTTGCAGGAGTGTGAGAAGGCGCGCGCCTTAGATAGGCCCACTTTACCCAGCACGATAGGACGCGAGCTGAAAATTAACCCTTATCTGCGTGTGGATACTGACAGTGTGCGCCAAGCGGCAGGCACTCAGGGCTCTAATGACGATGATCTCGCAACGTTCACCACTCTGCGCGAGTGGAAGAACCGTTTTTAAGTAAGCTATCGAAAAGAAACGAACCGACTATGACGTATCGAACGATTCGCCAGCGCTTACTATTAAGCGCTGGCAGTACTGTAATAATGGGCCTTCTGATGGCTGCAGCAGCAAGCTCTCAGGCATCTGCAACTAACTATAGCAGCAATTACCCGTCAGCCACTCCAGCCCTATCAGCGGCAGACACTCACATTTCGGCACGCCCCTCCACCTTTTATACCCATTTTTGGGAATCGCTGGTGCTAGAGCCACGAGACGCCTGGAGCGCCCTACGCGCAAACTTCCAGTGGCAAGATAAACAGCTCTCTCCTGAGGCACAGGCCAGAGTGGATAAATGGATAGAGCACTACCAGGCAAGCCCGCAAAATATCGTTGCTATTACACAGCGCTCTGCTCCGTGGCTGGCGTGGATCACACAACAGGTTGAAGAACGGGGTTTGCCGGGTGAAATCGCTTTAATTCCTTTTGTCGAAAGTTCTTTCGATCCTAGTGCTCGGAGCCATCGAGGTGCCGCAGGATTATGGCAATTTATGCCAGGCACAGGTGATGCACTAGGCCTTGTACGTAACGGTAACTATGATGGCCGCCTAGATGTAGTAACGTCCACCGATGCAGCACTTGAATACCTGGAAATGCAGGCAGACCAATGGTATGAAGGTGACTTGATGCTATCGCTAGCGGCGTATAATGCTGGCGCTGGCACCGTTAATCGTGCTCAAAGACAAGCATTAAGCCAAGGCCTATCAGGTGAGTATTGGGACCTTGCTCTACCCAATGAAACAATGCAGTACGTCCCTAAGCTAAAAGCAATTGCTACGATTATTAGCGATCCTGAACTTTATGGCGTCGACCTACCAGAGATCCACTCTGACCCCGCTTTTGCAAAGGTACGATTGGAGCAACCAGTTAGCCTTGCCCAAGCATCACAGCTATTAGATGTTAGCCAAGCTGCGCTGGCCGAGCTAAACCCTGGCCTGCTTAATGGCAGTATCGATCCAAACAGTGTACAGACCTTATTAGTGCCCGAAGAAGTAGACACCCAGGTGTTAGCTCAGCTTTCGCAGTCTGGCAGTAGCACACTAGCCACTGCTGAAGCACCAGATACTTACCGCGTTGAAAATGGTGACAGCCTATCGGCGATCGCAGCACGCTATAATCTTGATCAGCAGGATTTAATTAGGTGGAATGCAATAGATCGCCCAGAAGCACTTCAGCCAGGCCAGCTACTTAGCCTTTCTGGGCGTTGAAACGAGACAGCATAGACTTAATCACTTGAGCTTTTATTTATGCTCTGTTTCATGGGCTTTGTTACGACGTTTTGTTGCTAATGGGAAGTTTACCAATGCCACGCGGTGTGTTGTTTACTAAAACGCTTTTGATCATAAGCGGCTTCCTGCTGAGCATGTCGCTATTTGCTTCAGATGGACTCGTTGAAAACACCCCACCCGGTCCCGTTGAAACCGCTCATGGGTTGTCCTTGTACGACAGCCCAGAACTATCCGAAGACTTTGCTTATTTTCCCCACGTCAATCCGGCTGCCCCAAAAGGCGGCACTATCACTCACACCGCTGTGGGCGGCAGCTTTGACTCAACGAACCCCTTTATTATTCGAGGAACGCCAGCCACCGGTATTTCGAACATCTATGACACATTGATGACGAGCAACCCAGGAGAACCCTTTAGCCTATATGGATTACTAGCAAAAGGTGTTCGTCTAGCCCCTGATCGTCACTGGATTGAGTTTGATCTTCGCCCTGAAGCCCGCTTTCAGGATGGTGAGCCAGTTACTGCCTACGACGTCGTCTTCACCTTTAACCTACTGCGTGAAAAAGCCAATCCCTTTTATGCTAGCTACTATGCGGGTGTTGAACGGGTCATTGCGCAAAGCGAACATCAGGTGCGTTTTGAATTCAACGATACCGAGTCTCGTGAGCTACCACTTATCGTGGCCCAGCTACCTATTTTGCCCCGCCACTACTGGGAGCCACGGGACTTTACGTCGCCCACTCTAGCGGCACATCCTGGATCCGGCCCCTACCGCATTAGCGATGTAGATCCTGGGCGGCGTATCGTGTTTAAACGGGATGAAAGCTACTGGGGAAAGGATTTACCCGTAAATATAGGCCGCTATAACATTGATAGAATTATTTATGAGTACTACCGCGATCGCGATATTGCCTGGGAAGCCTTCAAAGCTGGGCTAACCGACTTTCGTATTGATGCCCGTGCAGCCACCTGGGCAATTGGCTATGATTTTCCGGCTTATCGGGACGGCTTGATTAAGCGCATTACCGTGCCAGACGTAAACCCTTCGATGATGCAGGCGTTTGTCTTCAACCTGCGCAAAGAGCAGTTTCAAGATCCCCGAGTTCGTGAGGCGCTTAGCCTAACGTTCGATTTCCCATGGCTAAACACGAATATTTTCTACGGCACTTACCAGCGCACTGAAAGCTTCTTCCAAAACTCTGAAATGGAAGCCACCGGCCTACCGTCGGGAGATGAGCTAGCGCTTTTAGAGCCATTCAGAGACGAGCTGCTCGCCTCACACCGCTCTGAACGATTGTTTACAGACCCGCTCCCCATCGAGCACCCCACCGATCTGCGTGAAAGACTGAAGCTCGGCCTGGACTTGCTACGTGAGGCTGGATATGAAGTTGATAACGGCGTTCTGGTCAATAGCGAGACAGGCCGCCCCCTCAGCGTGGAAGTACTGCTATATGATTCAGGCTTAGAACGCGTCGTGCAGCCTATGCTACGCAATATGGCGCGGCTTGGTGTGCAGACGTCACTGCGTATCGTTGACATCAACCAGTTTCTTAATCGGCTACGCAGCTATGACTACGATATAGTCATCAGCCATTTCCCTCAATCTAATAACCCAGGTAATGAACAACGTGACTACTGGACTAGCGCCGCTGCTGAATCTCCACAAAGCCGCAACCGAATGGCTCTTGCCCACCCTGCCGTTGACGCACTGGTTGAGCAGTTAATCCGCGCTGAAGATCGTGAAACATTAGACACTGTCACCCATGCCCTTGATAGAGTGCTGCGCTGGGGTTTTTATGTCATCCCCCACTATCACTCGGGTGAATCCCGTATCGCCGTTTGGGATAAGTTCGGCTATCCAGAGCCATTCCCAGAATACGCCATGGACTTAGATGCCTGGTGGGTAGATACCGAACGCGAAGCAGCCTTGCAGCGACGTAATCGTCGGCGCTGAACCTAGCTAAATCACAACGACTCACGGAGTGCACTGTGGCACGCTATACCCTTCGCCGACTGCTACTGATGATACCCACGCTATTCGGTATCATGCTGCTTAATTTTATTATTGTACAAGCGGCCCCTGGCGGGCCTATTGATCAAATGCTGGCGCGCTTTGAGGGCGCAGATGCAATGGCAAGCACGCGCCTGGATATGGGCGGTGCGGATATCCAGGTAAGCGATGACTCGCGTGGCGCACGAGGTATTGACCCGCGCTTTATTGAACAGTTAGAGCAACAGTTTGGCTTTGACAAACCTGCTCATGAGCGGTTTATCGGGATGATGGTGGACTATCTCACCTTCGACTTCGGCACCAGCTTCTTTCGCGACCGCCCAGTAATCGAGCTGATGATAGAACGACTGCCTGTATCCATCTCACTTGGGCTGTGGACGACATTACTGGTCTACTTGGTTTCGATTCCTTTAGGAATACGTAAAGCGTTACGCCACGGGTCCCGCTTCGATGTGTGGACCTCGGGCCTAGTCGTTGTGGGCTATGCGATCCCCGGCTTTCTATTTGCCATTTTGCTTATCGTGCTGTTTGCGGGAGGAACTTACCTGGACTGGTTCCCGCTACGCGGCTTGACCTCGCCGGACTTTGCAGAGCTATCCACCTGGGGCAAAATCAAAGATTACTTCTGGCATATCACACTACCCGTCACAGCCGCTGCCATTGGCAGCTTCGCTACGCTCACCATGTTGACCAAAAACAGTTTTTTAGATGAAATCCATAAACAGTACGTTTTAACGGCTAGGGCCAAAGGAGCAGACGAACATCGCATCCTGTACGGGCATGTTTTCCGCAATGCCATGCTCATTATTATTGCAGGCTTACCCTCTGCGATGATCGGTATTTTCTTTACCGGCGCACTGCTTATAGAGGTGATTTTCTCCCTGGATGGCTTAGGCTTACTGGGCTTCGAGGCAGTTATGCAGCGAGATTACCCAGTTATTTTTGGAACGCTCTTTCTGTATACCGTCATTGGGCTGCTGCTAAAGCTGGTGTCTGACTTGACCTATGTGTGGGTTGACCCTCGCATCGACTTTTCATCGCGGGAGTCATAAGTATGCACTTTATTACCTCGCGCCTTTCACCAATTACACGGCGTCGCTTATCGGCATTTAAAGCTAACCGCCGCGCACGGGTATCGCTGTGGCTATTTAGCACGCTATTCATTGTCAGCTTATTCGCTGAACTCATCTCCAATGACAAGCCTATCGTGATGCAGTACCAAGGCCAGTGGTACCTGCCACTGCTAGTAGACTACCCGGAAACTGAGTTTGGCGGATTTTTACCCACCCGCACCGACTATTTAGATCCTTTCATCCAACAGCAGATCAGCGACCACGGCTGGGCACTTTGGCCTGTCATCCCGTTCTCCTATCAAACGTTGGATATGCAGATGACCCAACCCTCCCCCGCTCCGCCGGATAGCCGTCACTGGCTAGGCACCGACGACCAAGGGCGAGATGTGCTGGCACGGGTGATCTACGGGTTCAGACTTTCGGTGGCGTTTGCCTTAGTACTCACCGCTGGCTCGCTGGTCATGGGTGTCGTCGTGGGTGGGGTTCAGGGTTATTTTGGCGGCAAAGTAGACCTCATAGGCCAGCGTATGACTGAGATATGGTCAGGATTGCCGGTGCTGTTTCTGCTGATTATTTTGGCCAGCTTTGTGCAGCCAGGGTTTTGGTGGTTATTGAGTATTATGCTGCTCTTTTCATGGCTGGGTCTGGTGGATATCGTGCGCGCCGAATTTTTGCGCGCTCGTAACCTTGAATATGTGCGTGCTGCTAAAGCGATGGGACTTCCCTCTCGGTTAATCATGTGGCGCCACGTTTTGCCAAATGCCATGGTGGCGACGCTTACGTTTATCCCTTTCCTATTTACCGGCGCTATAGGAACCCTAACAGCACTAGACTTCCTGGGTTTTGGGCTTCCTCCAGGAGCCCCCTCGCTGGGAGAGCTAGCCGCTCAAGGTAAAAACAATCTACATGCGCCTTGGCTGGGTATTACTGCATTTATGACGCTGGCGATTATGCTTTCTCTACTCGTATTTATCGGTGAAGGCTTGCGCGATGCGTTCGACCCACGCCATGTTACGCAGCGCTCTTCATCAGCCCAGGAAGCGCCCCATGTCTGAGCCTACAGCCAATGCTAATCCACTACTGCGCTTACACGAGTTTTCGGTTGCCTTTGATGGCAGCGTGGTCGTTGACGCACTCTCGCTCACCGTTAATGCCGGTGAAACGCTAGCAATCGTAGGTGAATCTGGCTCCGGTAAGTCAGTCTCTGCGCTCGGTGCCATTGATCTACTACCTAGCAACGCAACCGTGAGTGGGCAACGCTGGCTAGAAGAAATAAACCTCAACCAACTAACCAAGCGTGACTGGAATGGCATCCGCGGCAACCGAGTCGGATTTATTTTTCAGGAGCCGATGACCTCGCTCAACCCACTACACCGCATAGGCAAGCAGATCAGTGAGACACTGCGCCTACATCAAGGGGTTAGCGGGCAGGCTGCGCGTACTCGCGCCAAAGCGCTGCTAGAGCAGGTCCAATTACCACGACCTGAAGAGTTATTAGATGCTTGGCCACATCAGCTTTCTGGCGGCCAGCGCCAGCGGGTGATGATTGCTATGGCTATTGCCAATAATCCAGCGCTGCTAATTGCTGACGAACCCACTACTGCACTCGACGTAACCGTTCAGCAAGAGATTTTAGCCCTGCTGAAAGAGCTGCGTGACCGCCACGGAATGGGCGTTCTGTTAATCAGCCATGACCTGAACTTGGTACGCCGCCATGCGGATCGTGTGTGTGTCATGTACCAGGGAAAAGTTCAGGAAACAGGTAGCGTTGCCGACGTATTCGATAAGCCCAAAAGCGACTATACCAAAGCGTTGATCGCTGCGGAGCCCGAAGGCCGACCTTCAGCACCCGCTAATGCTACACCGCTATTAACCACACGCCAGCTCAGCGTCAGCTTTAAGCGCCCAAGAACAGGACTCTTTCAGCGCCAGCCACCCGCGTTTGACGCTCTTAAAGCGACTGATTTAAGCATTTCACCTGGTGAAACTCTAGGCGTTGTGGGGGAATCAGGCTCCGGCAAGACTACCCTTGCCTCAGCAATCATGCGCTTAGTCGCTAGCCAAGGTGAGGTAACACTAGGTGATGCAACGTTAAGCCAACTCTCCGGCGATGCGTTAAGACGCCAGCGCCATAGGCTGCAGATGGTGTTTCAGGACCCCTATGGTGCCCTTTCACCCCGCATGCCGGTGTTCGATATTGTTAGCGAAGGCTTGCAATTCCACTACCCTAACCTAACCCCAGCCGAAATAACCGAGCATGTGCACCGAACCTTGCGCGAGGTTGGCTTACCGGAAAGCTGCGCTGCCCGCTATCCCCATGAGTTCTCAGGTGGTCAGCGTCAGCGGATTGCCGTAGCTCGGGCAATTATTTTAGAGCCTGAGTTGCTCGTACTGGATGAGCCTACCTCGGCTCTCGACCGTACCGTCCAGAAACAGCTGGTAACCCTACTGCGCGAACTCCAGGCGCGCCGTCAGCTAAGTTATCTATTTATTAGCCATGACCTTGCTGTAGTGCGCGCTATGGCTCATCGCATTATGGTCCTTAAGGACGGTGAAGTGATTGAGCAAGGAAATTGCCTTGAGGTACTTGCCACCCCCCAGCATGCCTATACCAAGGCACTGATAAAAGCCGCCCATTTGGATTAATAATTTACTGTTTAGTGCCACTATCTTGATGGTGGTTATTTTGCTACAAGCCAACAAAGATAACGGTATAAACTTTTACTTATCCATAAGCAAACGCCCACCATCACACGTGTCGCTTAATGGTGGGCGTCATACAGTTTTGGTACACGTAGCAGGCTAGAAACCAGCTATCTCTTGCGGGGTTAGCTCGCGCCACTCACCCGGCGCCAAGTCATCCGGCAATACTACATCGCCAATTGATCGGCGATGCAATGCATTCACATGATTGCCCAAGGCGGCAAACATACGTTTTACCTGATGATAGCGCCCTTCGGTAATGGTCAGCTCGGCTTGATATGGAGTAATAAAACGCAGCACTGCAGGCTGAGTGGGCGTCTCTTCTCCATCCAGCATAATCCCTTCCGCTACCTGATCGATCGCCCATTGGGCAGCTTCACCCTCTACGGGTTCGGCCAAATCTGCCACATACACTTTTGCACAACGGTGGCGGGGAGAAGTCACTCGGTGGGACCACTGGCCATCATCGGTCAGCAATAATAAGCCTGTGGTATCAACATCTAAACGCCCTACTGGCTGCAGCCGCTCTGCTTTCGGGAGGTCTATTAAGTCAATGACCCGCGGGTAGAGCCCGCGGCGTGCAGTGCACTCCACATCTACCGGCTTATGCATCATCAAATAGCGCAGCCCAACCAGTGATAACGTTTCGCCATTCAGCTTGACGTCATCACTCTCGGTGTCTACCTGAGTCGCAGCTTGCTTGATCAGCTCTCCATTAAGGGTGACTTCACCATTTTTGAGAGCACGCTTCGCTAAACTACGAGTTAACGGGGTCGTTTCACTTAAAAAGCGATCAAGGCGCATTATTGACCCACTCCTGGCAGCAGCGAATAGCGGTCGGCATCTTGCCAGGCAGGAAATTTTTCACGAAAAGCATCTAGGTCCGTTTTATCTAGCGTCCCCGTTTCAATAAACGGAGCGTTTGCAGGATGATCGATCAGCGGTTCCCCTTTGAAATCGACCAGCATTGAGTCGCCACTGTAAGCGAGCCCTTTGGCATCCTCACCCACACGATTAACACCCACCACATAAGCCAGGTTTTCGACCGCGCGGGCCTGTAGCAAAGTACGCCACGGATGCCTTCGGGGAGCGGGCCAGTTCGCCACGCACAGAATAGCATCATACTCGAAATGCTCTCCTTCTGCTGGTTGCTGACGCATCCATACAGGAAAGCGTAAGTCGTAACAAACGCTCAACTGCAACTTAAAGCCTTTAAGCTCGACAATTTGGCGCTGGTTACCCATCCCGTAGCGTTCATGCTCTCCGGCCATACGAAAAAGATGCCGCTTATCGTAGTGGCACAGGCCCCCATCAGGAGTGGCCCACACCATACGGTTGAAATACTGCCCGTCTTCAACAATCGCGACACTGCCCGTCATTACACAGTCTCTCGCCTTAGCCTGTGCTTTCAGCCAAGCGACACTTTGGCTTTGTTCCACCGACTGGGCCATTTCACGAGAGTTCATAGTGAAGCCAGTAGCAAACATTTCAGGCAGCACGATAAGATCAGTATCTCGGCTATCTAACTCACCTAGCAGTTGCTCAAGGTGTGTGTGGTTCGCTTGAGGATCTTCCCAGCGTAAATCGCATTGCACCAAGCTAATCTTCAATTGGCTCATGCCACTCTCCTTATGCACCGGTGTATTCATTAATTGTGTGCTAGATTAGCATTTTAAATTAATGAGGCTGCTATGCTTTCCTCAACATCGCGGGACCCCGAAGCAGTTAAAGGCGTTATGTTTGGTTTAACCGCCTATATAATGTGGGGCTGTTTCCCGCTATTTTTCGCTCTGTTTCAGGGTATTCCCGCTTTTGAAATTCTGGTCCACCGAATCTTGTGGTCGTGCCTGTTCCTGGTGGGCCTGATTAGCCTCTTGCGACGCTGGCCCCCTGTGGTCGCAGCGCTAGTGCAGCCACAACGCTTAGGTCGAGTGCTGGCCTGCGCCATACTGATTGCATTTAACTGGGGAATCTATATTTATGCCGTGGAGAGTAAGCAGGTATTACAGGCCAGCTTAGGCTACTTTTTGACCCCCTTGGTAAACATAGCACTAGGTATGCTGGTGCTACGCGAGGTAATGGCACGGCTTCAGCTCATTGCGCTAGGACTGGCGAGTTTAGCCATTGCTATTCAGTTTTTCATGCTGGGAGAGCTACCCTGGATCAGCCTGCTATTAGCGCTAAGCTTTGGTAGCTATGGGCTGTTTCGCAAACAGGTCCCTTTAGATGGACTTTCAGGCCTGTTTGTGGAAACACTGCTGCTATTTCCCCTTGCGCTAATTGCTCTTACTTGGCTGAACTGGCAAGGGGAATCGCACTTTTTTTATGATGTACCTATGTCCGCACTGTTGGTGATCAGCGGTGTGTTGACCGCTCTGCCTCTAATGGCATTTGCAGGTGCTGCGCGCCGCTTACGGCTCGCCACTCTCGGGTTTCTAATGTACATCAACCCCAGCATTCAGTTTTTAATTGCACTTGCTGTCTTTGACGAGAAGCTGGGCATGATCCAACTGGCAACGTTTGTGATGATTTGGGCCGGTTTGGTGCTCTATTCTTGGTCATCGTGGCAGTCACGCACGCGCCAGGCAGTGGCTTCCTGACATTGACTCCCTTTGCTGTTCAAGGACTAAATCTGCCGTATCGGCAGCTTTAGTCGGCTGATAACCAACACGGAAACCACCCCAGTGCTTACCACTTACATAAATTGGCACCGAAAGGTCGTGCATGATTTCCCCGGTATCACGCTTGTAAGTTTGCAGTAACAATGGCTTTTCATGGGCACCGCAACGGCTACCTGTTGGGTCATCAAAAATACGCTTGCTGCGGCAGTACTTCAGATCATGATCATAGCTGCCAGTAGGCTCGCGGCTGACCGCCGCGTTGTGTGTAGGTACATAGCCATTGCGATCACAGGCGATGGCATAACTTAATCCAAACTGGGTGAGCAGAGGTTCTTGCAGGTTTTGTAAATGCCGATCCGTAAAATCATCAAACCCCGTACGGTAAAGCAATGGTTGGGTGCCAGGGATTTCTCGGTAGTCTGGCTTAAATAGTGCTGTCTGTGTTAGCTGGCCGTTAGCCAAGCCTTTTTCAAATAGTTTGCCAATTTGGTCAGCAGCTTGACGGGCTATACGAAACACTTCCTGATGTCGCCCCTCCAAGCGCTGCTGCGCCAACTCACCATCAACACCTTCCGCAGCATCCATTAATGCACGAGCCTGAGAAGCTAAATCGTGCATGTTGCGATTCCCCTCGTCCACATCGTCTTCTAACTGTCGTAGGCTATCCGCAACGTTTTGGCTATGTTCTCTTGTGCTTGTCATGGCTTCTGCGACGCTAGTAATCTCGCGCTGCACATGATCAAACTCTTGGGTAATAGTAGCCAGGCCACTCCCTACTTGCTGCATACCTTGAGAACGCTCACGAATACGCGTCATCAATGACCCAATCGTAGCAACCACGCTATGGCCACTTTGATGCATATCTTTAACCAGCTCATCAACACTTTGAGTGGCCATTGACGTTTTTAACGCTAAGTTACGTACTTCACCAGCCACTACGGCAAAGCCCCTACCGTGTTCCCCAGCACGCGCTGCTTCAATTGAAGCATTGAGTGACAGTAAATGGGTTTGTTCGGCAATTCCTTCGATCATTGAAGTGACGTTACGCACGCGTTCAATTTTATCGTTAAGCTCCGTCAACATATCAAGCGCCTCGTTAGAGCGCTCAGCGACGCCAGCCATATCTTCTATGATATCAGCAAGCTCGCTATGATTATGGTGGCTTGCTTGGCGGGCATTCTCCGCAAGCGAGGCGACTTGGCTAGCACTCGCGCTCACTTGCATAATGGCGGTGTTTATCGCACTCATGCTTGATGATGCTTCCCTCGCCATTTTTTCTTGCTTGGCCAGACGCTGATCCATTAAATCGGCGTAATGTGAAACCTCCGCCGAGGCTATAGCCGTACTGCTGGCACGATTCATTAATCGGTAGGCCATAGCTCTTAATGATGCATAGTCACGCAGAGACTTTATTCTCCGCTTCCCTTTCTCAAGTCGTCGCTGATCAGAACGATACACGCCCTCAAGTGCACTCAACAAAATGGCTCCACCGCCAAGAGCGGCAGGTAATAATGCTACATAACTCCACATGTCATTTTGAGCGACCAAGCCCGCCGACAGTGCCAATAACACCGCAGAAATTAGCAATAGCAATAAGCGCATGAGTAGTACTCTTTTTATTGACATTATTGAGTAATGAACACCGCACAGAGCGAGCTTAACCCCGCATTGTGATTAATCTTAACGGGTTATGTTGATGAAAGAAGTAGCACTTTGGGGGCAGAAAGAGAGCGTGTATGGCCCTGAGCATCACCTGGCTTATGGTGAGCAAATAAATATAAGCACTGCAACTAAATGGAATATCATTTACCCTTTATCTTCTGCCGCCCTCTAGACACCTGGAACTCATGCTAAAGCGCTATTTGCCTATTCTGACGTGGCTACCCCATTACCATAAACGGCTACTGGGAGCAGACCTACTGGCAGGGTTAATCGTCACAGTGATGGTTATCCCTCAATCGCTGGCATACGCGTTGCTGGCTGGGCTACCCGCGGTGGTTGGGCTATATGCCAGCATTCTTCCTCAACTACTATATACCTTGTTTGGCACTAGCAAAGCGCTCGCGGTAGGCCCCGTTGCCATTATCGCTCTAATGACTGGTGCGGCACTTTCCTCTGTCGCTACCCCTGGTAGCGATGCTTATCTACAGGCGGCATTGGTACTCTCATTACTATCCGGGGTAATCCTGGTCGTAATGGGGGCGTTAAAAATGGGCTTTTTTAGCAATTTTTTGAGCCACCCCGTGATTTCTGGTTTTTTAACTGCCTCAGGTATTCTTATCGCCGCTAGCCAGCTAGGTAGCCTGCTTGGGATATCTAGCAGTGGTTTTACCTTGGTTGAGCGCTTAATGACGCTGGCCCCAAACCTATCGGCGGTGAATCCTTACACACTCGCTATAGGCAGCGGCACCTTGATCTTCCTAGTAGCCCTGCGCCGCTTTGGCAAACAAGGGCTTTGCGCCCTTGGTTTACCTAGCGCTATCGCTGACTTAATCGCCAAAGCAGGGCCTGTTTTCGCAGTAGCTGCTACTACACTAGCGACTTGGCACTGGCAACTAGCAGAGGTCGGTGTTGACGTGGTTGGAACTATTCCAAGTGGCCTACCCGCACTGAGCTTTCCTTGGAGTGATACAACGTTATGGCGTGCGCTATTCATTCCTGCACTGCTCATCAGTTTAGTGGGTTTTGTGGAATCAGTATCCATGGGGCAAATGCTAGCCGCGAAACGGCGCCAGCGCATTTCACCCAACCAGGAGCTAATCGGCTTAGGGGCTGCCAACTTAGCCGCTGGCGTTACTAGCGGCATGCCAGTAACAGGTGGCCTTTCACGTACCGTTATTAACTACGACGCTGGCGCTCAAACACCCGCTGCTGGAGCATTTGCAGCCTTGGGTATTGCACTGGTTACGATGTCGTTTACTGGCTGGCTCTATTACCTACCAATTGCCACGCTTGCTGCCACCATCACAGTGTCTATTCTGACGCTAGTGGATATACCAACACTGCGCCAAACCTGGCGCTATTCTCGTAGTGATTTTGCTGCCATGGCCGTCACTATATTACTAACGCTAGTTGAAGGTATTGAGGCAGGGATTATTGGCGGCGTAGCCCTCTCTGTTGCGCTTTTCTTGTATCGAACCAGCCGCCCCCACAGCGCACTGGTAGGTCGGGTTCCCGATACAGAACACTTTCGCAATATCGAACGCCACGATGTAGAAGCGGCTAGCAGAGCTGCACTGTTGCGCATTGATGAAAGCCTCTATTTTGCTAATGCACGCTATTTAGAAGATACCGTGTACAACCTAGTCGCCAGCCGCCCAGAGCTTGAGCATGTGGTGCTCATCTGCTCGGCGGTTAATTTAATCGATGCATCTGCTTTGGAAAGCCTGGATGCCATCAACGCCCGCTTAAAAGATTCAGATGTAAAACTCCATCTCGCAGAAGTAAAAGGGCCAGTGATGGATCATCTCAAAAGAAGTGACTTTCTCGAGTCACTTACTGGACGTGTCTTCCTTAGCACCTACGCTGCATGGCGAGAATTCAGTTAGCTTAAAATTATTCAAGCACTTGAAAATCCAGAGATTCGCCTGGCTTTCTCTTATAAAGCTCATGCTAGTTAGCCTCGCGATTTAGATCATCGTTGACATCTCCCTATGCGCTTATCTACTATCAATCGACCACAAAGAAAAATCAAATACCGCATAGCAAAACAACAACTAACCAAGTGCTAATACAACCACAATAAAGGAGCATTTAAATGCGTCCATTTGCTCACCGTTTACTCATTGCCACTTTACCTTTATCACTACTCGGCGCTGCGATTAGCTACGCCAGCGAGGTTGAACTGCCAAACACCATGGCATGGACAGCCTATGGCACTAACTCCAGTGGCTACGCCCAAGCCGTCGCTATCGGGAATATGCTGCAGAATAAATACGGGTCCTCGGTACGTATCCTACCAGGAGATAACGACGTATCACGTATGACTCCACTCAAGCAGGGCCGGGTTGACCTTTGTGCTTGCGGTATCGCCAGCTACTACGGCGCGGAGGGCGTGATGATGTTTGCCGACCGCGATTGGGGACCGCAGCCCCTGCGAGTGATTACTACCTCGACCGCCTCTTTTGGTCTATCCCTGGCAGTCGCAGGTGACTTAGATGTTGAAACACCTGCTGACTTGGCAGGTAAACGTATCGCTTATATTCGTGGTGATGATGCCCTCAATAAAGGTACCGAGGCGTACCTAGCGTTCGGTGGGCTTACCTGGGATGACGTAAAGCGTGTTGATTACCCCGGATATGGTCGCTCCTTCGACGGTATTATTGCCGGTGACGTGGACGCTTCCTTCACCACGACAGTCACCCCACCCGCGCAGCAGCTTGCTAGCAGTCCACGCGGCATCAGCTGGCCGGTGCTAGACCCTGAAGATGAAGCTGGTTGGGAGCGCATGGCTGCTGTTGCCCCTTACTTTCGTCCCCATGAAGTGACCGCAGGCGCTGGTGGTATTAGTGCCGATAACCCCGTACCCAGTGCTAGCTACCCTTATCCCATTGTAGTCGCCAATCAGCACCTGGATGACAACGTCGCTTATGGGTTAATCAAGGCGATGCAAGACAATTTCGACGACTATAAAGATAACGCCCCAGGAGCCATTGGCTATGCCTTGGAGGAGCAGGACCTCCTATGGGTCGTGCCGTTTCACGATGCGGTGGTGGAGTACTACAAAGAGATCGATGTATGGACGGATGAAATGCAAGCACACCAGGATCAACTCGTTGAACGCCAAGGTGTCCTGTTAAGTGCCTGGGAAAGTTTTATGCAAGACGCACCTGGTGATGATGAGGTATTTGCTGCCAGTTGGATGGAAGCTCGTGCCATTGCGCTGAATGATGCCGGTTTCGAGCCAATTTTCGAGTAACGCTCTAGGGGGCAGCATTCGTTGCCCCCTGCTGATTATCGGACTCTCCCTTCTGCAGATATTTCCGCCATGACCATAGATACCTAGCCATGACTACAGATAGCTCGACTGCCAGTGCTTCACAGGTTAAAGAAAAGATCAGTCAAATTCGTCAACTCCCCTCCGCCCTGCTCTGGATTCCAGCCACGGTGACCATTGCTTTAATTCTGATGACGCTGGATTATCTTTTCAATATTGGATGGCTCACCTTTGTGACGGGCCTGGAAACACAATTTTACTATGCAGTTGTCGCCTTGCTTTTACCGCTGGTTTTTCTGCTGTGGCCAATGCGCCGTAGCCTGCAAGAATGCCCTGTACCGTGGTATGACTACCTGTTAAGCGCCACCACACTAATTGTCGGCGGTTATTTTGTTTACAACGCTGTACCAATTTTAGAGCGGGGTTGGGCCTTTGCTGCACCAGATCTCGCTATCTACGCCAGCTACGCTTATTGGCTACTTATTATTGAGGCTGCTCGTCGAGCAGGTGGTTTACCAATCGCTATTATTGCCGGTGTATTTTCGCTCTACCCATTAGTGGCGGATATTGTGCCTGGGCCTATTCAGGCGTTTCCTTCAACTCTTGAAGAAACCGCCATGTACCACACCATGAGCACCGAAAGCATCATGGGGGTGCCGCTACAAGCCTTTGCTGGCCTAGTGATCGGCTTTCTAGTGTTTGGCGTGGTGCTACAAAAAAGCGGTGGTGGTAAGTTTTTTATCAACCTGGCCTTTGCTTTATTGGGCCATGTGCGAGGAGGCCCCGCCAAAGTCTCCATCTTCTCCAGCGGGTTGATGGGCTCAATGAGTGGTAGCGTTATTAGCAATGTGCTAACCACTGGAGTGCTGTCAATCCCTGCCATGCGCCGCATCGGCATGACGCGCTCATTTGCAGGCGGTGTGGAAGCCTGCGCCTCAACCGGTGGTGTTTTAATGCCACCGGTGATGGGTGCAACTGCCTTTGTGATGGCAATGTTCCTGGATATCCCCTACTCCACCATTGCGCTGGCCGCGGTTATTCCTTCAGTACTGTATTTCCTTGGTTTGTTTATACAGATCGATGCTTACGCTGCTCGCAACGACATTAAAGGCTTACCTGCCGTTGAGCTGCCTTCTTTATGGAAAACCATGAAAGAGGGTTGGTACTTCATTTTTGTCTTTGCGCTATTGGTGTGGATGCTACTTGTCATGCAACGGGAAGCCATCGCTCCCTTTTACGCCACAGCACTACTACTCGTACTCAATCAACTATCTAAGAATAACCGCTGGGGTTGGAAGGATGTAGGTGACACGCTGTCATCTGCCGCCAAGCTATTTGCTGAACTCATCGCTATTTTAGCTGGTGTGGGCATGCTGGTCGGTGCGCTTTCCATGACCGGCCTTTCTGGCACCATCGCCAACGACTTTATCAACATAGCCGGTGGCAGCGTTCCACTTCTACTAATAATGGGGGCTGTCACTAGTTTCGTGTTGGGTATAGGGATGACGGTTACAGCGGCCTATATCTTCTTGGCGGTTGCGCTGGCTCCTGCGCTAATTCAAGGTGGTGGCCTCGACCCAATGGCAGTACACATGTTTATCCTATATTGGGGCATGTTGAGCTTCATTACTCCGCCAGTCGCGCTGGGTGCCTTCGCCGCTGCCACCGTTGCAGGCGCACGCCCTATGGCAACCGGCCTTCAGGCAATGCGCTTGGGCAGCGTGATCTACTTCATCCCTTTCCTATTCGTACTCAATCCCGCACTAATTATGCAGGGTGAACCGCTCATTATTGTTGCCGTGTTCATCCAGGCCGTGGTTGGTATCATCCTGTTTGCCTCTGCCATGCAGGGCTACCTAGTAGTGGTAGGTCGGCTTGGCTATGGGATAGTGCAAGAGACCATAATTCGCAGCTTGGTATTAGTCGCAGGCCTGCTGCTGGCACTACCTGGGGGTGGGATGGTGCCACTAAGCCAGCTTGCACTACTCAGCATGGCCTCAGCAGCGCTACTACCTGGCATCATTTTGGCTCGCCTGTGTCAGCGGCACCACCAGCGTTCAAACAGCATTTCTGCTGTTTAACAGCTGGAGCTCCAAGGACAACGTCGATCCTAATGGTTAAATGGGATAGCGGCGGCGAGGCGGCTGAAGTAGCATGCTCTGCCCTCACTGACGCACCAAACGCGAACGATAGGCAGGTCGTCGCTGCATGCCCAACAGCTTGTGATAGCCCATTAGCGTTTGCTGAGACGTATCGGAGCTACTCACTTGAATATACTTTTTGATAGAGTTTTTTTAATTGGCTCATGAGGCGCTCTCCTGCTGAGCTAAATCCCGCAGCCGTCCTTTAAGAATTTTGCCGCTAGCTGTTGAAGGTAGTGTGTCCATTAACACTATATGGCTCGGCCGTTTATAGGGCGCCAGCCGCTCGGCAATAAACGCCTTGAGCTCCGCTACATCCAACTCAACACCAGGCTCACTTTGCACAAATGCCACGACTTCTTCATTACCTGACACTTGGCGCCCCACCACGGCAGTTAACGTGACCGCCGGATGCTCATTAATAACCGCCTCTACATCCGGCGGATAGATATTGAAGCCCGAGCGAATGATTAGCTCTTTGCTACGTCCAACGATATACAGGTGACCATCGTCATCAAATTTGGCGATATCGCCGGTATTAAGCCAGCCGTCTTCGGTGAGTGCGGCACGTGTGGCTTCTGGCTGGTGAAAGTAGCCTTTCATAATATTAGGACCACGTACCCATAACTCTCCGACTTCTTCACTAAGTTGCTCACTGGCTCCACGATCACTAAGTGGCTCCAGCCGGTACTCCAGCAAAGGCAACACTCGGCCTACAGTACTATTGGTATGGCAATCATTAATGCGCGTTTGGCTGATGGTGGGACTAGCCTCAGTTAATCCATAGCCGTTGTGAAGCGTTAAACCAAAGGCCGCCTCTACACGCATTTTAGTATCACTATCTAGCGGCGAACCGCCCGCTGATATATAAATCAGCTCGGGCGCTTCCAATGAACGCTGCTCGCGCTTTAAAAACTCCAGCGTACGGGCATACATAGCTGGAACACCTTGAAGCACGCTAATCCGTTCCTGCTTGAGCGTTACTAGCATGAGTTCTGCATCAAAACGCGGCACGGTATACAGGCATGCGCCGTTATACAGCGACCCCATGCAAACCGAGGAAAGGCCAAAAATGTGGGACATTGGCAGAACACCGTAAACTCTCTGGCCCTGACTCAAGTGGCGCATACCACCCGAAATTGAGGCAATATAAAGAATGCCACGATGGGTCAACATGACGCCTTTTGGGATGCCAGTGGTGCCTGAGGTATAAATCATCGCTGCTACCTGTTCGGCACCGCTTGCGTATACCAGCTCAGGTTCGCTGTCATAAAGCGGTGAAATAGCCAGATCACCCAATTGAGGGTGCTGGTAGCGGTCAGCAGCGCTGCGCGCAGCGTGTTGGCACGCCTCTGGCGAGGCATCACATGTATAAAATACTCTCCGAGGTAGGCAGTTGCTCTGAATCAGGTCAATTTCCTGGGCAGAGAGACGCGAATTTACAATCGCCACCCATACATCAAGTTCACTGGCGGCAAGCAGCAAAACTACTAGGGCACGGCAGTTCTCGCTCACCGTCATCATCCGGTCACCCGGACGGAGTCCTAACGCTTTTAACCAGCCACAGGCAGCCTGTATTTCGTGACCAAGCTCTGCGTAGTTCCAGCGTACATTGCCATCCACAATGGCGGGCAGATCACCAATACGTTTAGCATTTTCAAGCACGCGGGTGCTGAGCCGATCAGGAAGCTCTGCCACCAGCTCGCTGGCAAGGCGGCCAAAAATAGTTTCATCCGGCGCTTGATAAGAGACCGACAAAGCCATTAGGACGCCTCCCGCACCATATTTCGGGCGATGAGGATTTGCTGAATTTGCGTGGTGCCTTCGTAAATACGAAATAGCCGCACGTCGCGGTAGAAGCGCTCAGCCGCGTACTCGGACATGTAGCCCGCGCCACCATGTACCTGTACCGCACGGTCAGCCACACGCCCTACAATTATTTTACCGGCGTAGGCTAGACGCGCTCCGTTTGGGATCAAGCGTTCACGGACAAAACGGGAGATTGTATCGACAAGCTGACCAATCAATTCGGGATCTCGAATCATGACGGCTCCTGATAGTAAAAACTATTATTGATCGTTATAAATAGCACTGGAGTAGCGACAAATCCGCTAGGCGGAATTAATGTCTAAGTTGCTTATCAGGCACTTTTGCATAGCCCAGGATGGGCAGTCAACAAGCGAAACCAAATTCCGCAATACAAAATAAAATTG
The DNA here is from genome assembly GCF_003031405.1 of Halomonas sp. 'Soap Lake #6'. Classification (NCBI taxonomy): domain Bacteria; kingdom Pseudomonadati; phylum Pseudomonadota; class Gammaproteobacteria; order Oceanospirillales; family Halomonadaceae; genus Halomonas; species Halomonas sp. 'Soap Lake #6'. The sequence continues at coordinate 1,753,485 of NZ_CP020469.1, forward strand.
TAAGAACTATTAATTACTCTCCTTGAGGCTGGTTCAAGACTAGCCATTGCAACCTCGGCCATCAGGCGCACCTGGCTATGCGGCTTATCGGACACGATTAGCTGCGGTGGCTCTAGCCTGCGCCTGGAGCATGACCGCTTGGTTAACAATCTCGGGCCGCGTTTAAAAGAAGTGGCAGACAACATTAAGCAGGAGCGGGCATCTAAATATCGTGTTTCACGTTAAGTTACTGACAACTTCCCTTTCACTAACACTCGTTTGAATGCATCATAAGACCTTCACTTAATCGTGAATATCGATGAGGAGCAGGGATGCCAGACGAATGGTTAACAGTCGAAGGTGGCAATGTAGCGTTTCAGGGCAAATGGACGCTTGATAATTTCCATGCCCTAAAAAGCGCACTCAGCCAGCAGGGCGAGCTATCTTCGAAAAAAAACATATCGCTCAATGGTATTGAACGCCTTGATACCGCAGGTGCTGCACTCATCATCGAATTCATCGGCATTGAAAGAGCTAAGCAGGTACCAGAGTGGGCCAGCGATTTGCCTAAAGAGCAACAAGCTCTGCTGGTGCGGATTGCTGAGGCCATGGAAGTGCCTCTGGATATCTCCCCCCGTACACGACATAGTATTACTGATGCACTTGCCAATATTGGTCAGAAAATGTCTGACCTGTGGTCGCAACAGCGCCAACTGCTAGCTTTTATTGGTTTAGTGCTAGCCACACTTATCCCGTTGCTGCTGCGTCCCCACCGCTGGCGCTTTACCGCCACCGTTGCACACATTCAACAAAGCGGCCTAAACGCGGTCCCTATTGTTGCGCTGTTAACTTTTATGGTGGGGGCTGTAGTGGCTTTCCTCGGTGCCACGGTGCTCGAAGATTTTGGCGCCACCATTTATACCATTGATTTAGTGGCCTTCTCTTTTCTACGTGAATTTGGTGTTCTGCTTGCAGCCATCTTGCTCGCAGGCCGCACGGCCAGTGCGTTTACTGCACAGCTAGGTGCAATGAAATCCAATGAAGAAATTGATGCCCTTCAAGCCCAGGGGCTCGACCCTATTGAGCTTCTAGTGCTGCCCCGTGTGATTGCCATGTTGATCAGTCTACCGCTGCTTGCCTTTGTAGGCATGCTCAGCGGGCTGTTGGGCGGTGCTGTAGTAGCCTCGCTGTCGTTGGATATTTCTCTCACCCAGTTTATGACCACGCTGCAAAAGGACATGTCTGTTACTCACTTTCTGGTGGGGCTAAGCAAAGCCCCCGTGTTTGCCTTTGTCATCGCGGTGATTGGTTGCCTTGAAGGATTCAAAGTCAGTGGCAGTGCACAGTCAGTTGGTGCCCATACGACCTCAAGCGTTGTGCAATCAATTTTTATGGTGATTCTGATTGATGCCCTAGCTGCACTGTTCTTTATGGAGATGGGCTGGTGACACATTCAGATAAACCTTCAGAGCAACATAGTCAGCCAGTTATTAACGTGCGGGGATTGGTTAATCGCTTCGGCGCCAACGTCGTTCACGAAAACTTGGATTTAACCCTTAATCAAGGGGAAATCCTTGGGGTCGTAGGCGGTTCAGGAACAGGAAAATCAGTGCTGTTACGCAGTATCGTCGGCTTGAAACGACCTAATGATGGCACCATTGAAGTATTAGGTACGCGTTTAAATGACCTAAGCGAAGAGCAACGCAGTCAGGTAGAACGCCGCTTTGGCGTGCTGTTTCAGCGCGGCGCACTATTTAGCTCTTTGAATTTGCAGGAGAATATCGCTTTACCGCTAATTGAACACGCCAAGCTAGGCCGAGAGGAGGCAGAGTACCTGGCACGACTCAAATTATCGTTAGTAGGCCTTTCTCCTAACACCGCTCTACAATTTCCCGAGTCGCTCTCTGGCGGGATGGTAAAACGTGCCGCCCTGGCACGTGCTCTAGCGCTGGATCCAGACATTCTCTTTTTAGATGAGCCTACCGCTGGCCTTGATCCTATCGGCGCGGCAGCCTTTGATGAGCTGCTAGTCACTTTACGTGATGCGCTGGGCTTTAGTGTTTTCCTGGTGACTCATGACTTAGACACGCTTTATGCCGCCTGTGACAGGGTAGCAGTGCTTTCTCAAAAAAAGGTGCTTGTAACTGACACGTTAGCGCGTGTTGCGTCGTATGACGATGAATGGATACAAGACTATTTCCAAGGCCCCAGGGGCAGAGCGGCTCAACACGCTCATCAAAATTAGGAGTAACGCATATGGAGACACGTGCCCATCATATACTGATCGGTCTCTTTACGCTGTTAACTGGCGCTGGCGCCCTGCTCTTTGCCTTATGGATGAGCCATGCAGCTGGTGAACGTGACTATCAGCCTTACCAGATCTTATTTGAGCGCAGCGTAAGCGGCCTCTCAGTTGGAGGCAAAGTGCAATATAACGGTATAGAGGTAGGGGATGTGACTGCTTTGGAGCTGAACCCCAGTGATCCGCGTCAGGTCATTGCTGCTATTCGTGTCTACAAAGATACCCCTGTTAAATCAGACACCCGTGCGAAGCTGGCATTTGCCAGCATTACCGGCAGCATGTCTGTTCAACTTCATGGAGGTTCTCCGGAAAGCCCTCTCTTGATGGAGCAAACCGACGATGCAGTTCCGTTTATTCGGTCCGACCCCTCACCAATCGCCACCTTGTTTGATGAAAGTGAAGTAATGATCGAAAACATCAATGCGATCTTGAAAAGCGTCAATGAGCTATTTGATGATAGTAACCGCGAACAAGCCGGTAACATCTTAACGAATATCTCTCGCATTACCGATATGATTGCTTCTCAGCAAGATGCGCTTGACGAAAATATGGCGCTATTTGGTGACGCATCGCGCCAAGCAACCTCTACCCTGGCAAGCATTGATACGCTTAGCCAGGAAACGACACGATTACTCAGCCAGGATGGTCAAATGGTGATGGAGAGCGTCGCTGGTGCCAGCCGCGATGTGGCGAGCGCTGCCCAGCGTATTGAGCAACTAGTCAACGACAATTCGAGCTCTGTAGAACGTGCGCTTCAAGGGACGAGAGATATCGCGCCAGCGCTTTCTGCCTTGCGCTCTACTTTGAATTCACTGGACCGCATTACCCGCCAGCTCGAAGAAAGCCCCAGGGACTTCTTCCTGGGCCGAGATCAGGTAGAGGAGTTCCGCCCATGAGCTTTCGTCTTACATTTAGTCCCCTAACACTGACGGCGGTGTTACTCATTAGTGGCTGCTCGATACTGCCTGAAAGTGAGCCAGCCACCCTGTATCGCCTACCTGCATCAGATCCCTCTATTGCTCACTCTTCTAGTGCTGTTTCGATTCCCTTAAGACTCGGAATTGCCACCCCCGAGGCAGGCCACTTGCTGAGCGGCAACCGCATTGTGGTTTATCCCCAGCGTAACGTGGTCAATGTATACGAAGGTTCACGCTGGCATGAAAACGCCCCAGACATGCTGCAAGCCCGCCTCATATCAGGTTTGCAGCAGCGCCAGCTATTTACCAGCGTGGGCAGTGATCGCCTGCCTAATGACCTACTGCTACTTAGTGAGTTGCGTCACTTTCAAAGCGAGTATGACACCACCCCTCCCAGCATTAACCTTCAATTAGACGTACAGCTGGTAGGTACTCACGATCGTCAGCCAATAGTGGCAAAAAGCTTCGCTACCCGCGCCCAGGCAAGTAGCGTCGAGATTCCTGACGTAGTTGATGCCTTTGGCCAAGCAAGTGACGTACTAACCGAGCAGCTGGCAGTATGGTTACTAGAGCAATCAAGTGGCTTGTGAGCCACTTATAGGTGCTTGCGTAAGGTGCTTGCGCAAATAGGCCCGGGGGTCTTTGGGATAATAGTGCTCTGGCTGGCGTTCCAGGTGAGTGAAAAAGCGCGTATCTTTATAGGGCATTTTCATAAATCCAGACACGCCCAGCCCTTCGATTTGGCTAACCGAGTCCAGCATGCGCGCCAGCAAACTGCAAAACTCTTGCTCCCGACCGGGGTCAAGTAGCCGGTAATAGCTGTGAATCTTAAGGTGCTTAGGCAGTGCTTCGAAGATAATCATGCCGGTATGGTGAATATCATTAAGTTGCTGCAGTATCTGAATGATGCTTTCAGGAAGCGCTAGCAGCTCTTCTGGGTCAGGGCCATCCTCAAAGTAGCTGTGCTGACGAGTACGGTCTTCCATTTCAGGCATCGCGCTTAGCTCATAACTAATCGCCATATTAGACTCGCAGTGAAACGAGTGCTCCGCACTTAGGCGCTCTATGTGGAGGGTTTGGCGGGCATTAAACAGGCAGCTTTTGAAAATCCCCTGACGGTGGATAGCACGGGCCAGATGCACCATGTTATTTACAGCCTCAATAAAGGCTGGCTTTAGCTCTGGATCGTGTAGATTTAAGGAAGAGTCGATATAGACCCCTTCTCGCTCCCAGCGAACTGCCAAACCACCCACCACTGGATATTTACCCAAACGGCTCACCGATGCCAGAAACGCTTTTTCGGTTTCCCCCATGCCCTGCATGAACTGCTTATAATAGCGGTCTAACTGCACGTCATTAACGTCGTTTAAAGTCTCTTCAGCATTTGCCTCACGCAAGAATGCTTTGCGCGAGCTATACACCACAGTATCTATTTCTTGACGCGTAGGCCGTCCCCAAACCGGCACCAAGGGAGGATGTCGAGCCACGGGCAGATCAATCATGACTGTCTTTTCCAGGCGCGGCATAACACGCAAAAAATAGTCGCCCGCACGGCGACGCACCTGTGGGTCTGGATCCAACATGCCATCCAGGGTTCGAGCAAACTCCATCGGCAACCCTAGAGAGCTGGCGGGAATCGCACGGTGGCCAAACCTGCAGGATTGGGCAGATGCCAACGCATAGAGTGTTCCCGCTACGCCCTGCTCATCAAAGCGTGGTGATGAAAGCGCACCATTGAGCTGCTCATCACCAATAAAGTACACATCCCCAAGACGTGCATTGGTTTGCTGCAAATTATCGGACATTAGCTCCATCACATTAGCGCCTACAAACTGCAGCTTTTCATCCAACTGGGCAAATACAGATGACCCCCAATCAATCAGCGCAACTTGCTCAGTGGAGGGGTCAAACACCAAATTGGAAGGTTTGATATCACCATGCACAACGGGTCGGGCATTGGGGCCTGCTTCACGGCGCAGCACGGTAAGGATATCCGCTAGTTGAGTGGCAATGCGGATAATTAAGCGGGGGGAAAGTTTTCCCTCTTTAAGGGATACCTGCTCTAGATTCCAGCCAGGCGCACGCTCCATTACCAGAATGGATTGACCTCTAGCACGCTGGTAGGCTACCAACTTAGGAATACGTGGATGTGCCACCTGGTCAAGCATGAATGCTTCTTCTTCAAGGCGCTCTTGCAGGTGCATTGGCAAAGTAATACGCGAGAACTTAAATACGTAATGAGCCGGGGCACCTTGAGCCAGTGCACTGCCCGCAAACACAAAGCCGTAGGCACCTTTACCTATCAGTTCAATGTCCGTGTAGCCCAGTTGGGTGAGCTGTGTTTGACACAGCGCCACCCAATCCTTGAGCTTACGAGCATCGTGATGGCTTAGCAGATATACCGACTGCTCTTCTGGTATGTAGAACTGCTGAAGCGGTGCCTGAGACATGGGTTGCTGTACTAGCCCAAGTGCAGCAGCATAGTTTCTGGCGCTTCTAAAAAGCCTTTCCAGGCATTGCAGAAACGCGCGATAGTGCCGCCATCAATAAAGCGGTGGTCTCCTGCCCAGGTAATCGTCATGATCGCACGACGCTGCACCTCCCCCTGCACATCAAAGCGTGGCAGCCACTGGGTTTTACCAATAGCGACAATTGCCGCTTCTGGGGCATTGATAATCGGTGCCGCATAGGTGCCACCAAGCGCCCCAATATTGGAAATGCTGATCGTGCCGCCTTTGAGATCTGCTTGATCTACACGCCCCTCCCGAGCGGAGGTGGTTAACCGCCCCACTTCACGGGCAATATCGAGTAACGTCAGTTGCTCAACGCCTTTTACATTAGGCACCAGCAGACCCGCTTTACTGTCTACTGCCATCCCAATATTACACTGGGGGAAATAGTGAAGCTCATCCCCTGCTGCATTCAGTTGAGCATTCACAATAGGGACTTGAGCAACAGCAAGCGCCATCGCTTTCATAAAAAAGGGCATCAACGTCAAGCGCTCACCCTGAGCTTCTACTAGCGGTTTCAAGCGCTCGCGTAGTGCTAGCAGGTCTGTGACATCAATTTCCTCACCGTAGTGGAAGTGCGGAATAGTGCTTGCTGCTTCGACCATCCGCTTAGCCATCACAGCACGCACGCCGCGGAGAGGCTCAACCCTAGGCGCCTGCGGTTCGATTCGCGTTACAGGCTGTCCGCTGGTATGACTTACGGGTGTTGGCACTGGCTCCGCATGGTCAAGATGCGCCAGTACGTCCTCTTTTAATACCCGGCCATCTTTACCGCTGCCAGCAATATCGGTTAACTGCAGATTATGCTCGCGTACAAGGCGTCGCACCGCAGGGCTGGCGGGCACTTTAACTTTATTATCTACGGCCACGCTAGATGCAGCGTGTGGAGACGATGTTTCAGTAGGCTTGAGCGATGATTGGGCTTGTTCAGTTACATTGGATACTTCAGCGATATCAGCATCGCTATCCTGCCCTACCTCATTTTCTACCTGGTAGGCATACAATGGCGCATGTACCTTGGCAATTTGCCCCTGAGGAACGTAGAGCTTAGTGACTACTCCTGACTCAGGGGCGGTGATTTCAACCAACGCCTTATCGGTCATCACCTCAACGATAGGCTGATCCTCTTCAATGTGGTCGCCTTCTGCGACGCGCCATTCAACCACTTCACACTCAACGATACCTTCACCGATATCCGGCAGTAAAAAATCACTCATGGCTGTTCTCCCTGGCGCTAAAAGTTCACGCTTTCGCGAATCGCTTCAAAAATTTTCAGATGATCGGGCAGATACTCTTTTTCCAGCACTAATGGAAAAGGGGTATCTAGCCCGGTTACCCGACTAATCGGCGATTCCAGATAGAGAAAACAGCGCTCTTGAATTGTCGCTGCGATTTCACCGGCAAAGCCACCAGTTAAAGGAGCTTCATGGCTAACAATCAGACGTCCGGTTTTAAACACTGATTCAGCTACTGTATCCGCATCCCATGGCAGCAGCGTGCGTAAATCAATAACTTCGCAAGCAATGCCCTGCTCTTCGGCAAGCTCAGCAGCTTTGCCAATGACTTCCATTTGAGCGCCCCAGCCTACCAGTGTGATATCGCTGCCCTCTTTGATGACCTCAGCCTCGCCAATCGGCAGTTGGTAGTCCTCCTCAGGGACATCACCTACTGCAGCACGGTAGAGCCGTTTAGGTTCAAGATAAAGCACCGGATCTGGATCACGAATAGCCGCCAGGAGCAGTCCCTTAGCTTGATAAGGGTTACGGGGCACGACAACCTTTAAGCCCGGGGTATGGGTGAAATAAGCTTCTGGTGACTGGGAGTGATAGAGGCCACCTGCAATTCCACCGCCATAGGGCGTACGGATAGTTAAACCACCTACGTTAAACAAATCACCTGAGCGATAGCGGAATTTGGCTGTTTCGTTAACGATTTGGTCAAAGGCAGGGAAGATGTAATCGGCAAACTGAATTTCAGCAACAGGTACCGAACCTTGTGCTGCCAAGCCGTTGGCAAAGCCGATTATGCCTTGCTCTACCAACGGCGTATTAAAGCAGCGTGCTTTGCCGTATTTTTCCTGTAAATGGCTGGTAGCGCGAAATACACCACCAAACACCCCCACGTCTTCACCGAAGCAGATGACTTTCTCATCTTCGGCCATGGCGATATCGAGGGCATTATTAATCGCCTGCAACATATTCATAGTAGGCATCTTACACTTCCCCCTGAGAGTGATTGGCCGGATCAACATCCAAGTCGAGAGACTTAGCACCTTTTGGGTACGCATCTGGATAGCGTCGAATATGACGCTTGAGCTGATCTAGCTGACGCTGTAAAGCAGGGGTAACATCGGCGTAGACATCGCTAATTAGCGAGTCCAGTGGCGGAGAAGAGCGTTTTTCTGCTCGCTTCATCGTGTCAAGAACCTCTCGACGCAGAGTTTCTTGCTGGCTGGCTTCTTCCTCATCACTCCACCAGCCCTTTTTCACCAACCACTTTTGTAAACGCAGTAGCGGATCCTTAGCTCGCCATACCTCTTCCTCATCCTTCGAACGATAGCCTGAGGGGTCATCGGATGAAGAGTGAGCAGCGAGTCGGTAGGACATTGCTTCGATCAGTACGGGTTGATTCTGCTCTACGGCAATTTTGCGGGCTTGTGTCGTCGCCTCAAATACCGCTAGCGCATCATTGCCATCTACCCGGATTACGTGCATGTGGTAGCCAAATGCTCTCGGTGCGATACCATCTGCGGCAAACTGCTCAGTGGATGGTGTTGAAATGGCGTAGCCATTGTTGCGACAGAAAAAAATCACCGGTACTTGATGGACTGAGGCCATATTCAGGGCGGCATGGAAATCCCCTTCAGAGGCGGCACCTTCGCCAAAAAATGTCAGCGTACAGTGCCCATCACCGGCCAACTTTTGACCATATGCGTAGCCTGTAGCCTGAGGGATCTGGGTCGCAAGAGGGGATGAAATGGTCATGTAGTGCAGCTTGCGCGAGCCATAGTGGATCGGCATTTGACGGCCTTTGCCATAATCCAGCTCATTACCGAACAGCTGGTTCATGAACTCATCAATAGAGAAGCCACGGTACATCAAGGCGCCCTGCTCACGGTATTGCGCCATAATCATGTCCGCGTCATCTAACGCTGCTGCCGCCCCAACAACCGCGGCTTCTTCACCTGTACACTGCATGTAAAAACTTAGCCGCCCCTGGCGTTGGGCAGCCATCATGCGCTCATCGAGGATGCGAGTTGCCAGCATAGCCTGATAGAGCCGTCTAGCATGATCACGTTCTAACGCTGGTTCACTAGCACCTTGATAAAGCTCACCCTCTGGGTTAAGCAAGCAAAAGGTATCTATTGAAAACTCGTCGCCGGTCATAAAGCGCGGCTGATGTACGTACTCGGTCATCATTATTATCCTTGTATTGCCCCTTTTGAGGGCAGTGTTGTCGGTGTTGACCTTTTATGCCAGTGGATTTATCTGACAGGGATCAACGCAACACAAGGACATTAACTCAGCAGGCTACTTTAGGGGATACAACTTAAGACGCAGAAAGGCGCGAGTAGAGCTTTTTTTGATAAAAATCGAAGATGCTATCAACCATCAAAGCAAGCAGTGCAATCAGCAAAGCTCCTTGGACTACATAAGCCATATTACCATTCACAATGCCTGCGATAATCGGATCGCCTAAATTACTGGCTCCTACGGTTGCTCCCAAAGCGGCAGTAGCTATATTAATTGTCACTGATGTTCGTATGCCCGCTAGTATTACCGGGGCCGCCAACGGCAGTTCGACACAGCGAAGTACCTGCCAAGAAGTCATCCCCATAGCTCGTGCCGACTGTTTGATATCCGTATCAACCCCCTGAAGGCCTGCCAATGTATTACGCACAATAGGTAATAGCCCATACAGTATGAGCGCCACGATAATTGGCAACGTGCCGAAACCCAGCATGGGCACTGCAAGCGCCAACACAGCAACTGGAGGAAACGTTTGCCCTAGCGAAGCTAATTGCCCGACAAGAGGTAAAAAATCACGACCACGCCGGCGAGTAACCGCTATACCTGCAAGCACACCCACAATAATTGTGCACAGAGCCGCGATACCCACAACCAACACATGGCGCCCCAGCAACGTATAAAAATCTGCCCGACGGTAGATTACCTGACGCGCGTCCGGTTCCAACCAACGAAATAGCCCTTCCAGATAAGGTATCCCAAACAGAGTGACCAGCAGTAATGTCCCCCAAATAAGGGGTAATACATGAGCTTGGTTTGCACTAAGCGGGCCAGTGTAGCGATTAATATGCATCCCGGGCGCCAACCTTATCGAGTTGAGCCTCTTTGACTATCTTCCTTAGTGAAAGCTCGCCAACTGGCATATCTTGCTGATCTACAACTGTAAGTCGGTCGCAATGGTCGCGTAACATCATTGAAAGCGCCTGACGGAGAGAAAACTCAGCCGGAATACGCGACTGGGCTGGGAGCGTTTGTCCCAGAGATGCCATGTGGTCTTTTACTCGGGTCAATGCGGCTTGCTTAAGCCCCCTTTCCAAACCGCCCAACAGAGAGTCTACAAAAGGATCTGCAGGATGCTGCAGAAGTGCCAGCGGTGTTCCTTGCTGCACAATGCGACCACTACGCATCACTACCAAATGGTCAGCAAGTTTCAACGCTTCATCCATATCATGGGTTACAAAAACAACTGTTTTATTTAAACGCGCTTGAAGCTTTGCCAATTCATCTTGGAGATTTACGCGTGTAATTGGGTCTAGCGCCCCAAAAGGTTCGTCCATCAACAGGATGTCAGGGTCCGCCGCCAGAGCGCGCGCAACCCCCACCCGCTGTGCCTGACCACCCGACAGCTGATGAGGATATTTATGGGCAAACTCTTCCACCGGCAAACCCAATAAATTCATCAACTCTTCTACCCGGGCCACCACAGTTTCACGAGGCCACTTTAAAAGCCTGGGCACCAAGCCAATATTGCGTGCCACCGTCCAATGAGGAAAAAGTCCTGTACTCTGAATCACATAGCCAATGCGACGACGTAACTTCACAGGGTTGTAACTTTGGATATTCTGATCATCAACCAGGATATCCCCTGCACTATGTTCAATGAGACGATTAATCATGCGCAGAGTAGTCGATTTACCACAACCAGATGTGCCAACCAGCGCACAAAACTTTCCTTTTGCAACACGCAGCGATATATCATCAACAGCTGCTTCATCACCAAACAATTTTGACACGTGGGAAAGTTCGATCATTACTATCCTCCGGGGCGCAGCGCTTTGGCCAACGCGCCCAACCCGGCATCCACAATCAGCGCCAGTAATAAAATAGGCAACGCGCCTAGAAGCACCATATCCATTGCCGCCTGGCCTAGCCCCTGAAAAATAAAGGTACCAAGCCCACCTGCGCCAATTAATGCCGCCACGGCAGTCAAGCCTACTGCTTGTACAGCGGTAATACGTACTCCCTCTAGTACTACTGGCAGCGCTAACGGAAAGCGGACATGCCAAAAACGCTGACTGCCGCGCATCCCCATCGCCTTGGCTGCTTCTAAGGTATCGGCACTGACTTCCTCCAATGCAATATAAGTATTGCGGACCATAGGCAGTAAACTGTAGGCAATAAGCGCAATTAGCGCGGGCGTTGTCCCAATGCCACTAACACCCAGCTTTGCTAGAAGCGGCACATTTGCGGCTAGCCATGCTAACGGGGCCAGTAACAGCCCAAATAATGCAAGGCTTGGAATGGTTTGCAGAAAATTGAGCAGGGCAAATGACACGCGTTGTAGTTTGGCATAGCGACGCATCATTATCGCTAGTAACAGCCCCACTACAACACTCACGCCTACGGCAGTGCTTACTAAACGAAGGTGCTGTAAGGTAGCGCGCCAAAACTGCTGCTCACGCACTTGAAACTCCTGCACTAACGCCAGACTCTGCAACCAAAAAGTGGCACATAGTCCCCACACCACGCCAACGCAGCTCAATAGCAGTGTGGTGGAAAGACGAGTTAAGCCCAGCCGAATGCGTAGTTCTACCAAACAGAGCAGCAGGAGAAACAGCAGTGACCAGGTAGCAGCACCAATGCTTAAACGTGATTGGGGAAGCCCTGGGTCCACCAACCACTGGCTAGCGACCATCAAGCCGAATGGCATAAGCAATAACACAATCATTACTAGCGTCAGCATTGCTCGATAGTTAGTTCGGCTGGGGAGTAACGCTAGTCCACTCATCGCACTTATTAGCAGCGATATGAGCAATGCCCCGGGCAACCCTATAGCATCCAACATACCGTAAGAGATACCTGACACAATCCGATTAGGGGCAACGCTGACCGGGCTTAACAACCATATTACGGCTAACATCACTAAGCCTAAACTCAGCAGCACTACATTGGGATGCCATGCACGCTGGTTCAGCTTAACGGAGGGCAACGCATCAGTAAGCGGCATTCATTAGTCATCCAAGCTATCAAGATAGTCACGTGCCACTTGGTCAGGCGATAAACCGTTAACGGCTACGTCTGCATTCAAAGCTTGCAGTGTGACTAAATCCAGTGTCGCAAACACTTCGTTAAGCAGAGGTTCGATACGTGGATGCGTTTCCAAAACACTGGCACGGACAACCGGGGCTGGCTGATAAATCGGTTGCACGCCTTTGGAGTCTTCTAACACCACTAGGCCAAGCGCCCTTAACCCGCCATCAGTGCCATAAGTCATTGCTGCATTGACGCCGCTTGTTTGCTGAGCAGCAGCGCGCATAGTAGCTGCCGTATTGCCACCAGATAACACTAGTAACTGATCGTTGCTTAGCTCGAACCCATAGGCTTTCTGAAAGGCGGGAAGCGCTTGGGCAGACTCAACAAATTCTGCGCTGGCGGCGAATTTAAACGTTCCTCCCTGGGCCAAATATTCGGCGAGGTCGTCAAGGGTAATCAAATCATGGGCTACCGCGACATCCTCACGGATACTCATCGCCCACGTATTATTGGCACTGGCGGGTTGCAACCACACAAGCCCCTGCTCAGCATCACGCTCTTTCACCGTTTTGTAAGCATCATCAGCATCATTCCAAACAAGGCTGTCGGTCATATCAAAAAAAAACGCGCCGTTACCGGTATATTCTGGATAAAGGTCTATCTCACCAGCTTTAAGGGCACTACGTACAACGCTAGTCCCCCCTAACTGCAAACGATCTTCAGTGGCAATACCATTGCGCTCAAGAGTCTGAATAATCAGCTCACCAAGCACTGAGCCTTCTGTGTCAATTTTAGATGACACGACAACAGGGGCATCAGCATTTGCCGCCGAGCAAACAGCGGCCGATAGAGCAAAAGCAACGATCACAGGACGAGTAGCAAAGCGCATTGTCGTTATCCTTTTTAATAGCGTGTTTCGGTCACTTAAGTATAAAAGCCATCTGCATTAAACTCAGACGCCGCGTTTGCGGCGTCTGAAGATTACTGTTTTACTGAGGCGCCTCAATGACCCACGTGGTTCCTTCCCGGGAATCCTTCAAAATAATACCCACACTGGCCAACTGGTCTCGAATGGCATCCGCTTGGGCAAAATCTTTGTTTACCTTCGCTTCATGGCGCTGAGCTATTTTGGCTTCTATCTCTGCGTCGCTTAGCGCTATCTGCTGCTGGGTACCCTTTAGAAAAGTCTGAGGTACTTGCTGCAGCAACCCCAACACACCTGCCAAACGTTTTAACTCACCGGCCAAAAGAGGCGCCTTTTCCGGCGTTTCGCTCTTCGCACGGTTAAGGTCACGGGCTAAATCAAACAGCACCGCTAATCCTTCAGGTGTATTAAAGTCGTCATCCATAGCCGCCGTGAAGCGCGCAGTATAGCTCTCTAATCCGCTACCCTGATCATTGCTCGCTACACCATCCAGCGCTGTATAGAAGCGTGTTAGCGACTTACGTGCTTCGTGCAGCGAATCTACCGAATAATTAATCGCACTACGGTAGTGGCTGGCAACTAACAGATATCGCACGACCTCAGGATCATGCTCGGCCAACACATCGCGAATCGTGAAAAAGTTGCCCAAAGATTTCGACATCTTCTCCTGATTAACCCGCACAGCACCAGCATGCATCCAGGTATTAACGTAGGTTTTTCCGGTAGCAGCTTCAGACTGGGCAATTTCATTTTCATGGTGAGGAAAGGTCAAATCCGGCCCACCACCATGAATATCGAAGGTATCACCCAAGCAGCAGGTCGACATCGCTGAACACTCAATGTGCCAGCCTGGGCGCCCTTCTCCCCACGGCGAAGGCCAGTGCGCCTCCGTGGGCTTAGCTGCTTTCCATAGCACAAAGTCCAGCGGGTCCTCTTTATGGACATCAATTTCTACCCGTGCACCAGAGCGCATATCATCTAATTGGCGATTATTCAGTTTTCCGTAATCAGTGAATTTACGCACCCGATAATAAACATCACCATTGGCTGCTGGATAAGCAAAACCTTTTTCAATCAGCGTTTCGATCATAGCGATGATATCGCCAATATGCCCCGTTGCACGGGGCTCATGGCTCGGCGGTAATACATTGAGTCGCGCTTCATCCTCGTGCATTGCATCGATCATGCGCTTGGTCAATGCGTCAATCGTTTCACCATTTTCTTCGGCACGCTTTAAAATCTTATCGTCAATATCGGTAATATTGCGCACATAGGTGACGTCATAACCACGATGCCGTAGGTAACGGGTAATCACATCAAAGGCCACCATGACCCGCGCGTGGCCAAGGTGGCAGTAGTCATACACCGTCATACCACAGACATACATGCTTACTTTACCCGTGACGATTGGGGTAAACGGTTCTTTGCGGCGTGTCAGCGTATTGTAAATCTGCATATGACTATTCCTTAACCCTTCTGTTTGATTTTCGCCCAGCTATCTTTCAACCCTACTGTTCGGTTAAACACCGGCTGCCCTGGTTTTGAGGCGTGACGGTCAGCACAGAAATAGCCCATACGCTCGAACTGAAAGCGATCTTCCGGTGCTGCATTGGCCAAGCTTGGCTCGCCAATAGCTTGACACACCACCAGGGAGTCGGGGTTAAGGTGTTCTAAGAAGTCGACGTCTTTATCGCGGTCGGGCTGCTCAACCATGAATAAATTGTCATACAGGCGCACTTCCATGGGCACACCATGGGCAGCGCTAACCCAGTGAATCACCCCTTTCACTTTGCGACCCTCTGGGTTTTTCCCCAAAGTCTCGAAGTCTACCGAGCAGTGTAGTTCGGTCACCTCTCCGGCTGCGTTTTTTACCACGTCATCGCAACGAATAACGTAGCTGTTGCGCAAACGCACTTCCTTCCCAGGCGCCAGGCGGAAGAATTTTTTGGGTGCATCCTCCATAAAATCATCTTGGTCGATATAGAGTTCACGGCTAAACGGGACCTTCCGCATAGGCATATCGTCACGCGCAGGGTGGCCGGGCACGTCATATACTTCCTGATGCTCTTCAGGCACGTTGGTCAGCACCACTTTTAGCGGCTTTAACACGCACATTGCTCGGGGCGCGCTATCTTCAAGATCCGAGCGAATCGCATGGGTCAACATAGCTATATCGACCAAGCCACCATCAGCACGGGTCACGCCAATCATTTCGCAGAATTTACGAATAGAGGCCGGTGTGTAACCACGACGACGCATACCCGAAATAGTCGGCATACGCGGATCATCCCAACCATCGACAATCTGCTCGTCAACCAACAGCTTTAGTTTGCGCTTGGAAGTCAGCGTGTAGTCGAGGTTAAGACGTGCAAATTCAATTTGGCGCGGCTTTGCCGGCACCGGAAGATTATTTAAGAACCATTCATAAAGCGGACGGTGATCTTCAAATTCCAATGTACAGATCGAATGGGTAATGCCTTCAATGGCATCCGACTGACCATGGGTAAAATCATAAGAGGGGTAGATTTTCCACTTATCGCCAGTTTGATGGTGGTGCGCGTGACGGACACGGTAAAGAATCGGGTCGCGAAGATTGATATTAGGCGATGCCATATCAATTTTAGCGCGCAACACTTTCCCACCCTCAGCAAACTCTCCAGTACGCATGCGCTCAAATAGATCGAGGTTCTCTTCCACGCTGCGTTCACGGTAGGGGCTGGGCTTGCCAGGCTTGGTTAGGGTGCCGCGATATTCACGGATTTCATCTGGCGATAAGTCATCAACATACGCCTTGCCCTCCCGGATTAAATGCTGTGCCCAGGCGTATAGCTGGTCGAAGTAATCAGATGCAAAGCGCACCGGGCCGGCCCACTGGAAACCCAACCAGCTAACGTCTTCTTTGATCGCATCAATATACGCCTGCTCTTCTTTCGCCGGGTTGGTGTCGTCAAAACGCAAATGACATTCACCACCCAACTGTTCCGCTAATCCGAAGTTAAGGCAAATCGACTTAGCATGGCCGATATGCAGAAAGCCATTGGGCTCAGGAGGAAAGCGCGTGACAATTTTGCTGACCTGGCCGCCCTCAATTTCGTCGCGTACTTGGTTGCGAATGAAGTTCGGCGCTGGGGTGGTCTCGTTGGTCATGGTGGTGTTGATAACCTCATAGTGGATGGCATGCCAGACATTCGCTGCCTAAGCTGACAGGGTTAGCGCTTCGCGGCGCCGAGCAAAACCGCTATTATAACGTGACGCCGATGCACAGCGCCAAGGCGAACGCCTTTATTGAACAGGAATTTATCTATGATCGTATTACAGACCAACCACGGTGACATCACTATCGCGCTAAATTATGATAAAGCGCCGCTTAGCGCTGCCAACTTTGAGCAGTATGTGCGCGAAGGATTTTACGACGGCACGCTATTTCACCGTGTGATTGATGGCTTCATGGTTCAGGGCGGCGGTTTTGATCAAGAATTTAACCAAAAGCCAACCCGTGATCCAATCGAAAATGAGGCCGACAACGGCCTGGAAAACACAGTGGGTACACTCGCCATGGCCCGCACCCAAGACCCGCACTCAGCTACCGCACAATTTTTTATCAATGTAGGCAACAATAGCTTTCTTAACCATAGTGGCAAAAGCCTGCAAGGGTGGGGCTATGCGGTGTTTGGCGAAGTTGTAGATGGCATGGACGTAGTTAATACCATTAAGGGTGTCAACACCACTCGCCGCGGCATGCACGCTGATGTCCCCGCAGAAGATATCATTATTGAGCGTGCATACGTTAAAGAAGCGGAATAACCGTTTAGGAGCTTTATGCGCACTCTTTTAGTTGCTGACCTGCATCTGAGTAGCGAGACCCCTGAGATTAATCAGGGGTTCTACCGCTATTTAGAGCAAACCGCTAAGGGGGCGGACTCCCTATACATTTTGGGCGATCTTTTTGACGCCTGGATAGGCGATGATCTTCTCGATACCCCCCACCCGCTTAGTGTTATCGCTCAAGAGGTTATTAAGCGATTACGTCGGCTAAGCAGCAACGGAACGGCTATCCATTTCCTGCATGGTAATCGTGACTTTTTGATTGGTGAGCGTTTCATTACCGCCTGCCAGGGAAATCTGCTACCAGAGGCTCAAGCAGTTGAGCTTCAAGGCGTCCCCGTATTGATCCTTCATGGTGATAGCTTGTGTACTAAAGATGAAGCTTACATAACATTTCGCCAGCAGTCTCGGGACCCTCAGTGGCAAGCGCAAATCCTGGCACTCCCTCTAGAGCAGCGCCTGGAGTTAGCTAAGAGCCTCCGCATGCAATCAGGGAGCGCCAATGCTAACAAAGCCGAAGAGATCATGGATGTAACGCATGATGAGGTGGTAGCGCTCATGGAACGCTTTGGTGTGACAACCATGATTCATGGCCATACGCATCGTCCAAAAGTTCATGATTTAACGGTAGAAGACGTTCCAGCCAAGCGGTTTGTTCTAGGTGACTGGGACGCGCAGCATGGCTGGGACGTAGTGATTGAGCAAACAGCTGAACACTCTGCAATGCCAATTCTACGCCAGTTCTCCCTCAACTCTCCGCCATAGCCACCCACTATTGGCATAACTAGCATAATAGAAAAAGCCGATCTAATGATCGGCTTTTTCGCAGCTTAGCGCCTCAGTTTTACTGCTGCAACGCTAAATTTATCGCTTCAGATGCATGCTACCGCTCAATATTGGCATTGCGGCGTAGATCATCAATCAGGCCTTGAATTACCGACTGAGCCCTAAGCTGTTCGGCCATTTGGGCTACGAAAGAGGTTACCTGCTCATCAACCTCTCCGGCTGTTACGCTATCCAATGCCACAACTGCCACGCTTTGCGGCAGCATCACAGAGCGATACACACTTTGCCCATCCTCAGGACGAGGCATACGGAACACTTCCTGAACCAGTGTTTGGGGCAACGTGCTGTCAGACTGCCGAGATACATTAGATGCCTCAAGCCATGTTACATCTACTGTTGCACCAGCCTCTAACGCTGTAATCAAGCGCGCGGCTTCATCTTCTAGCCCATCCAGACGCTGCTGTGCAGCAACTGCGCTCTCGACTTCACCACGTACTTCATCCAGCGTTAACCGAGTAGGCTCTCGATGCTCTGCAACGCGTAAAACCAAACGGCGATCATCATCTAGCTCGATAACTTCGCTGTTATATCCTTCCACGAGAACGTCAGCGCTGAATGCTTCATCAAGCACACCTGGTTCCGAAAGAGGACCAGCACCTTCGCCACGAGCCAGCCAATCTGTTTGATTGAGCGTCAAGCCAAGGTCATCCGCGACACTTTCCAGATCATCTGCAGCAAAGCTTTCATCGATTAGGCGCTGAACCTGCCGGTTAAAAGCATCGTTCACTTCACGCAGAGCCACTTCCCGCCGCAGTGCGTCGCGCTGCTCGTCGAACGTTGGCGCAGCAATACCGGTTACCTGCAAAATATGAAAGGCCCCGTCCATTTCTACAAGCTGCGATATTTCACCCTCACCAAGTGTAAACGCCGCTTCATCAAACGCATCACCGAAGAAACCAGGGCTAATCAAACCTAAGTCACCGCCCTCTTCTGCACTAGCAGTATCATCAGAGTAGCGCAAAGCGGTATCTGCAAATGTTTCACCATCCTGTAGGGCCTGTAATGCAGTCTCAGCGCGCTCCTGGGCCTCTTCACGGCTACGATCACCACCAAATGCCACCATAATGTGGGACACCTGACGATCTGCATTTTGATTCTGCTCACGCCATGCCCGGCGCAGCTCACTTTCGTCAACCTCACGCCCAGCAGCCATTTCCTGACGGTCAATCATCACGTACTCAACACGCACTTGCTCAGGGCGCTCGAATCGAGACTGATTGGCATCATAGTAAGCCTGCATTTGTTCTTCCGTTACCTCGATGTCCAGATCAACATCATCGGCACTTAACATCGCGTAACGAAAGCTACGCTGCTGACGCTGCAGCTCTGCCAGTTGCTCTTGCTCACTGGCTAAACTGAAATCGCTAAATGCAAGGCCTTGCTGGAGGTGCTGGCGCTTGATATCCACCCGTAGCTCTTCGCGAAACGAAAGCGGCGTATAGCCAGCGCCAGCTAAACGATTACGAAAAACCTCAGGTGAAAAACGGCCTTGCTGGTCATGAAACTCAGGCAAGCCAATAATCATTTGATCCAGCTGGGCATCTGAAACGTAAAACCCACCGTCTTCTGCATATTGGGTCAGCAACGTTTGAGTAATCAGCTGATCAAGCATTTCGTTACGCAAAGCACGCTCTTGCTCTGGTGGCACTTGCCCAGAACGCAACGCGCGCTGCACCTCAAGCTCAACCTGCTGACGCACGATTGGCTCACCGTTAACGCTTGCTACTTTATTAGGGTCACTACCAAATACACTAAACAGCGACTCAATACCGAATAGCGCCATGGCGGCTACCATGACACCGATAATTATTTTGGCACCCCAGCTTCTGGAGCCATCTCGAATACTTTGCAGCATGCTAGCCTCAGATCGTTACAGCCAAATTCATCACCCTAAATATTGGGCTTGAAAATAACATGGGCGCATCGCGGATGCGATGCGCCCATTAGATTACAGCAAACGTGGGTCAATTAGTTGACGGCGTCTTTCAGCGCTTTTCCGGCTTTAAAGCTAGGAACTTTTGCAGCGCTGATTTGAATTGGCTGACCCGTTTGCGGGTTGCGCCCCGTACGAGCAGCACGCTCTTTAATCGCGAAAGTACCAAAGCCTACCAGTGAAACACTTTCGCCTTTCTTGAGGCTATCGGTGACAGACTCCACCATGGCATCCAATGCGCGGGTTGCCGCTGCTTTAGGAATATCTGCAGATGCGGCAATAGCTTCAATCAGCTCGGACTTATTCACACTTCACCCCTTAACTGTTTCAAAAAATGGCTCTGAACGGCGCGGTCACCGGGCGCTACAACCTCAAAGCATAGCTGCGTTTTATAGCAATGCCTTGAAACACCTGTCAAGCGACCGAGCCGGGGAATGCCCGTTACACACGGTGCTGGACAAACTTATTAAGTACTATAAGGCTCTTGCGAGCCGTCATGCTCAATGAGTGCTGGCTACGACGTTCGAATTGAAAGACTTGTCAGTACCTTTTAACGCGGCACTGTCGTCGACTTGGTTGTTAGTTAATGCTACGGCTAACACCTCATCTATCCACTGTACAGGACGAATATCAAGTGCACCTTTGATATTTTCCGGTACTTCCTTGAGATCTCGACGATTTTCCTCAGGAATTAAGACCGTCTTTATACCACCGCGGCGAGCTGCCAGCAATTTCTCCTTTAGGCCGCCGATAGGTAATACCTCACCACGCAGATTAACTTCACCTGTCATGGCCACGTCACAGCGAACAGGACGCTGAGTATAAGCGGAGACGATTGCCGTTACCATGGCGATACCAGCACTGGGCCCATCCTTAGGAGTAGCGCCTTCAGGAACATGGATATGAAGGTCTTCGCTCTCAAATCGCTTCGGATCAATGCCATACTCATGGGCACGGGCTTTGACCACCGTCTGAGCAGCGCTTACCGACTCCTTCATCACATCGCCTAATGAACCGGTTTTATTTATACGCCCTTTACCAGGCGTCACAACCGACTCTATATTCAGCAACTCACCGCCCACAGAGGTCCAGGCAAGCCCTGTAACCCGCCCCACCTGATCTTCCTTCTCCGCTAGCCCGTAACTGTAGCGACGTACGCCCGCATAGGCTTCAACCTGCTCTGCACCTAGCACTTGGCCCGCTTGTAATTTGTCACCCTGCTTTTCTTGGGAGACCAGTTCCGCCTCCAACCGCTCACGCAAAACCTTTCGGCATACTTTCGCGATTTGGCGCTCAAGCTCGCGCACGCCAGCCTCGCGAGTGTAGTAGCGCACAAGCTCCAACAAGGCATCGTCCTGCAACGTTAGCTCAGCAGGCTTTAGGCCATTGGCTTCCAACTGTTTAGGCAGCAGGTAGCGCTTTGCAATTGCCAGCTTTTCGTCCTCGGTATAGCCCGGCAGACGAATAATTTCCATACGATCAAGCAGCGGGCCTGGTATGTTCATCGAGTTTGCAGTGCAAATGAACAGTGTCTCAGAGAGATCGAAATCAAGCTCCAAATAGTGATCGCTAAAACTATTGTTCTGCTCGGGATCAAGAACTTCCAACAATGCTGACGCAGGATCACCGCGATGGTCCATTCCCAGCTTATCGACTTCGTCGAGCAAAAACAGCGGGTTCTTAACGCCTGCCCGACTCATTCGCTGCATGAGCTTGCCTGGTAGCGAGCCAATATAGGTGCGTCGATGGCCACGAATCTCCGACTCATCGCGCACACCACCCAGCGCCAAGCGCACATACTTACGGTTTGTTGCACGCGCAATGGACTGACCCAAAGATGTCTTGCCTACGCCAGGCGGCCCAACTAGACACAGCACAGGACCTTTCAGCTTGCGCACGCGCTTCTGAACCGCTAAATACTCGAGTATGCGTGCTTTAACCTCTTCAAGGCCGTAGTGATCTTCATCAAGCACCTGCTGGGCTTTAACTAGGTCATGCTTTACTCGCGTACGTTTTTTCCATGGCACAGCGACTAGCCAATCTAGATAAGAGCGTACAACCGATGCTTCGGCGGAATTGGTAGCCATCATTTTGAGCTTATTAAGCTCTTGGGTAGCTTTGTCAGCAGCTTCTTTAGGCATGCCCGAAGCTTTGATGGACTGCTCATACTTTTCTGCCTCATTGGGAACATTCTCAAGCTCACCCATCTCTTTTTGGATAGCTTTCATCTGTTCATTGAGGTAATACTCACGTTGAGTTTTCTCCATCTGCTCTTTAACACGAGAGCGGATGCGCTTCTCAATCTGAAGCAAGTCAATTTCGGACTCTATTAACGCCATTAGATGCTCGATACGGTCCCGAACCCGGTCCATCTCCAGCAGCTCTTGCTTATCACCAATTTTCAGTGATAGGTGGGCGCAAATCGTATCTACCAAGCGACTAGGGTCTTCAATTCCAGACAGGGAATTGAGCACTTCATTAGGTACTTTTTTAGATAATTTGACGTACTGCTCAAATTGATTCAGCAGCACGCGCACGAGTGCTTCTTGCTCGCGACTAGTAAGCGGCTCACTTTCACGCGGCACTAAGTATGCTTGCGTATAGCCCGCTTCATTCTCTTCAATACTGATAACATCAGCACGAAAACTACCTTCAATAAGCACTTTTACAGTGCCATCAGGAAGCTTCAATAGCTGCATAATATCAGCTACGGTGCCCATCGCGTACATGTCGGCGTTATCTGGGTCATCCTGAGAAGCCTCGCGCTGAGCCACCAGCAGTACACGCTTGTCGGCCTCCATCGCCGCTTCCAAGGCTTGGATAGATTTTTCACGGCCAACAAAAAGAGGGATAACCATTTGCGGATAAACAACCACATCCCGCAACGGCAACAAGGGTAAACATTGTGTCTGATCGGCGTTCTGCTGCATCGCAGACGTTCCTCAAAATCGGATGAGTACTTGAAGGGTACTTAACCAAGCACCTCACAGTATGAAAAGCACTTGCACAAGCACTGTATAAAAAACTGCGCAGCTGCACTATACCAAAAACACTACGAGTAAGCGCATTACGCCTGGGAGTTCCCTTTGAAACAACTGCATGAGTGCTTGGCTTATTAGTACATAAGTCACTAATAACAAGGGGTCGCCTAGGCGACCCCCTGGTTCAACACAAACGATCTCAACTAAGCCATATTGAAAGTCAAATAGCTAGCCGTCAGTCCCATCCACTCGCGCTTCTTCTTGCTGAGAGTAGATCAGCAGTGGCTCACTTTCACCAGCGATGACAGAATCATCGATGACCACTTTACTGACGCCCTCCAAGGAGGGAATTTCATACATTGTGTCTAACAGAACGGACTCAAGAATAGAGCGTAGGCCTCGAGCACCTGTTTTGCGCTCCATTGCCTTTGATGCTACTGAACGCAGTGCATCATCTCTAAACTCAAGCGTAACGCCTTCCATCTCGAAGAGTTTAGCGTACTGCTTCACTAACGAGTTCTTAGGCTCGGTTAGAATCTGCACCAACGCATCTTCATTAAGCTCAGTCAGCGTGGCGATCACCGGCAGACGACCCACAAACTCTGGTATCAAGCCAAATTTTACCAAGTCATCTGGCTCGACATCAGCTAGCAGCTCACCTACACCGCGCGATGACTCTTTACTTTTCACACTAGCGTTAAAACCAATACCGCCTTTCTCAGCACGATCACGAATGACCTTATCCAGTCCAGCGAAAGCACCACCCACAATAAACAAGATATTGCTCGTGTTTACCTGGACAAACTCTTGCTGCGGATGCTTACGACCACCTTGCGGCGGTACGGAAGCTGTTGTGCCTTCAATTAGCTTAAGCAACGCTTGCTGAACACCTTCACCAGATACATCTCTGGTGATAGACGGATTATCAGACTTGCGTGAAATTTTATCGATTTCGTCTATGTAGACAATACCGCGCTCAGCTTTTTCGACGTCGTAATCACACTTCTGGAGCAGCTTTTGGATGATGTTTTCAACATCTTCACCTACATAGCCCGCCTCAGTAAGCGTGGTAGCGTCAGCAATGGTGAAAGGTACATTCAATAACCGCGCCATGGTTTCAGCTAGCAGTGTTTTACCACTACCAGTGGGACCAATGAGCAGAATATTTGATTTACCTAGCTCCACATCGCCGTCACGCACTTCTGATTTAAGGCGCTTGTAGTGGTTGTAAACCGCTACAGACAGCACCATTTTAGCGCGGTCTTGCCCGATGACGTAGTCATCCAATGTATGACGTATTTCGCGAGGCGTAGGTAAACGCTCCTCATCGCTCTCGGCATCGGCTTCGAGAACTTCCTCGCGAATGATGTCATTACACAAGTCGACACACTCATCGCAGATATACACGGACGGGCCAGCAATTAGCTTGCGTACTTCGTTCTGGTTTTTACCGCAAAACGAGCAGTACAACAGCTTGCCACCTTCGTCCTTGCCTTTGCCTTTGCCGTCGGCCATTCGCGTACCTCTATCACTGCGGCGGCTGACGCCGCCGGAAAAGCTCGTTAGATAAGCAGAATCCTACCACGCTATCAGGATGTGGGACGCTTATCCAGCACTGCATCAATCAAGCCATACTCTTTGGCTTTATGAGCACTCATAAAGTTGTCGCGGTCAGTATCGCGGGCAACTGCTTCAAGATCCTGGCCAGTGTGGTGCGCCAAAATCTGATTTAACTTCTCACGAATACCTAAAATTTCACGGGTGTGAATCTCGATATCCGAAGCCTGACCTTGATACCCACCCAGCGGCTGATGAATCATCACTCGCGAATTGGGTAGGCAATAACGCTTACCTGACGCACCTGCCGTTAGCAGTAAGGCGCCCATGCTCGCCGCTTGTCCAATACATACGGTAGAAACGTCAGGTTTGATGAACTGCATAGTGTCGTAAATCGACATACCCGCAGTCACTGACCCACCTGGCGAGTTTATGTATAAATGGATGTCCTTATCAGGATTTTCCGACTCAAGAAACAGTAGTTGCGCCACAACTAAGTTTGCCATGTAATCTTCAACAGGGCCTACCAGGAAGATCACACGCTCTTTGAGAAGGCGTGAATAAATATCGTAGGCCCTTTCCCCTTTGGCGCTCTGCTCAACCACCATAGGCACTAAGCCGCCGGCGTTTTGAATATCAAACTCACTCATTCGGGTGATTCCTTGCGTCCGGTAAGGGAAAGGCGCACCGTATAAAGGTGCGCCACGCGATGAAGTTAGGCGTTAGCTTGCTCGCCTTCTTCAACACCTTCATCCTGGTCAGACTGCTGCTGAGCGGCAGCCAATGCCTGCTGGTACGACATCTCAACGTCTTTAACGTTCGTTTGTTCCAGTAGCTTTTCTACTGCTTTTTCTTCAAGAATGGCTGATTTCACCTGAGTTTTTAGCTGCTCATTACCCATGTAATAATCAACGACTTCGGATGGATCCTGATACTGTTCAGCCAATTCGGCCACTTTAGCTTTAATGGCATCATCATCGGCATCAAGCTCGTTGGCTTTAATCACTTCTGCAAGCAGCAAACCAACTTGAACACGGCCTTTAGCCTGCTCTTCAAAGAGCTCGTTAGGTAGCTGACTAACATCGAAATCTTCACCTAAACCAAACTGCTGCGCAGCCTGACGCTTCATCCCATCGGTTTCTTGCTGGACGAGAGCGCTGGGCACGGCAATTTCGTTGGCGTTCTTCAGCGCATCCAAAACCTGCTGCTTAACACGGTTATCAACCGCCTGAGCCGCTTCGCGGGTCATGTTCTTTTTAATCTCAGCACGGAACTTGGCCTCATCGCCACCTTCCACACCAAAGCGCTCAATGAATGCAGCGTCAACCTCTGGTAGCTTCTGAGTACTAACTTTGTGAACAGTGACTTTGAACGTCGCTTCTTTACCAGCCAGGTGCTCTGCTTGGTAATCATCAGGGAAAGTAACGCTGATGGTTTTGTCTTCGCCAGCCTTGGCACCGATCAATTGCTCTTCAAAACCGGGGATAAAGCTGTTAGATCCGATAACGAGAGCATGCCCTTCAGCGCTTCCACCTTCAAACGCTTCATCACCGAGAAAACCCTGGAAATCGATAGTAACTTGATCGCCATCGGCAGCAGCAGCATCCACTTCTTCCCATCCAGCATTTTGCTTACGCAGCGTGTCAATCATTTCGTCGACATCAGCATCGCTAACGCTTACAACAGGACGCTCAACTTCAGTACCTTCAATCGAAGCAAGCTCAATCTGCGGATAAATTTCCATTAACGCGACAAACTCTAGGTCTTTACCGGCCTGATTCACTTTAGGCTCAATTTGCGGGTAGCCTGCAGGATTAAGACCTTCTTCAGTAATAGCACGAACATAACGCTCACGCATTACCTCACCAACTACTTCATTACGTACACTGTCGCCGTAGCGCTGGCGAACTACAGCCATCGGCACCCGACCTTGACGAAAACCATTCAGGCGAACGTTTTTCGCAGTGTCTTTCAAGCGAGCACTGACGGCCTCATCGATTTCGCCAGCCGGCACCTGAATTGTGATACGGCGTTCGATCTGGGAGGTCGTCTCGACGGAAACTTGCATGAATTGTCCTCTAGCGGCTGGGCGTTGTGTTGATTGCGTATATTAAGTTAAAAGGGCAATTTTAAGAACCCTTGCGCATGGTGGCAAGCGCCATGCTCGCAAGATGGGGGCAGAACCATCAATTACAAGGGGATGCCCGACGAAGTCTTCTGTTTACAACATCTTTTAGAACTAAAACAGCCTAGTGTGTGTTAATGCTATGACACTTTAGAGCAAGCGAGTACATCTCACTCTTGCCGCAACCACCACAGGCTGACCGCGTGCAAAAGCAAACCACAGGTAGCAGCATGAGAAATGAACACCTGCCAACTGATCCAATCTGTGAAAAGAGCGTGATAGCCTCCCATGACAAGCGCACCCGCTAGCATCATAGCCACCAGCCGCTTAATGAGTTTTGGCAGGCTTTTACGTGCGCTGACCGACAACATTCTCCACTGTAACACGGCAGCGCCAGCAACAAAGGCTAACGCTATAAGCAACAACGTCTGACGGGTCTCATGCCCTCCCACCATATAGCGGGGCAGAGCAGACAACATGACCACGCATAAGCCTACAGCAACACTGATACGTTCGGGCGAATAAGGAACTCGCTGCATCGCTATGCAACCTTCAGTTGCTGTGACTCAATCCACTCTTCCACCCACGGCAGCGCTGCATCATCTGCCATAAACGTTTCCATCGCATCTATCTCAAGCCGCTCACCTAAGCGCACTGCCCCATACTCTTCCAGCAATGCATCAAGAGCTCTACCTGCGCCACAGAATGTTTCGCCATAGGAGCTATCGCCTAACGCAATAATTCCGTAGCGCAACGCTGTCAGCGAAGGGCTTTTATCGCGAAGCCCTCGTACAAAAGGAACGAAATTACCTGGAAAATCGCCACTACCGGTAGTAGACACACAAAAAAGCGAGATCCCATCCTGGCCGGTCAAATCCTCTAAAGTTGGCTGCTCTGCAATATTAACGTGGTAGCCCGCTTGCTCGAACAGCGGTTTTACCTGCTCGGCGACATCCAGTGCACCACCATACATCGTCCCTACCAAAATATTCAGCTTGGGCATCGCCGCATTCCTCTGTAAAAGTGTCGCACTGCCCCTTGTTCAGTCGACAAATACCTGATGAATTTGCTCAAATATTAACACAAATGGCAAAAACGGCGCACGCCTCACCCTTGAACCCTTGCAATATCTACAAGGAACTCTCATGCAGCAAACCTTTGAGACATGGATAACGCCAATAATGGTTGGCGGCTTGATCATTTTTATGTGCTTTATTATTTGGGATCTGGCTAAGAAATCTAACGCAGGCAAATTTGGCACGATCATGCTATTTGTCGTGCTTGGCGCAGGCATGCTTGGCTACATAATCAAGGTAATACTTACTTGGTTAATTGAAGGTAGAGGCATTTAGCTGACCTACAAAAAACTGCCATCTTTCGCTAGATCAGCCAACTGGAGCAATCGCACCTCCTTTTAACACATACCTATCAACAAACACTCATCAACAAATACCTATCAACAAACACCCACCAACAAGCACCTATTAAAAAAGGAGCGCCTTTCGGCACTCCTTTTATCAATTACAACCTACCTACAAACCAACAGATTGAGCAAGCGCAATGCCACCATACTTAGCGTTTACTTTGAGCTCGCGTAATGCTCAACCTGCTGCTTTAACTTCTGGCCAGGACGAAAAGTTACTACTCGACGAGCCGAGATAGGAATTTCTTCTCCTGTTTTGGGGTTACGCCCAGGACGCTCACGCTTATCACGCAGGTCAAAATTCCCAAACCCTGAAAGCTTAACTTGCTCATTCTCACGCAAACAGGCTCGAATTTCTTCAAAAAAAGCTTCCACCATCGCTTTTGCTTCTCGCTTAGACAGCGCCAGCTCCGTGTGTAGATGCTCCGCTAGCTCTGCTTTGGTCAACGCACCCATAAGATCCCTCCTTGTAGCAACGGATTGATTGCCAAGAACGTGATAAGCGCCGCGTCATGTACTGGCTAGCCACGCAACTCAGCATCCAACTTGACACGTACTTGTGTCACGATTGAATCCACCAACTGATTTATTTCTTCATCATTCAGCGTGCGCGATGGATGCTGCCAAGTCAAGCCTAACGCAATACTCTTATAGCCGTCCGCGACACCTTTACCAGCATAAACATCGAACAGTTTAATGCCTTTTAAGTACTCACCCGCCTCAGCCCTAGCGCAATCGAGTAACGATTGAACTGGCACTTCCTGATTTAGCATAAAGGCTAAATCTCGACGCACCTCAGGAAAACGTGATAGCGGTGCAAAAGTAGGTATATGCCCTTCACTTAATGCATCGAGTCGCACTTCAAACAACACTGCATCAACTTTAAGGCCTAATGTTGCGCGAACCTGCGGATGAAGAGTGCCAATCCAGCCAGCTGGCTTATCATTATGCAGCAATTGAGCACTTTGCCCTGGGTGGAGCGCCGAATGCTCTGCTGGCTCAAAACGCCAGGAACTTTGATTGCCACCCAGTGCAAGAAGGCTTTCAAGATCACCTTTCAGATCATAGAAATCAACTAGCGTCTTAGCACCGCTCCAGCCTTCAGCTTCACGGGACCCACACACTAGCGCTCCCATCATGGGCACTTGCGTAAGATCATCTAACTGGCCGTTAAAAACCAAGCCTGTTTCAAATAAGCGAACACGCGTCTGCTGGCGATTAAGATTATACTCTAGAGCACGAATCAGCCCGGGAAACAGGCTTGCCCTCATCACTGAAAGCTCAGCAGAAATAGGGTTAGCCAAGACAGGCGAAACGACCCCAGGTAAAATAGCCTCTTGCAACTCCGGCGCCACGAAACTGTATGTAATCGCTTCTTGAAAGCCACGGGCAACCATCTGATGACGTAGTTGCCCCTGAGTGAGCTTTGCCTCATCCGCAGACCGCAATGCCAGCCTTGCCGCCGGACGACGCACTGGCAAGTTATTATAACCGTGGACACGCGCCACTTCTTCGATGAGATCTTCTTCAATGGACAGGTCGAAACGCCAGCTCGGAGCAACCACCGACCAGCCCGCTTCCTGCACGCTAACATCAAGCCCTAAACGCTTTAAAATATCAGTTACATCAGCGCTATCCAGCCTCTTGGACAGGGCTTTTTCTAACCTCGCACTGCGCAGCATGATAGTCCGCTCTGCTGGCATATGTTCAGCGCTCTTCGCCTCAATAACCGGCCCGGCTTGCCCACCACACACTTCAACTAGCAGCTGGGTTGCGCGCTCAATAGCAACTGGCGTCAGTTGCGGATCAACGCCGCGCTCAAAACGGTGCGAAGCATCAGTGTGCAGCCCGTAAGAACGCGCCTGCCCAGCAATCGCAAGGGGGGTAAAAAACGCTGACTCAAGAAAAATTGTCTGGGTATTTTCATTAACACCCGAATTTTCACCGCCCATAATACCGGCTATCGCCAGCGGGCCTTTATGATCAGCAATAACCAGTGTTTCTGGGCGCAAAGCAATATCACTACCATCAAGCAGCGTTAGACGCTCCCCGGGCGCGGCCATACGGACAACTATGCCACTCTCTAGATTGTCACGGTCAAAAGCATGCAGTGGCTGCCCTAACTCAAGCATCACGTAGTTGGTAATATCCACCACTGGATCAATAGAACGCACGCCGCTTCGGCGCAGCCGCTCCACCATCCAAAGCGGGGTTTCAGCCTTCACATTCACACCGGTGATAATACGTCCAATATAGCGCGGACACTGCTCTGGAGCCTCAAGGCTAACCGCAAAGACCTCATCATGCGCAACGGCCACCGGCTCTATGCCTGGTTCAATTACCTGCAATCGATTGAGCACCCCGACTTCACGTGCCAAACCTTTAATACTGAGGCAGTCTCCGCGATTAGGCGTCAGATCAACCTCAATGGTCATATCATCGAGCTGCATGTACTCACGAAAACTAACGCCCACAGGTGCTGAAGGCGGTAAAACCAAAATACCTGGAGATGTCTCTTCTTCAAGCCCCAACTCTGACGCAGAGCAGATCATGCCGCGAGACTCGACGCCACGCAGCTTAGCTTTTTTGATTTTAAAATCGCCCGGAAGAACGCCGCCCACCTGGGCAAACGGAATTTTCTGCCCTACTTCGACATTGGGCGCACCACAAACTACTTGAACGGGATTGTCGGAGCCATCATCAACGGTACATACGTTGAGCTTATCAGCATCTGGATGCTTCTCTTTGCTAAGCACCACCGCTACCACCACGCCACTAAACGCAGCCGCTACCGTCTCAACAGCATCGACTTCCAAGCCTGCCATGGTGATCTGATCGGCGATCGCCTGTGTATCAAGCTGCGGCGATACCCACTCACGCAGCCACTGTTCTGAAAATTTCATGGTTGTTCCTGTATTCGGCGGCGGTCTTAAGCGAATTGACGAAGAAAACGCAGATCGTTTTCAAAGAACAGGCGTAAATCATTAACGCCATAACGCAGCATAGCCAGGCGCTCCGCCCCCATACCAAAGGCAAAGCCAGTGTAGCGCTCTGAATCGATACCCGAATGCCGGAACACTTCAGGGTGTACCATGCCGCAGCCCATGACCTCCAACCAGCCGCTATGGGAGCAAACGCGACACCCCGCACCACTACACATCACGCACTGAATATCCACTTCGGCAGAAGGTTCAGTGAATGGGAAGTAAGAAGGACGGAAACGAACCGAAAGATCATCACGCTCGAAAAATGCCTGTAAGAAGTCCTCAATCGTACCTTTTAGGTCAGCAAAGCTAATGTCTTCATCGACCAGCAAGCCCTCTACCTGATGGAACATCGGAGTGTGCGTCAGATCCGAATCACTGCGATAAACACGTCCTGGACACACAATGCGAATGGGCGGCTCGCTGCCTTTCATGGTGCGCACTTGCACTGGTGACGTATGGGTACGTAGCAAACGCGTTGCATCAAAATAGAACGTATCCGCCATGCCTCGCGCCGGGTGGTGCGCAGGAATATTGAGGGCTTCGAAATTGTGATAATCATCTTCAATTTCAGGCCCAATGGCCACGTCATAGCCAATACGTGTGAAGAGCCCTTCGATACGCTCAAGCGTCCGCGTCACGGGATGCAGGCCACCATTGGTCTGATTACGCCCAGGCAAAGTAACATCGATACTTTCGGCTGCTAAACGGGCATTTAATGCAGCGCTCTCAAGCTGTTGGCGCTGAGCATCAATTTCATCGGCCAGCACCTGCTTAGCCTGATTAATACGTTCACCCGCCGCTGGCCGTTCATCTGCAGGCAATTTTCCCAGGCCTTTCAGTAAGGCAGTTACCTCACCTTTCTTACCTAAATAGCGTACTCGTAACTCGTCTAGCGCAGCGACACTTGGCGCAGCCTGAATGGCGTCGCGCGCCTCAGATACCAGAGTAGGAAGGTGATCCATCCGTTTCACTCCGAATTAAGCGATGCCCATCCCGAAGAATGGCGTGGCACGTTGAAGGTGACAAAAAAACAGGGGAAGAGCGGCTGCTCTTCCCCTGTGTGGGTCACTCTGAAATGACCTCAGGTACATTGCATGGGCAGCAGCCCTGTGCAAACTACCTTATTGGGCAGCCTTGGCTTTCTCCACGATGGCAGCAAATGCAGCCTTCTCGTGTACTGCCAAATCGGCCAATACTTTACGGTCGATTTCGATACCGGCTTTCTTAAGACCACCTACAAAGCGGCTGTAAGACATACCGTTGATGCGTGCACCGGCGTTAATACGCTGGATCCATAGCGCACGGAACTGGCGCTTACGGTTGCGACGGTCACGGTAGGCATACTGTCCAGCTTTGATAACGGCTTGTTTAGCAACGCGGAAAACGCGCGAACGGGCACCGTAGTAACCTTTAGCAAGCTTCAATACTTTTTTATGGCGACGACGCGCTACTACGCCACGTTTAACTCGAGTCATAACACACTCCTGACTTTAAGGCTGAGGCAAAAAATTTGTGCACTCAGAAAAACGAAAACCCGACTTATAAATTCGGCAGCATACGCTGGATGAGCGCTTTATCAGATGCATGGATTTGCTTCATTCCACGCAACTGACGCTTACGCTTGGTCGATTTCTTGGTCAAGATGTGGCTACGGTGAGACTGCTTGTGCTTAAAGCCATTAGCGGTCTTTTTAAAGCGCTTCGCAGCGCCGCTGTTGCTTTTGATTTTCGGCATGAGGGATACTCCGCTCGATATTTTTTAGAAAACCCAGGGCCGACCACCGCTCTCACGGTGGCCCGTTGATTTCGCCGTTGGATCACTTCTTTTTCGGGGCAATAATCATGATCATCTGGCGGCCTTCCATTTTCGGGAACGCCTCTACCAAACCGATCTCTTCCAGGTCTGCCGCAATCCTTTCCATCAGTTTACGACCGATGTCCTGGTGCGCCATTTCACGACCACGGAAGCGCAGTGTGACTTTACCCTTGTCACCACCTTCCAGAAAGCGCGTCAGGTTTTTAAGCTTAACCTGATAATCGCCTTCGTCGGTGCCAGGACGGAATTTAACTTCCTTAACCTGGATTTGCTTCTGCTTCTTCTTTTGAGCCGCTTTCTGCTTCTTCGTCTCAAAAACGAACTTGCCGTAATCCATAATCTTACAGACGATGGGGTCGGCATTCGAAATTTGCACGAGGTCTAAGCTTTCAGATTCTGCACGCTCAAGCGCTTCGGTGGTGGGCACTACACCCAACTGCTCACCGTCGCTACCAATAAGACGTACTTCTTCTTCAACAATTCGCTCGTTCATTGGTGGGCGTTTGTCTGCTGGACGCCCGCGCTGGTTGCTTCTCTTGATCGTTCCGTCTCCTTAGGCAATTGACGATGTCGCCAGGGCTGCTCTCTCGTTGCTATGACGCTCAATGAATTCATCGACCGTCATTACACCGAGGTTTTCGCCGCTGCGAGTTCGCACGGCTACTGAGTCAGCTTCGACTTCCTTATCTCCCACCACAAGGAGATAGGGAACTTTCTGTAATGTATGCTCACGGATTTTAAAGCCGATCTTCTCGTTCCTCAAGTCCGCTTTAACACGCAAACCACTTTTTTGCAGGCGTTTCTCCAATTCAAGCGCATATTCGCGCTGCGAATCAGTGATGGTCATAACTACAGCCTGCTGTGGAGCAAGCCATAATGGCATAGCCCCGGCATAGTGCTCAATTAGAATCCCCAAGAAACGCTCAAAAGAACCTAAAATTGCCCGGTGAAGCATTACAGGAGTCTTACGTACGCCATCTTCATCAACGTATTGGGCCCCCAAACGCCCCGGCAAATTAAAATCTAGCTGTAGCGTACCACACTGCCATACACGATTCAGGCAATCACGCAGTGCAAATTCAATTTTAGGGCCATAGAAGGCGCCTTCACCTGGTTGAAGCTCCCATTTAAGACCCGTAGCATTAAGCGCGGCTTCAAGCCCCTGCTCTGCCCTATCCCACATTTCGGCTTCGCCCAGAAAATCATCAGGACGCGTAGAAAGCTTAAGCTCAACCTCGTCAAAACCAAGTGTTTTGTATACTTGTAGCGTTAACGCGATAAATGCTTCCGCCTCCGCTTGAATCTGGCTTTCAGTGCAAAAAATATGTGCGTCATCTTGAGTAAAACCACGCACGCGCATCAGACCATGCAGGGAACCTGACGGCTCATTACGGTGACAACTTCCAAATTCAGCCAAGCGCAGCGGCAAATCCCGATAGCTTTTGAGCCCTTGATTAAATACTTGAACGTGGCAAGGGCAGTTCATTGGCTTAACCGCGTATTCGCGCTTTTCCGACTCTGTGGTGAACATCAACTCACTGTAGTGCCCCCAGTGACCAGACTTTTTCCACAGCGAAAGATCAACAACCTGAGGCGTTTTAATCTCTTGGTAGCCGTGCTCACGCTGAATCTTACGCATGTAATCTTCTAGCGCCTGATACATGGTCCAGCCGTT
Organism: Halomonas sp. 'Soap Lake #6'; assembly: GCF_003031405.1. Classification (NCBI taxonomy): domain Bacteria; kingdom Pseudomonadati; phylum Pseudomonadota; class Gammaproteobacteria; order Oceanospirillales; family Halomonadaceae; genus Halomonas; species Halomonas sp. 'Soap Lake #6'. The sequence continues at coordinate 1,787,785 of NZ_CP020469.1, forward strand.
AGGATGCCAAAACACCATACCCGGCGCTTCTTCCTGAAGATGGAATAGATCCATCTTCCGCGCCAGTTTCCGATGGTCACGCTTTTCAGCTTCTTCTAACCGCTGCAAGTAAGCTTTTAACTGCTTCTTATCACCCCATGCAGTACCGTAAATGCGGGTCAGCATGGTATTCGCAGCATCACCACGCCAGTATGCACCCGCCAACTTGGTAAGCTTAAAAGCTTTTAAATGGCGAGTATTCGGCACGTGCGGGCCACGACACATGTCGACGTACTCTTCGTGATGATAAAGCCGAATAGTCGCCCCTTCAGGAATATCGCGAACAATCTCCTGCTTATAAGTCTCATCACGATGTAAAAAAGTTAGCATTGCCTGGTCGCGATCAACGTACTCGCGTACCACATCGTACTCGCGCTCAATCAAGGAGCGCATCCGCGCCTCAATGGCATCGAGATCTTCCGGGGTAACGGATTGACCGAATTCAATATCGTAATAAAAGCCATCTTCAATGACCGGCCCTATCGCCATCTTGGCTTCAGGGTACATCTGTTTAACCGCGTGACCAATTAAGTGTGCACAGGAGTGGCGGATAACTTCAAGACCTTCCGTATCGCGTGCAGTAATAATTGCCACATGAGCATCTTGCTCAATTAAGTCAGCGGCATCGACCAACACACCATCAATTTTCCCAGCCACACAGGCCTTGGCCAAACCAGGGCCAATGGATTCTGCAAGCTGCATGATAGAAAGCGGTTCGTCAAACGTTCTCTGGCTGCCATCAGGCAGTGTCACAATGGGCATTCAGATATTCCTTGAGCGCAGTGGTGATCCATACCAAGGATCACATTTCGCTATCAATGATCGGGAGGAACAGGCCTTTCTTTAGAAGGGTGCTAGCCTAGCAGAATTCGCTCTGCCATAAAATAAAACGGGAGGCATTAAGCCCCCCGTTTCTGTTTCTTGAGAAAAATTGACTATCACCGCTTAAGGCGGTTTCTCAAGTTTACTCGGTCAGTGGACTACTTCCACTCATCCAGCTCAACGCGACGGTTTTGAGCCCGACCTGCATCAGTGTCGTTGCTCGCCACAGGACGCGCTTCACCGTAACCAATTGCACGCATGCGGTTAGTTGCTACACCGCGTTGCGACAAGTAGGCAGCAACAGATTCTGCACGACGCTGTGACAGGTTCTGGTTGTACTGTGCGGAGCCGCGAGAATCAGTATGACCTTCGATGCTTACACGAACATCAGGGTTATTAACCAGGCGCTCAGCAATACCGTTAAGCACCTGCTGGGCGTTGGACGTCAGCTGAGCAGAGTCAAACTCAAAGTTAACGTCGCGCAGCACTAAACTTTCAGGGCAGCCCAAGGCATTAACAGCAACGCCAGCCGGGGTATCCGGGCACTGGTCACGGTAATCTGGCACACCATCACCATCGGAATCCAGCGGGCAGCCACGCGCATCTACCGCAACGCCAGCCGGGGTGCCTGGGCATTGATCGCGGTAATCTGGCACACCATCACCATCGGAGTCCAGCGGACAGCCTTGCGCATCAACAGCAACACCAGCCGGCACTTCACCATAGCTTGGGCACTGCGGTGCTACGGGCTGGGGAGTACGATCTGCGCACAGCAAACCGCCAATCGCAGCACCAGTTACAGCACCGATAGCTGTGTTTTCATCTTCGTCAGAGCTACCGCTGGTGGCATAGGCGATGCTTCCACCAATAACACTGCCCGCGAGGCCACATACAGCCGGATGCTGATACCAGCTACGGTCGCTGCTGGCACTTGCTTGCCCAGAAGTTTGGGTAGCCGAGCTGGCGCAGCCTGATAGACCCACTACCAGGGCAGAACCGATTAACAAGCCAGATGTTGACTTTTTCATGTAAGACTCCTTCTTGATCCAATGCTGAAATGGTCATACGACCAAATCTATCCAATGCTTCTTATTGCGAGAGCATCCATTTTCCGCCTACCCAACATCGTAGCAAATGTAGTACACGCACTAAGGCTGGGTGGTGTGCCTATGATTAACGTTTGAGCGCTGGAAGGCAACAATGTTGAGATATCAAGTCGTTGTCGATACCTTCTATTCCAGCATAGCAAAGCTGACACTACAGGCGCTAAAAAAATAGTTCTTACTCTTCTAAAGTTGTGCTCATCACGCTTGCACGCGGCTTCTTGTTTTTAGTGCAATGGTGTTAGTGCAATGACGAGGGGCCTTTTTCCCGCCACTTAATGACCTCTGCTGCCGCTGCCAATACAGCAGAGCGCATTTCATCTTCAACGACCAAACGCTCTTTATCTTCCTGTATTCGCTCACGGGGAGTAAGCTGTTGACGAGCAGAATGAGTTTTCAAATGCTTGGTACGTTGATGAACCTCAGCAAACGCTTGAAATTCCGGTCGCTCAGTCAAGCTCGGATCAATAATTTCCAGCAAAACTTTACATCGCCAAGACCCTTCCGTTATATCTACTTGTTCTTGAACCAAGGCACTGGCAACGTAGTCAAGATTTTCTAGGCTATTTTGATGGGCACGACGATCTTCGTCTACACGAAACGCCTCACGACGCCTTACCTCTTTGCGTAAATTCAATGCATAAGCACACAAACCTACGATGATCACAACCCCTATTACGAGCAAAACTAAAGCCGTGGTGGAATTCATGGCACCCCTTCAACTAACCATACAAATAACTTAACGAGAATTGTACACCCTAAAGCGACCGTTACACCAATGGCACCCTCTTTTTAACCTACTATGTGGCAGTGGAAGGCAAGAATTGGCGCTCAGCAGGTACGCAGTCATACCCCTGCCTCCAGCACCACCAAGCCCAACCAACGCTTAACGTCAGCGCCACGGCACCAGCGGTGTGTAAGAGCGCGAGCCAAAGTGGCAACCAAAGCAGAACATTGGCAATCCCAAGCGCCACCTGTAATGCATACACGCAGGCAGCTGCAGCCAATGCACGACCTACGGTTCTTAACCGGCGGTACCGCCACCACAGCACTAAGAGCGCAGCTCCCAGCAGCAGTGCCCCAAGACGGTGAACAACTTGTATGGCAGTGCGGGCATCTGCGTGTAGCTGCCCGTGTAAATAATTAGGCCCCACAGTTTGTGTTAAATGGAAGCCTTCGCTTAAGTCCATTGCTGGCCACCATTGACCATTGCAAGTAGGGAACCCCAGACAAGCGATGCCCGCATAGTTGCTGGTTACCCAGCCACCAAGCGCTAACTGAAGCACCAATAGACTCAGCCCTATTATCCATAGCGCATTAATAGACCGACACCCCGCCACTCGGTCTTTCCAGGAGTGTCTAATACGCAAATACAGCCAGAAGAACAGCATCAGTACACTCAAGCCCCCTAGCAGATGCAGTGTGACTACCTGAGGCCAGAGCTTGAGGGTCACGGTAAATGCCCCAAAAGCCCCTTGAATAAGAATAACGACCAGCAAAGCCAAACTAATTCGCCACGGATAACCTTGACGACGACGTAGTTGCCACCCAAGTACAACCGCACTAATCACGACAAGCCCTAAAAAGCTAGCAACGTAACGGTGTGCCATCTCTACCCATGCTTTAAAAGGATCAAGAGGCACATCTGGATGCCGCAAAGCAGCATGCTCACTATCTGGAACCAGCAAGCGGCCATAACACCCCGGCCAGTCAGGACACCCCAACCCGGCATCAACCAGCCGCGTCCATGCACCAACCAAAATAACTAATGCGGTTAGTAGAGTTCCCATAAGGGTAATGCGCGTCAACCAGCGTAAGCGGCGCTCCACTTCGTCATGCATTCGATTTCCTTACGGCCGGGGTCGCCGATAAGCATTAATGATGATTAACTTTGAATAAATGTCTAATATCGCCAAGGATATCAGTTGTTTCTGTTTGCTCTTTGAATACTAACGCTGGATTCCCCATTGGATCCATCAGCCAGATAGCACCTTGACTGTACCAAGAGGGAGCCTCCTGCCAACGCGTAACCAACTCACCAGGTAAAGTGTGCTCCGCCCCTCCGATTCGTAGCCGCTGTAAGCGGGGAGCCTCACGCCCTAGAGCGCGATGAAGCCTCCAAAGCTCATCCTTGCGTTGTTCGCAATCAGACAAACAATCAAACGCTAATGTCCATGCTTCCCCCAAGCTCTCAGGCTCGTTGACTAATGGCCACTCAGTTAAATTTGGAACAGCTACATTTACCTCCCCATGAGCTTTGTGCCCAACGGGAATACCAACTCCCCATTTCACCATTCCCCAGGCAGCGGCCATGGGTGCTGCAAATACTATAAAAATCAGTAGTAATTTGAGTCTCTGATAACGCGCTACTTGAGCATGCTGCATTTCATACTCCCTTATTTTGAAAGCCGTCTTTGCGCAATCGATAGCCACCTAGCAGCATCACTACAAAAGCAGCAAGTGCCAACCCCCACCATTGAACGGCATAACCAATATGTCGACTTGGCGGCATTACATTTGCTTGCCACCACGGAGTGAACACCCCCTCTCCTTCCACAGCATGCAGCCAGCCCTGATAGCTAAACGGCATTAGCTCATCCTCCCAAGGCTCTAGACTCATTTGCTGCAAGCGAACTCCTTCTTGATTATCTCCATACAGCGGCCCACCTCGACGAGCTGTTTGCCACTCGCCGAATACATCAACTTTTCCAGCAGGCGTTTGCGCTTGGGGGGGGCTACGAACCGGTCCTGTTTCAATGAAGCCTCTCTGAATTAACCAAAGCTGTCCCAGCTCATCGCGCAGCGGGGTAAGTACAGCAACCCCCACTCGCCCTTCTACCACACGATTGTCCAGGTACAGCGTATAATCAGGCAAGTACTCCCCCCTTAGCTGAACCTTTGCACCATCCGATGGCATTTCGGTTGGCGCATTTACTGCGGGGGCTGCATTAAGTGTCGCCAATAAAACACGCTTGCCAGCAGCCCGCTCCCACTGCCATAGTCCTAAGAAGATGCCCAGAATGATCAATAGCCCCCAAAATGCATACCAAATATAACAACGTTTTAGTCCAGGAGATGATCGCGTCATGTGGTTACAACTTCTTATTATCTTAGTGTTTATCGGAATCTTAACGAGCCTTGCCATAGGCGCTGGTTTTTTATTACGCGACAGCTCCAAGTCAAAGCGGCTACTTGTCTCTCTTAAGTGGCGTATTGGGCTGACATGCCTTCTTATGGCACTGCTGGTGTTTGGGTTTTGGTCTGGAGAGCTCGGCTAGCCGCTATAGAACATAAACAAAGATAAACAGCCCCACCCACACCACATCTACAAAGTGCCAGTACCAGCAAGATGCCTCAAAGCCAAAATGATGGTCAGTGGAAAAGTGTCCTTTACAAATACGCACCAGAATACAAGCTAATATAATGGTGCCGATAATGACGTGGACGCCGTGAAAACCGGTTAAGATGAAAAACGTTGCCCCGAAAATACCTGCTTCCAGCGTAATACCATAATGGTTATAGGCTTCGTAATACTCTACGCCCTGGATAATGATAAAACAGCACCCTAGCAATACTGTACCTGCTAGCCAATTGCGGCATGTAATGCGCTCGCCCAGTTTTAACGCTTCGTGAGCAACCGTCAGCGTGATACTAGAAGTGACAAGTATCAACGTATTGACTAACGGCAGCTGCCATGGACTAAACACTTGGTCGGGCCCTAGCACAGACGCATCGGGCGGGCTAAGTAGTGGCCAATGGGCTACGAAGTCTGGCCACAGCAACGCAGAGACACCTTTTTCTCCCTCACCACCAAGCCACGGAATCGCAAACGTTCGAACGTAAAATAGAGCGCCAAAGAAGGCGGCAAAAAACATTAGCTCAGAGAAGATAAACCACCCCATCCCCCAACGGAATGAGCGGTCCATCTGGCTATCATACAATCCCCCCATAGATTCCCTGACAACATCTCTAAACCAAAGGCCCATTACCCCAATAATGCTGACAACCCCTAGCAGCATTAGGAGCGCCCCCGTATCGTAAACCAGCTTGGCTCCTGCCCCGACCATCATGACACCCAAAGCCAACGAGCCTAAAATAGGCCACCAACTAGTCGTAGGAACATAGTAGCTACCGCCGCTCATATTTTATCCCCCGCTATATTGTTGTTATTCAATGAGGCATCCAGCACCATGTTATGCACTGGGTATAGGGTATAAACCAAGGTGATTGTAGTGATCTCCTCCGGCAGATCTCGCGCCAGCTGGAAAACCAGCGGGATAGTTAAACGCTCATCACCTTGCAATAACTGTTCTTGAAAACAGAAGCAACTCACTTTGCGCAAATGACTTGTTGCGCTTGAGGGTGAAACGCTAGGAATAGCCCTGCCCCAGCTCTTCTGCTGACTGTTGTTGGTAAACGTAAAGTCAACCTCTGCAGTTTGCCCTGGATGCACCCGCATTTGGCGCGTAGCGACACTCATTTGCCATGGCAGGCCAGCGCTACCCCGCGTTATAAATTGCACCGTAATATAACGAGATTGATCCACTTCCTCATGGATAATCGCCTGCGCAGTTGTGTCCACCTTGCCGTTAAGACCTGTAATGCGGCAGAAGACGTCGTAAAGGGGTACCAGCGCAAACGCAAACGCAAACATACCAATTAGTGCCGCTGTAGAACGGATCACCGTTCGCCTTACGCCAGCAGCTCTGACAGCTTCATACTCAGACATAACGCCTCCTTGCCGTTGCGACTAGGAATGCCTTAATCACCGTGATGGCTACGATGAAAGACAGGTGGTGTTTCAAAAGTATGCAATGGCGCGGGGCTAGGCACGCTCCACTCGAGATCTTCCGCGCCCTCCCAAGCCTGTGCTGGTGCTTTTTTGCCTCCTCTTACACAAAGCACTATCACTAGTACGAAAATCAGCTGCGATATTCCGAAGAAGAAGGCACCAATACTTGAAACCAGATTAAAGTCTGCAAACTGGAGCGCATAATCAGGAATACGGCGAGGCATACCCGCCAAGCCCGCAAAATGCATTGGGAAAAATGTTAAGTTCACACCGACAATCGAGCACCAGAAATGGCATTGTGCAAGGCGCTCATTCGGATAATGGCCTGTCCACTTAGGTAGCCAATAATAAACCCCAGCCATGATCGCAAAAATCGCCCCTGGTACTAATACATAGTGGAAATGAGCAACCACAAAATATGTATCGTGATATTGAAAATCAGCAGGTGCTATTGCCAACATTAGGCCGGAAAAGCCACCAATCGTGAATAAAACTACAAAAGCAAGTGCGAACAGCATAGGCGGTTCAAAACTTATTGAGCCGCGAAACAGTGTGGTAACCCAGTTAAAGACTTTGACCCCGGTCGGCACTGCAATAAGCATAGTGGAATACATGAAAAACAGTTCTGCAGCCAGTGGCAAGCCAACAACAAACATATGGTGCGCCCAGACTAAAAAAGACAGTAGCGCGATGGCTGCGGTGGCATAAACCATGGAGGCATAGCCAAATAAACGCTTACGGGCAAAAGTAGGGATAATAGCTGAAACGATACCAAACGCCGGTAAAATCATGATGTAAACTTCTGGATGACCAAAAAACCAGAACAAATGCTGGAACAGCACCGGATCACCACCACCCGCCGCATCAAAGAAGCTAGTGCCAAAGTTTATATCCATCAGCATCATAGTGATGACGCCTGCTAGCACAGGCATTACTGCAATTAGCAAGAAAGCAGTAATAAGCCAGGTCCAAACAAATAGCGGCATGTCCATCATCCGCATGCCAGGTGCTCGCATATTAAGAATCGTCGCAACAATGTTGATGGCACCCAATATTGAGCTCACACCAGCAATGTGAAGGGCAAGAATAAAAAACGTTGTTGAGGGTGGCGCATAAGTAGTAGAGAGCGGCGCATAAAATGTCCATCCAAAATTAGGCCCGCCTCCCGGCATAAATAGCGTTGAAAGCAGCAATGTAAAGGCAACCGGCAGCAACCAAAAACTAAAATTATTGAGCCTTGGTAAAGCCATATCTGGCGCGCCAATCTGAAGCGGTATCATCCAGTTGGCCAAGCCGGTAAAAGCAGGCATAACCGCTGCAAACACCATGATTAAGCCATGCATGGTGGTCATTTGGTTAAAAAACTCAGGCTCGATCAGCTGTAACCCCGGTTGAAACAGCTCAGCTCTTACCACTAGCGCGAAAATGCCGCCGATAAAGAACATGATCAGGGAAAAGATCAGGTATAAAGATCCAATTTCTTTGTGGTTAGTGGTGAGTAGCCAGCGCATTAGCCCCTTAGGACTTGCATGGTGAGCATGATCTGCTTGACCATCAGCTGCTGCCGTGGTGCTGTGCTGTAGTGGGTGTTGAGGGGGTAGTTTGGGCGCCATAAATCTCTCCGCCTGACTTATTTATTGTGGTAATCGGCTAACACGCCTACGAAACTACTGGACAATTTTTTCTGCGATACTTGCGGGCTGAACGGCATCTCCAGTGTCGCCCCCCCAAGCGTTACGCGTATAGGTCACAACAGCAGCGATCTCAACAGGGTTTAACGTACTGCGAAACGCTGGCATAGCAGTACCGGACACACCGTTAACAATTCGATCTATATGCCAGTCCAAATCATCAATTAGCTGAGCATTATTGGCTAATGCTGGGAAAGCAGGCGGTGCCCCTTGGCCCTCAGCCTGATGGCAAGAAGAACAAATTGCACGGTACACCGACTCTCCCCGAGCCATCAGTTCATCAAGCTCCCACTCCCTATCTACTCCCATCGCTTCCTGTTCCGCTGCCTCTTTGCGTTCAGCGAGCCATATTTCAAATTCCTCTTCTTCCACAGCGTGCACAACGATGGGCATAAATCCATGATTGACACCACACAGCTCTGCACACTGACCACGGTAAATACCGGGTTCATTAATTTGCACCCAGTTTTCGTTAATAAATCCAGGAATCGTGTCCTGCTTAACCGCGAAATCAGGCACCCACCAAGAATGGATAACGTCATCAGAGGTCATCAGGAACCGTATTTTGCGATTAATGGGCAACACTAAGGGCTCATCCACCTCTAACAGGTAGTGTTCGCCACGATCAGCTTCTCCCCGAATCTGCTCCCAGGGAGTGCTCATATTTGAGTTGAAAGCAACATCTTCACCAAGATATTCATAACGCCAGCGCCACTGTTGGCCAATGATCATGACATCTAAGTCAGCCTCTGATGTGTCGTACATGTTTTTTAGAGTAGCTGTCGCCGGTACCGCCATGCCGACTAAAATCAACACGGGAATAACCGTCCAAAGTACCTCTACAGAGGTATGCTCATGGAACTCCGCTGCTTTAGCTCCTTTTGAGTGCCTGTAGCGAAACAGCGAATAGAACATCACACCAAAGACTAACAAGCCAATGACAACGCACACCCAAAAAATAGTCATGTGCAGCCCGTATATATCGCGACTGATATCAGTCACACCGACGGGCATATTCCAACCATTAGCCTGCGCTTGATTAGCACCGGCAATAACACAAGCGGGCAGCAGCCATTGCCACAGTGATCGCATAGAGGTCTCCTCTATTATTGTTGTTATCACACACCTGTTTACTAGGGTGAGATCAGATCATAGGCATCAGTATAGAAAACATGTGCCGTACGTCACGAATAACCTTACTAAAACTGTCAACGCTTTCAGCCTGCTGCAATGTTTGCCACCAAAACGAGTATTAGCACAAAAATAAGCGTCACAAGAATAGCGGCTACAATGAACCCCATAGGTTTTTCGCTAGAGAAATCTTGCTGCCGTTTGCGGTCCTTTTGAACACCGATGAGCGCTGCGAGCACAGATTGAATGATCGACCACATAGGCTTTACTCCCTAGAGATAAAAGGTTTCATCACAAAATCGATCACCCTGACATGTACATGATCCATATACATAGCACTAGGCTATACATAGTACTAAGCTACAAGCTACACACAGTACTAAGCTATAGTTTTAATAGGCTGTCTTATCAATCATGCTGCTCAGCTTTGACCCTCTAACAGGAGTCCGATAATGGTTATCCCAGATAAAACACCATCTCTATCATGGGCTGATGCAAGCCAGCCTATGCAGGCTTGGTGGCAACAATACTGTCTCATAAGCACAATGCCGTTGGTTCGCCTTCAAGTCACTTGGCTGGAAAACATCACCCAAGCCATCCAGATGGAAGTACAGCTTTTTCAAGCCATTGCAAAAAGCAGTGAAAAGTTGACCTTATGCCTGACTGAAAGCGCCTATTCCTGTAACGCGGCCGAGCTGACAGAGCACTACCAAGAAATGGTCAAGACACTTACCGATGCCAACATAGAACGCCTCGCGAAGGTTTCTCAGCTTTCTCACGAGTTTCGGCGTTGCCTTTGGGAGGAAATCTAACAATTTACAAGCAAGCGTCTTGCGCTCTATAGTGCCGCCCACCGTTTGCTTCAAAAAGAAGCAGCAATGCTTGGTTATGGAGCCAGATATGTACAATTGTTTTAAATCACGTTTACTCCCCCTTTCTGTAGCTCTTGGATTACTGCTGTCTTTATCCGCTTGTACCACGTACACATGGCCAGACGGCTCTCAGGAAACAGTGCTCGGCGTTGTTCCTGAAGATGACAATCAACGCTATGAGGAGCGGCAAGCTCAAGGAGTTCGCTATCGCTTACCTGATGATATTCCTGAGACACACTAAACCTAATAAGTTTTTCATATCTCTATCAATTAGCTCTCACCTTGCTCCCAATCACTGCTATGCAGCATAAATACTCTTATACTGCTTGCGTTGATTAATCTAAGGGGGCATGGAATGGCCAGAACACTACTAGCTAGCGACCCAGCCACTGCATGGCATAGTACAGATGCAGAGGCTGCGTTATCGACGCTTACATCGAGTTCAACGGGTTTATCCAGCCAAGAGGCTGAATCTAGGCTAAAAGTATATGGACCAAACCAACTGCAACAGGAGCAGGCTAGATCCTGGTACCGACGCTTCTTTGATCAATTCAATAACATACTGATTTTTATTCTAATCATCGCAGCAGTTGCAAGCGCTATGCTAGGCCACCACCTGGATGCAGCGGCCATTCTTGGTGTCGTGGTGATCATTGCATTAATTGGGTTTATTCAAGAAGGAAAAGCAGAGCAAGCTATTCAAAGCATACGCAACATGCTTTCCCCTCAGGCGACAGTGCTACGCAACGGCCAGCGCACTGTCGTTGATGCTGAGACCATTGTTCCTGGCGATATTGTGCTTGTTGAAAGTGGTGACCGCGTTCCTGCCGACTTACGCTTAATTGAAGTAAAGCGTTTTTGCACCGATGAGGCGGCGCTTACCGGTGAGTCCATTCCGGTGGATAAAAAAACTGACACTGTATCGGCTAATGCTGATTTAGCCGAACGCAGCTCTATTGCTTACGCCAGCACTATTGTTGTCCAAGGCACCGCCAAAGGATTAGTGGTGGCAACGGGCACGCAAACAGAGATTGGCAAAATTTCTGAACTGGTACGCGGTGTCGAACAGCTTAAAACCCCTTTGTTACGCCAGCTTGACCGCGCCGGAAGCATGCTAGCATTGTTTATCTTAGGGGCTGCTGTACTCACTGCGGCGGTAGGCAGCATATTCCATAACCAGCCAATCGATGAGATGTTCATGGCTGCCGTAGGCTTAGCGGTGGCAGCCATCCCTGAAGGTTTACCGGCCATAGTGACAATTAGCCTTGCCCTTGGCGTACAGCGTATGGCAAAACGCAAAGCAATTATTAGACGCCTTCCAGCGGTGGAAACGCTTGGCTCAATTTCAACTATTTTTTCCGATAAAACTGGCACGCTGACACGCAATGAAATGACCGCCACGGCTATTTGGCTAAGTGACGCTCGCTACGCTGTCGATGGCATTGGCTTTAATCCCGTAGGTAGTATTCGTCAAATCGACTCTAACCTAAAATCACAGACTCCCCCAATTACCACCGACGACCATCCTGCACTAAACCATTTTCTCAAAGCAGCTGCACTTTGTAACGATGCCGAGCTAGCCCACAATGGGGAATCACACCATATCGTCGGTGACCCAACAGAAGGCGCTTTGATCACTGCGGCCGCCAAAGCAGGCCTTGATATCCAAACTCTTCGCCAGAGCCACCCTCGCCTCGATGCTATCCCCTTCGAGTCTGAGCATAAATACATGGCGACGGTTAACGAGATTGTTGGTGAGCATAAAATCTTAGTAAAAGGTGCCCCGGATAGGCTACTCGAGATGTCAAGTTACACGCTAAGCCAAGAAGGGCTAGCACCTATCGACCGCCGCCTTTGGGAAGCTCGCATTGAAGAACTCTCTTCGCAAGGACTCAGAGTCTTAGCCGTAGCAGAAATATCTGCACCTGACTCACAGCCGCTTGACCATGAGCATCTTCAGCAGGAACTAACCTTTTTAGGCATTATTGGCCTACTCGACCCCCCTCGCGAAGAGGTGATTAAAGCCGTTCAAGAGTGCCTTTGTGCTGGTATTCGCCCCGTGATGATTACTGGTGACCATGCATCAACTGCCCTTTCCATCGCCAAGCAACTGGGCTTTTCTCAAACAAAGCGTGTTGTCACTGGTCGAGAGATCGAAACAATGACCGATGCACAGCTTGAAGAAATTATCCCTGAGGTTGATGTATTTGCTCGTGCATCGCCGGAACACAAACTTAGGCTAGTCAAAGCCATGCAAGCCCGAGGTGGCGTATGCGCAATGACCGGCGATGGTGTAAACGATGGCCCCGCACTAAAGCGTGCTGACGTGGGCGTTGCGATGGGTATCCAAGGCACCGAAGCCGCTAAAGATGCATCGGAAATGGTCCTCGCAGACGACAACTTTGCCACTATCGTTAATGCCATCGCGGAAGGCAGAAAAGTCTACGACAACATCCGTAAAACGATCACTTTTATACTGCCCACAAATGGTGCCCAAGGCTTGGCAATCATGTTGGCAGTGCTTGCGGGCACTAACCTGCCGATCACGCCGCTTCAAGCACTTTGGGTAAACATGGTGGTGGCCACCACATTAGGCTTAGCACTCGCCTTTGAAGAGAGTGAGCACGACTTAATGAGGCGCCAGCCCCGGGACCCCAAAGCCGCATTGCTCGATATGTTTCTACTATGGCGCGTGCTATTTGTATCGTTACTGCTATTAATCGGTGTTTTCAGCATATTCAGCTGGCTTCTGGCCCAAGGTGAAAGCATAGAATTGGCGCGCACAGCTGCAGTTAACATGCTGGTCATGGGAAGCGCGGCCTACTTAATCAATAGCCGCTTCCTGATTAACAGCACGCTGTCTTTCCAAGGCATCTTCAGTAGCCGGATGGTATGGCTAGCTATTGCCGCCATCATGCTTTTGCAACTAGCTTTCACCTACGTGCCATTTATGCAGACTATTTTTGCCAGCGAAGGGTTGCAACTGCACCATTGGCTAGCAATTTTACTGGCCAGTATCACTATTTATGGCCTGGTTGAAGTAGAAAAAGCCGTATGGCGCCACGCACGCTAGTCGTACCCGCGGTCTCTACGCTTAGTTTTGGCTGTCGCATTTGCCGTTAGCGGGTCCTCTGGCCAGGGGTGCTTA